>NZ_JAAZUH010000001.1:0-618812 GCF_013185915.1 Stenotrophomonas bentonitica | reverse complement strand
ATGGCACCGCACCACTTCTATCTGATCGAACGCCTGCATGCGATCCGCAGCGCGCTGCGTACGGCCAAACCCGGCGACACCGTCACCGGCATCTGTTCCCGCTTCGGCGTGTGGGACCTGGGCCGGATGGCGGCCCAGTACGCGCGCATGTTCCATCTGCAGCCGGCACAGGAGCTGGCGCGGGCGCTGGGCGCGAAACCTACCGCCGGCGCCGCCGGCACGGGGCGTCGACGCTGATCGTGCCGACCCTAAAGTTTCATCCATCGCAGCCGCTCATGGAGGGGTAGACAGTTACCCGCTTCATCCCACGGAAGGTTCGTCACTCGCATGACGCGCCTCGTGAGTCCCCAAGCGTATTGCGTACTACATCGGGCATGGGGCCCGACGTAGCCCATTGAGCTTGTTGGAACCGAGGAAATACCGATGCCCACCGCAGCCATTCAGCCACCGGCGGCCGCACGCACTCCTGAAACCACGTCACTCCTGCGTTCCCTCGGGGCGCTGGCGTTCGCGCCCCGTGCAACCCGCCAGGCCAGCGCCGCGCTGGCGCAGCGCAACGCCGAGCTGGAAGCCCAGGTCGCTGCGCTGCACCGTGTGCAGGCGGTGATCGAGTTCGACCTCGAAGGCACCATCCTGCAGGCCAATGCCAACTTCCTGCAGACCCTGGGCTACACGCTCGAGGAGATCCGCGGCAAGCACCATTCGATGTTCGTCGACCCCGAGCATGTGCGCAGCACCACGTATCGCGAGTTCTGGGCGCGGCTGGGGCGCGGCGAATTCGACGCCGGGCAGTACCGTCGGCTGGGCAAGGGCGGGCGCGAGATCTGGATCCAGGCCTCGTACAACCCGGTGTTCGACAGCAGCGGACGCCCGGTGAAGGTGGTCAAGTTCGCCACAGACATCACCGCGCAGCAGATGCAGGCCGCCGACTTCGCCGGCCAGCTGGCCGCGATCAATACCTCGCAGGCGGTGATCGAGTTCAGCCTGGACGGCCGCATCCTCTCGGCCAACGACAACTTCCTGGCCGCGCTGGGCTACACGCTCGACGAAGTGCGCGGCAAGCATCATTCGATGTTCGCCGAGCCCGAGTATGTGCGCGGCGATGCCTACAAGCAGTTCTGGCAGAAGCTGGGGCGCGGCGAGTTCGACGCCGGCCAATACCGCCGTCTCGGCAAGGGTGGGCGTGAGGTGTGGATCCAGGCCTCGTACAACCCGATCTTCGACATGAACGGCAAGCCGTTCAAGGTGGTCAAGTACGCCACGGACATCACCGCGCAGGTGCGCGACGCGCAGGCGCTCGCCGCCGCCGTGGCGCAGACGCGTGACGTGGTGAGTGCCGCCCAGACCGGCGATCTCAGCCGCCGCATCGACACCGCCGACAAGACCGGCCAGATCGCGGCGCTGTGCGAAGGCGTCAACGCCATGGTCGAGACCATGGGCAGCATGATCGGCCAGATCCGTGTGGCCGCCGATGCCGTGGCACTGGGCGCCAGCGAAATCGCGGTAGGCAATAGTGACCTCTCGCAGCGTACCGAACAGCAGGCGGCGTCGTTGGAAGAAACCGCAGTCTCGCTGCAGGGTCTCACCAGCACCGTGCGGCAGAGCGCCGACAACGCGCGCCAGGCCAGCCAGCTGGCGGGTGGCGCGGTGGATGTCGCCGCGCAGGGTGGGCGCGTGGTCAACGACGTGGTCGCCACCATGGCGCTGATCAATGCTTCGTCCAAGCGCATCGTCGACATCATCGGCGTGATCGACGGCATCGCGTTCCAGACCAACATCCTGGCGTTGAACGCGGCGGTTGAAGCCGCGCGCGCCGGTGAACACGGGCGCGGGTTCGCCGTGGTCGCTGCTGAAATCCGCTCGCTGTCGCAGCGTTCGGCAGGCGCTGCCAAGGAGATCAAGCAGCTGATCGACGACTCGGTCGACCGCGTCGGCACCGGCACCGCGCAGGTGGAAAGTGCAGGGCGCACCATGGAAGAGATCGTGGCCAGCGTGAAGCGCGTGGACGAACTGATCGCGCAGATCAGTGTCGGCGCGCAGCAGCAGAGCGACGGCATCGTGCAGATCAATCAGGCAGTGGAGCACATCGACCAGAGCACGCAGCAGAATGCAGCGCTGGTGGAAGAAGCCTCGGCGGCCGCACGCAGCATGGAAGAGCAGGCGACCCAGCTGTTGCAGACGGTTGCTGCGTTCCGGGTGGATGGCGCGGTAGCGCAGGCGCTGCGGCATGCGGCGCAGTCGGGAAGCCCGGGCGGGGCACCGGGGTTGCGGTTGGTGTAACCCGGTTGGAAAAGCAAAAGGCCAGATCGCGGGATCTGGCCTTTTGGATTCCATGGTGCCGAAGGTGGGACTCGAACCCACACGCTTTTAAGGGCGGCGGATTTTGAGTCCGCTGCGTCTACCGATTCCGCCACTTCGGCTGGCTGGCCGCGTAGTGTATACAAACTCGGGTCGGTTGGGGAGGCCTGAACCGTTTAGGTTGGCCCCGGCCGTCATCTGGCCGCGACGCTATACTCATTGCGCTGAACCATACAGGGAACCGGAATGAGCGCGTTGCAGGGCCTGCGGGTACTGGTGGTCGAAAACGACGAGATGAGTGCCTCGCTGCTGGACATGCAGTTGGTGCAGCTCGGTGCTGTCGTGGTCGGCATGGCGGGAGCGGTCACCGAGGCCGTGCAGCTGGTCAAGGACCACGCGCCACAGGTGGTGCTGCTCGATTACCGCCTGGCCAACAATGAAACCAGTGACCCGGTCGCCGAACTGCTGACCGCGCGCGGCATTCCGTTCGTGGTGGCCACCGGCATGGCAGCCCATCAGCTGCCCGAGGCATTCCGCGCCGGCGTGGTGCTGGTCAAGCCGTACCTGGGCAAGGAACTGGAAGCGGCGCTGCTGAAGGCGCTGCTCGGGAACCCGGTCGCCAGCTGAGCGCGCGTTACGCCGCTTCTTCGTAACCCAGCTCCACCGGCTCGCGATCGTCGAGGATCCGGTACAGCGCGCCGAGGTTGTCGGGGTCCGGGTTCAACCAGGCATCCAGGTTCTCGCGCCGGATCGGCACGATGCAGCGGTCGTGTCCGGCGTCCGCCACGTCGCGTGGCGGTTCGTCGGTAATTGCGGCGAACGAGAGCAGGCGACCTTCGGGGCCTTCCCATTCCGACCACAGGCAGGCGATCAACAGATCGCGCTGCGGTCGGGGACGAAACTCCAGTACTACGTTCTGCGCGCTTTCGCCCGGCGCCAGCGTGCGCTGTTCCATGGCGTGCCGCGGCACATGCTCGTAGAACGACTGCACCACCACTACGCCATGATGGTGGCCGAAGGCATTCTTCCAGTACGCCTCCAGGCTGTCGCGGCGGGCGTTGTAGGTGCCGGGGTAGAGCGCGTCGTTGCGGGCGGGCTTGTCGGGCAGGCGGCATTGGTAGCGCATCGGTTTGATCACGCGCTGGCCGTGCTCGGAGACGATCACCGGCGCGTACACGCCCGGGAAAATGCGGCTATCGCGCGGCAGCAGGCCACTGCGGTGCAGGTCGGCCAGCCGCGCCTGCGCGCGGTCGATGCGGTTGCCGGCAATGCGGATCTCGTTGCGTGCCTTCTGGGTGGGGCGGTGCGCCAGGCTTTCTTCGGCCTGCTTCAGGCGTGCGCCCTGGACGCGCAGCTCCTGGTCGAGGGTCTGCATTTCTTCGGCGTGCCACTGCTGGATCTTGGCCACGATGTCCTGGCCGAGCGGGGTGCGCGCGCCGACGAAGCCGTCGTCCATGGCCTTGGGGGTTTTCGGGCGCTGCTTGCCGGCGTCGTGCGCGTAGAGCTGGGCGAATTCGTCCAGCGACAGGGTGGCGCCGAACTCACGGACGAGCTTGGTGTAGTCGGCGCGGATCTGGGCGGAATAGCACATGGGCGTAGGCTACCAAAACAAAAAGCCCCGACCGGAGTCAGGGCTTTTTGCGTTTTAAAATTGGCGTCCCCACGGGGATTCGAACCCCGGTCGCCACCGTGAAAGGGTGATGTCCTAGGCCTCTAGACGATGGGGACGCACGAAAACTTTAATTTGTATGCTGCATCCATCCGATCGGCCTAATGACCGGATGTTGGTGGAGCCAGGCGGGATCGAACCGCCGACCTCCTGCATGCCATGCAGGCGCTCTCCCAGCTGAGCTATGGCCCCACGTTGATGCTGCGAGCCGCCTATCATAGCGGGTTTGTTTCGGAATGCAAATGGATTTTTGAGCGGGCACAAAAAACCCCGGCATTGCCGGGGTTCTCTGCGTTATTGGCGTCCCCACGGGGATTCGAACCCCGGTCGCCACCGTGAAAGGGTGATGTCCTAGGCCTCTAGACGATGGGGACGCACGAAACTTTGAATTTTTCTTCTGTCGGACGGCCTATGTCCGGAGAAGTGGTGGAGCCAGGCGGGATCGAACCGCCGACCTCCTGCATGCCATGCAGGCGCTCTCCCAGCTGAGCTATGGCCCCACGTTGTTACCGCGAGCCGACCATCATAGCGTTGATTTGCCTGAATGGGAAGCCGGGGCCTTGCGTTTCGATGAGTGGCGTCCCCACGGGGATTCGAACCCCGGTCGCCACCGTGAAAGGGTGATGTCCTAGGCCTCTAGACGATGGGGACGCATGAAACTCATCAAATTTTTTCCAGCTGCTCCGGACGGCCTAAGGTCTGGAGTGGTGGAGCCAGGCGGGATCGAACCGCCGACCTCCTGCATGCCATGCAGGCGCTCTCCCAGCTGAGCTATGGCCCCACGATGCTGGAGGCCGAATTCTACGCGGATGTGAAGAGTTCGCCAAGTGTTTTCTGCATGCGCGACACATGCGCGACGCAAACAAAAAGCCCCGACCGGAGTCAGGGCTTTGTGCTTTGAAACTGGCGTCCCCACGGGGATTCGAACCCCGGTCGCCACCGTGAAAGGGTGATGTCCTAGGCCTCTAGACGATGGGGACGCACGAAAAACTTGAATTGTATTCACTACCTTCCAATCGGCCTAAGGATTGGAGTGGTGGAGCCAGGCGGGATCGAACCGCCGACCTCCTGCATGCCATGCAGGCGCTCTCCCAGCTGAGCTATGGCCCCACGTCGTGAGGAGCGGAATCATAGCGACGCTGTTTTCGAATGGCAAGAAAAAACTGTCATGCATTCGACACACGCTGATGGCGAAGCCGCAGCGCGTTGCTGATCACCGACACCGAACTCAGGCTCATCGCCACCGCAGCGAGCATCGGCGACAGCGTGATGCCCAGTGGATACAGCACGCCGGCCGCCACCGGAATGCCCAGACCGTTATAGAGGAAGGCAAAGCCCAGGTTCTGGCGCATGTTGCGCACGCTGGCGGTGGACAGCTGGCGCGCACGCAGGATGCCACGCAGATCGCCCTTGACCAGCGTGACCTGCGCGCTCGACATCGCCACGTCGGTGCCGTTGCCCATCGCGATGCCGACGTTGGCACTGGCCAGCGCGGGGGCGTCGTTGATGCCGTCGCCGGCCATCGCCACGATGCGTCTCTGCGCCTGCAGAGTGCGGATCAGTTCGGCCTTGTCGGCCGGGCGCATTTCGCCGTGCACTTCGTCCAGGCCGAGCTCGCGCGCGACTGCTTCGGCAGTGGCGGTGCCGTCGCCGGTGGCCATCACGATGCGGATGCCGTCGGCGTGCAGCTGCGTGATGGCTTCGGCGGTGGAGGCCTTGATCGGATCGGCCACCGCGATGATGCCGGCAAGGGTGCCGTCGACGCCGAGGTACATGACGCTGGCGGCGGTGCGACGCAGGCGGTCTGCATCGGCCTGCACCGGTTCCAGCGCGATGCCGTGTTCGCGCATCAGCGTGGCATTACCGAGCAGCAATGCCTTGCCGTCCACGGTGCCGCGCACGCCCAGTCCGGTGAGCGAATCGAAATCGTGCACGGTGGCGAGCGCCTGGCCGCGCGCACGCGCTTCGGCAACAATCGCCGCCGCCAGCGGATGCTCGCTGCCCTGGTCCAGGCTGGCGGCCCAGTGCTGGACCTGGTCGGCGTTGAAGCCGGCAACGGCAATCGCCTCGCGGAAGGCCGGGCGGCCTTCGGTCAGCGTGCCGGTCTTGTCCACCACCAGCGTGTCGACCGTGCGCAGGGCCTCGATCGCTTCGGCGTCGCGGAACAGTACGCCGTGCTGTGCGGCGCGACCGGTGGCGACCATGATCGTCATCGGCGTAGCCAGGCCGAGTGCGCAGGGGCAGGCGATGATCAGCACCGCCACCGCGCTGAGCACGGCGTGCGTCCACGACGGGTCCGGACCGAACAGGCCCCAGCCGAAGAACGTGAGCACCGCCACGCCGAGCACGGCCAGCACGAACCAGTACGCCACCTTGTCGGCCATGCGCTGCATCGGTGCGCGCGAACGTTGTGCCTGCGCGACCAGCTGCACGATCTGCGCCAGCATGCTGTCGTCGCCCAGCCTTTCGGCGCGGATCACCAGGCTGCCGGTGCCGTTGAGGGTGGCGCCGATGACCGTATCGCCCACGGCCTTGGCGACAGGCACCGGCTCGCCGGTCAGCATCGATTCGTCCACGCTCGAGCGGCCTTCCAGCACGCTGCCGTCCACCGGCACCTTCTCGCCGGGCCGCACGCGCAGGCGGTCGCCGGGCCGCAGGGAGGCGATCTCCACGTCTTCCTCGCGGCCATCGTCGCGCAGCACGCGCGCGGTTTTCGGTGCCAGGCCGAGCAGCGCCTTGATCGCTGCCGAGGTCTGCGCACGGGCGCGCAGTTCCATCAGCTGGCCGAGCAGTGTGAGCGAGATGATCACCGCTGCCGCTTCGAAGTACACGCCGACATGGCCATGCTGCTGGAAGGAGGGCGGGAACAGACCGGGGGCAACGGTGGCGACCACGCTGTAGCCATAGGCCGCCAGCACGCCGGTGCCGATCAGCGTCCACATGTTGGGGCTGCGGTTGCGGATCGACTGCGCCCAGCGCTGCAGGAACGGCCAGCCGGCCCACAGCACTACCGGGGTGGCGAGGGCGAACTCGATCCAGACCCGCAGCGATGGGGAGAGCGCGTGCAGAAGCGGCGTCATCGCCAGCATCGCCAGCAGGAACGTGGCCACGCTCAGCGGCAGGCTCCACCAGAAGCGCCGACGGAAATCGGTGAGCTCCGGGTTCTCGCCGTCGTCCAGGCTGGGCATCATCGGCTCGAGCGCCATGCCGCAGATCGGGCAGGTGCCGGGGCCGTCCTGCACGATCTCGGGATCCATCGGGCAGGTGTAACGGGTGCCGGGTGGTATTGCCGAAGCGGGGATGGCCGGTTTTGCAAGATGCGCCGAGCAGCAGCTGTGCGGAGCGTTCATGCGCGCGGCTCCGTCAGTGCGGCCAGGATCGGGCACTGTTCCAGATCGCCGTGGCCGGGGCAGGCATCCACCAGCTGGCCGAGCGCGGCCTGCATGCGCTGCAGTTCGGCGATGCGCTGCTCGATGTCCTGCAGTTTGTGAACGGCGGTGTCGCGGACCTGGGCCATGTCCTGGCCACGGTGGTCGCTGAGCCGGAGCAGTTCGCCGATCTCTTCCAGGGTGAAGCCCAGCGCCTTGGCGCGGCGGATGAAGCGCAGGCGGGTCAGGTCGGTGTCGGAAAACACCCGGTAGCCGCCGGCACTGCGCTGGGCAGTGGCGAGCAGGTGCTGGCGCTCGTAGTAGCGCACGGTGTCGATGGGCACGCCGGCCTGGCGTGCGAGCTGTCCTATGTTCACGGCGGTCTCGCAGGGGATCAGGGTCACAGTGTGAACCCTGGAGTCTGGTCAAGAGTCAAGGGTTTGCCGGAACCGGTCGGATGTCGTTACCGGGCCGGATTTACAACTAGTTTCATAGCTGCATGGGAAGGGCCTCCGTACGCTCCCTCTGAATCGCCGCCAAGCCTTGATCCAGCAGGGATTGCCGGTCTCAGAAGCCGTTCCAGGAGCGCCGTCATGGATGCATCTTTCCCCACCTCATCGTCGAACCCCAAGCCAACCTCGCCGACCCTCATGGAAGTCGCGGTGCTCGAATACCCCGGCAGCCTGCGCGCTGCCGCGCCCGTGCTGTCCGAGCTGGCCCAGCGCTGCAACCGTACGGCGGCGGCCGGCAAACGCTCGGGCGCGCGGATGCTGGTCACCCGCTGGACGCTGTCCACGCGCGGGCACGGCATGCAGCGCGTGGCCGGGGCCGAACTGTTCGGCGACGCCCCGCCATCGGTGATCGTGGTGCCGGGCAACGAGCCGAGCTGGCCGCTGATGCAGGGCGACGAGCGCATGCTGACCTGGCTGCGCGACTGCCATGACGCCGGCAGCCTGCTGGCCGGTTGCGAGGAGGGCGGCCTGCTGCTGGCCTCGGCCGGGATCCTGACCGGCCGCTCGGTGAGCCTGCCGGACCTGTCGCGCTGCCCGACGCTGGCCGCCGTGGTGCCGAGCTGGCAGCCGAGCGAGCGTGCCCTGGTCGACGACGGCGACCTGCTCACCTCGTCCGGCCCGGACGCCTGGAAGTACATCAGCCTGCGTCTCCTGGCCCGGATCTACGGGCAGAGCGTGATGAGCGCGGCGATCCAGCAGCTGCAGCTGGTCATTCCGCGCGGCGTGCAGGAAGACCTGGAGCGCTTCAGCCCGAACTTCGCCCACGGCGACCGCGGCATCCTCAAGGCGCAGCGCTGGCTGCACAGCATCGCCGCCCGTGGGGTGACCCTGCAGGACATCTGCGATGCGGCCGGGCTGGAACCGCGCACCCTGCAGCGGCGCTTTCTCAAGGCCACCGGCCTGCGTCCGATCGCGTACTGCCAGCGCCTGCGCATCGCCAAGGCACAGCTGCTGCTGCAGGGCGGTGGTGCGGTGGACGAAGTGTCGTGGGCGGTGGGCTACTCGGACCAGAGCGCGTTCCGTCGCCTGTTCCTGCGCATCGTCGGGGTGACCCCGGCGCGCTACCGCCGCCAGATCTTCGCGCAGCGCCGCGAGCGCCTTCGGACTGCGCTGCCGCACATGCAGGGCGAGCCGCTGCGGCCGGCCGCCTGAACCTCAACACTGCGTTGCCTGCATCCGGCTGCACCGCCAGCCGGATGCGACTACCCTGTGGGCTGATCGTTACGGGCGTGCCCCGGGAGTGTCCATGTCGTTGAAATCCTCGCCCATGCTGGGCTCCGTGCTGGCCGTGTCGGTACTGCTGGCCGTGGCCGGGTGCAGCCAGGCGCAGCAGCCTGCCAAGACCGCCGCCCAGCCGGCTGCCACGTCCACTGCAAAGGCAGGCGCGAACCGTCCCGCCGTGTTGCAGGGCATCGAGAAGCACGGCTTCGAGGTGATGGGCGAATTCGATGCACCGGGCGGGCTGCGTGGCTTTGCGGGCCTGGTGGGCGGTCAGCAGCCGGCCGCTGCGTATGTCACCGCCGACGGCAAGAATTTGATGGTGGGCACCCTCTTCAATGAGAAGGGTGAGGATGTCGGCGCTGCTCCGCTTGAGAAGCTGGTGGAGAAGCCGATGTCGGACAAGATCTGGAAGAAGCTGGATGCCAGCGCCTGGGTACGCGACGGCCGTGCCGATGCGCCGCGCGTGGTCTATACCTTCAGCGATGCCAACTGCCCGTACTGCCATCGGTTCTGGGAAGCGGCACGCCCGTGGGTGGACAGTGGCAAGGTGCAGCTGCGGCACGTGATGGTCGGCGTGATCCGTGAGGACAGCCCGGCCAAGGCCGCAGCGATTCTGGGTGCGCCCAATCCCAGCGCGGTGTTCCTGCAGAACGAACACGATTTCAGCAAGGGCGGGATCAAGCCGGCGACGAAGATCACCCCGGAACTGGCCAACAAGCTGGATGCGAACCAGGTGCTGATGGTGGAATTGGGCTTCCAGGGCACGCCGGGCATTCTGTTCCGTGATGCGGAAGGCATAGTGCAGCGCGTGTCGGGGATGCCGCAGGGCGAAGACATGGAAAAGGTGATGGGCGCCCGCTAGAGCCGGGCTCTGCCCGGCTGCTGTACGCGTCACGTCCGGGTATCCGGGAATATACGAAGCGTATATGATGTGTATATTCCTGGTACCGAGATCGCCCATGGGCATCGTCAACATCGACGACGAACTGCACGACAACCTGCGCCGCGCCAGCGGCGTTTCCGGACGTTCGATCAATGCCCAGGCCGGCTTCTGGATCAAGGTCGGCATGCTGTGCGAGATGAATCCCGGCATGAGCTATCAGGAGATCGTCAACCGTGAACTACGGGCGGCGGGGGTGGACCCCGGCGCGCTGCGGGTAGCAGTGGCGTGATCAAGACACTTGAAGAACAGGCGCTGATGCGGGCGTCCGGGCGCTTGCTGGCCTCGGTGTTCGAGGCGCTGGACCGACTGCCGCTGGAAGGCATGAGCACGCTGCAGGTCAACGATTGGGTGGAGCGTTTCATCGTCGACGAATTGAAGGCGCGGCCGGCCAGCAAAGGGCAGTATGGCTTTGCCTATGTACTCAACAGCTCGGTCGACAACGTGGTGTGCCATGGCGTGCCGTCGGCGGACGAGATACTGCGCGCTGGCAGCATCGTCAATCTGGACATCACCCTGGAGAAGGATGGCTTCATTGCCGACTCCAGCAAGACCTACCTGATTGGCGAAGTGGACTTCCAGGCGAAGCGGCTGGTGCGGGTGACCCGCGAAGCGATGTGGAAGGGCATTTCCGTGGTCCGCCCGGGTGCGACCTTGGGTGACGTCGGTTTCGCGATCCAGCAACATGCCAAGGCGAACGGCTACAGCGTAGTTCGCGAGTTCTGCGGGCACGGCATCGGCCGCGAAATGCATGAAGAGCCGCAGGTATTGCATTACGGTAAGCGCGGCACCGGTGAAGAGCTGGAAGCCGGAATGACCTTCACCATTGAGCCGATGATCAACCAGGGCCGCGCGGCCATCGACATGAGCGAAGACGGTTGGACCGTTACCACGCGTGATGGGAAGTTGTCGGCGCAGGCCGAACACACGGTCTTGGTAACCGACAATGGGGTAGAGGTTCTCACCCTGCGCGCAGGCGAGAAAGCGGCGTAACGCTGGTCCCTCCCCAACGGTAGAGCCGGGCTCTGCCCGGCCGCGTGAGGCGTCAAGCCAACGCCAATCAGGCACACTCTGCGGCCGCTCCCACCCAACACGCAGGCATAACAACCCCGGGATTATGTTGGCGACTCACGGGGGTGAATCGCGAGCAGTGAGCTGCGCTCAACGTGCTTGTGTTTACCGTGCCCGTTGCGTGGGAATTCTGATCGGGGCGTCCCTCTTTGAAGGTGTGCTGCATTTTCCCGCGCACGCCCTTCCTGTCTGCGATTCAGTAGGTCCGAAACATGTTCCTGGTCTGGCAGTCCACGCGGTCGGTCTGCTCAGCTTTTGGTTCATGCGTTCTGGCGGCTGTTTAACTCAATTTGGAACAGGAAGGTGACTTATGAATGCCGTCATGGAAATCGAGGCCATCGAGGCTATCGAGGATTCGCCGGATGAATCCGATGTAGTGCCGAATGCTGATTGGGTAACGCTCACGCAGTTTGAAGTGCGCGTCCTCGCGCGATCAAAAGTCACCGCGCGCGTCTACGCCAATGGCAATCAGCAGGTGCCTGTGGAGTTCCTGATCGAGGCGCGGGACAAAAATGACGTCCGAGTCCAGCTCTCGATGGAGCAGTTGAAGACCATCAAGCTCATTGATTATGACACCGGCGCTTACATCTCTGGGACCAACCACGCGCGCGATACACGGTATGTCTACCATTGGGATCCCATCCGGGAAGATCTCCCTGCGGAGCCTGAATCCGAACGCGAGCCACGTGACACGTCCGAATTGAAGGGTCAAGTAATTTTCCTTCACACGACGAAAAGCGCCGTTACTACGCATAAAGTGGCCGCTGAGATCAGATCTCCGGCGGGCGGGGTGTTCACGACGAATACGGCCAACCCGACGCCTGGAAAATTCGACAGCTGGGTCATCATCCAGGGCGTGGATAGGATTAGATATGATCACAGTAATCTGAAAATAGAACGGGTCGATGAGCAAAGTAATGCGCATGGGGATGTCGATCTGTACTACATAAAGTTCGAGGAGCATGGTTTGAATATTGTCCATTCTGTCCACATTGACGTCCCGGGCAATAATATGCACGTGCACGAAAAGTATGGTCATATGTACAGGGCTCACTTTGCATACTCTGCAGGCTCCATCTTTACTCACCGGATAAATATCAATGGTGTGACAGTGCTTGAGTGGCAGGTAAACAAGCGGCCGGGCCAGGCCACTGCGGCTCGAGTCAGTGTTAATGGGCACAGACTGGCTAATTCCAATCATCGTCGTGAGGCATGCGTGCGTTACTACAACCAGCATGGGAACTATGCCGAGTGTGCGCTTGGCAATACATACAACGATGATTTCAATACTGTTCATCTCGAAGCCAATGTGCACATCTGACCCGGTGCTTGAGACGTAGAGTGCTGACGGCAGCTGGATCTCCCGAGGTCCCTGATGCAATCGCCAACGTGGCGAGGCATTTGCGGCAGACATCACTCCTTCTGTCAATTCAAGCAAAGAGGAATGGTGCGGTACGACTGGGAGCCGTTCCGCGAGGAGGGGGCGATGGGGCCGATGAAGGGATGGTGGAGGTCTCGGTCGGCGTGACCGCCGACTGCGGCCGGAGTGTTGGTCAAAGGGTTGGGGTATTACAAAAATATACGTCGAGTGGCGTGACTGTGGCGAACGACTCCTTCTTCGTCGTCCCCAAGGGCTGCGCGGAGAGCCGCTGGGTAGAGCCCGGCGCTACGGGGTCAGGTCGCTTCTGCCCGCGTAGATACCAGCTTCAAAAATGCCTCATTCTGGTACCGGCTCATGCGCAGCTGCTGGCCGGTGTCCAAGGTGACCACATGGTGGCCGTTGAACCAGGGATGGATGGTCTTGACCCGGGCGATGTTGACGATGGCCGAGCGGTGTACCCGTGCGAAGTGCTTCGGGTCCAGCCGCTCGGCCAATGCGGTCATGGTGCCGCGATGTTCGTGCACCTTCGTGGCAAGGTGGATTTCCACGGTGTTGCGTGCGGCTTTGATCCAGACGATGTCAGCGACGTCGATCAGAACTACATGTTCTTCCACCCGAACGGGGATGCGCTGCAGGTAGAGCTCGCGCTGGCGCAGGGCGTCCAGCGCCTGCAGGATCTGGGTGGTGGCCTGCGCGCTGGTGCCGGTTGCGGCCGACACGCGCTGACGGGCGCGCTGCAAGGTGGCGGCGAAGCGCTCGCGGCTGAAGGGTTTGACCAGGTAGTCCACCGCATTGGCCTCGAACGCTTTGACTGCGTACTGCTCGTAGGCGGTAACGAACACGGTGGCGGGCATGCGCTCTGCGCCGATGGTGGCGACGACGTCGAGGCCGGTGATCGCCGGCATCTGGATGTCCAGGAACACCAGGTCGGGCGATTGTTCGCGGATGGCCTTCACGGCGGAGACGCCATCCCCACATTCGCCGAGCAGTTCGATCTCCGGGTCGTCAGCCAGCAGGCGCACGATGGCCCGGCGGGCCAGTGGCTCATCGTCCACCACCAGTACGCGGATGCTCATGCCGGCGCTGTCCCCGCATCGAACTCCGGTGCGTCGTCGAGGGACCCCAGGGCGCGAAACGGTAGGCGCACCCGACAGGCCACGCCTTCGGGCCAGAGCATGTCGAGGCGCACCTCGGCGGCATCGCCGTACAGCTCCTTCAGGCGCAGCCGGGTGTTGGACATGCCGATGCCATGCCCGGCCGGTGCCTTCGGGGTGGGCTCCAGCGTGCTGTTGCGGTTGCGGACTTCAATGCACAGGGCGTCGCCGTCGCGACGGGTTTCGATCTCCACCACGTCCTCGCCCACGCGCTGGCCGATGCCATGGCGTAGCGCATTCTCCACCAGTGGCTGCAGCAGCAGGCTGGGCACCGCGCAGTCGAGGGTGTCCGGTGCGATGTAGGTGCGGGTGGTCAGCCGGTCCTTGAAGCGGACACGCTGGATGCCGAGGTACAGCTCGATCAGGTCCAGCTCCTGGCGCAGCGGAATCTCCTGGCCGTCGTAGTCTTCGAGGAAGGCGCGCAGCAGCTCGCTCAGGCGCAGCAGCATGTCTTCGGCTGAGAGGGTGTCTTCGTCGAGCAGGGTGATGATGGCGTGCAGCGTGTTGAACAGAAAATGCGGCTGCAGCTGCGACTTGAGCGACAGCAGGCGCGACTGGGCCAGTTCAGTGGCGAGCCGGCTGGCTTCCACCTCGCGCCGCGCCTTCTCGGCCTGGAAGTGCAGGGCCTGCTGCAGGGCGAACAGCGCCCAGTAGGCAAGCAGGCCGATGGCGAAGTGCTGGGCCAGGAAGTAGCCGAGCTGTTCGAAGAAGCCACTGGGTTCGAACAGGGTGGAGACCAGTGCGCCGATCACCATGGCGGCGGAGGTGACCACCAGGCTGGCCAGCACGTGCCTGCCCAAGCCGCGCAGGCGCCGCGTCGGGTCTATGGGATGGCGCTCGGCCAGGCGGAACACCAGCGGCGCAAGCGCGGCCCACGTGTACCACTGGATCATCGACCAGCGTAGATGAGCGATCAGCGGCACGCTGTTGCCATGCATGCCGTCGCTGAGGACATGCTGCACGGCGAACACCAGCACGACGGCGGTCCACAGCAGCAGGTAGCGGGTCAGCGTGATGGAGGTGCTGCCAAGGCGAACGATCACGGCGGGTATCCAGGGCGCCCGGCAAGGCGGGGCAGGGCCATCTTAGGCGGCCGTGCCAGTCCGGAGAAGCGCCATGACGGCCCATTACGATTGGTCCCGACGTGACGACGATTGGTCCCGGATCCGTTGCCGGCGTGGGTATTCCCGGCGCGTCATGCAGGCTCACCCACGCCGGAGCCTGCCGCCATGCATACCCGCCCCCTCGTACTGCTTGTCCTGCTGTCTACGACCTCGGCCGCCCACGCTACCGAGCAGCCGCGTTACCTGACGGTGCTCAACCGGGCGCACGACAGCATCCTCCGGTTGGAAGTCGCCGAAGCCGGCAGCGGGGTGTTCGAGGCCCGTCCGATCGATCGTATCGACGGGGGCGGCGTCAGCACCACCGTGCGCCTGGGCGACACCGGCTGCCGTTTCGACCTTCGCCTGGCGTTCCGCAACGGGCGCGACGCGATCTACCGGGAGGTGGATGTGTGCCGTGGGGACGTGCTGGTGGTGCAGCCGTTGCCGTCGTG
Organism: Stenotrophomonas bentonitica; assembly: GCF_013185915.1. Classification (NCBI taxonomy): domain Bacteria; kingdom Pseudomonadati; phylum Pseudomonadota; class Gammaproteobacteria; order Lysobacterales; family Lysobacteraceae; genus Stenotrophomonas; species Stenotrophomonas bentonitica. The sequence continues at coordinate 603,643 of NZ_JAAZUH010000001.1, read as the reverse complement.
AAGGTCGCACGGCAGCGGCGGTTCGGCCTATCATCGAGGGCACTGCACAGGGGAGGTGCCGTGAAAGAACTGATCGACATGATGCTGCTGCTGCCGTTCGGGCTGATCCTGATGTGCCTGCCGTTCAACGTGATGATGCTCCGGCGGATCCGTCGCGATCATCCGGCGCTGTTCGATGCCTTTGGCGCGCCACGCACCTTCGGCCCGGGTGGCAGTCACTGGGGTAATGGCACCTACACCCGCTTCCTGCTGCTTCGCACGCACCGGGACGAGCTGGATGCGGCGACCCTGCGGCTTCGCGATATCCAATGGGTACTCACCCTGGCCAGCGTGGCCTCGCTACTGATCTTCCTGCTGCTGGTCCTGTCCACCCGGTAGCGCCACGCCCTGCGTGGCTTTCGGCACGTGCTTGGCCATCAAGGCCGCGACCCAGTCGACGAACACGCGCAGTTTGGCGCTGACGTGCCGGTTGGGTCGGAATGCGATGTGCAGGGGCATGGGGTCGACCTGCCAGTCGGTCAGCACGCGCACCAGTTCACCGTGTCGTTCGTGCTCGGCCGCCACATAGTCCGGCAGCCACAGTACGCCCAGTCCGGCCACGCCGGCGGCGAGGTAGGCGTTGCCATCATCCACCGCGAGCACATGGCGGCCGTGCACGGTCAAGGATGCATCGCCCTGCCGCAGCACATACGGCATGGCACCGCTGGGGCGTGAGCCCCGGTAGCCGACGATGCGGTGCGGCTCGGCCTCCAGCTCAGCAGGGTGCGTGGGGGTGCCGATGGTGTCGAGATACTGCGGCGCGGCGTACAGCCCCGCTTTCAGGTCGCCGATATGGCGGGCGACCAGCGACGGATCGGTCAGCACGCCGCCGCGGATGACGCAGTCCACGTTCTCGTCGATCAGGTCGACGTTGCGGTCGCTGACCCCAAGGTCGAGCTGGATGTCCGGGAAGCGCGCATGGAAGTCGGGCAGGGCGGGGACGAGCAGGAAGCGCGCCAAGGGGGCGGGCACGTCCACGCGCAGGCGCCCGCGGGGACTGGCGGCGAAACTGGAAAGGCTGGTCTCGGCATCGTCCAAATTCGCGAGCAGCCGGACCACATGCTCGTAGTAGGCGGCGCCGTCTTCGGTGACGTTGACCTGGCGGGTGGTGCGGTTGAGCAGGCGCACGCGCAGGCGCGCCTCCAACTGCTGCACCAGCTGGGTCACGGTGGTGCGGCTCATGTGCAGGGTCTGCGCGGCCTTGGTGAAACTGCCGGTCTCCACGACCCGGGCAAAGGCCTGCATGGCATCGAAACGGTCCATCGGCACTCCCATGGGCAATTGTTTGGATTCTACAAACAGTGATGGCCAAGGTTGGTCGTTTATCGCCCCGGGCGGCGCCCGTACCGTGGAGGCATTCCCTCACTGGGCCCCGAGCCCCTCTGGAGACTTCCATGGCAACCCGAGACGTTGTGTTCCCCGCCGGCCGGCAGGACCTGTATGCCCGCTACCGCTATTCGCCCGCCGTGCGTTCCAACGGCTTCCTGTTCGTCTCCGGCCAGGTCGGCAGCCGCGAAGACGGTTCGCCGGAGCCGGGGCTGGAAGCGCAGGTGCACCGCCTGTTCGAGAACCTCAACGCGGTGTTGGCCGCAGCGGGCTGCACCTTCGATGACGTGGTCGACGTGACCGTCTTCATGATCGATCCGGACAAGATCCTCGACCGGGTCTGGGCGATCGTGCCGGAGTACTGGGGCCAGGCCCCGCATCCGAGCCTGACCGCCGTGGGCGTGACCTGGCTGAGCGGCTTCGATGTGGAGTTCAAGGTGGTGGCGAAGCTGCCGGATCCGGATGCCTGAGGCGTCGGCCTTGCGGTGGGCGCCGGGCGGTGTACGCTCGGCGCACCACATACAGCAGCAGGGGCACGGCAATGGCGAAGGTGACCGGTATCGGTGGGGTGTTCTTCAAGAGCCGTGGCGACCGTGCCGCGCTGGCTGAGTGGTACCGGCAGCACCTGGGCATGCAGCTGGAGGATTTCGGTGGTGCGGTGCTGCGTTGGCCGGATGACAAGGCCAACGATGGTGGGCTGACCGTGTGGGCGCTGGCCGAGCCGGAGAGTAAATGGTTCAGTCCGAGCGAGTCGCCTTTCATGATCAATTATCGGGTGGATGATCTGGAAGGGTTGCTGGCGAACCTGCGTGAGGCGGATGTGACCATCGTGAGTGGGCCGGAGACGCATGAGAACGGTTCGTTTGCGTGGATCCTGGATCCTGATGGGAACAAGCTGGAGTTGTGGCAGCCGATGGCTTGGGATCCTGAGCGGCGGGTGGGTTGAGCGTGGCAGAGGCGGCGCCGTTTTCTGGTCATGCGTTATAGCAGTGATCGTTGGTATCGGCGGTCGTCTGGGGACCGACCCTACCATTGCAGTTGGCGTGCCCTCTAATCTTCACGCGGTGCCGTAGCGCGGTTGTTGATAGTGGCGGTGTCATTCCGTTACGTCGCAGACTTCCATGGCTTTGATTCCCGAGCGCGTCCGGCGCTGGCCCCGGCCGTGGCGTGTGGCGCTGTATGCGCTGCTGGTGCTGTATGCGTTGTACCTGGTGGCGGGGAATGTGTTCCTCAACACGCCGCTGTTCGATGCGGTCACCAACCGCAAACCTGAAAAGTTCACGTTGAAGACCGGGCCGGCGCTGACCCTGATGCCCGGGCACGCGATTGTCTGGAACATCCATATCCGTGGCCAGGCCAACCACACGGTCTATGTTTTCCGCGCCGACCGCGCGAGCGCATGGATTTCGCTGGTGCACCTGTTCAAGCGCGAGGTGCGCATTCCGGGCATCAACGCGACCGGGGTGGAAGCGGACATCTCACGGGTAGAGAAGGCGATTCCACCGCCGCCGCGTGGCGACCGCGGCTGGAACATCCGGCTGGATGCGATCCACAGCGACAGCATCCGCAGCGGCCGTTTCGGCAAGCTGCTGGTGACTGGCGAGGGCCACGGCACGGTCGGTTTCCAGAAGCAGGTCAAGGGTGGCCCTTCGGAACTGTTCGATTCCACCGCCGGATTCGAGCAGGCCACCGTGAGCTACGACGGGGTCAAGCTGCTGGACGAGGCGCACCTTGCGGCACGCTTCCATTACCCGCGCCACTACCGCGACGAAGCGCCGGGCCTGCGCAAGCTGGGCATCACCTGGGCGCAGCTGCAGGTGGACGGGCGCAGCCAGGCGATCACGATTGATACCGCCGGCGCGCACGCCAAGGTGGGCAGCATGCCGGCCGAGGCGCGGCTCAATGCGGACCTGGCGATGAACCGCGGCGAGCTGCAGCCCGGCAGCCGCATGGTGTGGCGGGTGCCGGTGCATGCCGGCGTGCATGCGCCGGACCGTGGGCTTTTGTCGCTGCAGCTGGACGTGGCGCAGGACATGCGGGTGCAGGCGCGCCTGCCGCGCGACGAGGAAACCGGCAGCGAGCTGCACGCCGACCTGCGCGTGCAGGGGCGGAAGATTCCGTTCGAGGCGCCGGCGGAGCTGCTGCCGCGCCTGTCCGGCGAGGTGCGCGGCGCGTGGAAGTTCGATTCGTTGAACTGGATTGCCGACCTGTTCGTGCGCAAGCCGTGGTTCCGGCTGGATGGCGGCGGCCTGCTCGAGGGCGACCTGAAGATCGTCGACGGTGCGCTGGCGCCGGGCAGCCGGCTGGATGTGCCCAAGGTGGTGGCGGTGTCCGAGGTGGCCGGCGTGCGCATGCAGGGTGAAGCCAGCGCGGTGGGGCGGATTGTCGAGGGTGAACCGCCGCAGGCGGAATTGAAGGTCGCCATTCCCGAGTTTCGTGCCGCGCCGTCAGATTCGCCGAAGACGGTGCTGTTCGATGGCAAGGCGATGGCGTTGAACCTGCGCGGCGATGCGCGGTTGCAGCAGCTGCGCGAGGGCATGCGTGCGCATCTTGCGTTCAAGGATGCGCGGGTGCCCGACCTGACCGCCTACAACCGCTACGTAGGCAGCGGCAATGCGCGCCTGCTGGGTGGCACCGGCCTGCTCAGTGGCGAGGTGTCGCTGGATGGCGCCGGCCGGGTCGGGCAGGGGCGTGCCGACCTGCGTGGTACCGGCGCACGCGTGCAGGTGCTGGGAATGAATATCCTCGGCGATGCGCAGGTCAAGGCGCAGGTGAAGCGCGCTGATTTCGACGCCGGCCAGTTCGACCTCGGCGGCACGACGCTGAGCCTGCGCAATGTGCAGGTCGACGGCGATACGGCCGGCAAGGGCGGCTGGTGGGGCGAGGTGGACCTGGACAGCGGGCACATCCAAGCCGCCGAACCGTTCCGGGTGGATGCGCGCGCGAAACTGCGCCTGCGCGACGCCGGCCCGGTGCTGGGCGTGTTCGCAGCACGCAAGGATTACCCGCGCTGGGTGCTGGGCCTGCTCGATTCGGGCGAGGTGCAGGCCAGCGGCCAGCTGCGCTGGCAGCGCGAGCACCTGGCCGTGGACGACCTGCAGGCCGAGAACGAACGGCTGTCGCTGCGCGCGCGGTTGGACATGCCGCAGGGCAAGCGACGCGGTGATCTCTACCTGCGCTGGGGGCTGCTCGGTGCCGGCATCGAACTGGACGGCGACAAGCGCACCTGGCACTTGGCGGGGGCGCGGGAGTGGTACGACGGCAGGCCCCGGGTGCTGCCGGAGGCCAAGCCGGCGCCCTGAGCGTCGGCGTCCTCGGGCTCGGCCAGCTGTCGCGCCAGGTCGGCGTTGGCGATATGACCGTGCAGGAACAACAGGCTGGCGTAGATGTTCATGGGCGTCCTCCACTTGAGTGGAATTGACGATACGGGCAGGATGGGCGACGCAGAAGCGATCGTTTCACAACCCTTTCTTGAATTGGATTCAAGTCGCCATGTCCCGGGTTCCGCTCCAGCCGCTGCAGAATTTCGTCACCGCCGCCCGCCTGGGCAACCTGACCCGCGCCGCGGATTCGTTGAATCTGACGGTCAGCGCGCTCAGCCACCAGATGCGACAGCTGGAGGAGCGGTTGGGCTACCCGCTGCTGCAGCGGCAGCGGCGCGGGGTGAAGGTGACGCCCGAGGGCCAGCGGCTGCTGGAGCAGGTGGGGCCGCATTTGGATGCAATTGCGCAGGCGCTGCAGCCGTTCGCCGCGCGGCATGACCGGGTGCTCACGGTGAGCGCGCTGCCGTCGATGGCGTCCAACTGGCTGGTGCCGCGCCTGGGCTCATTCGTGACCGCGCATCCGCAGATCGAGTTCAACCTGGAATCCAGCGAGCGGCTGACCGATTTCGAGCGCCAGCTGCACTGCGATGCGGCGCTGCGGGTGGGCGCGGGGCAGTGGAGCGGGGTGCATGCCGAGCCTCTGTTCGACGAGTGGATGGTGCCGATGGCCAGTCCGTCGCTGGTCGAGCGCATGGGTGGGGTGGACGCACGGCCGTTGTCGCAGTGGCCGCTGCTGGGCGACCCCGATGGCGAATGGCATCGCTGGTTCGCGCTTATCGGCGACGCGGCGCCGGCGCGTTTCGTGGCGATGCTCAATGATTCCGAAGCGCACCACCGCGCCGCGCTGGATGGTTTCGGCGTGGCGCTGGGGCGGATGACCCGCGCGCGCCTGCTGCTGGATTCCGGCCAGCTGATCGCGTTGTCGCCGCACCGGCTGAAAACACGCTGGTCGCACTGGCTGGTTTACCCACCGCGCTCCTCAACGCACCCGGGCTTCCTCGCCTTCCGCGACTGGCTGCACGCCCAGGCCCGCGAACACGCAAACCACATGGCCACGCTCGCGTAACGACGGATGCTGTAACCCCGCGTAGCGACACGCCGCGCCCTTTGACCGATGGGCGCCATTGCGATGAACGCGTCGCCACGCGCCCAGGACCGGCCGCTTCAACACGGGAAGGGGTCTGTTGCGTGGCTGCCAGGCGGTCTCAACTCAACCGGCTGTTCCCGGCCAATACTGACTATCCGGCGTAGCCCGCGCCCCAAAGATAGCCTGTCCCACCCGCACCACCGTAGCGCCTTCCTCGATGGCGAGCTCGAAATCCCCCGACATCCCCATCGACAACTCATCCAGGCTGACTCCGGCCGGCAGCGTCGGGCGCAGCCGGTCGCGCAGCTCACGCAGGCGCACGAAACAGGGGCGCACCAGCTCCGCATTGGTGGAAAACACCGCCAGCGTCATCAACCCGCGCACCCGCAGTTGGGTAAACGCCGGCAGCTGCTGCACGAAGTCGGCGACCTCGATCGGGTCCAGCCCATACTTGCTTGCCTCGCCGGAGGTGTTGACCTGCACGAACACGTCCAGCGTGCGGTTTTCCTGCGCCAGCCGCTGGTCCAGCGCCTGCGCCACGCGCAGGCTGTCCAGCGCCTGGAACTCGCAGGCGAAGCGCGCCACGTCGCGCGCCTTGTTGGTCTGCAGGTGGCCGATCACCGACCAGCGGATGCCCAGGTCGGCCATCGCCTCGGCCTTGCCCTTGGCTTCCTGCACCTTGTTCTCGCCGAGCGTATCGCAGCCGGCTTCAACCGCCAGGCGCAGGCGCGCTTCGTCCACGGTCTTGCTGACCGGCAGCAGGCGCACGCTGCCCGGGTCGCGCCCGGCGCGGTCGCAGGCAGCGTCGATGCGCGCGTGCACCACGTCCAGGTTGTGGCGGAAGTCGGCAACGGTGGTGGCCTGCGGCCAGGACGGAGCGGCGATGGGCACGGGCGGAAACCTTCAACGAACGACGGTTGATTTTCGCACATGACCCGGAACGAAGAGCGGCCGGGCAGAGCCCGGCGTTACGGCGCGGCCGCCGTACCTGGGCGGATGTAATGCGACTGGCCGTTGTCGTTGAGGAAGATCAGCTCCGGCTTGCCCTGCCAGGAGGTGAGCATGGCGCCGGTGCTGTTCTGGTGTTTGATCACCAGGGTGGCGCCGCGATCAGGGTTGGCGGTGATCTTGAACACCTCGGTGGTGCCCTTGGCATCGTCCAGGGTGAGCGAGGCTTCGTCGCCGACATCGGCGGTGCCATAGCTGCCGCGTTCGGAGCCGTCGGCGCCGAGCAGGACCACGCCGGACAGCGGCGAGGCACGCGGGCCCTGGGTGACGCCCTTGCTTAGTGGATCGGGCAGCGGCGCGCCGAGGACGACCCGCGCCTGGCCGCTGGCGTCCTGGATGACCAGCCCGCGTGCAGTGATGACCCGCTGCTCGGACTGGCTCTGGTGCAGCCGCACGGTGGTGTAGCCGGAGACCAGCAGGGCGAGGCTGGACACGGCCAGGGTGGTGAGGGTGAGTGTGCGCGACATGGCCGGTTCCGGATCCTTGGATGGCTGCGACGATAGCTGATGGGGTGATTGCGACACTAGTCAGGAAAATCTGTATCTGTGTTTGGCGTGAATTGGGTCACAGAGCAGCGGGGCAGAGCCCCGCTCTACCATCGGGCAAGCGCAGCACGGGACGGCATCGCCTCAATGGAAATCGCGGCTGTGGGTACGCACGCCGTCGATCAACTCGTCCAGGTTGTGCATGCGCTGCACGATCAGGTGCTGCACGCCGTCGACGCGTTCGAGGCGGGCGTCGATCTGCATCAGCTGGGCTTCCACCAGCACCCGGTGTTGGCGGTCGGCGGTCTTGCGCCAGACCACGGCGTTGACCATGCCGCATTCGTCTTCCAGGGTCAGGAAGGTCACGCCGCTGGCGGTCTGCGGGCGCTGGCGCATGCGCACCAGGCCGGCGAAACGCACGCTGCGCCCGTGCGGCAGCGCGGCCAGCTGGTCCGAGCGCTGGCAGCGGCGCGCCTGCAGGTCGGCGCGGATGAACGAGACCATGTGCTGGCCCAGGGTGGTGCCGGTGCTGTTGTAGTCGGCCTGCATGTCTTCGAACGCGCTCGGGGCCGGCAGCGGCACCTCGGCTTCGACGGTGGCACGCACGGTGTCGAACAACGGCAGCGGCTTTTCCACGCCTGAAACATCCCAGCGGGCGCGATGGCGATGTCCGCTCAGCCCCTTCAGCGCGCCGGCGTCGGCCAGCAAGCCCTGGTGGCGACGGTCCAGCCGGGCGCGCTGGCTGATGTCGGCGACGCTGTCGAAGGGGTAACGGGCACGCGCCTGCATCACCGCCATCGCCACCTCTTCGCTGAAACCGTCGACCATCCGCAGGCCGAGCCGGATGCCGGGCAGGGCATCGGCCTGCGTGGCCGGCACCAGCGTGCAGTCCCAGTCGCTGTGGCGCACGTCCACCGGCAGCACCGGCACGCCGTGGCGGCGCGCGTCCTGCAGGATCTGGTCGGGCGTGTAGAAGCCCAGTGGCTGGCTGTTGATCAGGCTGGCGGCGAACGCGGACGGGTGGTGGCACTTGAGCCAGCAGCTCACGTAGGTGATCAGCGCGAAGCTGGCCGCGTGGCTTTCCGGGAAGCCATAACTGCCGAAGCCCTTGATCTGTTCAAACAGGCGTTCGCCGTATTCGCGGCTGTAATTGTTGGCCGCCATGCCGGCCAGCAGCTTGTCGCGGTGCGGTTCCAGCCCACCGTGGCGCTTCCAGGCGGCCATGGAACGGCGCAGCGCATCGGCTTCGCCGGGACTGAACCCGGCGGCGGCCACGGCCAGCTGCATCACCTGTTCCTGGAACAGGGGTACGCCCAAGGTGCGTTTGAACACCTTTTCCAGCGCGGGCGGGTAGTCGATTTCCTCGATGCCTTCTTCCTTTAGGCGTTTGCGGCGGTTGAGGTAGGGGTGGACCATGTCGCCCTGGATCGGGCCGGGGCGCACGATCGCCACTTCGATCACCAGGTCGTAGAAACAGCGCGGCTGCATGCGCGGCAGCATCGCCATCTGCGCGCGCGATTCGATCTGGAACACGCCCAGGGTGTCGGCGCGGCAGATCATGTCGTAGGTGGCGGTGTCGTCGGCCGGAATGTCGGCCATGCCCATCGCCGGGGCGCCATGCGCGTGCAGCATGGCCAGGCATTTGCGCACGGCGGTGAGCATGCCCAGCGCCAGGCAGTCGACCTTCATCAGGCCGGTGGCGTCCAGGTCGTCCTTGTCCCACTGGATTACGGTCCGGTCGGCCATCGCCGCGTTCTCCACCGGCACCAGGGTCGAGAGCGGGTGCTCGGAGATCACGAAACCGCCGGGGTGCTGGGACAGGTGGCGCGGGAAATCCACCAGTTCGGCGGTGAGTGCCACCAGCCGCCGCATCAGGGGTGTTTCAGGGTCGAAGCCACGCTCGCGCAGCGCGTCGGGCAGCGGTTCGTGGCTGCTCCAGCGGTCCAGGCAGGCGGCCAGTTCGTTGACCTGGTCCGGCGGCAGGCCGAGCACGCGGGCGACGTCGCGCACCGCGCTGCGGCCACGGTAGCTGATCGCCACGGCGGTGAGCGCGGCACGTTCGCGGCCGTAGCGGTTGAATACGTACTGCAGCACTTCCTCGCGGCGTTCGTGTTCGAAGTCGATGTCGATGTCCGGCGGTTCGTCGCGCTCTTCGGAAATGAAACGCTCGAACAGCAGTTCCATGTGGCTGGGGTCGATCTCGGTCACGCCCAGCACGAAACACACCGAGGAATTGGCGGCCGAGCCGCGACCCTGGCACAGGATCAACTGGCTGCGCGCAAAGCGCACGATGTCGTGCACGGTCAGGAAGTAGGACTCGTACTGCTTGAGGTGGATCAGGCGCAGCTCGTGCTCGATCTGGCGGCGCTGGTCTGCGCTGGCACCGCCTGGCCAGCGCCACTGCATGCCCTGTTCGACCAGCACGCGCAGCCAGCTGGCCGGGTCGTGGCCGTCGGGGACCAGCTCGCGCGGGTAGGTGTACTGCAGCTGGGCCAGGTCGAAACGGCAACGCTCGGCGATGCGCAGGGTTTCTTCGAGCAGTTCGGCCGGGTACACCGCCGCCAGCGCCTGGCGGCTGCGCAGGTGGCGTTCGCCGTTGGGGAACAGGTGCCAGCCGGCGTCGGCGATGGTGCAGTGCTGGCGGATCGCGGTGAGCGTGTCCTGCAGCGCGCGGCGGCGGCGCACGTGCATGTGTACGTCGCCGCTGGCCACCAGTGGCAGGTCGTGGGCGTAGCCGAATTCCAGCAGCGCTTCCAGCCGCGCCACGTCGTCGGCGTCGCGGTGCAGTTCCACCGCCAGCCAGGTGCGGTGCGGGAAACGCGCGTGCAGCCAGGCTGCATCGTCGGCGGTGGGTGCATGCGTGGGCCACAGGCACAGCAGGCCTTCGGGCAGGGTGTCGAAGTCCTCGCGCAGGCAGCGGTACTGGCCCTTGGGGGCACGCCGGCGGCAGGTGGTGATCAGCTGGCACAGCGCGGCGTAACCGCCCAGGTCGGTGCACAGCAGCACCACCTTGGGGCCGTCTTCGATCTGGAATTCGGCGCCGGTGATCAGCGCCAGCTGGTGTTTCTTCGCGGCCTGCCAGGCGCGCACGATACCGGCCAGCGAGCATTCGTCGGTGATCGCCAGTGCGCGGTAGCCCTGTTCCTTCGCACGCGCGAACAGCTCCTCGGCGATCGAGGCGCCGCGCTGGAAACTGAAGGCCGAGAGGCAATGCAGTTCGGCATAGTCGGGCAGGGCGGTGCTCATGCGAACCAGCCGTGCAGCATGAACGGTCCGTGCCGCGCGCCGGCGGCGGTGAAGGCCCAGCCGCGCTGGCCGAGTGCGGTTTCCACCACGTAGTAGTCGCGGCGCACATCGTCTTCGTCCCACCAGCCCGATTCGATGCGTTCGGGGCCGGACAGGATGCGCAGGTCCGGGTCGTACAGCGGCTGCGGGGTGGCCAGCAGCCAGCCCGGGCGCAGCGGCAATACCGGCGGCGGGCCCTTGGTGGCCTGGGTGGAGGTACCGGTGGCGCGTTCGGGCCGGTGTTCGGCGCGTAGCGCCACGCCCTGTACGGCGTCGTCGCCGAGCCGCGCGCGCAGGCGTTCGCGCAGCTGTTCCCACGGCATGGCCTGCTGCGGGCGGGGGTCGAACAGGTCGCGCGCGGCCGGCACGAACGGCGGCAGGTGCTCGGCCTGCAGGCGCAGCCCGCGGCTGCCGGCGGGCAGGCGCAGGTGGTCGACGCGGTTGCGGGCAAGCTCGAACAGCATCGCCGCGTCGCGCTCGGGCGCGAGCAGGCCGACGGTCAGGCGCGTGTCCGGGTGCCGTTCGTGTTCGAACCACAGGTCGAACTGCTGCGCGCCGCCATCGCGCGAACACAGGAAGGCGGCGAGGTCGGCGGTGAGCCGGCGCAGCGGGAACAGCAGGGCCTGGGTGGAGTCGATCTCGTACTCGAACTCGATGCGCGCATCGAACCGGTCGGGGGGGCGGAAGTACTGCAGCGGCGGGCTGCCGATGCCGCGCAGCGCATCCAGGTGGGCCAGCACCTGGGCCGGGAAGCGCCGGGCCAGGCTGTCGCGGGGCAGGGCGAAGGCCGCGCCCAGGCTGCGCAGCCCGGAGCGGGCCAATACCGTGACCGCCTCGGTGGGCAGGCCGCTGCGTTCGATCGGAATCTGCGCCAGTGCCGGTTCCAGGCTGTCGGCGTCCACGCCCAGCCGTGCGTGCACGCCGCTCAGCACCCAGGCCGCGTGCGGGTTCGGTGCGGCCACCAGGCGGTGGCGGAAGCCGAGTTCCTTCAAGCCGTCGCGCAGGCGCTGCTCAATCGCCGGCCAGTCGCCGAACAGGGCGCGGCTGGCGCCGATCTCCAGCGCCAGCGCATGCGGGAAGGCGAGGCTGACCTGCGAACTGATGCCGTACAGCCAGCTGGCCAGCAGCTGGCGGGTGTCCTGTTCGGCGCGCGGGTCGTAGTCCACGGTGAGCATGTCGCGGGTGAGCACCTGCGCGGCCGAGAGCAGCATGCCGCGGCGCAGGCCGAGCTGGCGCGCGGCCGGGCTGACCGCATGCAGCACCCGGCGCTGCGCCGGGCCGGTGACCAGCACCAGCGGCGCGCGCGGGTCCGGCTGCTGGCGCAGGGCTGCGTCCAGCGCCAGTTGAGGCAGCAACAGGCAGGCCCACTGCATGGCGGCGCCTCAATGGGCCAGGGCCAGCGGCAACGGCTGCGCCGGTGCCATGCCGCCGCGGCATTTGAGGACCCGCACCTGGCCGGCGTCGAGCTGCAGGCGCAAGGGGGCGGGGGAGGGGTTGCGCGCCTGGCGGCTGTCGCGGAAGGCAAAGCCCAGGCACTGCCCGGTTTCGGCGGCCACCTGCAGGCGGCGCAGGGCACGGTCGTCGGCCTGCTGCGGCCAGCACAGCACGGCGGCGCAGGCAGCCGAGCGCAGGCATTGTTCGGCCGCCCACAGCGCGTCGCGCGGGTTGGCGTGGACCACCTGCAACTGGCCCAGCGCCAGCCCGGCCCCGGCCCAGCCGGGTGCGTGCGGCAGGTGCGGCGGGGCGACCAGCACCACGGTCTGCTGGAGCTGGCTGAGCCGGGCCAGGGTGGGCCAGACCAATGCCAACTCGCCTTGGCCGGGCGCGCCCAGCAGCACCTCGGACAGGGACGAGGGCGGCCAGCCGCCGCCGGGCAGACGGCTGTCCAGCGCCGGGTGCCCGGTCGGGTGGGCCGCCACCTCCGGCACCGCCGCCCGCGGCTGCCCGCGCCAGACCTGGCGGCTTTCCAGCAGCTGGTCCAAGGCTCTTACAGCGGCCATGGACGTGCCTCCCGGAAGGGCAGGAGCGAGCGGAGACGGGCGGGAAACCTGAACATGAAGCGAGCGTAGGCAGGGTCGGTGTCAAGGGGTGAGACCGACATGCTAGCGTGTTTTAGCAGAATTACTAATGAATTCTCCGGGTGTCCGGGACCCTTCAGGCGTTCATGATTCCTGACCGGAGAGCAGCCACGCAGGGCGTGGCTCTACCGGTGTCGGGGGTTCAATTCGTAGCGGGCTTTCATGGCCGCGCCAGCCGCTTCAGGAACCTCTGAAGGGGACTTTGAGCACGGGTTGAAAGGTTGCAGTCGCCTCGCGGATCTCCCCGAGCAGGTCGGGATGACGATCCAGCAGGTGGAACAGGTTGAACACCGCTGCCACCGGCTGGGCCTTGCCCGTTTCATAGCGCGAAAACGCATTCGGGCCACCCCCGGTGATTTCCGCCGCCTCATGCTGGCTCAACTGCAGCTTTCGGCGAACGCGGCGCAGCTCCGCACCCGCTTCCAGCCGTGCCTGCAACACCAGGGCATCGGCTGCTGCCAGGTACCGGGCCTGGCTTGCATCATCCAGAAAGGCTTCGCCGCACCGTTCGCAGCGCTCGCCGACCAGGTCGGCAACCTCGATGACCCGTGCGCCCACTGCAAGGGGAAGCGCGCCCGCAAATGCAGCCCATGTACCTGCTGCGCCGCACGCCGGGCATTGACCTGGGGCGAGGGTGGGGTAGTCGGGATTGGTAGTCATGGTCATAGTTTCTTGAATGAGATGACGAGCTTGGGCGAAGGCGGCACAGCGGACCGGGGCGCAGCAGGAGGCAACCACAGCATGAATTTGATGTACGCGAGTCCGTTTTCCGTGGGGCCGTGGTAGACGTCCTGCCAAAGGGTGTGGGTTGCGTCGTTCTCGGCCGTCATCGATTTGAAAAAGTGCACAGGCCGAAGCGCGAGAATCGCGGCAATTGCCTGATGTGGCTGCAACTGCATGGCAGCCACCCCGGCAATTGCGTTGAATCCAAAGACGCCGGTTCCATGCTTTCTCACCAACTGCTGCACGTGCGCCAGTGGGTAGTCCGGAGTTCGTTTTTCGATCACGCCGTCGCTGCGAACGAACGATCCAGATGGCGCGCCACAACGGGGTGGATGGGAAGGCGGAAGGGACATCGCGTACGTCCGCAGCAGATTGAATATACACCTTAAAGGTTGATTGGCAATCCCTCCAAGACAATCATTTCTATGGATTTCAGCGATTCGATAGGCGAACGAAAGGGTTCCGAAACCTGAACGCGCTGTTGACACGGATGAACGCGGTGAACGACTCTTGATCGGATGGGTACCCACCACGGCACCCGGCGGATGCGATGGCTGTAGCGACAGGCGGAGGGGCCTGATCGTGGTCGGCGTACCCGTGTAGTTCCGATATCGGCCGCCTGCGTGCCGGTGTCCCGCCACTACGGCGCTGCACCCTTCTGCGGCAAGACTCCCTGGATTTACTGCGTCAGCAAAGGTGTTTCGCCCGCTTATGAAAACGATTACAAAGCCCCTGGCCCTGACGGCCGCCATCGCCTTGTCGCTCTCCGCTGCCGCTTCGGCCGCCCCCGCTGCCCCCGCCGATGCCTTCACCGTGCTGCGCCTGGAAAAGGCGCCGACGCACCTGGACGCCACTGCCGTGGCCGCGCAGCTGCAGGCGCTGGACGTGGATGCGCTGACCATCGACAACGTCACCCGCGCCGCCGACACCCCCGACAGCGCACTGGCGCCGGACCCGCTGGCCGCGCTGGCCGACCAGCTCGGCTACACCTATCGTTTCGTCAGCGCCGATCCGGCCGCCGCCGAACAGCACGGCAGCGTGGTGCTGTCGCGCCTGCCGGTGGAGGCCGAATCGGGCGTGGAAGCGCCGGGCCTGAACTACCTGCGGCTCAATGACGGCCGCAATGTAGTAGCGATGTACACGCGGGCCTTCAATCCGATCGACGATGCCATCGGTTCGCCGGACCCGGGCATCAAGACGCTGGTGGAAGGCTCGCGCCTGGGCGCCCCGGCCGTGCTGCTGGGCAGCCTGCCGCTGGACGGGATGCCGCTGGATGCCGGCGGCCTGCAGGCCGACGCGAAGCAGCAGTACTACAGCGCCGGCTTCGCCTCTGCCACGAGCGCGCCGGTCACGCTGCGGATCGATGCCGACTCCGCTCCGCTGTCCGGCCAGCTGCTGACCCTGGCCTATACCGCACCGGCCGGCGGCGACACGCCGTGGATGGACACCACGCTGAACGCCGATGCCCGCGCCAAGGCGCTGGTGGCTAAGATGACCGTGGACGAGAAGTTCCAGATGCTGCACAGCTACTTCGGGCTGGGCAAGGACGGTGGGCCGCTGCCGGAAGGCGCAGTGGGCTCGGCCGGTTTCGTGCCCGGCGTGCCGCGCCTGGGCATTCCGGCGCAGCAGTCGGCCGACGCCGGCGTGGGCGTGACCAACCCGGGCGGCATCCGCAAGGGTGACATTGCAACGGCGATGCCGTCGGGGCCGTCCACCGCCTCGAGCTGGAACCCGCAGATCGCCTACACCGGTGGCGCCACCATGGGCCGTGAGGCCTGGCAGCAGCGCTTCAACATCCTGCTGGCCGGCAGCGTCAATCTGCAGCGCGACCCGCGCAACGGCCGCAACTTCGAATACGCCGGCGAAGACCCGGTGCTGGCCGGGCGCCTGGTGGGCGAGTCGATCCGTGGCGTGCAGAGCCAGCACGTGATTTCGACGATGAAGCACTTCGCGCTCAACGACATGGAAACCTCGCGCAACTTCCACAGCGCCGAGATCGGCGAGCAGGCGATGCGCGAGTCGGACCTGCTGGCGTTCGAGATCGCAATGGACGCCGGCAAGCCCGGTTCGGTGATGTGTTCGTACAACCGCATCAACGGCACCTACGGCTGCGAGCACGATTACCTGATGAACCAGGTGCTCAAGCAGGAATGGAAGTTCCCCGGTTTCGTGATGTCCGACTGGGGCGGCGTGCACAGCGGCTCCAAGGCGGCGCTGGCCGGGCTGGACCAGCAGTCGGCCGGCGAAGTGTTCGACAAGGCGGTGTATTTCGACCAGCCGCTGCGCCTGGCCGTGGCCGGTGGCACGGTGCCGCAGGCGCGCCTGGACGACATGGTCGCGCGGATCCTGCGCACGATGTTCGCGCACGGCAATTTCGACCTGCCGCCGCAGCACGTGCCGATCGACGTCGCGGCTGGTTTCGCCGCCGCGCAGCGCACGGTGGAAGAGGGCAGCGTGCTGCTGCGCAATGCCGGCGACCTGCTGCCGCTGGGCAAGGACGTGCAGCGCATCGTGATCATCGGCGGGCACGCGGACAAGGGCGTGATCGGTGGCGGCGGTTCGTCGCACGTGGGGTTCACTGCCCGCGGCACCAATGCAGTGCCGGGCGTGCTGCCGACCACCTGGCCGGGCCCGGTGATCTTCCATCCGTCCTCGCCGCTGGAGGCGCTGCGCGCCGAGCGCCCGGACGCGACCATCACCTACGTGGACGGCCGTGACGTGGCAGCGGCGGCGCGCGCTGCTGCGGCGGCGGACGTGGCCATCGTGTTCGCCACGCAGTGGTCGGCCGAGTCGGTGGACCTGCCGCACATGCAGCTGCCGGACAACCAGGACGCGCTGATCGCGGGCGTGGCCAAGGCCAACCCGAAGACGGTGGTGGTGCTGGAAACCAACGGCCCGGTCGAGCTGCCGTGGCTGCAGCAGGTGCCGGCGGTGATGCAGGCGTGGTACCCGGGCATCCGCGGTGGCGAGGCGATTGCCGCGCTGCTGACCGGCAAGGTCAATCCGTCCGGCCGCCTGCCGGTGACCTGGCCGGTGGACGCCTCGCAGCTGCCGCGCCCGCATGTGAACGGGCTGGGCTTCAACCCGAAGAACAAGCCGGACGACACCATCGATTACGACATCGAAGGCGCCAACGTGGGCTACAAGTGGTTCGCGGCCAAGGGCCTGGTGCCGC
Source organism: Stenotrophomonas bentonitica (assembly GCF_013185915.1). NCBI lineage: Bacteria > Pseudomonadati > Pseudomonadota > Gammaproteobacteria > Lysobacterales > Lysobacteraceae > Stenotrophomonas > Stenotrophomonas bentonitica. Next base: position 587,114 of record NZ_JAAZUH010000001.1, on the reverse strand, counting down.
AGTTCCCGTTCGGCCACGGCCTGTCGTACACGCAGTTCCAGTACGACAACCTGACCTACACGGCGATGGGGCAGCGGCTGGTGGCCACGGTCGACATCCGCAACACCGGCAAGGTGGCCGGTGCGGACGTGGCCCAGCTGTACCTGAAGCTGCCGGAAGGCAGCACCACGCCGATCCGCCTGATCGGCTTCCAGAAGGTCATGCTGGAGCCGGGCGAGTCGCGCCGGATCCGGATCGAGGCCGAACCGAAGGCGATGGCCAGCTTCGATACGGTCGACAAGCAGTGGAAGATTGCCGAAGGGCGGTATGAGCTGCAGCTTTCGCGCTCGGCTAGCCAGCCGCTGCAGCGCGTGCCGGTGGTGTTGAGTGGGGGTGTGGTGCGTTAAGTCTCTTTGCAGGATCTGTTCGTTCGCGGCCAACCTACGACACATAGGCGCCGCGGGCGAACAGCGCTAGGCTTTGAAGGTAGTCGCCATCACCTTCCCGGAGAGAGCCATGCGTGTTCGTGTCGTGCCTGTGCTGTTGAGCCTGATGATTGCCGCCAGCGTGTCGGCGCAGACCGCGCCGATGACGCCGGACATTCCAGCCAAGGGATTCGTGACCCCGACTGCGGGCTTCGACTACGACAAGCGCGAGGTCATGGTGCCGATGCGCGACGGCACCAGGCTGTATACGGTGATCGTGGTGCCCAAGGGTGCCAACAACGCGCCGATGCTGCTCACCCGCACCCCCTACGACGCCGCCAACCGGGCCAAGCGCATGGATTCGCCGCACATGCGCGACATCCTGCCGCAGGGCGACGAAGTGTTCGTCGACGCCGGCTACATCCGCGTGTTCCAGGACATCCGCGGCAAGCACGGCTCCGAAGGCGACTACGTGATGACCCGGCCGCTGCGCGGTCCGCTCAATGGCACCAAGGTCGACCACGCCACCGATGCGTGGGACACCATCGACTGGCTGGTCAAGCATGTGCCGTTAAGCAACGGCAAGGTCGGCATGCTCGGCTCGTCGTATGAAGGCTTCACCGTGGTGATGGCGCTGACCGACCCGCATCCCGCATTGAAGGTGGCCGCGCCGCAGAGCCCGATGATCGACGGCTGGATGGGCGACGACTGGCTCAACTACGGCGCGTTCCGGCAGGTCAACTTCGGTTACTTCACCGGCCAGCTGGCCAAGCGCGGCAAGGGCCCGTCCATTCCCAGCGTCGGCTACGACGACTACACCACCTTCCTGCGTGCCGGTTCGGCCGGCGACTATGCCAAGGCCAACGGCATCGACCAGCTGCCGTGGTGGCACAAGCTGGTGGAACACCCGTCCTACGACGCGTTCTGGCAGGAACAGGCGCTGGACAAGCGCATGGCCAGCACCCCGCTGAAGGTGCCGACCATGTGGCTGCAGGGCCTGTGGGACCAGGAAGACATGTGGGGCGCGGTGCACAGCTATGCGGCGATGGAGCCGCGCGACACCGGCAATACCCTCAACTACCTGGTGATGGGCCCGTGGCGCCACAGCCAGGTGAACTATGACGGCGCCAACCTGGGCGCACTGAAGTTCGACGGCGACACCGCGCTGCAGTTCCGCCGCGACGTGCTCAAGCCGTTCTTCGACCAGTACCTGGTCGACGGCGCGGCCAAGGCCGATACCCCGCCGGTGCTGATCTACAACACCGGCGAGAACCACTGGGACCGCCTGCAGCAGTGGCCGCGTACGGCTGCGCAGACCAAGCCGCTGTACCTGCGCGCGGGCGGCAAGCTCTCGTTCGAGGCGCCGCAGGCGGGCGAGGCGACCCATGACGCGTACGTCTCCGACCCGGCCAAGCCGGTGCCGTTCGTGCCGCGCCCGGTGCGCTTCGCCGACCGCGACATGTGGACCAGCTGGCTGGTCAAGGACCAGCGCTTCGTCGATGGTCGCCCGGACGTGCTCACCTTCGTCAGCGAGCCGCTGACCGAACCGCTGCGCATCGGCGGCGCGCCGCAGGTGAACCTGCAGGCGTCCACCAGCGGCAGCGACAGCGACTGGGTGGTGAAGCTGATCGACGTGTATCCGGACCAGGTGCCGTCGACGCCGGAAATGGGCGGCTATGAGCTGGCGGTGTCGATGGCGATCTTCCGTGGGCGCTACCGCGAGAGCTTCAGCGACCCGAAGGCGATCGCCTCGAACCAGGTGCTGGATTACAAGTTCGGCCTGCCCACTGCGAACCACGTATTCCAGCCCGGCCACCGGGTGATGGTGCAGGTGCAGTCGACGCTGTTCCCGCTGTACGACCGCAACCCGCAGACCTTCGTGCCCAACATCTACCTGGCCAAGCCGGGCGATTACCAGAAGGCGACCCAGCAGGTGTGGCATGCACCGCAGCAGGCGAGTTTCATTTCGTTGCCGGTGTATTGATACACGGGTGGGGCCGGCACCGCGAGGACACGCATGGCGTGTCCCTACGCGTTCACCCCGTCATTGCGGATGGATCGACCGCGTAGAGACACGCCATGCGTGTCCCTCGCGATCTGCCACCGTTCGCAATCATTCGGCCACGTTGGACCCCGACACGCTCGGGTAATCGATATACCCCTCGGCTCCACCGCCATACAGGGTGTCCGGATTGAACTCCGACAACGGAACGTCATTGCGCAGGCGCTCCACCAGGTCCGGGTTGGCGATGAAGGCCCGGCCGAAGGCGATCATGTCGGCGTAACCGCTGGCAATCGCCGCTTCGGCGCTGGCCTTGTCGTATCCATTGTTGGCGATCCACGGCCCGCGGAACTTCGCGCGCAGCGCGGCGTAGTCGAACGGAATGTTGTCGCGCGGACCGCCGGTGGCGCCTTCGATGACGTGGATGAAGGCCAGGTCGCCAATCGCATCCAGGCGCTCCACTGCACGCTCGAACAGCGGCTGCGGATTGGAGTCGTACGCGTCGCTGGCCGGGGTGGTCGGCGACAGGCGCACGCCGGTACGTTCCGCGCCGATTTCCGCGACCACCGCACGCACCACTTCTTCGAGCAGACGGGTGCGGTTCTCGATGCTGCCGCCGTACTCGTCGGTGCGATGATTGCTGCCGTCGCGCAGGAACTGGTCGATCAGATACCCGTTGGCGGCATGCACCTCGACCCCGTCGAAGCCGGCGGTGAGTGCATTGCGTGCGGCCTGGCGGTAGTTCTGGACCACCCCGGGAATTTCCTCCAGGCGCAGGGCGCGCGGCGCGGAAACATCTTCAAAACCGTTGGCGGTGAAGGTCTTGGCGTTGGCGCGGATCGCGCTGGGCGCCACCGGCACTTCGCCTTCCGGCAGCAGGCTGGTGTGCGACACACGGCCCACATGCCACAGCTGCAGCACGATGCGGCCGCCCTCGGCATGCACCGCGTCGGTCACCTTGCGCCACGCGTCGATCTGCGCCTGGCTGTAGATGCCGGGCGTATCCAGATAGCCCTGGCCCAACGGACTGATCTGGGTGGCTTCGGCAATGATCAGCCCGGCGCTGGCGCGCTGCTGGTAGTACTGGATCGCCAGCGGAGTCGGCACGCGGCCTTCGATGGCGCGGTTGCGGGTCAGCGGTGCCATCGCGATGCGGTTGGCAACCTCGATCGCGCCAAGCCGGGTGGGGGTGAACAACGTTGCGTCGTTGGACTCTGTCATGTGCATGCCTTGGGGGAAGGGAAGTCGCGCAGGAGGTAAGACACCCAGCATAGGGGCACGTGCGTTGCAGCGATGGGAAGGATTGTTGCGGGGACTCCCGTGCACGTTGTGTAACGTTTTGCAGGCGTAAGGTGGGATCGAATCCAAGCAGAGGTAAACGCAATGATCGATTATCAGCTGAAGGGCAAGGTCGCCATCGTCACCGGTGGCGTCTCCGGCATCGGCCTGGCCGTGGCCGAGCTGCTCACCGACTCCGGCGCGGCCGTCGCGGTGTGGGACCTGAAGGACGACGCGGTGCAGAAGACCGCCGAAGCGATCCGCAGCAAGGGCGTGAAGGCCATCGGCATCGCGCTGGATGTCACTGACGAAGCCGCCGTGGAAGCGGCGGTGCAGCGTACCGTGCAGGAGCTGGGCGGGTTGGACATCGCGGTGAACAACGCCGGCGTGGGTGGCCCCAACGCGGTCAGCGGAGACTATCCCGTGGACGGCTGGAAGCGCGTGATCGACGTCAACCTCAACAGTGTGTTCCTGTGCCAGCGCGCGCAGATCCAGGCGCTGCGCAAGGCCGGCAAGGGCGGCAGCATCATCAACATGGCTTCGATCCTGGGCCAGGTCGGTTTCGCCAACTCGGCCGCTTACGTGGCGGCCAAGCATGGCGTGGTCGGGCTGACCCAGACGGCCGCGTGGGACCATGCCGCCGACAATATCCGGGTCAACGCCGTCGGTCCGGGCTTCATCGCCACGCCGTTGCTGGACAAGATGGACCCGGCGGTGAAGAAGGCGCTGGAAGCGAAGCATGCGCTGGGCCGGCTGGGCAAGGCAGAAGAAGTGGCGGCGCTGGTGGCCTGGCTGGCCAGTGACGATGCCTCGTTCGCTACGGGTACGTATTACGCCATCGACGGCGGCTACCTGGCCCAGTAATCCCGGCGACGCAGGAGCGGACACGCCGCTCCTGCACGTCGTGCTCACGTCCTATTTCACGGGATTCCCACGACGATCAGGCAACGCTCCACCCATCGCCACTGGAACGTGATGGGAATGGAACAAGATCTATCGATCCTGCTGCGCATCGGCGCTGCCATGCTGTTCGGCGGCGTGCTCGGCATCGAGCGCGAAATGGGCAAACACGCGGCCGGGCTGCGCACGCACATGCTGATCGCCGGCGCCGCCGCGCTGATCGTGGGCTTGGGCGACAGCATCGCCGAGCATTTCCAGCAGGAGCGCTACCGCGACCTGCTGCAGGTCGACCCCGTCCGTCTGATTGAAGCCGTGGTGGCCTGCGTGGGTTTCGTGGCCGCCGGCACCATCCTGCGCGGCAACCGCGACGACGAAGTGAGCGGGCTGACCACGGCCAGCTCGCTGATCATGGCCGCCGCCATCGGCATCGCGGTAGGCATCGGCGAATACGTGATCGCGATCGGGGTCAGCGTGCTGTGTGTGATCGTGCTGACGGTGTTCCGCCGTCTGGCCAAGAAACTGGAGCCATGATGAGCAGCGAACGCCCCTTCGAGATCCTGCGTATCGACCACGTCGTCCTGCGAGTGCAGGATCTGGAGCGTGCGCGGACCTTCTACTGCGATGTCCTGGGCTGCACGGTAGCCCGCGAGCGCCCGACCCTCGGCATGGTCCACCTGCACGCCGGGGCGTCGATGATCGACCTGGTCAGCGTGGACGGGGCGCTGGGTAGCCGGGGAGGCCCGGCGGCAGGAGCCCAGGGCCGCAACCTCGAGCACCTGTGCCTCCGCATCGAGCCGTTCGAAGAAGCGGCGCTGCGCGCGCACCTGGAACAGCTGGGAATCGCCGTGGATGGGCAGGTGCGCAGCAACCTGGGCGCGGAGGGCGACGGCCTGTCGCTGTACCTGCGCGACCCCGATGGCAACGCCATCGAGCTGAAGGGACCGACCAGCCCCTGCTGCGGCTGACTTTGGTCTAATGGGCGGACTGCATTCGCATCCGCCATGGTTGGCCCATGATCATTTCCGCTTCCACCGACTACCGCGCTGCCGCGCAGCGCCGGCTGCCGCCGTTCCTGTTCCACTATGCCGACGGCGGTGCCTACGCCGAGCACACCTTGCGCCGCAACGTGGACGACCTGGCCGACATCGCACTGCGCCAGCGCGTGCTGCGCGACATGGGCGCACTCAGCCTGGACTCCGAGCTGCTGGGCGAGCGCATGGCGATGCCGGTGGCGCTGGGCCCGGTGGGACTGACCGGCATGTTCGCGCGGCGTGGCGAGGTGCAGGCTGCGCGTGCGGCGGCCAGCCGCGGCATCCCGTTCACGCTGTCGACGGTGTCGGTCTGCCCGATCGAGGAAGTGGCGCCGGCCATCGGGCGGCCCATGTGGTTCCAGCTGTACGTGCTGAAGGACCGGGGCTTCATGCGTAATGCGCTGGAGCGGGCCAAGGCGGCAGGGGTGACCACGCTCGTGTTCACCGTGGACATGCCGGTGCCCGGCGCGCGCTACCGCGACGCGCATTCGGGCATGAGCGGGCCGAACGCAGCGATGCGGCGCATGCTGCAGGCGGTGACCCACCCGCGCTGGGCATGGGACGTGGGCCTGCGCGGGCGGCCGCATGACCTGGGCAACATCTCTGCGTATCGCGGCAGTCCCACCGGCCTGGCCGACTACATCGGCTGGCTGGGCAGCAATTTCGATCCGTCGATCTCGTGGAAGGACCTGGAGTGGATCCGCGAGTTCTGGAGCGGGCCGATGGTGATCAAGGGCATCCTGGACCCGGACGATGCACGCGATGCGGTGCGGTTCGGTGCCGATGGCATCGTGGTCTCCAACCACGGGGGGCGACAGCTTGACGGCGTGCTGTCCACGGCGCGTGCATTGCCGGCGATTGCTGCGGCGGTCAAGGGCGAGGTGGAGATCCTGGTGGATTCAGGCATCCGCACCGGGCTGGACGTGGTGCGGATGCTGGCGCTGGGTGCCGACGGCGTGCTGCTGGGACGCGCGTTCGTTTACGCGCTGGCCACGCACGGCGAGGCCGGCGTGGCCAACCTGCTGGACCTGATCGCGAAGGAAATGCGGGTGGCGATGACGTTGATCGGCGCGCGGACGTTGGCCGATATCAGCGAGGATTCGCTGGCGCCTTCCGTCATTCGCACTTGACCGCGGTAATCACGTTGTTCTTGTCGATGAACACGCGCAGGCGGTCGTCGCGGGTGGCGCTGGCGGTGATGGTGGCCGGGCCGATCGGGTCGATCAGGCCGGCGCCGCTCTGCTTGAGCAGGGCGCGCATGTTGGCTTCGTCGGCCGGCTTGCCGATGGCCCAGGCCAGCGGTTCGGCATGGCACTGGCCGCTGCCGGTGATGTGCGGGCCCGGCGCGGTGGCGCAGGCTGACAGGGACAGGGTGGTCAACGTCAACAGCGTAATCAGACTGCGCGAACGAAGTGCCATGGGTCGCTCCTGCGGGGGCCAGGCCTGACCATACCACTGCGGCATGGCGTACGCTCAGTGGGCCTGTCGGGCGTGCGTGGTGGAGGTGTCGCCCAGCGCGGACCAGAGCGTGTCCAGGTGCTGCACGAACACGGGCGGGGCCATGGCCAGGCTTGGGCTTTGGTGGCGTTCGCCGTCGAACCGCCCCTGGCCGGTGGCGTCCAGCCGGGTCTCGCCCTCGATGCCGTAGCTGGTGCTGCCGTCGATCAGGCTCACGTGCAGCTGGTGCGGGTCGCTGCCGCCGCCGCAGAAGGTGTGGCTGGCCAGGGTGATCTCGGCCTGGCCGTCGCCGTCCAGGTCGGTGGCGCCCACGTGCTGCAGCAGCCAGGCCGCTTCCAGCACCGGACCGGCACAGGGCTGGCGGATCTGGCGCTGCCACTGCTTGGTCCACCCGGTGCGGGGCGCTGGTCGGATGTACAGCCGCGCGGTCAGGATCGCCACGTCGAGCGTGCCGTTGCCTGCGGGGTCGTCGATCACCGCCGCGCTGCGTTCCAGCACCAGCACCCCTTCGCCATGCAGGTCGCGGTAGTGTACGCGGCGCAGCGCGTCGTCGCTGCCGGGCATGGGGTCGGCGGCCACGTCCTGCGCAGGCAACAGGGTCAGGCCGGGCAGCTGCGCGGACGGCGCGGCGTCGTCACAGGCGGCCAGGGCGGCGCAGGCGGTGCCCAGCAGGGCAGGGCGGAGCAGGCCGATCAGGCCGGGGGCAGGAAGACGGGTGGGCATGGGAGATCTGCTGCAGAACGCAGGCGATCATCCCCTGCGATTCCCGCGATGACCATGCAGGACGTCGTTATCGGCCCGGTTGGGCGGCATTGCTGCAATGCAGCGGAAAACGTAGGACTCCGCTGAACCAGGGGCGCAGCAGGCAATCGTCAAACAGCCACGCTATAGTGACCGATCAATGCGGTGCCCGCTTTCGCGCCCGGGCTGTCTGGCGCGTCGTATCCGATCAATTTCATGACTGCTGAAACGACCACTCCGCCGACCGAAACGACCCAGGCTTCCGGCCCGCTGTTCTACCGCCAGCCGCTGCCGCTGCAGTCGGACAAGCACGCCAACTGGCGCCTGCGTCCGGGTTCGCTGGCCTTCGCTGCCGAGACCAACGCCATTCCGGCGGTGATCGGCGAATTCGGCATGGCCGCCCAGCACTTCCCCATCCTGTTCACCGGCAAGGACGCTGCGCCGATCGTGGCGGTGGGCCTGGCCCGCAACAACCTGTTCGTCAATGACGGCCGCTGGGCCGACAACACCTACGCGCCGGCCTACCTGCGCCGCTACCCGTTCGTGTTCATGCAGTCCGAGGAAGACGGCAACTTCCTGCTGGCGCTGGACGCCGATTCGGAGCAGGTCAACCAGGGCGAGAACGAAGAAGGCGAGCCGCTGTTCGTCGACGGCAAGGCGACCGAGCTGGTCGACAACGCCATGAAGTTCTGCGCCGACTTCACCCGCGAACACGAGCAGACCCGTCAGTTCAGCGCCGCGCTGCTGGCCCAGGACCTGCTGGTCGACCGCAGCATCGACGTGACCCTGAACAACGGTGAGAAGATGTCGGTCAACGGCTTCCACGTGGTCGACGTTGAAAAGTTCGCCAAGCTGCCCGACGACATCATCGTCGCCTGGCACCGCAACGGCTGGCTGGCTTCGATCCACCACCACCTGAGCTCGCTGGCGCGCTTCAACGCGCTGGTGCAGCGCCAGAGCGAGCAGGCCCAGGCGGCCTGATCGCAACGGCGGTGCAGAAGGAAAAACGGCGACCCTTGGGTCGCCGTTTTTCATTGTTCCTGTTGCGCTTCCCAGCTCTGGATCAACTCCAGCACCTGCGGTTCGCGCGGCTTCTGCAGCAGCTCCGGCAGCAGCGCGTCGTAGGCGGCGCGGTAGTCGGTGGACTGGTGGGCCAGGAAATCCTGCACGGAGTCTTCGTCCCAGCGCTCGTACAGGGTGAACAGCGTGGGGTCGTTGGCATCGCGGTGCAGGTCGCAGGAGATGAACGCCGGCTCCTCTGCCATGCGGTCGATCAGCGCGTGGACCGCGTCCAGCCAGTCCTGCACGCGCTCGGATTTGACCTGGAGGCGGACGTAGAAGGTAAGGGGCACATCGGTGGCAGTCATGGGGCGCGTCCGGCAGGAGGGAGGCGCCCATTGTAGCCAGCCCGGTCAGTACACCAGCTGTGCGGGGTTGCAGGCGGTGGCCTGCAGGTGCACGTCGGTTCGGCCCAGTTCCAGTCCGAGCACGCTGGCCAGGGTGGTGGTGAGCAGGGTGCCGACGCCGTTGAGCAACGGCTTGAGCACGCCTTCCAGCACCGGGCGCAGCAGGGTGCACAGCAGGCCGCTGCACGCCACTGCATTGGTGCCCGGATCGGTCACGCTGCCGGCGCCCTGGTAGGCGTCGAGCACGCCGGCCGGTGCGGTCTGCAGGTAGGACGCGAGATTGGCCTTGAGGCAGGCGTTGTAGGCCAGCAGCGCGCTGACCAGGCCGCTGCAGCGGTTCACCACCAGCCCGCCGAGCAGGGTGCCCAGCAGTCCGTCGATCAAGCCCAGGCCCTGGCCGGTCACCGTGGCGCGATAGCCTTCCCATGCGGAGCCATCGTCGAAGCAGGTCAGCAGCCCCAGTCCGCAGGCCCGGGGCACGCCCTTGGGTACGATCCAGTCGCCGAACGCGGGGATGCCCTGGGCCGGGCTGCCGTTGCGCAGCAGGGAGATGGTGCGGTCCACGTCGTACAGGCCGTTGCCGGGGTTGGAGGCCTTGAGGAACTGGTCGGCCAGCTGGTTGGCGGTGTCGCCGGTGTTCATGCCCTTGCTGGCCGGGTTGAGCATGCCGCCGAGCACGCGCAGCAGTTGCTGCACCAGGTCGTTGACCGCGCTGCCCAGCTGCGCGCCGTTGATCCAGGTGGACTTCGTTTCGCCTGCGGCGAGGGTCAGCTGCTCGGAATGGGTGAGGGCGTTGAGCTGGATGCGGTCATTGACCAGCGGTGCGCCGAGCAGGGTGAGCAGCTGCTCGTTCTGCAGGCTTTCTTCGCACACGTTGCGGGTGGAAAAGCGGGCGCTGTCGGCAACCTTGCCGACGCAGGCGCGCAGCACCGAGGCATCGACCTGGACGGTGGCGGTGGCCGGTTGCGCGCTGCATTGCAGGGCGGTGAGGGTGCCCATCGCATTGGTGAAGTCGGCGTGGATGGGCAGATGCAGGCGGATGCCCAGCGCGCCGAGGACCTTGCCGGCGCCGAGTGGCAGGTTGTTGGTGTCGATGTCGAGGTAGACCCGCACCTGCGCGTTGTAAGCGCGCGCGCCGACGTCGCCGATGGCGATGGAGGGTGGTTCGATCACCGCCGCCTGCGCCTGCACGCCCAGGATGTCGAGGTTCTGGACTTCGACCGCGCGACCGCGGCTGGCGATGCTGATGCTGGTGGTCAGCACGTCGAGCGCGCTGACCTGGGCCTGCAGCGCGGCGGTGGCGGCGCCCTCGGGGGCGACGATGCGGGCGAACAGGCCGCTGCCGGCTGCATCGCTGCCGAGCTGCACGGCCAGCCGGTCGAGATCGAGCCGGGTGGCCAGCGCGTCGTGCAGCGCATCCAGGTCGGCGTTGGCCACGCCGCTCTGCGCCAGCACCTGTGCGGTGGCCGTCAGCAGGCGGCCGAGCGAAACCTTGTGCGCGGCGAGCAGTGCGTTGAAATCGGCCACGCTGATGTCGGCGTCAACCTCGATCCCCAGCGCCTGCAGCAGCCCACCCGGCGTGACCTTTGCCTGGGCGAGGCCGTCGTAGCCGAGCAGGGTGGTCTGGTCCAGGTCCACCCCGACCAGGCGCAGCACGCTGCCCAGCGGGGTGTTGCCGTTGACCCGCAGCAGTTGCGCGCCGACGCTGAACACCGCCAACGGCGGCGCGCGGGTGGCCACCGCCTGCGCACGCACGCTGGGCAGGCGGGTGGTGCCGCCGAAGAACGGCAGCACTGCGCGCTCGGCCACGACCTTGACCGCATTGGGTGCGGTGCTGGCATCGAGCATGAAGTGGTCGTCGCTGGCATGGGTGGCGTTCCAGCTGCCGCACTGGACCGTGAGGGTGCCGGGGAAGCGGTTGGCGTCCAGTGCGTTTCGGCGCGCGGCAGTGTTGTCGGCGCGGTCGGCCGTACACAGGTCGAGTCGCTGCGCGCCGGCCAGTGCCGAGAGATCGGCGATTTTCTGCACATCGCGCTTGGCCCAGTACAGGTACCCGATCTCGATCAGGCCGAGCATGCCAAGCAGGCCCAGCAGCACGAACATCATGGTCACCGACATGCCGCCGCGCGCGTGGTTCCGGGCGCGCATGGGGCTACTTCCCGCTGTCAGCAGCGCTACCGGATGCACCCTGGCGCACATTGGGAGCAAGGTAGGCCGGAATGGGATGGGTGAAGCTGTCGATGTAGCGCTTGTAGCTGGCCGTGGCCTGGTCGCCGAGGATGGGAAGCGGCGCACTGGCGCGTTCGCCGCTGGCCTGCAGGCGCAGCAGGGCGCGCGTGGCGTCGCCGACCTCGGCGGGGCGCGACTCGGCGGAGGTGGCGGTGGTGGTGCCGAGCGCGGAACAGACCAGCAATACGCCCGCAAAGCGGGCAGTGGCGAAAACCTTCATGGCGTGCTCCCGGAGGCAAGGTGGGCATCAGCGAGACGTTCGGGGGACAAGGACGCGGCGGCAGGTGGCCCCAGTTCAACAGCCAGCCGCAGCACTTCCTGCCGGGTTGCCTCGGGGAAGCCGGCGCTGTGCAGGATGCGTTCGGCCAGCGCGGTTTCGTTGCTCAACAGCGCCCACAACGCCATGTTGGCGTTGGCCTGGATTTTGTCCGGCGCCAGTTCGGCGGCCCTGGCCAGCGGTTCGCGCGCCTGTTCGCGCTGTCCCGCACGCAGCCGCGCGAAGCCCAGGTCGCCGAGGTAATCGGTGTTGAGCGGCTCCAGCGTCACCGCGCGCGCCAGGCACTGTTCGGCCTGCGCGGGGTCGCCTTCGTGCACCGCGATCAGGCCCAGTCCATGCCATGCGGCCGCCGCCTGCGGGCCGTTGGCCAACGCGACATACAGGCTGCGCGCGGCCGGCAGCTGCCCGGTAGCACGTAGTGCGTCGGCCTGCAGCAGGCGCAGCGCGGGACTGTCGCCATGCCGCTGGCGGTACGCATCAACATGCGCCAGCGAGGCGTAGTACGCGCCCTGCTGCTGCATCTGTGCGATCAGGGCCAGGTACAGGCGCTTGTCGTCCTGCGCAGGTTTGGCCGGAGTGGCGAGACTGACAGGTTCGGGACGGTACGCAGTGCGGGTGGAGTGGCAGGCCGTACCCAATGCAGCGACGGCCAACAACAGGGTGAATTGGAGGGCACGGATAGGCATGCTCAGGTTCCCAGTCGGGTCATGGCATCGGCCAGCGCGATGATCGCCGGGCCGGACAACACCAGCATCAATGCCGGCAGCAGGGTCAGCATCATCACGACGGTCATCTTCACCGAGAGCCTGCCGACCATTTCCTTGAGCGTGGCGCGGCGCTGTTCGCGCAGGCGCACGCTGAACTGGCGCAGCGGTTCCTGCACCGCACCGCCGTGTTCGTGGACCTGCAGGATCAGCTGCACCAGGCTGCGCAGGTCTTCGTCGTTGAACGCGTCGGCGAGCCGGCGCAGCGACTGCTGGCGGCTGCGGCCGTGCATGTAGGCGACGTTGGCGTGCTGGATTTCACGACCCAGCACCGGGATCGCGGTGCGCAGCTTGTCGCCCAGGGTCTGCAGGCTCTGGTCCATGCTGAAGCCCACGCCCTGCAGCAGTCGCAGCAGGTCGATCATCAGCGGCAGTTCGGCATTCACGCGCTGCCGCAGCCGATTGGCCCAGCTGCGCAGCGCCAGCTTGGGCAGCAGTACGCCGAAGGCGAGCGCGGCCAGCGGTACGAACACGCGCTGCAGGCCGTGGGCGTCGTACAGCACGCCGGCCAGCACCAGGCACAGGACGGCAAGCAGCAGGCGCAGGCCGAGAAACACGGCGGTGCCGGTGCGGGTGTTCCAGCCCGCCTGATCCAGCAGCAGGCGGTCTTCGGGGGCAAGCAGCGCCGCTTCGAGGCGGCCGCCGTTGAAGCGTTCGCCCAAAGCAGCGAGCCAACCAATGCTGCGGCTGCCGGCATCGGCCGCAGTGGCCGGCGCGGCGGCGCTTTCCTCGCGCGCGCGCAACGCGCTCTGCAAGGTGGCGGCGGTGCGTTGCCGCCGGCCACTCAGCAGCAGCGCGGCAACGCCGAGCAGGGCGAGCCCGGCGGCCAGTACCAGCAACGCAGCGAACCACAGGGCGCTCTCTTTCATAACGAGCGCGCCAACCGATACAGCAGGAATCCGCCGATCAGTTCCAGTACGAGCGCAGCGCCCAGGATGCGATGGCCGAGCGGTGCGTGCAGCACCGGCTGGAAGAAGTCCGGGCTGGCGATCGCCATCAGCAGGCCGCACAGCGGCGGCAGCAGCCCCAGTACCCAGGCCGACATGCGCGTTTCCGAGGTGGTGGCCATCAGTTCCTGCTGCGCCTGTTCCAGGTCGCGCATGAAGTCGCTCATGCGCTGCAGGATCTGGTCGGAGCGGCCGCCGATGCGCAGGCTCACGCCCAGCACCACGGCCAGCACTTCCAGCACCTCGAGCCGGTAAGGGCGTGCGGCCTGCGAGAGGGCACGGTCCAGGTCGAGTCCACTGCGGGTGGCGGAGAGGGTGTCGTCGAGCAGTGCGCGCAGCGGCGTGGGCACCTGCTGGCTGGCGGTCTGGAAGGCCATCTGCAGGCTGTTGCCCAGCGCGGTCAGGCGCACCAGGTTGTCCAGGAAGTCCGGCAGCTGGCGCAGCAGCCGGCGCTTGACCCCGAGGATGCGTCGCGAGATCCACACGCCCAGCAGCAGTGCCAGCAGCCCCAGCGTGATCGGCCACAGCCAGGCGGTGCCGATCCGGCTGGCCGCCATCGCGGCCAGCAGCAGGCCCCCGGCCAGCCACAGCACCGGCAGGCGCCAGCCAGGACGCAGCCCCGCGCGTTGCAGCAGGTCGTCCCACGGCAGCGAAGGGGCCTGCGGCAGCGGCGCCTGCGCGGTGGTGGCACGCGGCTGCAACCCGGCCAGGGTCGGCACCACCGGCCCCACTGCCAGCCGCTGCTCGGCATGCAGCAGCGAGGCGCGTTGGCGGGCGCGGCGGTCGGCCAGCAGCCACAGCTCCATCGCCACGGCCACCAGCACCAGCATCGCACTGCACAGCAGCAGCACGGTCACCATGCTCAGAAGCTCCCGTCCAGCGCTTCACGCAGTTGCCGGCGGAACGGTTCGAGCTTGTGCGAATGCGGCTGGAAGCCGAGCCCGACCCAGCGGTCGCGCTCGCTGCCGTCGGCGTCGTACTGGACTTCGTGGCGGAACATCTCCTGGGTGCTGATCAGGTTGTCGCTGACCCCGGTGATTTCCGTGATCGAGACCAGCACGCGGCGACCGCTGCCGAGCCGCGAGATCTGCACGATGAAGTCGATGGCGCTGGCGATCTGCCGGCGCAGGCTGTCCTCACTGCCCTGGAAACCGGCGAAGCCGGCCAGCATCTCGATCCGGTACAGGCAATCGCGCGGCGAGTTGGCATGGATGGTGGCCATCGAGCCGTCATGCCCGGTGTTCATGGCCTGCAGCATCTCCAGTACCTCGGCGCCACGCACTTCGCCGACCACGATCCGGTCCGGGCGCATGCGCAGGCTGTTGCGCAGCAGGTCGCGGATGCTGATCGCGCCCTGGCCGTCGGAGCCGCCGATGCGGCTCTCCAGGCGCACCACGTGCGGGTGGTTGAGCGAGAGTTCGGCGGTGTCTTCGACGGTGATGACGCGCTCGCCGGCCGGCACGTAGCTGGCCAGCGCGTTGAGCAGCGAGGTCTTGCCCGAACTGGTGCCACCGGAGACCAGGATGTTGCAGCGGCCCAGCACCATGGCGTGCAGCAGGGCCTGCATGGCGGCATCGAAGGTCCCCATGCGCAGCAGTTCGTCAGGGGTGAACGGGTCCTTGCGGAACTTGCGGATCGACACCATCGGGCCGTCCACGGCCAGCGGCGAGATGATGGCGTTGAGCCGTCCGCCATTGGGCAGGCGTGCGTCCACCATCGGGTTGGACTCGTCCAGCCGGCGCCCGAGCGGGGCCAGGATGCGGCGCAGGATGCGCAGCAGGTGGCTGTCGTCGCTGAAGCGCTGGCGCGCCCGCACCAGGCGGCCGCCCTGCGACACGTGGATGTCCTTGTAGCCGTTGATCAGGATGTCTTCGATGGCCGGGTCGTGCAGCAGGTCGTCGAGCGGACCGAACCCGGTCAGCTCCTTGACCAGCGCGGCGGCCACGATTTCCATCTCGGCTTCGTTGACCGGAATGCGCCATTCCTGCACGAACAGCGCGGTCTGCGTGCGCACGTAGCGGCCGACGGTGTCCGGCGCCCACGCGTCGATGTCGATGCGCTCGTCTTCGATCCGGTTGAGCAGGTGCTCGTGCGCGGCGAGCAGCACCTTCTGGTACTCGTCGGATTGCGCGAACGGAACCTGCAGGTCGGCCACGGCGGCGGCGGCGAGCGCCACGCGGGCGGCGGACGGTGCGAACGGGGTCACTTTGTCTTCCATTGGAGTCCACCCAGGGCAAGAGCGAGTTTTTCGCGCCAGCTGCGCGGCGTGGTGCGCGCGGCAGCGTGGTCCAGGTGCAGCAAAAGGGGGGCCAGGGCGCGCACGTAGGGGTCGCGCGGCGCGTCCTGCAGCAGCAGGTGGCCATGGTTGGCGCTGCCGCGCAGGCGACGGCAGTCGGGCAGGGTGGCCAGCAGCGGCAGGCCGAAGCGGCCGGCGATCTGGGCCGGGCCCAGGCCGTCGTCTTCCTGGTAGCGGTTGATCAGCAGATGCACGCGTTCGTCGCGCAGGCCCATCGCTTCCAGCTGCTTGAGTGCGAGGTCGAGCGAGACCAGCGTGCCGATGGCCTGGTCGGCGACCAGCCAGATCGCGTCGGCGCTGTTGAACAGCGAGCGCGGCACCTGGCGCAGCGCCAGCCCGCCGAGGTCGCACAGCACGGTGTCGAACACGGTGCGCAGGCGCTGCACCAGCACCGCCGGGTCGGGGATGGGGCCGCCGTCGCTGCCGGCCGCCTGCCCGAGCAGGGTGAGGCCCCCGCCGTGGCGCGCCATTGCAGTGCGCGCCAGCGTGCCGTCGATGCGGCTGGCATGGCGCAGCGCGTCTTCGACATGGAACTGGCTGTCGAGGTTGAGGTACAGCGCGGTGTCGCCGGCCGGCTGGCCGAGGTCGAGCAGCAGGGTAGTGGCGGTGGGCAGCAGTTCGCCCGAGGCATCGTCGGCGTCGCCGCTGCTGCACTGCTGTGCCAGCACGCCCAGGTGCGCGGCCAAGGTGCTGCAGCCGACGCCGGCGCGTACGCCCAGCAGCAGTATCAGCTGGGCCTGTGGGGCGGCCTGCACCGGCGCGCGCGGCGAGGGCGCCGACAACGCGGCGGCGCGGCGCAGCACGCTGTCGATATCGGCGGTGGTCGATTCGAGGTCGAGGATGTCGCGCAGGCCGGTACGGACCGCGGCGACGATGCCTTCGTCCTGGCCGGGCGCGGTCGAGCCCACCGCCACCAGTGGCAGGTCCGGCAGGGTGCGCTGCAGTGCGCGGGCCAGGTCACCCGAGGCGACTGCGGCGTCGCGCCGGAAGTCGAGCAGTACCACGCACGGACCACTGCGACGGTGTACCTCGAGCGCGGCCGGGGGCAGCGCGCTGTCCTGCCAGTGCACGTGCAGGCCGACCGGCAGGCGCGCCTCGAGCACCAGCGCGAGCTCGCGGGCCGGGGCATACAGCACCAGGGTCAGCGGGGGCGGGGTCGGCTGCAGCAGTTGCAGGGAAGCGGTCATGGCGTTGGCGTCCTGTCAGCGCGAGAAACCAGGCAGCGGGTCGGGTGAGGCCGGGCCCAGAAGCCAGGTGCCCCACACCGGCTGCGTGGGCTGCACCTCGCGCTCGCCGGGCAACGGCAGTTCTGTGCCCTTGGCCAGCGGTTGCACCAGGCGCGGGGTCACCACGATCACCAGTTCTTTTTCCTCCTGCTTGTAGTTGAGGTTGCGGAAGAACGACCCGATCACCGGCAGGTCGCCGAGCAGCGGGATCTTGTCGACGCTGGAGCTCACTGCGTTGCTGACCAGCCCGCCGATCACGAAGGTTTCGCCGTCGCCCAGCTCCACCGTGGTGTCGGCGCGACGGGTGGTGATCGAGGGAATCTGCACGCCGTTGTAGGCGATGCCCGCCGTGTAGTTGAGGTCGCTGGCTTCGGGCGCGACCTTCAGCGCGATGCGGTTCGGGCCGAGCACGGTGGGGGTGACAGTGAGGCCGATGCCGAAGGGCTTGAAGGTCACCGTGGTGGTGCCCAGGCCCTGCGGCTCGAGGATCGGCAGTTCACCACCGGCCAGGAAGCTGGCGCTTTGGCCGGACAGCGCGACGAGCGTGGGTTCGGCCAGTACGCGCGCCATGCCGTTGTTCTGCAGCAGGTCGATGTTGGCGGCCCAGCCATGGGTCAGCGAGCGGAACACCAGCCCGAACGCCGACGACAGCGGACTGGCAACCGGATCGCTGCCGCCGTCGCCGTCCAGCACCGGCACGCTGCCACCCGGGCGTGCGACGCCGTAGGAGAAGCCGTTGTTGCGGTTGGCGAAACTCATGCCGATCTGGCGCAGCACGGTCTTGTTGAACTCCACCACCTTCACTTCGACCTGGACCACGCCACCGGTACCGACCGTGGACACGTCGGCCAGCTGGCCCTCGCGCCCGAGCGTGGCCTGCGCGGCCTTGCGGCTTTCTTCGTGCGCCAGCAGGCTGGGCGCGTTGCCCTGCAGCAGGCCCTGCTGCGCCTGCACGGTGAGTTGTAGGTCTTCCGGCCGTGGCAGTGCGCCCTGCAACGCGCCGCGCACCTCCACCTGCAGGCGCTCCGGCTCGCGCTGCCCGCGTTGCCACAGCAGCAGGGTGGTGCTGCCGGCCTGCTTGCCGACCAGCAGAGCCTGGCCCGGTTTCAGCATGACTACATCGGCCACGCCAGGGTCTGCGATGGCCATCCGCTCCAGGTCCGCAGGCAGCGCCCAGGGATGCTGCTCGCGCAGTTGCAGGACCACGTCGGGCGTGGCCCGCGCCGTGGCGGGGGCGAGCACGGTTGCCAGCAGCGTGGCGATCAGGCAGGGGGTGAGCAGGCGTCCGTGCATGGGGTCAGTGCGCTCCGGTGTAGGACGACACGTCGCCGCGGATGATTTCCACGCCGCGATCCACGCGTGCGTTGGCGCGGTGGCGTGCGGGGTGGGATGCATGCGGCGCGCGCGGGGTCGTTGCGTGGCCGGCCAGGGCGTCGGCATCCAGGCCGGCGTACGCGTCGTTCTCCGGCGAGGCCAAGGCCTGGCGTTGCGCCGGGTCGAGGTCGCGCCGCGCATCGAGTACGGCACCGGTGCGGGCGAACAGCGTGGCGTCGGGCAGGCCGGGGTCAGCCGGATTGCGCAGGGCCAGGAACAGCTTGCCCTGCTGCGCGCCGAGCAGCAGCCGGTTGGCGTCGGCCACCGGCACGGCGAGCACGGCGCTGCGGGCTGGTTGCGGGGCGCCACTACTGCCGCTGCTGCCCGGGGCGCTGCCCTGGATGTCGGCGGCACGGCTGTCGGCGGGTGGGGTGGCTGCGGTGGCGTCGGCGACCTGCACGTTTGGTGCGGCATCGGCGGCGCCGTAGCTGAGCACGCGCAGGCGCGACAGCAGCAGGCGGGTCTGCGCCTGGCTATCGTTGTTCATGCCCGGAGGTGCACGCAGGTTGAGGAATACGTCCACGTGGTCGCCGGGCACGATCCGGTTGCCGGCGGCGACCAGCTCGTCGACCGGCACCGCCAGGGCGCGTTCGCCGGGATTGAGCCGTTGCGCGTAGCTCTGCACCGGCAACGCGGCACTCGACGCGGCCGGTTCCGGTTCGGTCGCGATGGCCGGCGGTGGCGCCACGACGGTGGCGGCCGGCACCGGCGGCGCGCGCCGGCCGACCGCGACCGCAGCCAGCGCGAGCAGCAGCGCCAGCGCGATCAGTACCACGGCGGTGATCCGGGTCAGTTTGAGCATGCAGGTGCCTCCAGGCAGGCGGGTGCGGTCATCACGGCATTCCCAGATCGAGCTGGGCCACGGCGGTGCTGCGGATCGGGGTGTCGATCACCCAGCCATAGACACGGCCGGTGCCAGGCAGGAACGGGTGGGCGCGATAGTCGTAGCTGACCGAGATCTGCATGCACTGCGCACTGGCCAGGCCGGAACAGGGCGCCGGTGGCGAGACCACGATCGGCGGCGCGCCGGCGGCGCTGCAGTCGGGGTCCTCGGCGGCGAAGCTGAGCAGCCATTGCATGGACCGTTTTGCGGCCTGGCAGGCCGCTGCACGGCGTTCTGCTGGCGGTGCGTATCGCAGCGAGGCGCGCGCACCTTCCGCCGACGCCAGCGACAGGGTCTGCTGGACCGCCATGATCATCACGCCGGTGTAGGTCAGCATCAGCAGCGGCACCAGCCCGAAGATCAGCATGAAGGCGAATTCCAGTGTCGCCGCGCCGCGCGCGTGGGCCGGGCGGGTCATGCGCCGTCTCCCTGCCACAGCACCAGCGATACGGTCGCAACCGCCAGGTAGGCGGCAAAGGGAATGCCGACCCGGCCCTGGCGGGCGACGTGCACGCCGCGTGCGAGAGGATGCCGTTGCCAGTGCCGACCGGCCCGGTCGCGCAGCAACTGGAACCGCAACGGCAACGTGGTGCCGAACCTGCGCCCCAGTAGCAGGGCAACCGCATGCGCCGCGGCCAGCAGGCTGCCCAGCAGCCATAGCGGCCACAACGCGCCCATGCCCAGCAGCAGGCCGAGCACAGCGAAGTACTTCACGTCGCCCGCGCCCATCCAGCCGATGGCATAGAACGGCAGCAGGGCAGCGAGACCGAGCGCTGCGCCCGCCACGTTGGGCAGCAGCGGGAACGGCGTGCCGGCCAGTTTCGTGCCGAGCAGCCACGCCACTGCCGCCAGCGCGGCAGCGGCCAGCCAGGTGTTGGGTACGCGTCGGGCATACAGATCGCTTATCGCGATGCGCACGCTCAGCAACAGCGCCAGCAGCGGCAACAGGGACATCCGGTACTCCCCCTTGCAGGACCGAACGAAGCAGGTCGAACCGGGCACCCGGCGCTACCGCCGGGTGCCGGAGAGGCTCAGGTCGACGGCGTGGCTGCGCCGGAACCGCCGATGGCGGAGCTGACCAGGTCCTTGAGCTTGTCGAACAGCTCGGTGAACATCGCCGTGAGGCCCGCCTTGCCGGCCACGACCAGGACGCCGGCAACCACGGCGGCCAGCAATCCATATTCAAGCGCGGTGACGCCGTCTTCTTCGGCGATGAAAGTGCGGATGGAGCTGTGCATGACGATCTTCTCCCTGCGTGGGGTGGCACGGACCGGTTCCACCGGTGGCCACGAATGAACCTGCGCGTCCCTGCGCAGGGGCGCGGCCACGAACGGCCGCCGCCCGACGGAGTGCTCCGGCGGGCCTCATGCGCTCAGCTTTGAATCCTGCGAAAGGTGACGCGCGCGGACAAACACGCACGCGGGGTCATGCGACGGAAGCAGGTGCACGGCGTTGCGGTCGGCAGGTCCATCGCAGTCCCCCTGTGGTCCAGCCCGGTATCCGCCACGGATCCCCTCCGGCGCTGTTGCGGATAATCCTCCTTCGCTGCGATCGACGGCGATGCACAAAATCGGCACGCAGGTCACAAAGTTTATAAATTGCGTTTATCTGCCGATTTTGTGCATTCGCTGCCGTGTGTAAACAAGCGCGGCGCGGCATTCGGTTTACAGAATGTGTGAAAATAACGTGAAGTCGGAAAATTGACGCGGCCTACACATCGTCGTGACGAAACTTGGACAGTGCGCCGCTGATTAAGTGCTGTAAATCCATGGCGTGCCGCCACCCGCGTCGAGACATACTGCCGCGAAAATTCGGGGGGATATCGCAGCAGGGCCTCGATAAAGAAGGGACGTGTTTCCGCTGCGGACAGCGTGCGCAGCGGGTGCGATTCAACCTGGGGAGCCACTGTCATGGCCGATGGTATAGTGGAGGGGATCGGAGAAACTGCGCTGCGTCCATTCGACCTGGCGACGCTGGGCGGAATGCTGCGTGTGTGCGAGCTGGAACTGGTGCTGCTGGACGGGAATGGTCCACGCGCGTCGATCCTCTCGCAGGTGCACGACGAGTCGCTGTTCTGCAGTGCCACCTGCGGTTTCCAGTTCCGTGGGCGGTTCATGCTGCCGCAGGACTGGTGCCTGCTCGGCTACATCCATCAGACGGATCCGACCCAGAGCTGGTGCCATGGCGTTCCGCTGGCGTCCGGCATGGCGTTGACCATCCTGCCCGAAGGCATCAGCGAATTCGCGTTCAGTGCGGGCACCCGGCTCAGCCTGCTGCTGACGCCGCTGCGCCGGATCGAACGCAAGCTCACCGAGCTCAGCCTGCGCAGCAGCCTGCCTTCCGGCCAGGCCTTGTCGCTGTTCAGCGCCGAGGCGGACGAGGGCCCGTCGGTGCTGGCGCAACGTTACGCGACGTTGCCGGCCTGGTTGGGCGCCTCGGGTGGGGGATTCCCGACCGACGCGGTGGACCAGGTGCTGCATGCGCACGTGCAGGCGCTGCTGGGTACCGGCAACACCGAACGGGCCCCAGGCACGCGTGCGCGGCGCGCGCATTACCTGATCGCCCAGCGCGCCGAGAACTTCATGCGGCAGAACCTGCGGCGCTACATCTACATGCATGAGATCTGCGACGCCGCCGGGGTCAGCGACCGCGCGCTGCGCTATGCGTTCGAGGATCTGTTCGGCACGTCGCCCAATCGTTACCTGTCGATGCTGCGGCTGTGCGCCGCGTGCCGTGGACTTTCCATGGCCGATTCGACGCGTAAATCGGTGAAGGCGGTGGCGTTGAGTTGCGGGCTGTGGGATCTCTCGCGGTTTGCGGACAATTATCGGCGGGTATTCGGCGAGCTGCCGCGCGACACCCTGATGCGCGCGCCGACCTCGCTGGGCAGTCCGGCCTGAGTGCACGTTTCCGGCACCCTGCCGGAAATGTCCATCGGCCTGCCGGTTTTCCATTGCGACTTGCCGGAACGCACGTTCAGCCTGCCGGAATACCGCGTCCGTGCGCTGCTGGCGACGTTTTAATAATCCCAACGCAACGTCAGCGTCGGGGGCAGGGCAGATGGGCAGGATTTTCAGACTGGTATGGAACCACCGGCTCGATGCGCTGGTGGTGACCTCGGAAATCGCCACTGCGCGCGGCAGCCTCGCCGCCGGCCCGACCGTGCTCCATCTGAAAGTGCCGCTGTGGCTGCTGTCGCTGGGACTGGCCAGCGCACCCGGCGTGCCATTGCATGCGGTGGACACCGCCATGCAGCTGGACAAGGGGACGCGGATCCATGCCGCAGCGCCGGTGGACCGCGCCAATGCCGTTGTCGCCGGCCTGGCGACACCGACGCGGCCGGCGCTGCCGTCGGGCCCGACCGGCGGGCTGGCCGGCTTCGGGCCCGACGTGGCCGAACTCCTTTCACCACACGCTTCCGATTCTGCTGCGATCCCGCGCGGAATCTGCACCGTTTGACCTGGCTCGCTGTCAACCGCGGGATGTCTCCCCCGTCATCGCTCAGGGGGCAGCGAGCCAGGCCATCCCACTACGTCTGCGTTGTGCCCGCTGGCACGACTCTCTCCCGTGCTGATCGGGACAACGGCTTGACCCGGCTCGTCGCCATGCGCGATGTCTCCCCCGTCATTGGGTAGGACGACGAGTCGGGTCATTGTTTTGCCTGCGGATCGGCGGGCTCACTCCACGCCGGGAATCTTCACCTTCAGCGCCGCCGCCTCGGCGGTGCAGTCCTGCGGTTCCACGCCATTGCCGCGCAGCGCATTGATCTCGGCGCGGGCGGCGGCCATGTCGGCGTTGAACTGCGGATTGGCATGCAGCACCGCCACTGCGCCGGCGCCCACCGCGCGCCCCTGCAGCACGTCGCTCTGCCAGTGCGCGTTGCAGATCAGGCGGTTCTCGCCGAAGGCGCGGCCACGCGCCAGCACCGCGTCGGCCTGGGCCGGGCTGAGCTCGCTGAGCAGCAGCGCCCAGGCCCAGCTGATCGCGGTATGCCCGGAGGGATAGGAGCCGTCCTTGCGCAGCGCGTCCTCGTCGGCCGGCGCGCAGGTCTTTTCCTTGTAGTACACGAACGGACGGGTGCGCTTGTAGTGGTCCTTGGCGGCATACGTGGCCAGGCCCGCGTCGACCATGCTTCGCTGCAGCAGCAGGTACAGGCGCGGGGTGTCCTGCGCGCTGACCGGCACGCCGAGCGCGCAGGAGAAGGTGTTGGCGACGTGCGGGAAGCCCAGGTCGGCGTCACGGCTGGCCAGGGCATAGCGGGGGCTGTTCTTCAGCTTCTGCGAAGCGCGGCTGATCGCCTGGTCGCGCGCGAAGGCTGGGCTGCCCTTGGCAGGGGGCGGGGGCAGCAGTGCGAGGCTGTCGGGCAGGGACCGGCCGAGGTAGCCGGCGGGCACGCCCGGGCGCAGCTCCGGCACCGGCGGCGGTGCGGGCGGCACGGCGGTGGGGAGTACCGCGGGAGACGGTGGGTTGAGCGGGCCGGTGGCGCAGGCGGCCAGCAGGGCTGACAAGGCGAAGGTGGCGGCGGTGCGGGGTGTGCGCATGTAGGGCTCCTTTCTGGCGGGATTGCCACGCAGGGCGTGGCACTACCGGGCGTCGCGCAGCGGGAAACGTACCTCGATGCGCGCTCCGCCAAGCGGGCTGGTGTCTACGTGCAGTACGCCGCCCAGCAGCCGCGCACGTTCTTCCATGCTGATCAGTCCCAGCCCGGGCGCACGCCGCAGGTGGCCGGGGGGAATGCCGATGCCGTCGTCGTCCACGCGGAGGAGCAGGTCCGCGCCGCGCACGCAGACCAGCACATCCGCCACCCTGGCGCGGGCGTGCTTGTCGACGTTGTTCACTGCCTCCTGCACGATGCGGAACAGGCTGAGTTCCTGTTCGTCGTTGAGCCGGGGCGCGTCTTCGATGCTGCAGCGCAGGCGCAGCCGGCCGCGGGCGTTGCGTTTGATGCAGAACGCATCCAGTGCGCTGGCCAGCCCGGTGAAACGCAGGATGCTGGGATGCAGTTCGTGCGAGATGGCACGGATGTCGTTGGACACCGACAGCAGCTGGTCCTGCAGTTCGACCACGCTGGGGCGCTCCTCCAGCGGAATATGGTTGCGCAGCGTGCTGAGCCGGATCGAAATCGCGGCCAGCGACTGGTTGACGTCATCGTGCAGGTCGCGCGCGATGCGCGTCCGTTCTTCTTCCTGCACCACCAGCATGCGCCCGGTCACTTCGCCCAGGCGCGCATAGGCGCGTTGCAGCTTGATCCGGCTGGACAGTTTCTGCTCGGAGAGCGCGCCCAGGAACAGCAGCGCGAAGCCGGTGCACAGGGTCCAGGCCTGGCCGGTGAGCAGGTTGCGGTCGATCGACCAGAAGCCGAACGGGCCGAGTCCTTCCACGCCCAGCTGCATGCCGAGCACCGCTACCGCCAGCATGGTGACCGAGGCGCCGGCAATGCCGAACACTATGAGCGCCCAAACCAGCAGCGGAATCGGCGCCAGGGTCAGCAGCGGGGTCATCACCCCGTCCTGCCAGTCCACGGTCCACAGCACCACCAACAGGCCGAACAGCACCATGGCCAGCGCCATCGAATCCCAGCGCCAACCGTGGCGGCGTTCCGGGGCGTCGATGATGCGGACCACGTTGACCAGCGCCGGCACCAGCACCAGATAGCTCACCGCGCTGGTCAGGGCCAGCTCGCGCAGTGCGGCCGGACCGCTCGCGCCGCTGCGCCCGCCCTGGGCCAGCGTGTACCACCAGGCGCTGCACAACGGCAGCAGCACGCACGCCAGCAGCAGGAAGAAACTCAGATCACGGTAGTCTTCCAGCGCGGCGCGCTCGCCCCGCCAGCGCAGCAGCAGCCAGGCCACCACGCCCACCATGGCGAACTCACCCAGGCCGGCGAGCAGGCGCGGCAGCGAGGCCATCGGGACCAGCGGCAGCGACAGCACGGTGCCGATGCAGGCCGCCAGCACGCAGGTCCGCCATTGGTTGCGCGGGGTGATCAGCAGGAAGCCGAGCAGGAGCGGTCCGGGAATCCAGATGACATGCAGGTGCAGCTGATCTGGCAGGAGGGTTGGGAGCCATTGACCCAGCATGCAGCCGATCAGCAGCGGCAGCGCGAGTGTTAAAAGCGTGCGCACATCAAGTGCAGAAGATGTGAAGCGCACGACCCGCCTCGCCCGGGAGCGACGTCGCGGCGTGCCCGGCGCTTCCACGCCGACACGATTCACCTGGCTGCTGGCCTGCACTCTGCACCTCGGGGAGATGGGCGGGATCGCGAAAGGCGATCCATGCGCCATGCGTGGTACGACCCTCTGCTTGACCGCTTGCCGCCGTGTTGCTTCAGCCCCACAATCGGGCCGATGTAATCAGGTTGACGCGACGCACGCTATCCACATTCCGACGCAACGGGGGAGCTGGCGATGGATGAACCGATGTCACCGTACAGCCGTTTCGTGGTTGACGGTTTCGATGCAGACGCCCTGCTCGGGGTGGTCCGCGATACACGCTTCGAACAGCGCCTGCTGGCCTCCGGCCACTTCCGCGCCTGTGTGCAGCGATTGGTGTTTCCGGAGTTCAGCCTCGACAGCGGCGCCTATACGTTGCCGATCTTCGCCAGCGGCAGTTTCAGCCAGGGCATGATCGCGCTGGCACTGGCGGTGACCTGTGAAGAGCCGATGTGGGCCAACGGCCGCTGGATTGCCGCAGGCCAGGTCATGGTATTTGCCGAGGACAGCGAGTTGAACGTCCGGCCCAGTCCCGGCGGCTGGCAATGGGCGGTGATGCTGATTCCCCGCGAGGTGCTGCAGCGCGAGTCGGTGCGGCGGCTCGGCCGCGAACTGCGATTGCCCCGCACCGGCTGGCACAGCCGGGCGGCGGCGCCGAAGGATGCACGCAACCTGCGCGAAGGGGTGTTCTCGGTGTTGCAGGAAGCGGCCGAATGGCAGGGCGTGGTGCTGCCGGAGCAGCTGGAGGTGCAGGCCAGTACCCTGCTGGGGGTGTTCATCGATGCGGTGGGCGCCAGTGACGGCGGTCCGGAGCGGCGCGGGCTGGGCAGTGGCATCGAACGCCGGCGCGACGCGATCGTGCGCCAGGCCGAGGCCTACCTGAAATCGCAGCTGGAAAATGCCTACGACAGCCGCGCATTGTCCAGCTACCTGGGGGTGGGCGAACGCCAGCTGGAGCGCCTGTTCCATGATGCCTACGGCCACGGCCCGTGCCATTGGCACCAGCTGGCGAGGCTGAACCTGGCGCGCAGCGCCCTGCGCCGCGCGCAGGGGCGGGTCGGGGTCACCGAGGTCGCCACCCGCTATGGGTTCGCCCACCTTGGCCGGTTTTCCGTCATGTACCGTGATGTATTCGGAGAAAGCCCGCGCGACACGCTGCGCAGCTGAATTGTTGGGAACGTGAGTCACAGAATACGTTTTCGTCACAGTTCCATCACACAGCGACTGTAATTTTCAGGGCGTTGCACGGAAACGGCCGGAGAGCCGCTCCGCGCAGTACTTCAATCAGGGGACGATTGATGGCCACGGGAGACGAGCACATGCAGGTTTCGTATTCGACGGCGGAGTGCCGATACCGCCGGGTAGTACTGGCAGATGACCACCGGGTGGTGGCGCAGGGTATCGAACACCTGCTGGAAGACCGTTTCGATTCGATCGAACTGGTGTCTTCCGGCGAGGAACTGGTGGAAGCGGTAAGACGCGATCCACCCGACGTGGTGGTGGCCGACATCAGCATGCCCGGCCTGACCGGCATCCAGGCGTTACGCAGGATGCGCGAGGAAGGCTATGAGATGCCGGTGGTATTCCTGACCATGCACGACGAATCCAGCGTGGCGGCCGAGGCGATACGGGCCGGTGCACGCGGGTACGTGCTCAAGAGTGCAGCCGGCGAAGAGCTGGTGCGAGCCCTGGCCGGCGTGATGGGCGGGCACACCTACGTGACCCCGACCCTGGCGGTGGACGCCATCGCCAATGCCGGGCGGCAGCACTACGTGCTGACCGACAAGCAGCTGCGCATCCTTGAATACGTCGCGCGCGGGCTGCGTTCCAAACAGATCGCCTACGAGCTGGGCGTTTCGGTCCGCACCATCGAATCGCACAAGTACGCGATCATGCAGGAACTGGGCGTGCACGGCACCCTGGAACTGGTGCGCAAGGCCGAGCACGAGGGGCTGATCCGGCACTGAGCCGGGGCGGCCGTGGCGCGTGGCAAGTAGATTTACTTGCCTGCGCCCCGTTGTTTTTCCCTTGTTCCCGCCTCGGGTGCGGCACACCATCAGGGTGTGCGATTACCTGACGGGACCCCATGAACGCTGCCCGTGTGCTGCTGGCCGAAGACGGTTCCGCGATGGGGCGGCAGCTGCGCGGGTTGCTGGCCGAACAGTTCGAAGTGATCGGCCTGGTCCAGGACGGCGCGTCGCTGGTCAAGGCGGCGCAGAGCATGCTGCCGGACGTGGTGGTGACCGACATCGCCATGCCGGAGATCGACGGGCTGGAGGCGGCGCGGCGGCTGCGCGTGCAGCGCCCGGTGCTGGGCGTGGTGTTCATCACCGTGCATGCCGAGCCGCAGATGGTCGAGCAGGCGATGGCGCTGGGGCCGTGCAGTTACGTGCTCAAATCCGATGCCGGCGACGACCTGGCGCTGGCCGTGCAGGCCGCGCTGCGCGGTGAACCCTTCGTCTCGCGATCGCTGTAGCCAACAACGCGCGGTTGCTCAGACCAGGATGCCCATCAGCTTGGCGACCAGCTCGTCGAACGGGAACGCCAGCAGCGCCAGCGGCAGCAGCGGCACGGTGGCGGCCATCGCGACCGAGAGCAGGTTCCGGCGCGTGACCGGTACCACCGACATCGCCACGATGCCCTGGTAGACGCCGGCGAAGTCGGCGATGGCCGAGGCGTCGCCGGTGTCGACCAGCGACGCCGTGCCCGCGGTGCTTTCACTGGCGGCCTGCCAGCGCTCTTCGAAGGTGGCGGCCGCGCGGTTGCCCAGTCCGTCGAAGCGATACAGCGCGTGGCGGCGGGTGCGCACCAGCAGCGGGGTGAGCAGCAGCAGCGGGGCCATCAGCAGCAGGCACACGCCGACCACGTAGCCGACGAGCAGGTGGCGCAGTTCGTACAGCGTGGTGCCCATGTAGATCATCTGATTGACGCAGGTGCCGGAGACCAGCACCGCACCTGCCGCAGCGAGGGCACTGAAGCGTTCCTGGGCCAACCCGAGGAAGGCCAGCCCTGCGCTGCGGTCGGGATGTTCGGCGTGCAGCTCCAGCCCCACCGCTGGCAGCCGCCACAGCAGCATCGTCCACAACACAAACCGCCACAGCCAGAGCAGCACCACCATCCGGAACAGCGGGGTGCCGACCCAGGCATACCAGTCGCCGGCCGCCGTGACCTCGCCGCCGGCCACGCGCCAGTCGGGAACGCCCACCAGCAGGGTGACAACGCCGCCCTGGTAGACCACCGGGGCGAAGGCGAGGGCGATGCAGGCCAGCTCCGGCCACCAGCTGTCGCGCCAGCGCAATACCCGCGCCAGCAACGTCTGCAGGCGCGGCTGGCGATGCGGGCGGACCAGGCTGGCCTGGGTCAGCTGGCGCAGCGCGCTGCGCAGCAGGTCGTCGGCGCGCGGCGCGGCCAGCACCAGCAGGGGCAGCGCGAGCAGCAGGCGGGCGAGGGTGGCGTAGTCGCCCAACAGCGCCATGGAACCCGGACGGGGCCAGAGCATGCCTTCTGCATTGGCCAGCAGCAGCATCGGCACCAGGCTCACCGCCACCAGCAGCAGTGCCAGCCAGCGCGACAGGCGCCGACTGCGGTGCAGCGCGCCGCTGGCATGCAGCAGGCGATGCACCAGCCCGCCGCGCATCAAGGAGTAGCTGTCCTGGCTCATGCGTACCGAGCATAGCGCCGGGCCGGGGCGATTCCGGGGCAGTAAAAATACTGGTGCCGGTGCAGTACCAATCCCGATGTGCGCAGTCAGCCCCGCCCCCAAGCTGGACGCCACCGCAACGGAAACCGGCAATGCTTCTGGTCATCGATTTCCTGACCCGCTTCTGGGCCGACCTGGTGGGACGAACCGACGGTCCGATGACCTTCCGCTTCTTCCTGCAGCCGACCATGGCGCTGATCACCGCGTTGATCGATGGCGTGCGCGATGCCCGGGCCGGGAAGGCCCCCTATGCGGCACGGATGATGCGCAGCACTCCGCGCGAGCACCTTGCACTGTGGCGGGAAGGCGTGACCGCCACGGCGCGGATCCTGCTGCTCGGCGTGGTGATGGACGCGATCTACCAGGTCCGTGTCTACGGTGGCTTTCCCCATCCGCTGGAAGCGTTCGTGCTGGCCGTTGCGCTCGGTTTCGTTCCCTACCTGATCATGCGCGGCATCTTCACCCGGCTGGCCGCGCGCTGGTTCCGCCGCCATCCGACCACACGCAAGGATTCTGCGTCATGACCGATAAGGATCCTCGCAAGGCCTTGGCTGACCGTGCAGTGACGCTGGACCAGGCCCAGGCGACCCTGGGCAGCGCCGACGCGGTGTCGCTGGAGCTGTCCTCGCGGCGCACCGGCATGTCGTTCCAGCGCACGCGCATGAGCGCCGACCGCACGCTCATGTCGATCATGCGCACCGCGCTCTCGCTGATCGGCTTCGGCTTCACCATCTATCAGTTCTTCGGGCACATGCTGGAAATGCCCGGGGTCAGCCTGAAGCCGCACGCGCCGCGCAATTTCGGCGTGGCGCTGGTAGCACTGGGGATCGTGATGCTCACGCTGGGCATCATCTACCACCTGCGCTACATGCAGGAGTTGCGCGCCGAGCGTACCCGCATGCGTGATGAAGGCTTGATCCACGGCGAAACCCATTACCCGGTTTCGCTGACCCTGATCACGGCCGGCCTGCTGTGGCTGCTGGGCCTGCTGGCGATCGCGGGAATGTCCTTCAACATCGCACCGTTCGGCTGAGGAGATACACGATGAGCGTAGTAGCCGACACCATGATCGATATCGAAGGCGGGTTGTTCCTGATGGGCTCGAACGACCATTACCCGGAAGAAAAGCCGGCGCACAAGGTGCGGGTGGCGCCGTTCCGGATCGACCGCTACCCGGTGACCAACCGCGAGTTCTCGCGCTTCGTCCGCGACACCGGCTATGTGACCTTCGCCGAACGGCCGGCCGACCCGCGCGACTACCCGGGCGCGGACCCGGCGCTGTTGGTGCCGTCGTCTGTGGTGTTCGTGCAGCCGCAAGGGCCGGTGGACATGTCCAATACCCACAACTGGTGGCAGTACGTGGCCGGTGCCGATTGGCGCCACCCGCGCGGACCGTTCACCCGGCTGGACGGGCTGGACGACCACCCGGTGGTGCACCTGACCTTCGCCGACGCGCAGGCCTACGCCGAGTGGATCGGCAAGTCGCTGCCAACCGAGGCGGAATGGGAGTTCGCCGCGCGCGGTGGGCAGGAGCCCAGCGAGTTCGCGTGGGGCGATGAACTGGCCCCGCGCGGCCGCCACCAGGCCAACACCTGGCAGGGCGAGTTCCCGTGGCAGAGCCTGGACGAGGACGGTTACCGCTGGACCTCGCCGGTGGGCAGCTATGCGCCCAATGGCTACGGCCTGTACGACATGATCGGCAACGTGTGGGAATGGACAAGCGACTGGTACCAGCAGCACGACCAGATTCCGAGCAAGCCCTGCTGCGCGATTGACAACCCGCGCGGTGGCGAGCGCCAGCGCAGCCATGACCCCCATGACCGCAGCGGCATTCCGCGCCGTGTGATGAAGGGTGGCTCGCACCTTTGCGCGCCGAACTACTGCCGCCGGTACCGGCCGGCCGCGCGCATGGCGCAGCCCATCGATACCTCGACCTGCCACGTCGGCTTCCGCTGCGTGGAACGGTGACCGCCATGACCACGACCACTGCGACCCATTACCGCCGCCACTGCATCGCCAGCGCGGTGCTGCTCGGCACCCTGGCCGTGGTGGCGGCGCTGCCCGCGCACGCGGTGGAAGGCGGGCTTGGCCGCTCCATCACCGGGATGCAGATCACCTCGTACGTGGGCGTGATTCCGCCCGACCCGGGCATGCAGTGGTCGCTGAGCTACGTGAACTACAGCGGCAAGATCGGTGGCAGCCGGGCGGCACCGGTGGCCGGGCAGGTCTCGCTGGGGCTGGAGGCCGATGTCAGCCTGATTGCGGCGACGGGCGTGTATGTCTGGCCGACCAAGGCCGGGCGCTGGAACTTCGCCTCGATGCTGACCGCGCCGTACATCGACGCGGACATCACTGCCAGCCTGCGCGGACCGCTGGGCAACCAGGTGCGCACCGAAGACACCACGTCGAACTGGTTCGACGTGTACTTCGCGCCTGTGATCGCCGGGTACCACATCAACGAAGTGCAGCACGTGTCGTTCGGGCTCTACGTCTACGCGCCGACCGCCAAGTACACGCCGGGCAAGCTGGCCAACCCGGGCTTGAACGTGTGGACGGTATCGCCGGCGGTCGGTTACACGCACCTGTTCCAGAAGGGCACGCTGGAGTTCAGCGTGCTGGGCGGCATGGACTGGTACAGCCGCAATGACGTGACCGACTACAAGAATGGCCTGCACCTGCGCGCCGATGCGCTGCTGGTCAAGCGCACCCCCAGCGGCTGGGGTTTCGGCGCGGCGGGCGGCTGGATCCAGCAGGTGCAGGACGACGACAGCGACCTGGCCGACCAGCTCAACGGCTTCAAGGGCCGCTCGTTTGGCCTGGGCCCAGTTCTGACCTATGGCAAGAAATGGTCGGGCGGCGAGCACGTGGATGTGTCAGTGCGATACCTGAGTGAGTTCAGCGTGCGCAACCGCTTCGAGGGCGACCCCTGGAGCGTGTCGATCAGCGCGGGCTTCTGAGCCGCGCGCCTTTCCATCGCTTCTGGAGATACCCCATGCCTACCGCAGCTTCCTCCGTCGCCCGTACTGCCTGCCTGCTGCTGGGTGGGCTGGTCGCGGGTGCCATGCCGCTGTACGCCGCACCGCCCAGTGCGCCAGCGGCCGGGGCCGCCGCCACCGACCTTGATCCGGAAGCGTTGGCCGCACTGGATCGCATGGGCGCCGCACTGCGGTCGCTGAAGCAGTTCACGCTGACCTCGGAGGGCAGCACCGAGCTGGTGCTGGACAATGACCAGAAGATCGAGCTGGACGGGTTGGTGACCTACAAGGTGCACACGCCGGACAAGCTGTTCCTGGAGTTGAACAGCGACCGCCAGCTGCGCCAGCTGATCTACGACGGCAATGCACTGACCGTGTACTCGCCGCGCCTGAAGTACTACGCGCAGGTGGACGGGGTTGGCGCAACCCTGGGCGAGCTGGTCGACCGCGCGTCGACCCGCTACGGCATCGAACTGCCACTGGCGGACATGTTCCTGTGGGGCACCGACAAGGCGCCCAAGAGCAACATCCGCAACGCGCTGCACATCGGCGGCGGCACCATTGACGGTGAGGCGGTAGAGCAGTATGCCTTCAAGCAGGACGCGGTGGACTGGCAGGTGTGGATCTCGAACGAGACCTCGTTGCCGAAGAAGCTGGTGATCAATGCGCTGGACGACCCGACCCAGCCGCAGTACCGGGCGCGGCTGCATTGGGACACGCGTACGCCGGTGCCGGCCACCGCCTTCCAGTTCACCCCGCCTGCCGACGCGGCGCGGATCAAGCTGGTGCCGGTTGCGGTAGCAGCCTCTGATGCTGGCCAGGAGAATTGACATGCGCTGCTTGCCCAATCCCCGTACTTCGCTGCTCGCCGCTGGCAGCCTGCTGGTCCTGCTGGCCATCGGAATCACCCCGGTCAATGCACAGCATGGCGCACGTGGCGGCGGCCATGCGCGCGCCAGCGCACACAGCAACATCAACCGGCCGGTGGAGCGGCCGCATGGCGGCGACCATCGCGACGTCAACCGCGCTGCGAACCGTGATGTGAACCGCAACGTCAACCGCAACGTCAACGTGAACCGGAATGTGGACGTGCATGTCGACAACCACGGTCACTACGACGACCACTGGGACCGCTACGACGACCATCCGTTCGCCACCGCGGCGGCGGTGACGGCCGGGGTGGCGGTGACCTCGGCGGTGATCGGTTCGATCGTCAACTCGGTGCCGCCCAGCTGCGTGACCACGGTGATCAACGGCATGGCCTACCAGCAGTGCGGCAACACCTGGTACGAGCCGCGCTACAGCGGCACGACGGTGCAGTACGTGGTGATCAATCCACCACGCTGAACGCGCAGGCGAGGGCGCCTGCGGACAAGGGGGACATGGGAAGGAGGAGGTGCGCATGGTTGCACTGAATCGGCAGGACGGCGACCGCAGCCACGCGGAGGAACAGCTTCGCGCGCTGCTGGACGCCGTACCTACGGCACTGCTT
This sequence comes from Stenotrophomonas bentonitica, assembly GCF_013185915.1. NCBI lineage: Bacteria > Pseudomonadati > Pseudomonadota > Gammaproteobacteria > Lysobacterales > Lysobacteraceae > Stenotrophomonas > Stenotrophomonas bentonitica. Next base: position 553,519 of record NZ_JAAZUH010000001.1, on the reverse strand, counting down.
CTGGTCGACCCGGAAGGCACCATCCGCTACGCCAACGATCGTGCTGCGTCGGTATTTGGCTATCCGCGCGCCGACATGGATGGGCGCGCCATCGCCCAGCTGCTGCCGGACCTGGGCGTCGTGGTGCGTCCACGCGGCGCGCCGACCTGGGCGGAGCAGACCCAGCCACTGCCGGGCCATGACCCGCAGGGACGCCGCCGTGGCGGCGACCACTTTCCAGCCGAGGTCATGGTCAACCGCGTGGATCTGGACGGGCGCATGCATCGGGTGGTGGCGGTCAACGACCTGACCGACAAGCGCAATGCCGAGCAGGAAATCGCCTTCGAACGCGAAAGCATGGCGCACATGTCGCGGGTGACCCTGGTCGGCGAAATTTCCGGCTCGCTGGCGCATGAGCTCAACCAGCCGTTGGCGGCGATCCTCAGCAACGCCCAGGCCGCGCTGCGGATCCTGCGCCGCGACCCGGGCGAAATCGCCGACATCCGCGAGATTCTCGAAGACATCGTGGAGAACGACCAGCGCGCCGGTGAAGTGATCCGCCGCCTGCGCGGCCTGCTGCGAAGGGAGTGCCGCAGCTTCGGGCCGCTGGTGGTGGATGAGATGGTCCACGATTCGATCCGGATCATCCGCAACGACCTGATCAACCGGGGGGTGGAGTACCGGCTGGACCTGCGCGCGCCGATCAGCCGGGTCCACGGCGATACCGTGCAGCTGCAGCAGGTGCTGCTGAACCTGATCCTCAATGCCTGCGACGCGATGGCCGACAGCCCGCAGCGGGTGCTCACCCTCTGTACCCACGCACCCTCCACCGACGTGATCCGGGTGGAAGTGCGCGACACCGGGCCGGGCATCGCGCCGGACCGGCTGGATGCCATCTTCGCCCCGTTCCAGACCAGCAAGCCTAACGGCCTGGGCATGGGGCTGGCGATCTGCCGCACCCTACTGCGCGCGCACGGCGCCAGCATCGAAGCGGCCAACCTGCCGGGCGGCGGCGCTGTGTTCTGCATTGATCTACCCATCCTGGAGTGACGCCATGAACACTGTCGTGCATGTGGTTGACGATGACCCCGGTGTGCTGACCGCGCTGGGGCGATGCCTGAAGGCCGATGGACTTGAGGTCACCCTCAGCGCGTCGCCCAACGAGTTCCTGACCCGCTATGACCCGGCGCTGGGCGGCTGTGTGGTGCTGGACCTGAACATGCCGGGCATGGACGGGCTGGCGCTGCAGCGCCTGCTCGGCGATTCCGGCCAGGCACCGCCGCTGATTTTCGTCAGTGCCACGGCCGACGTGTCCAGCTGCGCCACGGCGATGCGTGCCGGTGCGCTGGATTTCCTGACCAAGCCGGTGGACGTGGAGGTGCTGCTGGCGGCGGTGCGGCGCGGCATCGACCACGATGCGTCCACGCGCACGCGGCGGCTGGGCGAACAGCTGGCGGTGCAGCGCTACAACGCATTGACCCCGCGCGAGCGCCAAGTGCTGCCGCACATCATCGCCGGCCGCCTCAACAAGCAGATCGCGGCGGACCTGGGCATCTCGCTGAAGACCACCAAGGTGCATCGCAGCCGGATCATGCACAAGTTCGGGGTGCGTTCGGTGGCGGCGCTGGTGCGCCAGGCCGAACAGGCGCATGTGGTGACCTGCGCGTTCTGAGCCCTGCGGCTCAGGACATCGCCATCACCATCACCGTGCCCCAGGTGGTCAGCAGCACGTGGGCGATGGCCACCGAGCCGGAGTAGCCGATCACCGCGATGGAACTGCCCGAGCGTTCCTGCAGGGCCGCGAGGGCGGCCGTGAAAGTCTGCGCGCCGGAAATGGCGCCGAGCAGCAGTACCGGGGGAATCTTCAGCACCTTGTGCCCGAACCAGAGGCCGCTGAGCAGTGGGCTCATGGTGACCACGATGCCGCCCACGAACAGGCTGACCCCATGCTGCTGCATCGCCTCGACGAAGTGCGGGCCGGCGCCCAGCCCGACCATGGCCACGAACGCCGCCAGGCCGTAGGCCTGCATGAACTTGACCGCGCTGTCGGGCACCCGGGCAAACAACGGACGGCTGGCGCGCAGGTGGCCGGTGACGATGCCGGCCAGCAGGGCGCCGACACTGGTGCCGACCGTGACCGAGACGTTGCCCAGCGGCACGACGGCCACGATACCGAACACCGCGCCAAGGAAAACTGCCAACCCCACCGCGACGAAGTCGGTGGCCTCGGTGGCGTGCACGATGGCGCCCAGTTCGGCGGCCGCGCGTTCCACCGCCGGTTCCGGCCCGACCAGCAACAGCACGTCGCCGCGTTCGATCACGGTCTGCGTGCCGATCGGCATCTTCTGCCCATTGCGCAGGATCCAGCGCAGGAACACCCCGCGCACGGCATCGCCTTCCGCGATCTGCTGCAGGGTACGGCCTGCCCACGTGGCCTTGCTGACCAGGACCCGGTGCGAGGCCAACGGCACGTCGAGCAATGTCGGATCATCGACTTCGTCGGCCCGTTCGCCCAGCAGCTCCACCAGGGCGTGGCGGTGGCCGCCGATCGCGACCAGGTCGCCGGCCTGGAGGCGGGTGTCGGGTCGTGGCTCGATGAGTTCGCCTTGCTGTCGGATGCGATATACGAACAGGCGCTCACCGGGGAGCAGGCGCTCGGCTTCGGCTACGCTGCGACCGGCGATGGGCATGCCGGCGGTGATCCGGTAGGCGCGGGTGTCGAACGGCTGCCAGGCCGATGCCACGCCGGCGCGGGTGCGCTCGATCCCGAAGCGCTGCTCCAGCGCCAGCGCATCGTCCACCAGGTTGCAACGCAGCAGCCGTGGGCCGAAAACATTGCAGGTGAAGATGACCCCAAGTGCGCCAACCACGTAGCACAGGGCGTCGGCAACGCCGACATGGGCCACGTAGCGGGCCTTAAGCGCGTCGTCGATCGGAAGCCGCTGGATCGCTTCGGCTGCGGTGCCCATGGCCGGTGACTCGGTCAGTGCGCCGGACATCATGCCGGCGGCCAGCCCGGGGTCGAGCTTCAACCCGCGTGCCACCAGCAGCGCCACGACCAGGCCCACCACCGGCATGAATACCGCCAGCACCGCGTAGCGCCAGCCGTCGCCTTTCATCGCCGGGGCGAAGCGGGGACCGACTTCGTAGCCGATACCGAACAGGAACAGCAGGAAAACCAGCGACTTGGCGGCGGCGGCGACGGGAACTTCAAAGGCCCAGCCGAGCAGCATGCCGGCCAGCAGTGAACCGGTAACGCCGCCGAGCTGGAAGCCCTTCACCTTGAAGCCGCCGACCCAGTAGCCCAGGGCCAGCGCCAGGTACACGGCCAGCTCCGGGTAGCGGGTCAGCACCGACGCGAGCCAGGCCATATGGATCTCCTTGCCGGGTGCCTCAGAGGCTGGGCGGGTCGTAGTAGACCAGCAGGCGGATGTCGTCCAGGTCGCTGGACAGCGGGTCCTTCTGCTTCACGTGCGAATAGCGCACGCGCATCATCAGGCCCTTCAGCGCACCCTCGGCAATCGCCCACTGCGCGTTGAGGTTGTATTCGTCCTTGGCGTACTCGGTGGGCGAATCCGGGTCCGAGCCGTCCACGTACAGCGCGTACAGGCTTAGCCCCTTCAACGACTCGAACGCGTACGAGGCGCGCATCAACCAGGCGCCTTCGCCGTTGCGGTTGAAGTCCTCCACCTGCACGCTGGTGAAGCCGGGGTAACCGCTCCACGGGTTCTGCATGTTGGCGCCGCCGCTGGCGCGGGTATAGCCGGTCGTGAACAGCGCGCCTTTCCAACCGAGCTCGGCCTTGCCACCCCATTGCCGGGAGGAGAAATCGGCGTCGCGCAGCAGGTTGTCGCCGGCGCTGTCCTGGTCGGTGTACTGCGCGGCCAGGGTCAGCTTCCAGTCGTCGCCGAGCGGAATGCCGTATTTTCCCTCGGTGTAGAAGATGCCGATGATGTCGTTGCTGTGGTAGTAGATCGCACCGCCGCTGAGTTGCCCTTCTTGTAGTTGGCACCCAGCGTGTACACGCCGCGCTTTACCCAGGCCGGCGCGCCGGCGTCCTTGGCCATGTTCACGAACTCGTCCGAGTTGCGCTCCTTGATCTTGTCGAAATAGCCTGCGCCCACGCGCCATTCCGGGGCACCGTTCTCGCCGCCGTACAAGCCCTGCAGGGCCAGCGCCTGGAAAGTGTTGGGCGTCATGCGCGCGTCGTTGCGGTTTATGTAGGGCGAGTCGATGCCGAACCGGCCCAGTTTGAGCCGGGTGTCGTCGTTGAGCAGCACCTCGCCGTAGGCCTCGCCGAGCACGGTGTAGCCTTCCTGCCCGGGGGCGAGCAGCAGGGTGCCGTCCTTGTCGTCCGGGCCGTACAGGCGTTGCGAGGTGTAGCCGGTGGCAGCCAGCGCGAAGCGGTCGCGGAAGTAGCCGGTCTTCAGTCCCACCGAACCGCCCAAAGCCCACGCGGTGCTCTGGCTGTCGTCGTACTTGTCGCGGTCCAGGTAAAACGTGCGGGCCTGCACGTCCCACTTGGTGTCCTGCCACGCCTTGCGCCGGGTCTCGCGGATCCAGGTGGCGCGGTCGCGCGGGCCGAACGCCTGGTCGAGCGGGGTCTGGCCCTGTTCGGTGGAGCTGGGTTCGGATTCCACATACTCGTCGTCGGCAGTAGGCGGCGCCGTTGCGGGCGCCGTCTGTGCGGCGACCCACCCGGGCAGCAGCACCGCCGTCATCGCCATCAGTCGGGTGAGCGTCTTCATGCCGTTCTCCTAGTTCGACAGGACCATCGCGAAGTAACCAAACACCGTGTACAGCACGCCGGAGACGGCATACCCCACCGGGAACCCCACCCAGGGCACGGTGCTGCCGATCTCCTTGGCCGCTTCGCGGGCGGGCCCGGAATGCGAGCGCGAACCGGCCACGCCACCCATCAGCACGGCTGGGTTGATCTTGAAGAAGTGGTAGCCGATGGCCCAGGTGATGAACGGCGGCACGGTACTGGCGACGAAGCCGGCCAGGAAGATCTTGACCGCGATCGCACCGGTCAGCTGTTCCAGCAGCGTGGCACCGGCGTTGATGCCGACGATGGCGATGAAGGTCACCAGGCCCAGGTCTTCAAGGATGTTGCGCGCCGCGTTCGGGGTGCTGCCGAAGTAGCGCAGCCGCGACACCACGGAGGACACCAGGATGCCCGACAGCAGCAGGCCGCCGGCATTGCCCAGGCCCACCGAGAAGTCGCCCACCGGCACGTTGATCTTGCCGATCAGCAGGCCCAGCACCATGCCCAGCGACAGGGTCAGCAGGTCGGTGGTGGTGCTGGGGCGGGCGACCTTGCCGAGCAGTGCGGCGGCCTTGTCCACGGCGCTCTTCAGGCCGGTGACATGCAGCACGTCCAGCCGCTTCAGTTCGGTCTCCGCGCCGACTGGGAACGGTTCGCCTGCGCGTTCCAGGCGGGTGACCTGCAGCTGGCCGGCGAAGTCCTCGGTGGAGAGCGTCTTCAGCGGCTTGCCGACGAAGTCCTTGTCGGTGACCAGGATCTCGGCCTGGTCCAGCGGCACGTTGAGCGCCTGCGGGTCGTCCACTTCGGTGCCGATCAGGCCGAGGTTGGCGGTGAGGTCTTCGAGGCGGCCGCCGAGCGCGATCACATCGCCGGTCTGCAGCACCACGTCAGGCCCTGCGCCTACCGATTCATCCCCACGCCGCACGTTGACGATGCGGTACTGCGGGTACTTGTGGCGGAAGTCGGCGATGCTCTGGCCGGCAGTGCCGGCATTCTCCAGCCGGTAGGCACGCAGGCCACCACCGCGGTAGCCCGACAGCGCGGCGTCATCGACGTTGCGCACGCCGTGTTCCTTTTCGTACTCCAGCGCGGCCTTGCGGGCGTCCACGCCCCACCAGCGCGGCAGGTACTTGCAGATCAGGATGATGCCGACCGTACCCCAGATATAGGTCACGCCGTAGCCGAGCGCGATCATGCCGGAGACCTGTTCGGCGGTGGTACCGGGCGGCAGCTGGTAGGCGCCCTGTTCAACCGCCATTTCGGCGGTGCCGATGGCCGCGGACATGGTCTGCGACCCAGCCAGCACGCCACCGGCGGCACCGGCCGGCAGGCCGAGCAGGCCGGCCATGCCGACCACCAGCACCAGGCCGAGCACGGCGCAGATCACCGCCAGGATGGTGAAGGTGATGCCGTCCTTCTTCAGGCTGTTGAAGAACGCCGGCCCCACGCGCAGGCCGACGCCATACATGAAGAGGTAGTAGAAGAGCGACTTGGCGAAGTTGTCCAGCTGCAGCTTGACGCCGTAGGTGGAGGCCCAGGTCGCCAGTGCGGCGCCGACCACGACCGCCGCGGCGACCATGCCCAGGCCGTAGCCCTTGACCGAGAATTTGCCGACCAGCACCGCCATGCCGACGGTGAAGAACAGCAGGATGTACGGGTTGTCCGCGAGGAACTGGAAGAACGCTTGCATGGCGAAAATCTCCTGTCCTGGAAAGGGGGTTCACTGCAGCGAACGGGCGCGAACACCTTCCAGTGCGTCCGGTTTGATCAGCTTGATGCCCTGCGCGGCGTGGTAGCCGTGGATTTCCTTGACGTCCAGCTTGCGCATGAACGCGATGGTGTCGGCGGTGATGACCTGCCCGGGCACCATGATCGGAAAGCCGGGCGGGTAGGGGATGACGAAGTTGGCCGAGACCATTTCCGGTCCGTCGCGCAGGCGCTTGTCGACTTCGTCGCTGAACAGCTTGACGAACTCGCAGTTGGACTCTTCATAGGCCATGAAGAACGCCGGGCGCATGTGGCCTTCGTTGCTGTCGCCGTCCGGTGCTTCGCGGAACGCGTCGTGGAAGCGGCTGAAGTTGGGCAGGTCGGGCACGTCGGTCATCAACGCGCGCACGCGGTCGGCGAACACCTGGCGACCACCGGCGCCCTCCTGGGCCAGGCGCGATTCGATCTCGCGCGAGAGGTCAGCCAGCGCCTTGATCAGCAGCGCGGCGTCGCTGTGGGTATTGTTGATGTTGGTCTGGACCAGGATGCTGTTGCGCGAGGTCTTGTTGATCTGGATGTCGAAGCGTTCGGCCAGCAGCCCCTTGAACTGGGTGCCGTCGAACCCGGCCGCGCCGCAGACCACGGTCAGCCGGGTCGGGTCGAGCGCGAACTCGTCTTCGTCCCAGGCGCGGGTGGTGTCGGCCCAGCTGGCATTCGGCGGGCCGTAGTCGCGCAGGCCGGAGGCGCGGAACTCCGCCGGAATCATCTCTTCCGGCGTGGCCACGTGGAAGTACTTCGAGATCAGCGGGTGGGTGTTGATGGTGCGACGCAGGCGCAGCGCCAGGTCGGTCATCTTCAGGGTCAGTCCGTAGCCCTCCAGCTCCATCTGCCGCCGCGCCAGGTCGAGCGAGGCGATCAGCTGCAGGTTGGGCGAGGTGGAGGTGTGGGCGAAGAACGCTTCCTCGAACGGACCTTCCACTTCATGGAAGTCCTCGTCCCAGACCAGCATCATCGAGCCCTGGCGGAAGGCGGACATCGACTTGTGGGTGGAGTTGGTCTGGTAGACGCGGATGCGCACCTTGTCCGGATCGGGTAGCAACCGTTCTTCCAGCTGCAGCGGATCCCCCGGGTCGACATCGCCGCGCGCGGCCTTCCAGTCCGCATACTCCTTGCGATAGGCGTCGCTGCGGTAGCGCTCGGTGAGTGCGGCGGCTGCGCCCATCGCGGTGCGGCGGCGGTGCAGCGGGTTGAAGCGGGCGAAGCCAAACCAGGCTTCATCCCACAGGAAGATCAGGTCCGGCTTGATCGCCAGGCACTCCTCCATCACCCGGCGCGGGTTGTACATGTGGCCGTCGAAGGTGCAGTTGGTCATGTCGATGACCTTGACCCGGTCCAGCGTGCCGCCGGCCTGGCAGTCCAGCAGCGCCTGCTTGATGGTGCGCAGCGGCACCGCGCCGTACATGGAGTACTGGGTCAGCGGGAACGCTTCCACGTAGTACGGCTGCGCGCCGCTCAGCACGAAGCCGTAGTGGTGCGATTTGTGGCAGTTGCGGTCGACGATGACGATGTCGCCGGGTTTGCACACCGCCTGCACCACGATCTTGTTCGAGGTGGAGGTGCCGTTGGTGCCGAAGTAGGCGCGCTTGGCGCCGAACGCGCGCGCCGCGGCGTTCTGCGCGCGCTTGATGGTGCCGGTGGGTTCGAGCAGGCTGTCCAGGCCGCCGGTTGTGGCGGAGGACTCGGCGAAGAGGATGTTGGTGCCGTAGAACTGGCCCATGTCGCGGATCCAGTTCGAGCCGAAGATCGACTTGCCGCGCGCGATCGGCAGCGCGTGGAAGGTGCCGATCGGGCGCAGCGCGTACTTCTTCAGGTTGTCGAAGTAGGGCGTCTCGAAGCGGTCGGCGACGCCATCCAGCAGCGCCAGGTGCACTTCCATCGGCTCTTCCACGTGGTGGAACACGCGGCGCAGTGGCGCGGCTTCGTCGCTGCCGGCCAGCGCTTCGGGCGAGCGGTCGGTGAGCAGGTACAGGTCCAGCTCGGGACGGAAGTGTTTCAGCGTGCTGGCCAGGCGGGTCGACAACGCGCCGGTGCCGGTCGTGGGCGCGGCGGCGTCCGGGCCGAGTTGCCGGCCGAGGAAGTCCTTCAGGTCGGGCACGTCCAGCAGCGAGGCGAAGCCGAAGCCATCCACGATCACCACGGCCTGCAGGTCGGGGTTGACCATCGCCGCCAGCGCGGCGTCTTCGAAGCTGCCGGCATGGGCCACCGCATACAGGAACTGATCGTCTCCGCGGCGCATCGCACGCATTTCATCGCGGGCGCGCTGCCACTGGGCGGGATCGTTCGGGGTTACCACCAGCACTTCAAAGTACGGCTTGTCCGCATTGCCGAGCAGTTCCGGCGGAAGTGCGTCGAGCAGGGTACGGTCGCTGTCGTCGCTGGCGTCCCACGCCTGCTCGTCGCGGCGGAAGTCGCCGGACAGGATCGCGGCGGACAGCTTGCGTGCCAGCCGGGCGAACTGGGCAGCGTCATTGCTGCCCAGCGCTTCAGTCAGTGCGGTGAGCAGGCGCTCGCCCGGGTAGGCCCAGCATTGTTCAAGCCGGCGCAGGCGGGCCAGGCCGTTGGCGCAGGCACCGCGCAGCGCGGCGCTGTCGCCGTTGCCGGCGGCCCAGGCACGGGCGTCGGCGTTCAACTGGCGCCACTGGTCGGCACGCATCGAGGCGGCGACCAGCACATTGGAAAGCTCCGCCGGGGCGGCAGTGTCGACACTCATGGCATGGCTCCGGAAACGGCAGATCGGTGGAGGACTGGCGCCCGCTGTTCAGGCAAGGGCCGTGATGGTTACGTGCGCAGCGTAGTGATGCCTTCCTCACGCCGAAATTGGCCCTTGGGCCCATGCCGCCGCGTAGCCCCAAGGGCCAATAGCCGGGGTGACAGGCCGCGCCCAGCATGGCGACACCACCCACTTCATCGGAGTTCCCGCAATGGCCAAGCGCATCCTGACCCGGGCCCCCGCCCGCACCCTTCTCCTGGTGGCCGCGCTCACCGCGCTGGGAGCGTATGCCGCCGACGAGGCCAAGACCAAGCTGAAGGGGGTGATCACCGCGGTGCAGGGCGACACCATCACCGTGGTCGACCAGAGCCGCACCGCGCATACCGTGACGGTCTCGCCGGAGACCAAGCTGAAGAAGACCAAGGGCCTGACCAACGTCATTCATGAAAAGGTCGACAGCAGCGTGCTCGCCGCAGGCTTGCCGGTGACCGTGGAAGGCACCGAAAGCGGCAGCCAGCTGGCCGCGCGCGAGATCAGCTTCCGTTCCGAGGACCTGCGCACCACCCGGCAGATCGAGGCCGGCATGGCGACCACCAACGCCGAAGTCGGCGCGATGGGCAAGCGCATGGATGAGTTCGGGACGTATGAACAGCTGGATGCGGTTGATGTGACCTTCGATTCGGGCAGCGCGAAACTCTCGGCGGCAGCGAAGTCCAGCCTGGACACGTTCGCGGCCAAGGCCAAGCAGACCAAGAATTATGCGGTGGTGCTGCAGGGCTTCACCGATTCCACCGGCAACGCGGCGGCCAACCAGCGGCTGAGCACCCAGCGCGCCAATGCGGTGGCCAACTACCTGCAGCAGAACGCCGGGCTGGCCCCGGGCCGGGTGCGCGCCGGCGACGGCATGGGCGTGGCCCCGGACGCGGGCAGCGGCAGCAACAGCGGCGCGCGCAAGGTGGTGGCCAAGCTGGTGGTGGACAAGGGCGTGCAGGCCGGCGCCAAACCCTGAACCCGGTAGACGGCGCGCAGCGATTGCGCAAGCGGAGGTTGCATGCATACCCACACGATCCAGGCGCTGGCCGCCGCCCTGCTGCTGGCGTTCGGCGCCGGCGCGGCCGCTGCGCCGCCGTCGACGCCGGCCAAACCGGCGTCCGGCAGCACGAGCGCGAAGACGTCGTTCTCGAAGGAACAGCTGGACCAGATGCTGGCCCCTGTCGCGCTGTACCCGGATTCGCTGCTGGCGCAGGTGTTGATGGCGTCCAGTTACCCGGGTGATGTGAGCGATGCGGTCGCCTGGTCCAAGGCGCATCCGGATGCCAAGGGCGAAGACGCGGTGCGCCAGGTCGCCAACCAGGCGTGGGACCCCAGCGTGCAGTCGCTGGTGGCCTTCCCGCAGCTGCTGGCCGTGCTGGGCCAGGACCCGGCCTGGGTGCAGAAGATGGGCGACGCGTTCCTGGCCCAGCCCGACGCGGTGATGGACTCGGTACAGCGGCTGCGCCGCCAGGCCGAAGCGGCGGGGAATCTCAAGAGCAACGAGCAGCAGAAGGTGGCCACCCAGGCCGGCTCCGAATCGTGGACGCCGCCGACCATCGTGATCGAATCGGCGCAGCCGGACGTGGTTTACGTGCCCAGCTACAACCCCAGCGTGGTGTATGGGAGCTGGGCGTACCCGGCGTACCCGCCGTATTACTATCCGCCACCGCCGTACTACTACCCGGGCGGGGCGCTGCTCAGCTTCGGCATCGGCGTTGCGGTGGGCGGTGCGCTGTGGGGCGACCTGGACTGGGGGCATGGCGATATCGATATCGACGTGAACCGCTACAACGAGTTCAACAGCAACCGCCAGATCAACCGCAATGACAGCAAGTGGAAGCACAACGCGGCCAATCGTGACGGCGTGCCGTATCGCGACAGTGCGACCCGTGAGCGGTTTGCCGGACAGCGTGACGGCACCGCGCAACGCGAAGGCTATCGCGGTCGCGACGACGCCCGCGGTGCCGAGCGCGACCGCGCGCGGCAGTCGATGGAAAGCCGTGGCTTCGAGCCGCCTGCCACCAGCAACCGCGAGGCGCGTGAGCGTGCCGGCGCATCGCAGCGCGAGATGGGGCAGCGGCACGGTGGCGCAGATACAGGCGGCTTCCAGAACCGTGGCCAGGCGGGTGCCGGCCAGGGCCGTGGACAGGGCAGCGTCGGCCAGGGCCGGCCGCCGGGCAGCCAGCATGACAATGCCTTCAGCGGTGCGCGTAATCCGCATCAATCGCTGTCCGATGCCAACCGGGGCCATCGCAGCATGCAGAGCTCACAGCGCCCGGCCAGTTCGCGTCCGCAGGGCAGGCCGATGAGCCGGCCGGCGGCTGCGCCCCGTGGTGGTGGTGGCGGCCGTCGCCGCTGAACGGAGACTTCCCATGATCGTTCGATTTTCCGTGTTGACCTTGGCCTGCACTGCGTTGCTGGCGCTGCCGGCCGCGGCCCAGCAGACCTACCCCACGCCTGCCGCCGCAGCCGACGCCCTGATCGCCGCACTCAAGGTGCGCGACCAGCAGCCGGAGCAGGTCGCCACCGTGCTCGGTGCCGACTGGGAGCTGTACGTGCCGCGCAACAGCATCGACCGCCAGGACGTAGACGCGTTCGTTGCGGCCTACCAGGCCAAGCATGCGATCAAGGCCGGTGCCAATGGGCGTTCGTTGCTTGCGGTGGGCAACGAAGGCTGGACCTTCCCGCTGCCGCTGGAGAAGACCAGCGGCGGTGTGGCGTTCGACCTGAAGGGTGCCGAGCCGGAACTGCGGGCGCGCCGGATCGGCCGCAACGAGCGCGAAGCGGTCCAGGCAGTGCTGGCCTACCGTGACGCCCAGTTCGAGTACGCAGAGCGCGACCGCAATGCCGATTCGCTGCCCGAGTACGCGCAGAAGCTGCGCAGCAGCGAGGGCAAGCACGACGGTCTGTACTGGCCGGCCGACGCCAGCGGCGAAAGCCCGCTCGGCCCGCTCTTTGGCGGTGAGACGCCAGAGGACGAATGGCATGGCTACCACTACAAGGTCCTGCTGGGGCAGGGTGCGTCGGCACCGCGCGGCGCGTATCCGTACACGGTGGCGGGCGCGCTGACCCGCGGCTTCGCGCTGGTCGCGTGGCCGGCACACTACGGCGACAGCGGGGTGATGACCTACACCATCAGCCACGCCGGCGAAGTGTTCGAAAAGGACCTCGGCCCGGAGACGGACAGCCAGGCGCGTGCGATGACGTTGTTTGATCCCGATAGCAGCTGGACCGAGGTCAAGACCGACGCAACCGCCGCCCGTTGACGGGCGGCGTATTCAATTTCAATGGGAATCCGGGGCGTCCAATGGGCGCCCTTCCCACATCTCCCTCGGTACGATCTTCGCCGACTCCGGATCCGCTTCGTAATTCGGCGACATGATCTGCACCCCGGCCGCGTTGAACGCATCCTGGATGTTGGCGTGCAGCGCGCTGCGGACCTGCCAGCGGCGGCCGACGTCGATCACGCGCGCACGCAGCGTGTAGCCCACCGCGAAGTCGCCCAGCTCGGACTGCGCCACGTGCGGCGGCGGCTGCAGCACCACGCCGTCGGTCGCCGCTGCCGCCTGCAGCAGCAGCCGGTGCACCTGGCGCCAGGGCGCGTCGTAGCCGATGGTGACCGGGGTTTCCAGCCACATGCCCGGGCCGTCCGGGTCGCGCGAGTAGTTGCGCAGCTCGCCGGACAGCACCACGTTGTTCGGGAAGCTGATCTCCACGCCCAAGGGCGTGCGCAGCCGCGTGGTGAACAAGCCGATCTGCTGCACCACGCCTTCGGTGTCGCCGATCCGCACCACGTCGCCGAGCGCCATGGTGCGCGAATAGAGCAGGGTGAAGCCGCTGGCGGCCTGGCCGATGATGCTCGACGCGCCCAGCGAGACCATCAAGCCGACGAACACGCTCAAGCCCTTGAAGGCATCGGTCTCGGCGCCGGGCAGGTAGGGGTAGGCCATCGCCAGCGCGAACAGCCAGATCACCACGGTGACGATCTTGCGGGTCGGTTCGGCCAGTGGCTGGTCGATGCCGACGAACTGGAAACGCCCCGTGGCCACGCCTTCGAACACGATGCGCACCGCCTGTACCACCACGCGCGCGGCGAGGAAGATCAGCAGCGCGGTGAACAGGTCCGGCAGCGCCTGCAGGGTCGCCTGGCCGAACTGCGAGAAGCGCCCGGCGATCCAGCCGCCCATCGCATCGGCCCAGGGCTGGGTGTACGGGAAGCGCCCGAACACGAAGCGCAGCCACTCCTCCAGCAGCACCAGCACCAGCAGCCACCCGACCAGTCGCCCGAGGCTGCGCGCACTGGTGACCAGGCCGAACAGCAGCTGGCGGGCGGAGGGACTGCGCAGCTGCTGCACCCGGTGCTGCACCAGCGCGTCGACCCGGCGGCGCATGCGTCGCGCGCACGAGCGCACGAACCACAGCAACGCGAATGCGACCACCGTGGCCAGCAGCGCCCACGCCGCGCCGCCGAGCAGGCGTTGCGGCAGCCGTGCTTGCTCGGCCGCATCCACCGCGACCTGCATGCGCTGCACGGTGCGATCGCGCAGCTGGGCGAAGCTTTCATTGCCAAGCACGTCGCGGTCGGCCGGGGTCAGCACCGTGACCAGCTGGCCGCCGGCCAGGATCACCACGCCCTGCGCCACCTCCTGGGTGGTGAGCTCGGCGCGGCCGGGGAGGTCGACAATGCGGGCCAGGTTGGCTTCCGCCGCGCGTGCACGCATCGACGGACTGTTGCCGTACAGAGGCGCGCGGAAGGTGACCAGCTCGCGATTGAACCAGCGGGCGGTGGCGGCGGGGGCCCCTGCGACCGGTGCGGTGACCGACGGGGGCGCCGGTGTCGCGCCGACTAGACCGGGCGCTGCCCACAGGGCCAACAGCAGCAACCAGGGCAACAGGCGTATAGGGACGGGCAGGACCAGGCGTTGCATGGGCGTTACCTGCTTATCGGGACGGTGCACTGCTGCGCAGGCCGACCAGGCGCGCCACCAGCAGGGCCAGGAACAGCTGGCCGGTGATCGCTTCCAGCGTGGCCAGACCGCGCGCCACCTGGCTGACCGGGGTGATGTCGCCGTAGCCCAGCGTGGCCAGGGTGACGAAGCTGAAGTACATCGCGCTGCCCATGCCGAGGCCCTCGTGCGCCGGTTGCCCGCCCACGGCCATGGAGCCGGGGGCGATGGCCGAAACCGCGGCAAACACCACGCCGCCGCACAGGCCCAGCAGCAGGTACGCACTCAGCGCAGCGGCGAGGTGTTCACTCTGTACACGTTGGCTGGACAGTGCATAGCGCACTGCGTGCCACGCAGCCACGGTGGCCAGCACGCCCCACAGCACCGCGCCGGTCAGTGCCAATGCGCCGCCCGCGTCGCGCGCCCACCAGCGCAGGCCCTGCGCAACCACCACCAGCACCAGCAGCAGGTGCCGCTGCACGCGCTCGCCGATCGGAAACAACGCGGCCAGCAGGCTCACGCACAGCAGTAGTTCCATGACCCGGTGGCCGAACGACATCGCCTCGAGCAGCGGCCCCAGGGTAAGGGTGACCAGCAGCGCGCCGAACAGGATCGCGTAACGGTGGCGGCGCAGCAGCGGGAGCAGGGGCGGGCGCATCGGCGGTCAAGCCATATCGGGCACGAACCAGAACAGCGTGGCCAGGATCACGTACAGGCCGAGCAGCTGCACGCCGCGTAGCCAGTCCGAGCGCCCGTCGCTCGCCACCTGGCCGGTGATGATCACCGCCACCAGTACGCTCAGCAGCAGGCCGGGGCCAAACTCCAGGCTCATCGGCGCCGGGCCGACCACGTAGCTGAGCAGGACCAGCAACGGCGCGACCAGCAGCGCCAGCTGCACGCCCGAACCCAGCGCGATGGACAGGCTCAAGGTCATCAGGTTTTTGCGTGCAGCGACCAGTGCCGTGGCCTGTTCGGCGGCACCGCCGATCACGGCAAGCACGAACACACCGGTGAACGCATCGGAAAAACCCAGCTGCCGGCCGGCCGGCTCCACCACTCCTACCAGGATCTCGCTGAGCCAGATGATGCCCAGGCTGGTGCCGCCCAGCAGCAGCGCGGCGCGACCGTTGGACATCGGTGCGCCATGCACGTCGTGGGTCACGTGTTCTCCGCCACCCCTGCGCGACGCGCGCAGCGTGAACACGACCGTGGCCAGATAGACCAGCAGCAGGACCCCGGACAACACCAGGCTGATGTCCTGCAGCGTGTTGGCCGCGCCGGGCACGACCGCCTTGTAGGACGCCGGCAGGATCAGGGTGAACACCGCCAGGGTCAGCATGGTGGCCTGCATGCGGGCGCTGCGCGCGTCGTAGCGCTGCTCGCCGTTGCGCAGCCCGCCCAGCACCATCGAAAGCCCGAGTACGAACACGATGTTGCCGATGATAGTGCCGGCAATCGAGGCCTTGACCATGCCGTGCAGGCCTTCGCGCAGCGCCGCCAGCGCGATGATGAACTCGGCGGCGTTGCCGAAGGTGGCATTGAGCAGGCCGCCGATGCTGGGCCCCAGCCGCGAGGCCAGTGCCCCGGTGGCGCGCGACATCAACGCGGCCAGCGGCACGATCGCGAACGCGGTGGCCCCGAACACCAGCAGGGCGTTGTCCGGCATCAGGTAGTGCAGCACGATGGCCAGCGGCACCAGCAGCAGCATCCAGTACATGGCGTTCCCTTATCTGGGTGGCGTTTCGCCGGCGGTCCCGGCGTCGGGTGCGGGCACGGCCTCGGCGCTGTAATCACCGCCCAGTGCCAGGTACAGGTCCACGCGCCGGCTGAGGCGGTCGCGGCGCAGGCTGAGCAGCGCGGAGCGGGCGGCCAGGGTCTGCATGTCCTGGGCCTGCACGGCGCGCTGGTCGGCACGGCCGATCCGTTCGGACTCGCGCACCTGGCGTGCGGCCTGCTCATTGGCGGCCAGCGCGTCGGACAGCAGCGCTTCGCGCTGGCCCAGCACGCGTTCGGCAGTGAGTGCGTCTTCCACTTCGGCCAGCGCTACCAGCGCACGCCGCGCGTAGTCGGCCACCGCCTGCTTCTGTTCGGCCGAGCGCAGCCGCACCTGCCCGCTGAGCGCGCCACCGGTGTACAGCGGCACGATGCCGGTGGCCGAGACGCTGGAGGTGGTCTGCTCCAGGTCGTCGCGGGTGCGTACCGCCGCATTGCTGAGCCGGCCATAGCCGGCCGACAGGGTCAGGGTGGGCAGCATGGCCGCACGGGCTTCGCCGACCTTGTCGAAGGCGGCGGCGACGCGGCGCTCGGCGGCGTACAGGTCCGGGCGGCGGTTCAACGCATCGATGGGCACCCCGGCCGGTACCGATCCGGGCAGCGGGGTCAACGCGGTCGCCGCCTGCAGGGTGGCGCCGGGATAACGTCCGAGCAGGATTTCCAAAGCACGCGCGGCACTGCGGCTGGCCAGTTCGGTCTGCTGGCGCGCGTCTTCGAAGGTGGCCGCATTCGCGCGTGCGGCCAGGGTGTCGTTGGAACTGCCGGCGCCGACCCGTTCGCGCTGCCCGGCCAGCTCCGCCAGCTGCTGGCCGCTGGCGGCGACCTCGGTGGCCAGCTGCAGCTGCAGGCGTGCTTCGGTGGCGGTGAACCACGCGCGCGCCACGCTGGCTGCCAGCGACTGCTGCGCATAGCGATAGTCCGCGTTCTGCGCGTCGCTGGCGGCCATGGCCGCGTTGCGCGCGTAGCGCAGGCGGCCCCACAGGTCGATTTCCCAGCTCATGCGCAACATCAACCCGCTCAGCAGCGGTACCAGATCGGCGATGGGTTTGGAGCCGGCGCGGCCGATCAGGCCGATCGCCGGGCGCAGCTGCGCCTGCGCGATATCGACCTGCGCGTTGGCCTGTTCGACCCGGCTGGCGGCGATCAACAGGTCGGGATTGCGGTCCAGCGCCTCATGGACCAGTGCGGTGAGCTGCGGGTCGTTGAACGCGGCCAGCCACCCACGGTCGACCTGCGCCTGGCTGGCCTGGGCCGACCAGTTCGGCGGAATGGCCACCGTGTTCAGGGCCTCGGCGCGGATCTGTTCGGCGGTGGGCTCGGGTTTGGTGGCGCAGCCGGCCAGCGCGATGGCCAGTGCGAGACCGGCCATGCGGGGCAGTGGCGAGCGAGGGGGTGCGGGCGGGCGAGGGTCCATGGTCGGCTCAATGCAGCTTGAGGACGAGCCAATCCAGCTTGCTGCCCACGCGCAGGATCACCCGGCGCACGATGTGGATCAGCTTGCCGTGCTCGGTGTAGATCGCGCCCTGGCCCTGCGCGCCCATGGCGATGAAGGTGTCGCGGTCGCGCCCGTCCGGCCGCAGCCGCACCGCGATGCGCCCGGGCGGCAACGGGGTGGCGCCGCTCTGCGGAATCATGCCGCTGATCGGCAGCTGGCCGGTGCCGGAGGCCCACACCACCGAGTCGACCCGGCACTTGATGATGCGGTTGGGGTACACCTTCAGCGCGATCTCGGCCTCGTTGCCGGGCGCCACGTTGCCAAGTTCGTTCTGCGCGAACATCGCCAGGATCCACTGCTCGCGCTCGACGAAAGTCATCACCGGAGTCAGCGGCAGGCTGGCGGCATAACTGCCTTCGCGCAGCTGCAGGTTGATCACGCTGCCGTCGGCCGGCGCGCGCACCACGGTCTGCTCCAGCTGCCAGCGCGCTTCCACGATCTGCGCCTGCAACTGCACCAGCCCGGCCTGGGCCTGGGCCACTTCGGAAAGCTTGCCGTCCTGGGTCTGCGCTGACAGCTTCTGCTGCACCTGGGCCATCTGCGCGGTGGTGGAGACCAGGTCAGAGCGCAGGCTGGCCGCTTCGGTCTGTGCCTGTTCGTGGTCGAAGCGCGAGCCGGCGCCCGTGCTGGCCAGCTCACCGGTCTGCTGCTGGCGGCGTTCGGCCAGCTGCAGGCGCACGGCCAGCGCTTCGCGGGTGGCGCGCGCACCGCGCAGCTGCTCGCCCAGTTCGCGCTGGTAGGCGTCGGCGCTGTCCAGCTTGGCCGACAGTTCCGGCAATTTGGCTTCCAGTGCGGCCAGCTGCTGCTGGTAGGGCACCGGGTCGATCCGGAACAGCACGTCGCCCTTGCGCACCGGGCGGTTGGCTTCCACCGGCACCTCGATCACCCGCCCGGTCACCCGCGGCACCACCTGCACCACGTAGTTGATCGCGCGCACGTCGGCCGACGAGGGCGCGACCACGTTGAGGATCAGGATCAGCGCGGTGATCGCGAAGATCGGCAGCGAAATGACGATCACCTGCGAAACGAAATTCCACGGCAGCCACTTGAACTTGAAGAAGATCAGCCAGACGAAGAACGAGTAGATGAGCAGTAGGATGATTTCCATGGCCTAGCCCTGCGTTCCGTGGGTGGGGTCGGGGCGGCCGGCTTCAACCGCGGCCAGCCGGCGTTCCAGCATGTCCACCCGCTGCTGCCACTGTTCGGCGGTCGGCACGGCGGGTTCGGGCTCCAGCGGCGCTTCCACCCGCGCGTCGTGCAGCGGTGACAGGGCCGCGTCGTGGTCGTCGTGGCTGGCCTTGTCGGTGCCGTAGGCCATCTTGTGCAGCACCGGCTTGGTGTAGGCCCACAGCCACGCCAGCGGCCAGAGCAGGCCGCCGAACAGCAGCGAGAGCAGGCACAGGGTCTTGATCGCGTCCAGCTGCGGGTGGTGGCGCTGGTGCGCGATCTTCTCCGGCAGGATGTGCACCATCCAGAACACCGCGATCAGCACCACCGGCACCACGATCAGCGCCAGCCAGGCGATGGCGTTGGCCATGGTGTCCAGCGCGTCGCCGCTGAGGAAGGAGGCGTGCGCGTCCGGCGTCCAGCACAGGCCGAGGGCCAGCAGCAGAAGCCAGGCGGGCAGGGCCAGTGGAGATGAACGGTTCATGGTGCCTCCGGTCGGCCGGCGGGTGGGGGGGTACGGCGTCGGCGATGTCGGTCGATGGCGGCCTGGGTGGCGCCGATCAGGGCGTCGCCGTCGACCGGTTTGCACAGATAGGCGTCGGCACCGCGGTCCAGTGCCTCCTGCCGGCTTTCGGCGGTGTCGTTGCCGGTGACCATCACCACCGGGATCCGCAGCGACTGCGCCCGCATGCTGTCGAGCACGTCGAACCCACTGGGGCCGGGCATGCGCAGGTTGAGGATCACGCAGTCGGGCAGGCTGCGTGCGGCATGGCGCAGGAACTCCGACCCCGATTCGTAGGCCAGTACGTCGAACCCGGCCGAACGGAGCAACCGGCGCAGCGCGAGCCGCACGTCGTCCTCGTCGTCGACCACCGCAACCACTGGCGCTCGTGCTGTCATTGGCGGAAAACATCGCCTGCACCGGCAGCGGCGACAATTGGCCCTTGGCCCCATGTCGGGGTCGTCGACCGGTAGTTTTGCTGGCCGCACTGCGTAGTTATTCGGATGACCACGCGGCGTTGCCGGGGCTAGGCTGGAGGCCAGTCCACGAAATGGGAGTCGTGTGTGATGAAAGCCTTTGCGATTGCGGTCCTCGCCACGGCGCTGGTTGCCTGTACGACCACGCCCACCGTCCACACCGACTTCGACCCGGGCGCGAACTTCGCCTCGTTCAAGACCTACACCTGGGCGATGAAGCCGCAGGGCGGCTCCCCGCTGGTGACCCAGCGGATCGTGGACGGGATTGACGCGCGCCTGGCCGCCCGCGGCTGGACCCAGTCGCCGAACGGCGACGTCGCAGTGGCCGCGCATATCGTGACCAGCCAGCGGCAGACCCTGGACACCTTCTACACCGGCAGCAACATGGGCGGCTGGGGCTGGCGCGGCGGCGCGTGGGGCGGCGGCATGGGCATGGGCTCGGCCACCACCACGGTACGCACCTACGACGTCGGCACGCTGGTGGTGGACATGTTCGACGCCAAGAGCAAGCAGGCGGTCTGGCGCGGTACCGCCAGCGCCACCGTGCCGTCTTCGCCGGACCGGGTCAACGCCACCGTGGAAGCCGGCCTGGACAGGCTGTTTGCCAGCTTCCCGCCGGGCAGCGCACCGGCCAAGTGAGCGCGCACCACCTTTGACGTTTCACCGCGCGGCGTCGTGCCGAGGCCCATCCCTCCCACCGGCACGATGCCGCGCACTTTTTGACGAGGTGCAGGGTGGCGACACGTGCGAGCGCGGCCGTGCTGTGCCTGATGCTGGCTGGGCTGGTTCCGGCGCACGCCGCCGGGACCGAAGACGCGGGGCAGGCCGCCCCGGCGCACGGCCTGTCGGTGTTCCGTGACAGCGAAGACGGTCGCTTCGACATGTCGCGCTGGTTGCTGGAGCACCGTGGCTTCCTGCCGGTGCCGATCATCATCACCGACCCCGCGGTGGGCAATGGTGGCGGCCTGGCGCTGGCGTTCTTCCACCGGCCCGCGGATTCCGCTGCCACGCGGCCGGGCAGCGATGGCCGGCAGCAGATGGTGGCGCCGGACATCTACGGCGGCGCGGCGATGCGCACCGAGAACGGCACCAAGGCCTACGGCGTGGGCGCCTCGCTGCATTTCGACGAAGACCGCTGGCGCTATCGCGGCGGCGTGGCCAAGACCTCGATGAACCTGGGCTTCCACACCCCGGGCACGCGGCTGCCGCCGCTGGAGATCGACTACAACCTCGATGGCCTGATGTCGTTCCAGCAGGGCTTCCGCCGGCTGGGCGACCGCGACCTGTTCCTCGGCCTGGCCTGGATCTACATGGACCTGGACGTCGGCTTCGACGTCGCCTCGGACCGCGATAACTTCACCCCGCCCGAGCTGGCCTCGCGCAGTTCCGGGCTGGGCATGTCGCTGCAGTACGACAGCCGCGACAACACCTTCACCCCCAACAGCGGCTGGCTGGGCATGGCCGAGGGCAACTTCTACATGCCCGGGATCGGCAGCGACACCGCGTTCCAGAGCTACCGCGCGCATGCGTTCGGCTATTGGCCGCTGCTGGACAAGCGGCTGGTGCTGGGCGGGCGCGTGGACACGCGCTGGGCCAATGGCGAGATCCCGTTCTACCGGCTGCCGTACATCGACCTGCGCGGGATCGGGTCGGCGCGCTACCAGGACACCCGCGCGGCGGTGCTGGAAACCGAGCTGCGCTGGAACATGACGACACGCTGGGCATTGATCGGCTTCGTCGGCGCCGGGCGCACCTGGGGTCGCCACAACAGTTTCGGCGACGCCGACAACGAAGTCTCCAAGGGCGCCGGGTTCCGTTACCTGATCGCCCGCCAGCTCGGCATGCATGTCGGCGTGGACTATGCATGGGGCCCCGAGGACTCGACGTTCTACATCCAGGTAGGGAGTGCATGGCGATGAAACGCTGCCTTGGCTGGTTGCTGCTGGCGCTGCCCGGATTGCCGGGCGTGGCGTGGGCGGCGGAGGAAACCGAAGTACTCAACGGCACCCAGTGTGGCCATCGCGAGCCGGGCGACACCCGCCCGCGGATCGGGGTGGCGCTCGGCGGTGGCGGAGCGCGCGGCATCGCGCATGTGCGCATCCTGAAACAGCTGGAAGCGCTGCACATTCCGGTGGACTGCATTGCCGGCACCAGCGCCGGCGCGCTGGTTGGTGCGCTGTACGCCTCGGGCAAGACCCCCGAACAGATCGAGAAGGTGGTGCTGGACACCAACTGGATGGCGATGTTCAGCGATACGCTGCCGCGCCGCGAGCGCTCGCTGCGCCGAAAGGGCGACGACTACGAACAGCTCGCACCGATCGGCATCGGCCTGGGCGGGCAGGGCAAGCGCATCCAGCTGGCCGGCGGCATGGCGCAGGGCGAGCGGTTGATCGCGCTGTTCGAGACCGCCACCGGCGGCAGCCGGGTCAGTGGCGACTTCGACGATCTGTCCATCCCGTTCCGCGCCATCGCCACCGACCTCAACACCGGCGAGGCGGTGATCCTGGACCACGGCAGCCTGCCGCTGGCGATGCGCGCCAGCATGTCGCTGCCCGGCATCTTCCGGCCGATCACGATTGGCGACCGGGTCCTTCTGGATGGCGGCGTCGCCAACCAGGTGCCCATCGACGTGGTGCGTGCGATGGGCGCCGACCGCGTGATCGCGGTGGATGTGGGCACACCGCTGACCGAGCTGGACCGCGACGCCAGCCTGGTCGACGTGATCGGCCAGCTCAGCGGTTTTCTCACCACCCGCAATGCGCAGCGTCAACTGGACACGCTGGGGCCGCAGGACCTGCTGATCTCCCCGCCGCTGACCGGCAAGGTCGCCACCGGCGACTTCGACAAGGCAGCACTGGCGCTGGAGATCGGCCAGCAGGCCGCCGATACAGCCGCGCCAGCGTTGCGGGCGTTCTCGCAGCCGGAGCCGGCGTGGCAGCGCTGGTACGCGGTCCGAGAGCAGCGCGCCGCGCGTGCCGCACCCGCACCCATCGAGTTCATCGAAGTCCGCAACCACACCGCCTACGCCGACGAACTTCTGCTGTCCTACCTGCCGGTTGAAGTGGGCAAGCCGCTGGACAGCAAGGGCATGCAGGAAGGCGTGCTGCGCGCTTACGGCATGGATACCCTGGCCAGCATCGGCTATGAGGAGACCCGTCGCGATGGCCGGGTCGGCGTGGTCATCACCGCCTATGAAAAGCCGAATGGTCCGGCCTACCTGGAAGCGGGGTTCCGGCTCAGCAACGACCTCGACGGCAACCACGAAAGCAACCTGCGCGCCGGGCTGCTGTTCGCGCCGCTGTCGCCGTATGGCGCAGAGGCGCGGGTGACGGTGCAGCTGGGCAGCGAGCCTGCCATCCAGGGCAGCTACTACCATCCCTTCGATGTCGGCAACCGGTATGCGTTCGAGGCTGCGGCCGGTTATGAAACGCGCAGCTTCAACGTCTTCGACGACCAGGGCAACAAAACCTCGCGTTACCGCGTGCAGCGCACCGGCGCCAGCGTGGACCTGGCCCGCAACGTATCCAACGTGCTGACGCTGCGGGTCGGGGTGGAGCGCTTCGCCGGCAACGCGCGCATGGACATCGGTTCGCCGCAGGTGCCGCGCACCTCGTTCGACGAAGGTGCGCTGACCGCCAGTGCGACCTATGACAACATCGACAGCGTCTACTTCCCGCGCAACGGATTCCTGGTCAATCTGGGCACCTACCAGTCACAGGAATGGCTTGGTGCGGACACCCGGTTCGGGCAGATCGACCTGGATGCGGTGGGCGCGTTTCCGATCGGCAGCAATGCGGTGCAGCTGGGACTGCGGTACCACGTCACGGCGTCGGGCACCGCCCCGCTTCAGAG
Source organism: Stenotrophomonas bentonitica (assembly GCF_013185915.1). Lineage (NCBI taxonomy): Bacteria > Pseudomonadati > Pseudomonadota > Gammaproteobacteria > Lysobacterales > Lysobacteraceae > Stenotrophomonas > Stenotrophomonas bentonitica. Next base: position 530,051 of record NZ_JAAZUH010000001.1, on the reverse strand, counting down.
CCTGTATCGTCTCGGCGGGCGTTGGCGGCTGGCAGGGTTCCAGCAGAACCAGCTGACCGGCCAGAACTACGCGCTGGCCTTTGCAGGCTACACCTACGAGCTGGGCAAGGTGCTGGGGCGCTCGGCGCAGGTCGGCGGCACGGTCGAATACGGCAACGCATGGCAGCGCCGTTCGGACATGTCGATCAGCGACGGGATCTGGAACGGCAGCCTGTTCCTGGGCTTCGACTCGTGGATCGGGCCGCTGATCTTCGGCATCGGCATGCGCGAAGGCGGGCACCGCGTGGTGTTCATCGAGTTGGGGCAATCGTTGTAATGAGGAGCCGGCCGGCGGCCGGCACTACGCGCAACGGCGTGCCGTAATCCCGGCCACAGCCAGCACCACGCAAAACGCGACGAGGCACCGTAGTGCCGGCCGCCGGCCGGCTCCACGCACGGTCAGAGCACCTGCGACAAGATCACACCCAACGCCCCGATCCAGCACACCAGTACGAACCACGCCAGCACGCCATTGGCGGTGAGCCCGCGCTTGCGCACCAGCAGGCTCACCACCAGTGCCCCGATCAGGGGCACCAGGAACAGGGCCAGGAACCACAGCCAGGGATGCTGGAACGTGTGGTTCATCGCGGCGCGTCCACCACCACGTACTGCACGGTGGTGCCGACGTACTGCGGCTGGTACCAGCCATTACTGCACTGCTGGTAGCCGATGCCATTGACGACGATGGTGCTGCAGTCCACCGGCAGGCTGTATACCACCGAGCCGATTGCGGCGGCAGTGAGTGCCACGCCGGCGGTGACTGCGGCCGCATCCCAGAACGGGTGGTCCCAATAGGGCGGCGGAGGCGGCGGCGGATAGGGATGCGGGCCGGGGCCAGGGCCGGGACCAGGATGCGGACCCGGACCCGGACCCGGACCCGGACCCGGACCCGGACCCGGGCCAGGACCCGGGCCAGGACCCGGGCCAGGACCGGGTCCCGGGCCAGGATGAGGGCCGGGACCTGGGCCCGGGTGCGGTCCGGGTCCAGGACCAGGTCCAGGGCCAGGATGTGGTTCGAATCCACCCCCGCCATGGAAGCCGCCGCCACCGGCGAATCCACCGCCCCCGCCAAAACCGCCATGCCCGGCAATCGAGGGATGGGCGAATCCGCGCAGGCCGGGGCGCGCGTCGGCCGGTGCCGGCACCAGCAGCCCCGCGCCGCTGGCGCACAACAGGGCCGTGACGAGCGCAGTACGCAATGTCGTGGTCGTGGTCATCTCAGCGGCCTCCGGTAGCGGTGTCGTCGGCCGCAGCGGCCACCGGCACGAACACGATGCGGGTGGAACCGTCGGCGCGGAACACCAGGTCATTGGCGGCAACGCTGCGCTTTGTGTCCCAGTTCAACGTCGCCAGGTAGCTGGGCAGCGCCGGGTCGGAGTGGCTGGTGATCAGCACCTGCAGCGGCAGCTGCGTGGTGTCGGAGATCCACACCTGCCAGTCCACCCCGGGCTGGCGGAAGGCGTAGTGGCGGGTGGGCTGGTCGTCGATGCGCTCGGTACCGACGAACAGTGCCGACTCGATGCGCTCGGTCGGGAACCCGGGCGTGCCCCACAGGAACAGGTCGGCCAGCGGGAATTCGATGCCAAGCCGGGTGGCCGAGTCGCTGAGCAGCGCCTGGCTGCTGCGGTCCAGGTTCTCAACCTGTGCGTAGTACTTCTGCTCCGGGGAGGCAATCGTCAGCGTGTGCCCGTCGTAAAACAGCTGGCGGTGCTGGTGGTCGCTGCGGATCTCGACGAAGAAGCGGTCGGGGCCCAGCACCTTGTAGTCCACCGTCCCGGCCAGCGCCAGCTTCTGGCCATCATCGAGCACGTACTCGGTGCGGGTGCTGGCGGCCAGGGTGAACTGCGGCAGCGCACGCAGCGCCTTGCCCATGCGCTCCACGGCGGCAATCGCATCCGGGTCGCGGGTGGAGGCGCCCACCGTTTCGCTGGCGGTGGGCGGCGCGGCGCCTGCGGTCGACCACGCCCACGGCGCAGCCAGCAACAGGGTCAACAACAGGCAGGAACGGGACCGGCGCATGGGGCTCTCCTGTGGGTGATGGCCCCAACCACCGGCCATGCCCCACTGTGCGCACGCGCTGCCGGGCCGACAACCGGAGTTACACCGACCCGCCCTAGGTATTTCTACCGGTCACGGTGCGCGGCGCGGGTCGCCCCCGCCGCTGGCGATCCAGCCATCCACCGCTTGTTCGACCACGGTCATCGGCATGGCGCCGTTGCCCAGGATCAGGTCGTGGAAGGCGCGGATGTCAAAGCGCGGGCCGAGCGCCGTGCGGGCCTTCTCGCGCAGGGCGAGCAGGCGCAGCTGGCCCATCTTGTAGGACGAGGCCTGGCCGGGCTGCACCAGGTAGCGGTTGACCTCGATGCGCACGTCCGATTCCTTCATGCCGGTCTTTTCCCGCATGTAGGCAATGGCCTGTTCGGGCGTCCAGCGCTTGCGGTGCAGGCCGGTGTCCAGCACCAGCCGCACCGAGCGGAACATCTCCGCCTGCAGCCGGCCGATGTCGCCGGCCGGGTCGTCCTTGTACACGCCGGCCTCGGCCATCAGCTGCTCGGCGTACAGCGCCCAGCCTTCGGAGAACGCGCTCGGGTTGAGGCTGCGGCGCAGCAGCGGCAGGTCGGTGAGGGTCTGCCCGATCGAGATCTGGAAGTGATGCCCTGGCGAGCCTTCGTGGTAGGTCAGCGTAGGAATGCTCCAACGCGTGTTGGAATCGATGTCGCCGAGGTTGATGTAGAAGGTGCCCGGGCGCGACCCGTCCATCGCCGGCGGGTAGTAGTAGCCGCCGGGCGAGGTCGCCTGCATGTGCGTGGGCACCGGCTGCACCACCAGCTTCTGCGGCGGCAGGTGGCCGAAGTAGGTGGGCAGCAGTGGATCGAGATCGCGCAGGCGCTGCTCGATGTCGCCGATCAGCTGCTGGCGGCCGGCGTCGCTGTCGGCATAGCGGTAGCGCGGGTCCTCGCGCAGGGTCTGGATGCGTGCGGCCACGGTGCCCTCGCGCAGGCCGAGCTCGCGCAGCCGCGCATCCATGCTTTTCTCCAGCCGGGCCACTTCGTCCAGGCCGATCTGGTGGATGGCATCGGCGCCGAGGTCGGTGCTGGTGTACCAGCGCAGGGCGGCGTCGTAGTACGCATCGCCGTGCGGCAGCGCCCACATGCCCTTGTTGCCCGGGTGGGCGGCCTGCAGCGCCTGCACGCGGTCGAGCAGCCGCTGGTAGCCGGGGTTGACGCTGTCGCGCACCGCGAGCGTGGCCTGTTCGATCAACGCAGTGCGCTCGGCGGCGGAAAGCGCCGTGACCTTGTCCAGCCTGCGCTGCAGCGAGGTCACCCACAGGCTGTCCTTCGGCGCCGGCTTGAGCAGCGTGCGGAACTGGGTTGCCGCGCCGTCGAGCGCCACTTCCGGCGGCACCACGCCCTGCGCCGCCTGCATGTCCAGGTTGGCGCGGACCTGGTCGAGCTTGGTGCCCATCGCGTTCAGGCGTGCGATGTAATGCCGCGCACTTTTCGCGTCGGTGACCTGGTGCTGGTTGTCGAAGAACTGCGGCAGGTTCACCGGCAGGCTGAACAGCTGGTCCACCGCGTAGGTGCTGCCGCCCACCGGCAGCCAAGCCGCCGACCACGGCACCGCCATCAGGTCGATCTGGGCCTGGTAGAACCAGCGCGCCAGGCCATCGCTGAGCTGCTGCTGCGCATCCAGCGGCGCGCCGTTCCAGGCCTTGATCGCGGCCAGGTTGTCAGCCAGCAGGCGGCGATTGACCTCGCGCTGCGCCAGCGACACGTCGGTGAGCCGGTCGGAGCTGTCGTCCGCGCCGTCGCCGCTGATGCCCAGCACCGTGCGCAGCTCCGGATCGGCGTTGATCGCGGCCAGGGTCTGGGCGTCGAGCAGCGCGTTGAAGCTCTGCGTGGCCGATGTAGCCGCGGCGGGTGGCGCGGTCTGTGCGGCCACTGGCGCGGCGTGCAGCGCGGATGACATGGCCAGGCAGAGCAGGGCGGTGACAGCAACAGCAGGCTTGGACGACAGCACGGGGCAACTCCAGTGGCGGACGGCTGGATCGGAGGCTACAGGAATTGCACCGCGCTGGTGGTTGCCCGCTACTCCGCGCGGATAGACCAGCACGCGGCGTTGAACACCACCTGGTCGCCGTGGACGAACGGCGCGAACGCGTCGACCACGGTCTGCAGGATCCGGGAGCGGTCGGCGGGCGCCAGATCGGCGGCGCGCAGCGCCTGGCCGACTGGGCCGAGCAATGAGACGTAGGTGGGCAACTGGTCTGCCGCGATACGGCATTCAACATCCAGCGGCGTGATCTGGATGTCCGTCCAACCACTGTCCGCCAGGATCCCCCGCACCTTGTCCGCATCGGCAAACGCAAACTGTCCCGGCCCGCCTTCGGCGCGCGCAGGCAGGGTCAACAGCGGGGCGGCGAAGCGCTCGGCGGTGGTCATGAACGGGTTGTCGGCCGGGCTGCGCCAGGCGATGGCATGCAGGTGGCCGCCGCTGCGCAGTGCACGCCGCAGGTTGGCGAAGGCCTGCACGGGATGGTTGAAGAACATCACCCCGAAGCGCGAGACGATGCGGTCGAGGCTGGCCGGGGCAAACGCATGCTGTTCGGCATCGGCCACGGTGAATTCGATGGCGTGGCCCGCAGACCGTGCACGTTCGCGCGCGACGTCGATCATCGGGGCGGAAATGTCGACGCCACTGCAGCGCCCGGCCGACCCGAGGCGATCGGCAATGGCCAGGCACAGCGCCCCGGTTCCGCAGCCCACGTCCAGCACATGCGCGTCTGGCGCGGCCGCGAGGGGGTTGGCAAGCACCGGAACTAAACCGGCGAACATGCCATCGAGCAGCGACTGCGCCTGCACCCAGGCATCGCCGGCCGGGCCATTCCAGAGATCGTGTTGGGTCGGCGCGGTGGAGGTCATGGGGTGGATTCGTTGGATGGGAGTTGTCAGGGTGCCACCTCAACCGTGATTGAGGTCAAGCGCCGCCTGCGAAGAAAAACCCCACCAACAATTTCACGTTCAACACCACGATCACCCCGCCGATCACCCACGCCAACGCCAGCAACCAGCGGGGCGCCACCAGCGCGCCCATGCGCGACTTGTCGCCCACGAACATCACCAGCGGGATGACCGCGAACGGCAGCTGCATCGACAGCACCACCTGGCTCAGCACCAGCAGCCGTGCTGTGCCTTGTTCGCCGTAGATCGCGGTCACGATCACCACCGGCACGATGGCGATGCCCCGGGTGATCAACCGTCGCGCCCACGGTGCGATCCGCAGCCGCAGGAAGCCTTCCATCACGATCTGCCCGGCCAGCGTGGCGGTCACCGTGGAGTTGATGCCCGAGGCCAGCAATGCCACCGCGAACAGGGTGGAGGCAATGCCCACGCCCAGCATCGGCGCAAGCAGTTCGTAGGCCTGCTCGATCTCCTGCACGTCGGTGCGGCCGTTGGCATGGAACACCGCCGCGGCCAGGATCAGGATCGCGGCGTTGATGAACAACGCCAGCATCAGCGCGATGGTGCTGTCGGTCACCGCCCAGCGCAGCGCGCTGCGGCGGCCGGGGTCGGTGCGCGGGTAGGCGCGGGTCTGCACGATGGACGAATGCAGGTACAGGTTGTGCGGCATCACCGTGGCGCCGATGATGCCGATCGCCAGGTACAGGGCGTGCGGGTTGGTCACCACTTCGGCGCGGGGGATGAACCCGCCCAGCACCGCGTGCAGCGGCGGTGCGGCCAGCGCGATCTGGATCGCGAAGCAGGCGAAGATCACCAGCAGCAGCGCGATCACGAACGCTTCCAGCGCACGGAAGCCGCGGTTCATCAGCCACAGCACCAGCACCACGTCCACCGCGGTGATGATCGCGCCCATCAGCAGGGGCAGGCCGAACAGCAGCTTCAGCGCGATCGCGGTGCCGATCACCTCGGCCAGGTCGCAGGCGATGATCGCGACCTCGCACAGCAGCCACAGGCACAGGTTCACCGGTTTGGAGAAATGGTCGCGGCAGGATTGGGCCAGGTCGCGGCCGGTGGCGATGCCCAGCCGGGCCGACAGCCCCTGCAGCACGATCGCCATCAGGTTGGACAGCAGGATCACCGAGAGCAGCAGGTAGCCGAACTGGGCGCCGCCGGCGATGTCGGTGGCCCAGTTGCCCGGGTCCATGTAGCCCACCGAGACCATGTAGCCCGGGCCGAGGAAGGCGAGCAGCCGGAACCACCAGTGGCCGCCGCTGGGGACGGCGACGCTGGCGTGCATGTCGCCGAGGCTGGGGGTTGGGGTGGTGGGGTGCGCGCTCATGCCTCGAATATAGCAGAGGCTATGTTATGCAGGCCGTGCAAAATCACCCCGGCGTTCGGCGGGGCGGCAAGGGCAACGAACGCATGCCATGCGTATACGGCAGGCTGGCCTTCATGCTGTCGATGAAGGCGCGCAGGCGCGCGGGAATCTGGCGCGCGGCCGGGTACACCAGGTGCACCGGCAGCGGCGGCGCCTCCCAGCCGGGCACCAGCTGCAGAAGCCGGCCTTCGCGCAGGTCGTCGGCCACCAGCCACGCCGACACCACCGCCGCACCCAGCCCGGACAACGCCGCGCGGCGCACCACGAACAGGTTGTCGGTGAGCAGGCGCGGCTGGATGTCCACCCGCAGGGCCGGGCCGTCGTCGGTCGGCAGCAGGGTGAAGCGTTCGCGGTAGAACGTGGTCAGTGCGATCCACGGCAGGCCGGGCAGCAGGGTGGGGTCGTGCGGGTCGGCCGTGCCCAGCAGCGACGGGGCGGCAATCACGATGCGCGGTACTTCGGCCAGCGGCACCGCGACCAGCTGCGGCGCATCGACGCCGCCAACCCGGATCGCGCAGTCGATGCCATCGGCGATGAAGTCCACCGGGCTGTCTTCCAGCATCCATTCCAGGGTCACCTGCGTGTGGCGCGCCATGAACTGCAGCATCGGCTCCAGCAGCTGGGCCTGGCCGAACGCATGCGGCACCACCACGCGCAGGCGCCCGCGCGGTACATCGACCTCGCCCCGCAGGTCGGCCTGGATCGCGTCCCAGTCGTCCACCAGCGCACGGGCGTGGGCGTAGCAGCGCTCGCCATCCTCGGTCAGGGTCATCTGGTGGGTGGAGCGCTGGAGGAGGTGCAGGCCGAACAGCCGTTCCAGGGTCTGCAGGCGACGGCTGACGGTGGGCTGGGTGGTGCCCAGCTGCACTGCTGCGGCCGACAGGCTGCCGCTTTCGACGATGCGGACGAAGGTGTGCAGCAGGTCGATCCGGTCCGCGCCGGCGGCAGGGGACGGTGTGGTCATACAACCTTCGTATGATGGATATGTACCCAAGCCTACTACACGTATGGGCGGCCAGAGAGGAACCTTGCGGCATCTTCTTCTTGGCTGGAGTGGCTCATGTCCACCACGCATATCCCCGCAATGCCCCACGCCGCGCATGGCGTGCCCGCGCGATTGATCGTCTCGCTCGCGGCCGGCGCCGGTTTTTCTGTCGCCTCCATCTACTACAGCCAGCCCATGCTGGGCGTCATCAGTGGCGGCCTGGGCAGCAGCGAGCAGGCCACCGGCATGGTGCCCACGCTTACCCAGCTGGGCTACGCGCTGGGCATCCTGCTGCTGGCCCCGCTGGGCGACCGCTTCGACCGTCGTCGGCTGATCCTGGTGAAGTCGCTGGTGCTGGCGGCGGCGCTGACCTTCGCCGCCATCGCCGGCAACCTGCCCACGCTGCTGCTGGCCAGCCTGCTCATCGGGCTGATGGCCACGGTGGCCCAGGACGTGGTGCCCGCTGCCGCCACGCTGGCGCCGGAAGCGCATCGTGGCGCGGTGGTCGGCAAGGTGATGACCGGCCTGCTGCTGGGCATCCTGCTGTCACGGGTGGCCAGTGGGCTGGTCGCGCAGACCCTGGGCTGGCGCGCGATGTTCGGCTTCGCGGCGGGTTCGGTGGTGGTGATGGCGTTGGCATTGGCGCGCGAGCTGCCGCACATGGCCCCGACCACGAAGCTGGGCTACCCGGCGCTGCTGCGCTCGCTGTTCGGCCTGTGGCGCGGGCAGCCGCCGCTGCGTCGCGCGGTCTATGCGCAGGGCCTGCTGGCGGTGGGCTTCAGTGCGTTCTGGTCGACCCTGGCGGTGATGCTGCACAGCCGCTACCAGCTGGGCAGCGCGGTGGCCGGGGCGTTCGGCATCGCCGGGGCGGCCGGTGCGCTGGCCGCGCCGCTGGCGGGGCGCTGGGCGGACCGTCTGGGCAGCCATGCGGTGGCACGTATCGCGATCCTGATCGCGCTGGTTGGATTTGCGTTGCTGCTGCTGGACCCGTGGTTGCCGAAGGCCGCGATCCTGCCGTTGCTGGCGGTCAGCGCGGTGGTGTTCGATTTCGGGTTCCAGGCGGCGCTGGTTTCGCACCAGACGCTGGTCTATGGCCTGGCGCCGGAAGCACGCAGCCGGCTCAATGCGCTGCTGTTCACCGGGGTGTTCCTGGGCATGGCCGCAGGCGGTGCGCTGGGGGCGGTGATGCTGGCGCACTTCGGGTGGAGTGGCGTGGCCGGGTTGGCGGTGGTGACGGCCGGGATGAGTTTCGTGGTGCGCCGGCGTTAGGCGGTGGGTTCGGCGGTGTCGTCGAGGCTGATGATGCCGCGCTTCAGGGCCAGAGTGACGGCGTGGGTACGGTCGCGGGCGCCGAGCTTCTCCATGATGTTCTTCATGTGCGCTTTGACGGTCTGTTCGGAGATGTGCATGCGCTCGCCGATGCCCTTGTTCGAGCGGCCACCGGCGACGTGCCCGAGCACTTCGGTTTCGCGCGGCGACAGGCTGTCTTCAACCACGTGCGCGGCGATGCTGGCCGCCAGCGGCGCGGGAATGCCGGCGCGCTTGCCGCTGTGCACGGTGCGGATGGTGTCGACCAGCTCGTGGCGCAGCATGTCCTTGAGCAGGTAGCCGCTCGCCCCCGCCTGCAGGGCGCGTACCGCGCGGACGTCGCCGCGGTAGGTGGTGAGCACGATGATCCGCGCACGCGGGTCATGCTGGCGGATCCGGCTGATCGCTTCCACCCCGTCCACGCCCGGCAGCTGCAGGTCCATCAGCACCACGTCCGGCTGCAGTGCCAGGAACTGGGCCACCGCTTCTTCGCCGTCGGCGGCTTCGCCGAGCAGGTGCATGTCCGGCTGCAGGCCGAGCAGTGCGGCCAGGCCGTCGCGCAGCAGCGGGTGGTCGTCGACCACCAGGATGCCGATGGGCGGGGGTACGGCGGTCATGCGGTTTCTCCGGTGGGGCGCCGCCAGCGTCGGCGGTGATGGCGATAGATGCGTTCGCCGGGCAGGAACAATGCGATTTCGGTACCGACCTGCGGGCGTGACCACAGCCGCAGCCGCGCGCCAAGGCGCTCGGCACGCTCGCGCATGCCGACCAGCCCCCAGCGGTCGTCGGGCAACCGTAGCGGCAGGCCGCTGCCATTATCGCGGATGTGCAGGCGCAATCCGCGCCGCGCGTACGCCAGCTCGATATCGACGGTAGCGGCCGAGGCGTGCTGCAACGCGTTGAGCAGGGCCTCGCGACCGATCAGGAACACTTCTTCCGCAGCGTCGTGGCGCAGCGGGCGGGGGGTGCCTTCGATGTTCAGGCGCAAGGCGGGACTTTCGGCGTCGTCGGTGCGGTCGCCATACACCTGGACCAGTGCGGCACCCAGGTCCTGGTAGTCGGTGCTGCCGTCGCGCAGCAGCCGTACCCGCTCTCGCGCTTCGCCCAGCGCCTGTTCGGCCTGCTGCATGGCCGCTTCCAGCGCGGCACGCACCTCGGGGGTGGCCTGCGGGGAGTGGCTCACCGCGTGCAGGCGCAGGATCAATCCCTGTGTGCCCTGCAGAAGGGTGTCGTGCAGCTCGCGGGCAATCCGCTCACGCTCGGCGTGGCGTTCTTTCAGGCGCGCGCGGACCAGCAGGGTCAGCCTGCGGCTGCGCAGGCGCATGGCCAGGCCGATCAGCGCCAGCATGGCCAGCACGCAGGCGATTCCGAACCACACGGTCTGGTACCACAGCGGCGCGATGCGGAAAGCGCGCTGGACGTGTGCGGTACTCCACACCTGGTCCTCGTTGGCGGCACGCACCTCGAAGCGGTACGCGCCGGGCTGCAGGTTGGTATAGAAGGAGCGGGTCAGGTTGCCGGCGTCCTGCCACTGGTCGTCCAGCCCGACCAGGCGGTGCTGGTAGCGCACGCGCTCAGGGCGCGACAGCGACACGGCCTGGTAGTCGATCTGCAGCTGCGCGGTGCCAGGTGGCAGCTGCAGCCCGTCGCGGAGCGGTTGTTGCGTGCCGGCCGTGGACAGCGTGCCGATCCGTGGCACAAGCGGCAAGGCGTCGGCGCGCACCTTTTCCGTGTCCAGCCAGGCCAGCCCCTGGTTGGTGGCCAGCCAGAGCAGGCCGTCGGCGGCCAGCACCGCGCTCGGCACCGGGCTTGCCTGGCTGGCGATGCCGGGCATGCCATCGGGCGTGTCGAACAGGCGCGGCGCGGTGTCCCGACCGGCATCGACCGCGCGCTCGAAGGTGGCGGCTTCCGCCCGGACCAGCCCACGGCTGCCGTTGAACCAGTAGCGGCCACGCCCGTCATGCACGATCCCGGTAATGCCTTCGAACAGGCCATCGCCAGCGGCGCGCGCGGTGCGGAAGCGACCGTCATGGCCGAGCAGGGCCAGGCCGTTCTCGCCGGCCACCCAGATCCTGTCGCCGGCCTGCGCGGTGGCCGTGACCGGCCCGACGTCCAGTCCGTCGGCACGGGTGTAGTGGCGGTAGTGGCCGCTGCTGCCGACGCGCAGGGTGCCGTCCGGGTAGCCGATCAGGCGCTGGCCGTGGCTGCCGGCGGCGAGTGCGGTGCAGGCCTGGCGCGGCAGTGACGGGTCGCGTGTCCAGCGACCCGCGCGGTACTGGAGCAGGGTGTCGCTGCCCAGGCAGAACCAGGCTTCGGCGCGACCGAGCGGCAGCAGCGCGCGCAGTTCGCGCGGCACCGGGAAGCCGGGCGGTGACAGCGCCTCCCGCTGGCCGTCCACGATCCGCACCAGCGCATTCCAATCGCCCAGCCAGAGCGGTTGCCGGGTGGCCCGGGCCGCGTGCTGCTGCACCGCGGGGGTGGCATCGCGCAGTGCGCGGCGCAGTGCCAGCGGCTGCAGGTCGACGCCATGGCCGAACACCTCGCCGTCGGGGGCGCGGTACAGCGCCCGCAGCGGATCGACCGGGCCGGGCTGGGCCAGCGCATGCACCTGGTGTTCGCGGAAGCGGTTGAGCCCGAGGTTGGTGCCAACCCAGAGATTGCCCTCGCGGTCCTGCAGCAGCGGACCGGCGGTGCTGGAGGCCAGCCCCTGCGCGGCATCGAAGCGTTCGATGCGTGGGCCGCGCTCGCCTTCGGTGACATGGAAGATGCCGCCGTTGGCGACGAAGCTGCCCCACAGGCTCCCATCGGCGGCAAAGCGGATTCGCCCGGCCAGCAGCCCCGGCAGGCGCTGCACCTCGCGCTGTGCGGCGGGGAGCAGGCCGCGTGCATCTGCAACCGGCATGATCCCGCGTTGGCGATCGGCCAACCAGAGCTGGCCGTCGCCGCGCAGCGCGAGCGAGGAGAACGTGGACACCGGGAGGCCCAGCCGTTCGAACCGCGTGGCGTGCGAGCGCAGCCGCCACAGCTCGCCGCCGGCAAGCAGCCACAGGGTGCCGTGGTGATCGCGCAGCGCCCAGTGTGCGGGGATGTCGCCGATGCCCATGGCTGCCGTTGGCGCCTGCCAGCGCACGCCGTCGAACCAGCGCAGGCCCGCGTCGGAGGCTGCCCACAGGCGACCGCTGGCGTCGCGCTCCAGGCGCGGAATCAAACCCGGACGCAGGCCGTCGCGGCTGCCGAAGTCGCGTGCGCCATGCGCGTCGAGCCGGGTGATGCTGCCGTTGTAGTAGGCGATCCAGATCGTGCCGTCTGTGTCGACCACCAGCGAGGTCATGTTGGCCGAGGGAAAGGAACCGCCATTGGGCGGTGCGACGCGCTCGAACTGGCGCCCGTCGAAGCGGTACAGGCCGGCACCGGTGGCCAGCAGCAGGCGGTTGTCGGCCAGTTGGGCGATGTCCCAGATATCGCCGGGCGCGCCCTGGCCGACCCGCCATGCGCTGTGTTCGTAGTCGGACAGTGCAGCCGCTGCGGCGGGCAGGGTCGACAGCAGGCACAGCGCCGCCGCCAGCAGCCAGCCGCGCGCCCGTCGCCACCTCGTCGCCGGGGCGGTGGGTCGGGACACGAAGGGCACGCGCTGCATGCGCGGATTGTCTCAGGCCGGGACGCGGGCATGACTCCCCATTCGGGGCAGGCGCAAGGGGTGCGCAATGGGGTAGCGACATGGACTTCTCCCCCAAAAGAGTAGCTGCGCCCACCACCCAAGGGGGGTAGGGCATTGGCGCTGACGCCGTCACCATCTGGTCACCCATCCCGCAAGGACTTCCGATGACCACCGCCACCGCCGTTCCGGGCAGCTCGCTGCTGTCGCCGACCAACCACGCGCTCGTACTGATCGACTTCCAGTCGCAGATGGCGTTCGCCACGCGCAACATCGACATCGCCGCGCTGCGCAACAACGTGGCGATGCTGGCCAAGGGCGCGGCCGGCTTCAAGGTGCCGGTGGTGCTGACCACGGTGGCCGAAAAGTCGTTCTCCGGCCCGATGTTCCCGGAGCTGCCGGCCATCTTCCCGGGCCAGAAGGTGCTGGACCGCACCACCATGAACAGCTGGGAAGACCAGCCGCTCGTGGATGAAATCAACCGCATCGGCCAGAAGCGCGTGGTGCTGGCCGGTCTGTGGACCAGCGTGTGCATCGTCGGCCCGGCGCTGTCGGCGATCGAGCAGGGCTTCGAGGTCTACGTGATCACCGACGCCTGCGGCGATGTCAGCGATGAGGCGCACGAACGCGCGGTGACCCGCATGGTCCAGGCCGGCGCGGTGCCGATCACCGCCCTGCAATACCTGCTGGAGCTGCAGCGCGACTGGGGCCGCGGCGCCACCTACGACCTGACCACCGGCATCGCCCGCGAACATGCCGGCGGCTACGGCCTGGGCATCCAGTACGCCAAGGCGATGTTCGGCGCGCAGGAAGGCGGCCACTGAACATGGCCGGCAGCACCACCGGCCTGGACCTGGGGCTGCTGGTGCTGCGGCTGGCGGCGGGGGGTTTCCTGCTGCCGCACGCGCTGGGCAAATTGTTCGGCTGGTTCGGCGGCCCCGGCCTGAGTGGGTTCGCCGACGAGCTGCGCGGCTTCGGCCTGCCTGCACCCGCACCCGCACCCCTGCTGCTGGCAGTGGTGCAGGTGCTGTGCGGGCTGGCGGTGCTGCTGGGCTGGCAGACCTGCGCGGCGGCCAGCATCGCTGCGCTGTTCCTGGCCACCACCGCTGTGCTGGCCCTGCCCAAGGGCTGGTTCTGGATGCACGGCGGCATCGAGTACCCCCTGTTCTGGACGATGGCGCTGCTGGCCATCGCACTGGCCGGACCCGGCGCACTCGCGCTGCAGTCCCTGTGAGAGAGAGAAACCCATGACCACGCTGCTGATCCGCAACGCCCGCATCACCACGCTCGACCCCCGCGTGCCGCAGGCCGATGCGCTGGCGGTGGTGGACGGGCGCATTGCTGCCATTGGCGCCGAAGCGCAGGTGCGCGCAGGTCTTGTCGACGCCACCGTGATCGATGCGGGCGGCCGCCGCCTGGTGCCCGGCCTCAACGACAGCCACACCCACCTCATCCGTGGCGGGCTGAACTACAACTTGGAACTGCGCTGGGACGGGCTGCGCTCGCTGTCCGACGCGATGGCCATGCTCAAGGCGCAGGTCGACAATACGCCGGCGCCGCAATGGGTGCGCGTGGTCGGCGGCTTCACCGCGGAGCAGTTCGTGGAGAAGCGCCTGCCGACCCTGGCCGAACTCAACGCCATCGCCCCGGACACGCCGGTGTTCCTGCTGCACCTGTACGACCGCGCGCTGCTCAACCGCGCCGCGCTGCGGGCCTGTGGCTACGACAGGAACACGCCGGACCCGCCGGGCGGACAGATCGCACGCGACAGCCTGGGCAACCCCACCGGGCTGCTGCTGGCCAAGCCGAACGCGCTGATCCTGTATGCCACCCTGGCCAAGGGCCCACGGCTGCCGATCGAGTACCAGGCCAACTCGACCCGGCACTTCATGCGCGAGCTCAACCGGCTTGGCATCACCTCGGTGATCGACGCCGGCGGTGGCTTCCAGAACTACCCCGAGGACTACCAGGTCATCGAACAGCTGCACCGCGACGGTGATCTCACCGTGCGCATCGCCTACAACCTGTTCACCCAGAACAAGGGCAAGGAGGTCCAGGACTTCCACCAGTGGAGCGAGATGCTCGCGCCACGCCAGGGCGATGACCTGCTGCGCCACAACGGGGCCGGCGAAATGCTGGTGTTCTCCGCCGCCGACTTCGAGCTGTTCAACGAACCGCGCCCCGAGCTGCCGCCGGGCATGGAGCCGGAGCTGGCCGAGGTGGTGAAGCTGCTGGTGGAGAAGCGCTGGCCGTTCCGCATCCACGCGACCTATGACGAAAGCATCGACCGCATCCTGGATGTATACGAGCAGGTCAACCGCGAGATTCCGTTCGACGGCCTGCACTGGTTCATCGACCACGCCGAAACCATCACCCCGCGCAACATCGACCGCATCCGCGCGCTCGGTGGCGGGCTGGCGATCCAGCACCGCATGGCCTACCAGGGTGAAGCGTTCGTGCAGCGCTACGGCGCCGAGGCGGCGCGGCACACCCCGCCGGTGCGGCGCATGCTGCAGGCCGGGCTGCCGGTGGGCGCCGGTACCGACGCGACCCGCGTGGCCAGCTACAACCCGTGGGTGGCGCTGTCGTGGCTGGTCACCGGGCGCACCGTGGGCGGGCTGGCGCTGTATGGCGAAGAGAACCTGCTTGAACGCGAAGAGGCGCTCCGCCTGTGGACCCAGGGCAGTGCCTGGTTCTCCGGCGATGACGGTCGCAAGGGCACGCTGGCGGTGGGACAGCTGGCCGACTTCTGCGTGCTGTCTTCGGATTACTTTGCCGTGGACGATGCCGCGATTGCCGACATCACCAGTGTGCTGACCGTGGTCGGCGGGCGGGTGGTGCATGGCGACGGCGAGTTCGGCCCGCTCGCACCGACCCTGCCGCCGGCGATGCCGGACTGGTCGCCGGTGAACCGCTTCGGCGGCTACCACGTGGGCGGTGCGGCCACCGGCCTGGCGGCGCATGCACACGTGCATGGCGCAGGCGGGTGTCGCACCCATGCGCATGGCCACGCGGCCGCGCACCCGGTGCCGACCGACGCGCCGAATGCGTTCTGGGGCGCACTGGGATGTTCGTGCTTCGCGTTCTGAGCCTGGCGCTGGCGATGGCGCTGCCCTCGCTGGCGAGTGCGTGCACGAATGACGCGAGTGGGCGCTGCATCGCGCTGGACGGCGGCGGCGAGCTGCAGCTGGACGCCTCGCTGCGCCTGCGCGGGATGTATTACGACCCCACCCGGTTCGGCATCGGTGGGCGCGAGGATGGCTACGGCCTGCTGCGCGCGCTGGCCTCGGCCGCAGTGCGGCGGGACGGCTGGGAAGGATTCGCGCAGCTGGGCGTGCATGCGGAGCAGGGCCGCAACGGCGGGCCCGGCGGCACCGACCAGGGGGCGCTCGACCTGCAACAGGGCTATGTGCGCTGGCACGGCGAACACCTCAGCTGGCAGCTGGGTCGCCAGGAAGCGGCGTACGGCAGCTCCCGACTGCTGTCGGTGCGCGACGGTCCCAACATCCGGCTCGCCTTCGACGGCGTGCGCGGGCGCTGGCAGCAGGGCGGCTTCAGGCTAGACCTGATGGCGCTGCGCCCGGTCGACAATCGCATGGGCGCGTTCGACGACCGCAGCGACCGTGGCCAGCACCTGGCCGGGGGCTATGCCACCTGGCAGCGCGGCAGAGCGGGCAACGGCACCGATCTCTACCTGCTCGACTACGGCCGCGACGGCGCACGCTTTGCCAGCGCCGTGGGCAACGAGCGGCGGCGTTCGCTGGGCACGCGCTGGTTTGCGCTGCAACCGCGCTGGGACGCCAACATTGAACTGGTCGCGCAGCAGGGCACGCTGTCGCGCAGCCAGGGCAACCTCGACATTCGTGCCTGGACCCTGGCCACCGACAGTGGACTGCGCTGGCCCTCGATCCGCTGGCAACCGCGGCTGGGCATCAAGCTGGATATCGCCAGTGGCGACCGCAACCCGCAGGACGGGCGGCTGGGGACGTTCAATGCGATGTACCCGAAGTCGGCGTACTTCAGTGAGGCCAGCCTGCTGGCGCCGGCCAACCTGATGGATGTGCAGCCCACGCTGACCCTGACCCCGCGCCCCGGCCTGAGCACTGAAATCGGCTGGCAACTGGCCTGGAAGCACCAGCGCAGCGACGCCGTCTACACCACCCCGGCGCCGCTGGCGGCGGTCCCCGGCACGGCCGGCACGCCGCGCCGGATCGGCCAGCAGTACAAGTGGGAAACCAGCTGGGAGGCCAGCCCGCAGTGGACCTGGAAAGGCCAGCTGGCGTGGTTCGAGGCCGGTCCTGGCCTGCGTGCGGCCGGTGGCCGCGACACCTTCTTTGCATCGGTAGTTGGAGCATGGCAATGGTAGACACACACGAAAATGCGGCGCCCGGCGCCTGGTCGCCGCTGAAGATCAAGCTGTTCCGGGCGATGTGGCTGGCGATCCTGGGCAGCAATGTCGGCACCTGGGTCAACGATGTCGCCGCGGCATGGGTCATGGCCGAGCGCACCGGCTCGCCGCTGATGGTGGCGCTGGTGCAGTCGGCCACCACCGTGCCGGTGGTGCTGCTGGCGCTGGTGGCCGGCACCCTGGCCGACATCGTCGACCGGCGCCGCTACCTGCTGTTCACCCAGGGCTGGATGCTGCTGGTGGCGGCCTCGCTGGCGACGCTCACGGCGTTGCAGATGCTGACCCCGCCGCTGCTGGTGGCGCTGACCTTCGCGATGGGCTGCGGCGCGGCGATGGCGATGCCGGCCCAGGCCGCCATCGTTTCCGAGCTGGTGCCACGTCCGATGCTGGCCTCGGCGGTAGCGTTGAACTCGATCGGCATCAACATTGCCCGTTCGCTGGGCCCGGCGATCGGTGGCCTGATCGTGGCGCAGCTCGGTGCGGGCTGGGCCTTCGGCCTCAACGCGATCAGCTTCGCCGCCATGCTGTGGGTGCTGTTCAACTGGAAGCAGGATGCACAGGCCTCGAGCCTCCCGCCGGAAGGCTTCGGCGCCGGGCTGCGTGCCGGTCTGCGCTATGCGCTGCGTGCCGGGCGCCTGCAGGCGGTGCTGATCAAGTCGGCCGGGTTCTTCTTCTTCGCCAGCGCGGTCACCGCGTTGCTGCCGCTGGTGGTGCGCGGCGAGATGCAGGGCGGGGCAGGCACCTATGGCCTGCTGCTGGGCTGCATCGGCATCGGCGCGGTCACCGGCGCGCTGCTGCTGCCGCACCTGCGTGCGCGCCTGGACCGCGACCTGCTGGTGCTGCTGGCCACGCTCGCCTGCGCGCTGAGCCTGCTGGGCCTGGCGTGGCTGCGGCACTGGGCGTTGCTGCCGGTGGCGATGCTGGTGAATGGCTTTGCCTGGATCACGGTGCTGTCGTCGCTGCAGATTGCCGCGCAGACCGCCGTGCCGGCCTGGGTGCGCGCGCGCGCGCTGTCGCTGTACATCATGGTGTTCTCGCTGGGCATGGCCGCCGGCGGGCTGAGCTGGGGCAGCATCGCCCAGCGTACCTCGATCCCGGTTGCGCTGACCGTGGCCGCCATCGGCGCCGTGGTCGCCGGGCTGCTGGTATGGCGGGTGCGCATTGCCGGCAGCGAAGAGCTCGACCTGCGTCCCGCCGGGCATTGGCCCGCGCCTGAGCTGGCGGTGCCGGTCACGCATGACCGTGGCCCGGTGCTGGTCACCGTGGAGTACCACATCGACGACGCCGACCGCGCCGCGTTCCACCGGCTACTGGGCGAGCTCGGCCGCACCCGGCGCCGCGACGGCGCGGTGATCTGGGGCGTGGCCGAAGACGTGGCCACGCCGGGCGTGCACATGGAGTATTTCGTGACCAGTTCGTGGATCGAGCACCTGCGCCAGCACGAGCGGGTGACCGCCGAAGACCGTGCGCTGCAGGACCGGGTGCGTGCGCTGCACCGCAACGAGCACGCGCCGATCGTGCGGCATTTCGTGGGGGGCAGCGGTGCGCTGAAGGCCCTGCACGGCGATCATGAGCACCACGCATTGGGTTGAAGGCCGCGGGCCAGGGCGGTCGTGCCACCGTTTTAACCGGATCCGGCGTATGGTCGGCGCTCTTTGAGAGGAGCAGATGCATGCGCTGGATCGTGTTGTTGGCCGCCCTGGCCATGCCATTGGTGGCGTGGCTGTCCCAGACCGGGGAATTCGGTCCGACCAATGGCGCGATTTCGGACCGCTATCCCACGCTGCTGGTGGCGGCCGGGTATGCGTTCTCGATCTGGGGCCTGATCTTCCTGTGGGACGTGGCCTTCGGCCTGTGGCAGCTGCGCCAGCGCCGGCCGGATGACAACGCCGGCGTGCGTGGCTGGGCGGCGGCCGGTTTCGCGCTGACCGCGGCGTGGATGCCTGTGTTTTCCAACGAGCTGTTCCTGCCGGCGCTGGCGATCATCTGGACCGCGCTGGTGTGCCTGCTGGTGGCCGCCGTGCGCGCCGCGCCGCCGACCGCGAGCGCGGGGCAACGTGCGTTCGCCGCGTATCCGCTGGCGCTGCATGCCGGCTGGCTGACCATGGCCGCGTTCCTCAATACCGCACAGGTGATCGTCGCCTACCAGTGGTTGCCGACCGGCAACATGCTGGGCTGGAGCGTGGTGCTGCTGGCCATCGCCACCGTGCTGGCCTGGGTGATGAATTACCGCCTGCGCCGGCATTTTGCCTATCCGGCGGCGGTGCTGTGGGCGTTGGTCGGGGTGTATGTGAAGCAGTCCGACTGGCGCCTGCCGGGCGCCGACACCATTGCGGTGCTGGCGTTGGCCATTGCCGCGCTGCTGGTGCTGCAGACCCTGTTGCTGCGCACGCGTGCCTGGCGCACGCCGCGCGCGGGCGTGGTCGCCGCGCACCGCCACCGTCGTTGAAGAAGGAGAAGAACATGCGCGTTGCACTGCATGAGCAGTTTGGTGACCCGACCGAAGTCC
The DNA here is from genome assembly GCF_013185915.1 of Stenotrophomonas bentonitica. NCBI lineage: Bacteria > Pseudomonadati > Pseudomonadota > Gammaproteobacteria > Lysobacterales > Lysobacteraceae > Stenotrophomonas > Stenotrophomonas bentonitica. Next base: position 510,808 of record NZ_JAAZUH010000001.1, on the reverse strand, counting down.
TGCACGGCGGCGAAGCGCCGACCCCGCAGCCCGGCGCCGGCGAAGTGCGGGTGCGCACGGTGCTGGCTCCGATCCACAACCACGACCTGTGGACCGTGCGCGGCCAGTACGGCTACAAGCCTACGCTGCCGGCCATCGGCGGCAGCGAAGGTACCGGCGTGATCGATGCGCTGGGCGAGGGCGTGACCGGGCTGCAGGTGGGCCAACGGGTCAGCGGCGCCGGTGCATGGCACCTGGGCCGAGTACTTCATCGCCCCGGCGAAGATGGTGATCCCGATGCCGGACAGCATCGACGACAACACCGCCGCGCAGTTGATTGCGATGCCGTTGAGCGCGCTGATGCTGCTGGAGTTCCTGCAGGTGAAGCCGGGCCAGTGGATCGTGCAGAACGCCGCAAACGGTGCGGTGGGCAAGGCGCTGGCGATGCTGGCCAAGGCGCGCGGCGTGCATTGCCTCAACCTGGTGCGACGCGATGCCGGTGTCGCCGAGATGGAAGCATTGGGGATCGAAAACACGATCTCCACGGCATCCGAAGACTGGACGAAGCAGGTCAAGACTAAGGTGGGTGACGGCGTGGTCGCTGCGGCGGTGGACTCGGTTGGTGGCACGGCCAGCGGCGAGCTGATGAAGTTGCTGAGCGAGAACGGCACGCTGGTGTCGTTCGGTTCCATGACCGGCGAACCGATGCAGATCGGTTCGGGCGATGTGATCTTCAAGCAGGCCACGGTCAAGGGCTTCTGGGGCAGCAAGGTCAGCCAGGCCATGGCGCCGGAAGACAAGCGGCGGCTGGTCGGCGAGTTGTTGACCCTGGCCGCCAAGGGCGGATTGAGCCTGCCGGTGGATGGGGTTTACGGGTTGGATCAGGTGGCGGAGGCGGCCGCGGCCAGCCTGCAGGCAGGTCGGAACGGCAAGGTCCTGCTGCGTCCGTAATCCGGCTGTTGCCGGTAGGGTCGCATCCCGATCGACCGCAGTGAACGTTGCCGCATGCGATGGGGCATGACCCCTGATCGGAACAGGCTCTACCGGCAGACCTGCACGATTCCGATCCGGGTCATGCCCTAATGACACGATCACCGCTATCGGCGGTCGATCGGGATGCGACCCTACCGCGGGTGTGACGGCGCCGTCGCGAACGCTAAAATCAGGGTTCTTCCGTAATCACGCCGAGCCCGCCATGAACGACACCCGCTTTTACCCCATCGGCACCCCCAACCAACCGTGGGGCGCCGCCGAAAAATCGGAATGGCGGGCAAAGCAGGTGCCGGTGCGTTCATACACCGACGACGTGGTTCCCAAACTGGACGCATTGCGTGACCGGTTCGACGTCACCCAATACGGCACCCTGGACTACGCCCCGCACACCTACCCGCTGTTCGCGGTGCGCAGCAAGAACTGGAATCCGTCACTCCCGTCCGTCCTCGTCACCGGCGGCGTCCACGGCTACGAAACCAGCGGCGTGGAAGGCGCGCTGCAGTTCCTCGACACCCGCGCAGCCGACTACGCGGGCCGCGCCAACGTGCTGGTGGTGGCGTGCGTGAGCCCGTGGGGCTATGAGCGCATCCAGCGTTGGAATGCCGATGCCATCGATCCGAACCGTTCGTTCGTGGCCGACAGCCCGGCCCAGGAATCGGCCGCGTTGATGGCACTGGTCGCGCCGCTGCGCGAGGGCATGGTCATGCACATCGACCTGCACGAAACCACCGACAGCGACGAGTCCGAGTTCCGCCCGGCGCTGGCCGCACGCGATGGCAAGCCGTTCGAGCCGGGCCTGATTCCCGATGGCTTCTACCTGGTCGACGACACCGAAAACCCGCAGCCGGCGTTCCAGCAGGCGGTCAATGCGGCGGTGGAGCAGGTGACCCACATCGCCCCGGCCGATGAACGCAACGAAATCATCGGCTCAGCCGTGGTCGCCCCCGGCGTGATCCAGTACCCGCTGAAGAAGCTCGGCCTGTGCGCCAGCATCACCGGCGCGCGCTTCACGACCACCACCGAGGTCTACCCGGACAGCCCGCGCGCGACCCCGCAGCAGTGCAACGACGCGCAGGTGGCCGCGGTGTGCGCGGCGATCGACTACGCGTTGGCGCATTGATCAGGCCTTGACCCAGCGGGCGCTGATGCCGACCAGCAGCAGCGCCGCTGCAACCAGGCAGAACGCAAACACCAGGCTGCTGGCCTGGGCCACGAAGCCGATCAGCGCCGGCCCGGCCAGCACGCCGGCATAGCCCAGCGTGGTGATCGCTGGAATGGCCAGGCTTTCCGGCATGGCCTTCTGGTTGCCGGCCATCGAGAACAGCGCCGGCACGATGTTGGCGCAACCAAGGCCGATCAGCGCATAGCCCAGCAGCGCCACCGGCAGGGTGCCGGCGAACGTGGCCACGCCGAAGCCCAGCGCACCGACGATGCTGCCGAGCAGGATCGCGCGCAGGCGGCCCAGTTTCGCCACCACGCCGTCGCCCACCAGCCGGGTCACGGTCATGGCGATGGCGAAGGTCATGAAGCCCAGCCCGGCGCGGTCCGGCGGCACCTGCTGCACTTCGTGCAGGAATACCGCACTCCAGTCCAGCATCGCGCCTTCGGCCAGGAACGCGACGAAGCACAGCACGCCGATCGCCAGCACCACGCCATGCGGTATCGCGAACACCGGTGCGCCGCTGGGCGCGCGGTCGCGGCGCCAGTAGCGCACCGACAGCGCCAGCACGACCAGCATCGCCAGCGAACCAAGCACGCACACCCACAGCGGTGCCAGCTGCAGCGACAGCAACGCGGTCATCGCGGCGGCACCGACCGCGCCGCCAATGCTGTAGAACGCGTGGAAGCCGGACATCATCGGTTTGCCGCTGTCGCGCTCCACCATCACCGCCTGGATGTTCATGGTGCAGTCGCAGGCGCCCACGCCGGCGCCGAACACGAACAGCGCCAGGCCCAGCGTCCACGGCGACGGGGCAATGGCCAACAACGGCAGGCTGGCCACCACCATCAGCAGGGTGGCGACCATCACCGCGCGGCAGCCATGCCGGGCGGCCAGGATCCCGGCCAGCGGCATCGCCAGCAGCGAGCCGGCGCCCAGGCACAGCAGCACCAGTCCAAGCGTCCCTTCGTCCAGGCCGGTCCGGGTCTTGGCGAACGGCACCAGCGGCGCCCACGCGGCGGTGGCGAAACCGGGCAGGAAGAATGCGGCGCGGGTGGCGTGTTGTTCGGCGCGCGGGGTGCGGGCGGCGCTGGCAAGCGCGTCGAGCGGTTCGGACATGGCATGAAAACGTTTACATGGGTGGCGCACAGCTTACCCGGGCGCCGGGGAGGGTGGTCAATCCCGGCGCGCCAGTTCGGGGCCGAGCAGTTCAGCCACCCAGTCCATGAATGCCGCCACCCGACGCGGCAGGTGCCGGCGCTGGGTGTAGAGCAGGGTGACCGGCATCGGCTCGGCCACGCAGTCCGGCAGCACTTCCACCAGCTGTCCGGCGGCCAGCGCCTGGCGTGCGCCCAGGCGGGGCACCTGGATGATGCCGAGACCGGCCAGCGCCGCTGCGCTGTAGGCCTCGCCGCTGTTGACCGTGACCGCGCCGCGCATCGGCACGCTGCGGTAGCCCTGGCCGTCGTGGTATTCGAAGCCCGGCGAACGCTGGCCCAGCGTGCCTACGTAATGCACCAGGGCGTGGGTTGCCAGGTCGTCCACGCTGCGCGGCACCCCGTGCGCGGCGAGGTAGCCGGGACTGGCGCAGTTGACGATGTGCATCGCCCCGATCGGGCGCGCGACCAGCGTGTTGTCGTCCAGTGGCCCCACCCGCAGCACGCAGTCGAAGCCTTCGCGGACCAGGTCGACACGGCGGTCGGTGCCGCTCAGCTCGATTTCCAGCCCCGGATGGCGGTCGAGGAAGCCGGGCAGGTGCGGAATCACCCACTGCCGGGCCAGCCCACTGGACATGTCCACCCGCAGCCGGCCCTTGAGCTGGCCGGTGTCGCGGCGGAACATGCCCTGCAGGTCCTCCATGTCATCCAGCAGGTCGCGCGCGCGTTGCTGGAACTGCGCGCCGTCCGCGCTGAGCCGCACGCGACGGGTGGTCCGGTGCAGCAGCTGCACGCCCAGCTCAGCCTCCAGCCGCTGGACGGCCAGGGACACGCTGGCCTTGGGCAGGCCGAGCTGCTCGGCCGCTGCGGTGAACGAACCCAATTCGGCGACCCGCAGGAAGCTGCGCAGCTGATCGAGGCGATCCATGGATTGTTCGTTCCAGTTGGACAGTCAAATCAGGATCGCGTGATTTATGCGTGCTGGCAATACCAATAGTCTGGCTGCACCCCAACCCAGGAGCGCCTCCCATGAGTTCTTCGACTTCCCGCATCGTGCTGGTCACCGGTGGCAGCCGTGGCCTTGGCCGCAACGCCGCCCTCGCGCTTGCCGCGGACGGTGCCGACATCGTGCTGACCTACCGCAACCAGACAGGCGCGGCCAATGAGGTCGTTGCCCAGATCCAGGCGCTGGGCCGCCGTGCCGCTGCGCTGCCGCTGGACGTGGCCGACAGCGATTCCTTCCCCGCGTTCGCCGATGCGGTGCGTGCGCAGCTGCAGGCGTGGGGCGAAACCACCCTGCAGGGCCTGCTCAACAACGCCGGCGAAGGCCTGCACGCGATGATTGCCGACACCACCGCCGCCCAGTTCGACCAGCTGGTCGCGGTGCATCTGAAGGGCCCGTACTTCCTGACCCAGGCGCTGCTGCCGCTGATCGGCGACGGTGGTCGCATCCTCAATGTCTCCAGCGGGCTTGCCCGCTTCGCGCTGCCGGGCAGTTCGGCCTACGCGATGATGAAGGGCGGCATCGAAGTGTTCAGCCGTTACCTGGCCAAGGAACTGGGCGCGCGCGGGATCAGTGCCAACACGCTGGCGCCGGGTGCGATCGAGACCGACTTCGGCGGTGGGCGCGTGCGCGACGACGAGGCGATCAACGCGATGGTCGCTGGCAATACCGCACTGGGCCGCGCCGGCAAGCCGGACGACATCGGTCCGGTGGTGGTGGCGCTGCTGTCGCCGGCGACTGGCTGGATCAACGCACAGCGCGTGGAAGCGTCGGGCGGCATGTTCGTCTGAGTGCGAAAGCGTCGCATTCGCGGCAAGCCGGTATGATGGCCGGCCTTGCCGCTGTAGCTGGACTTCTCTTGCGCTCTTCCGTACCGATGCACCCGATGGGTCGCGTATTCGCTGTCGTGGCCCTGTTCGAGGCCTTCACCTGGGCCGGCCTGCTGGTCGGCATGTACCTGAAATACCACGCCGCCGAGCCGACCACTGCGGGCGTCGCGTTGTTTGGCCCCGTCCACGGCGTGGCCTTCATGGTCTACGTGGTGGTCACCGTGCTGGCCGCGGTCAAGCTGCGTTGGCCGTGGTGGGCGGCCGTGCTGGCCCTGCTGGCGGCGGTGCCGCCGCTGGTGACGCTGCCGCTGGAGTGGTGGTTCAAGCGGCGTGGCCTGCTGGGCGCACGTCCGGCAGCGTAAAGGGCGCCGCGCTCAGGCCGAGCGCGCCAGCGCGGCGCGGATCGCGTCGGGCGACTGGAAGCCGGGCAGGCGCAGTACTTCCTGGCCGTCGCGCACGACGCTCAGGGTGGGCGTCTGGCGCAGGCCGAGGCTGCGGAAGAACACTTCGCCAATGGCTTCCAGCCGCACCTTGAGCAGCACCAGTTCGTGCGCCTCCGGCGTGCTGGCCACGGCGGCCAGCGACATCGCCAGCATCCGGCAGCCGGGGCAGTTGTCCTTGTGGAAGTCGACCAGCAGTGCCGGGTGGTCGGCGACTGCGGCGTGGTACTGCTCGGGGGTGTCGGCATGCAGGGTCAACATCAGGCAGTGACTCCTATCGGTTGCAGGACGCGGTCGGTCCAGAGGTGGATGGCGCGGGTATCGGCCGGGCCATGCGGCATCTGCTCGATTTCCAGCACGGGGTGGGGCGAGCCGAAGTGGCGGGCCAGCCGATGCGCGGCGCCGCAGTAGTACTCCAGTCCCCACTGGGTTTCGCCGGTGCCGAACACCGCCACGGTCTCTGCAGGGGGAATGCCGGCGATGTCGTGCAGGGCGGCCACGAAGCGTTTCATCTCGGCCGGGTTGCGCCCGGCGTTGTCGGTCCAGCACCCGAGCAGCAGGCGGTCGTGCGGTTGCGCGGCGGTCGCCGCCGCGTGCGCGTCATCGACATCCATCAGGTGCACGCGGTGACCGCGTGCGCTGCAGTGCGCCGAGACCTGGCGCGCCACTTCGCGGGTATTGCCGCTCAGCGACGCGTAGCAGACCAGGACATCCATGGGCAGGTCCTTACAGGTCGTCGAAACCATTGTCGGAGTTGGTCTTCTTGTAGCTGGCGTTGCGCATCTCGAAGAAGTCGGTCTTGGTTTCGGTGAAGTTGTCCGCGTAGGCCTTGATCCACGGCATCACGTTCGCGTTGGCGTCGCCATACAGCTGTTCGATACCGAGCATGCCGGCCATCTTGTTGGCGCGGTACTTCACGTAGCGGATCATCTCGTCCACGTCGATGCCGTCGATGCCGTCCAGCACCTCGCCGGTCCAGCGCGTCTCCAGCTGGATGGCATGCTCGAACGCCTCGTGCACATAGGCGGTGAGCGCATCGCCCTGCAGCTGCTGGTTCTCGCCGACGATGGCGCGGATCAGCTCGCTGATGAACTTGGTGTGGGCCAGCTCGTCGCGGTTGATGAAGCTGATGATCTTGCCGGTTCCGGTCATGCGGTTCTGCCTAACCAGGTTGTAGAAGAAGGCGAACCCGGAATAGAAATTGATGCCTTCCAGGATCGAAGACTGGATCAGCGAGCGGATCAGGGTTTCGGCGGTCTTCTCACGCATGAAGTCATCGTATGCCTGCATGATCGGCGCGTTGCGGGCGAGGATGGTCGGGTGGGTGCGGGCCAGTTCGAACACCCGGTTCTGGTCGGCCAGGCCAGCGATGGAGGCCAGCACGTAGCTGTAGCTTTCGTTGTGGATCACTTCCTGCTGGCCGATGATCGCCGCGTTGGCATGCGCGGCGGGGTCGGTGATGTACTCGGCCACGTTGTAGATGAAGCGGGTCTGCGGCGATTCGAGCGTGGCGAGCAGGCCGATGATGGAATCGTAGGCATTTTTCTCGCGCGCGGAGAGCTCGCCGTACTGGCGGGCGTCGCCCTTCATGTCTACTTCGTCGGGAATCCAGAAGTTGGTCGAGAGTTCCTTGTAGGCCCGGTAGAAGGACGGGTAGGGAATGTCGTTCCAGTTCAGGATGCCGCTGGTGCGGCCATTGATGATCCCGGTGGAGCGGTTGGGATGGCGCGGTTCGAGGATCTTGATGCGGTCGAGCGGGGTAGCCATGACGGTTTGTTCCAGAGTTCGATGAAAAGCGGGGGGTAGAGCCACGCCCTGCGTGGCTGCACAACCACGGTCAGGACGAACACCATTCGCATTCGTCGATATCGATGTCGTTCGACCGCACGTAGTACGTGGTTTTCAAACCCTCCCTCCAAGCGCTCATATGCAGCGCCAGCAGCGTGCTCGCGCGGATCGTGCTCGGCACGTACAGGTTGAAGCTGATCGATTGGTCGACATGGCGCTGCCGTCGCGCGTTCTGCCGGATGCTGGCGAACTGGTCCAGCCGGTACGCGCCCTTTTCGTAATACGGGTACGTCTCCAGCGACAGCCCCGGTGCAGCCACCGGGCGGCGGAAGTCCTTCTTCTCCTCGTAATAGAACGCGCCATACACCGGGTCGATCGACGCGCTGGAACCGGCGATCTGCGCGGTGCTCATGTTCGGCGCCACCGCCAGCAGCCAGCCGTTGCGCAACCCATGCGTGGCCACCTGTGCCGCCAGTGCCTGCCAGGCCGGGCTGTCGTAGCCGCGCGCGCGGAAGTAAGCGCCGGTCTGCCAGTCGCTGCCGGCGAAGGCGCTGTACCGTCCCTTTTCCTGCGCCAGCTGCAGGCTGGCCTGGATCGACAGGAAATTGATCCGCTCGTACAGGCTGTCGGCGTAGTCCTCGGCCTGCACGCTGTCCCACTGGATGTGCTGCTGGGCCAGCAGGTGGTGCCAGCCGAACGTGCCCAGGCCGATCGCGCGGTACTTGCGGTTGGTGATGGTGGCCTGCGGCACCGGCAGCTGGTTGAGGTCGATCACGTTGTCGAGCATGCGCACCTGGATCGGCACCAGCCGCTCCAGCACATCGGTGGAGAGCAGGTCCGGCGCCGCAGTAACCGCGCGACCCAGGTTGATCGACGACAGGTTGCAGACGACGAAGTCGCCGGCCTGGCGGGTGGTGACGATCTGGTCGCCGCTGATCATCTCCTGGATCATGCGGGTGGGGCTCATGTTCTGCAGGATCTCGGTGCACAGGTTGCTGGAATACACCGTGCCGGCATGCTTGTTCGGATTCTTCCGGTTGACCTCGTCGCGGTAGAACATGAAGGGGTTGCCGGTTTCCAGCTGGCTGACCATGATCCGCTTGAACAGTTCGATGGCCTTGAGCGTGCGCCGGCTGATCCGTTCGTCGGCCACCACCTCGGCATAGCGCTCGCGGAAACTGCCTTCGCCGCGCTTTTCGTCATGGAAATCCTGCAGGTACCATCCCTTGATCCGGTGCACCTCGTGCGGGTCGAACAGGTACCAGTCGCCACGCCGCTCCACCGCTTCCATGAACAGGTCGGGCAGGCATACCGAGGTGAACACATCGTGCGCGCGCAGGCGCTGGTCGCCGTTGTTCAGGCGCAGGTCGAGGAAGGCCTCGATGTCGCGGTGCCATACATCCAGGTACACCGCGATGGCCCCCTTGCGCTGGCCCAGCTGGTCTACGCTCACCGCCGTGTTGTTGAGCTGTTTGATCCACGGCACCACGCCGCCGGAGGAGTTGGCCACGCCACGGATCGGCGCGCCGGCCGAGCGCACATAGCCGAGGTAGGCACCCACGCCACCGCCGTGCTTGGACACCCGCGCCACGTCGGTATTGGAGTCGTAGATACCCTGCAGGCTGTCGTCCACGGTGTCGATGAAGCACGACGAGAGCTGCCCGCCGACCTTGCCGGCATTGGCCAGGGTCGGTGTGGCCACGGTCATGTACAGGTTCGACAGCGCCCAGTACGCCTCGCGCACCAGCCCCATGCGGCGCTTGCGCGAGCGGTCGCCCTGCAGGTGCTCGTGCTGCATCAGGTACAGCGCGATGGTCAGCCAGCGCTCCTGCGGCAGTTCGAACACGCCGCGCGAGTGGTCGGTGGCGAGGTAGCGCGTCGCCAGCAGGTACAGGCCGTTGTAGGCGAACAGATGGTCGCGCTCCGGTTCGATCATCTGCCCGGCTTCCTCCAGTTCCTCCTTGGAATAGGCCTTCAGGATGTCGATCGAGTAGACGTTGCGGTCGGCCAGGCTCTCCTGCAGGCCCACATAGGAGCCGTAGCGCAGGGCGGCGTCGTAGAAGCGGTTGCGGCTGGCACGCTTGTACAGGCGGCGCAGGTAGAGGCGCGCGGCGAAGTGTTCCCAGTCCGGGGCGACAAGGTCGATGCGCGACTCGGCCTCGCGGATCAGCAGGTCGACCAGGTCGTCGGCGCTGAGCTGGGGGCGCCGTTGGATCAGGGCCAGCACGGCGCGCAGGTAGTCGGCCAGGTCCAGCGCGGGGAAGTGCGCGTGTACGCTGCGCAGCGCACGCTCCAGTCGCGCCGGGTCGAACGGCATGCGCCGGTTGCCGGCTTCCTTGGTGATCCAGAGCGGGGCGTGGCCGGCCTCTGCAACCGGCGCGTCCGACAGCAGCGTGGTGGCTGCGGTGTGGTCATCGTGCATCGTCAATCCTTCTTCCCTGTGCCGTTCGGAGTGTCGTGAGACAGAAACCGGGCCTGGCGGAAGCGGGGAGCCGATGAACACAACATAGTGTGGGTCTGTCTCATCGTCAACATCATATGTAGTGTTGACGAGCGGACAGAGATGACCGATTGCCGCACTTCCGGCGGCTACTTCCAGGGCAGTCCGCGCAGCTGCAGGGCGCGCTGGTGCATCAGTTCGGCATGCAGCCGCACGTAGTCTTCGTCGGTGAACGCCTGCGCCATCGGCGAGCGTGCGGCCTCCTGCGCGACGCGGGCGCGGGCCTGGTCGATGTCGTCGCTGCGCAGCGCGAGGTCGGCCATCACGATCACCCGGCCGGGCTGCACTTCCACGTAGCCACCGGTGACATACACGTGCAGCGGCGGTTCCGCCTTCAGCGGAAACACCGACACCATGCCTTCGCGCAGCGTGCCGAGCAGCGGGGCATGCCGTGCCATCACCCCGAAGCGCCCGTTGCTGCCTGGCACGCTCACTTCGCGCACGTCACCGCTCCACAGCTCGCCGGCCAGGCTGATGACCTGCAGTGCGATGCCCTGTGCGTCGTCCAGCAGCGCGGGCAGGGGAGGTGATGCCATGGGACACATCCAGTGGAACTGTCTGCAGCTTAGACAGGCGGGTGCAAACCGGGGGTGATTGACCGCCACAATCCAAATGCGAGCTGTTATCATTTACGCTGATAGCCACGCCGGTGCCCGCACCGACGAAGCCGACTCAATCGAACGCCCGCCCCTGCGCGGTGCGTGTCCATTCCTGTCTGCTTCTGGTGGTGCATGCGTTCAACCCCTGTCGTTTCCAGCCTGCCGGCCCTGGTCTTCGCGGCCTGGGTCGGGACCATGGCGATGATGGCGTTCGTGGCCGTGATCGGCCCGGTGGTGCGCCTGTTGGGACTCTCGGAGTGGCATGCCGGGTTGTCGGTCACGGCGGCCGGCGTGCTGTGGATGCTCTCCGCGCGCCGCTGGGGCGCACTGAGCGACCGGATCGGCCGCCGCCGCGTATTGCTGACCGCGCTCGCCGCGTATGCAGTGATCTATGTGCTGATGGCCGTGTTCGTGGACACCGCGTTGCGCTCGGCGCCGGCGCCGGCGGTGTGGGTGTCGGTGCTGGTGCTGGTGGGCACGCGTGCGCTGGTCGGTTTGTTCTATGCCGCCGTTCCACCGACCGCCGCCGCGCTGGTTGCCGATGAAGCCGCGCCGGGCCAACGCGCCGGTGCGATGGCCAAGCTCGGCAGCGCGAATGCGCTGGGCATGGTGATCGGGCCCGCAGCGGCCGGCTGGGTCGCCTTCCACGATCTTGCGCTGACGTTGTACGTGGCCGCATTGCTGCCGGTGCTGGCGCTGCTGGTGATTGCATGGCGCCTACCCAAGTCTGCCCCGGCTGCAGCAGCGGGCAAGGGGCCGCAGGCCCCGCTGGGCCGGTTCGATCCACGCCTGCGCCTGCCGATGATGGCCGTGTTCGCCGCGATGATTTCGGTGACCATCGCGCAGGTCACGGTCGGCTTCTTTGCAATCGACCGCCTGCAGCTGGCCCCGGCCGCCGGTGCGCGCATGGCCGGGCTGGCGCTGACGGCGGTGGGTGTCGGCCTGATCCTGGCGCAGATGCTGGTGATGACCTTCAAGCGCATGCCACCCCGCCACTGGATCGCGCTGGGGGCGCTGATCGCGGCGGTGGGTTTCGGTTCGGTGGCGCTGGTCACGCTGCCCTGGCAGCTGCTGGCGACCTATGCGGTCGCGGCGTTCGGTATGGGCTTTGTGTTTCCGTCTTTCCAGGCGCTGGCCGCCGATTCGGTGGAAGCGCATGAGCAGGGGGCTGCCGCCGGCGCCGTGGCGGGCGTGCAGGGGCTGGGCATGGTGATCGGCCCGATGGTCGGCACCCTGCTGTACCGGATTGCGCCCAGCGTGCCGTACCTGCTGGTCGGCGCGGTGCTGTCAACTCTCGCGGTTGCGGCGATGCTGCACGGCAGGCGCGCGCCATGAACGATGCCGTGCGCACATGCGACACCGTCGAGGCCGGCGCTGAAAACGTGGCGGTCGACACGGCGACGCGCTTCCAGCTGCGCGTGGCCGGGCGCACGCTCGAAGCGCGTGGCTGCCTCGAAACGCTTGCCTCTGGCGGCACCGCAACGCTGGAGGCGCGCGCGCGCGCGTTCTTCGCGGCCCGGCAACGCGGTCCGGCGCTGCTGGTCGGGCTGGTGCCCTTCGACCCGCAGGCGCACGATGCGCTGTTCCAGCCGCAGTCGCTGGGGCAGGGCAGCGGCGGGCCCGCATCCGTGCCCCCGCGCTTTCGTGGCGAGATCCATGCCGAACCCGCTGCCGCGCAGTACGCCGCGAGCGTGGCAACGGCAGTGTCCAGGCTGCGCCAGCCAGGCGCACCGCTGCAGAAAGTGGTCCTCGCACGCACCCTGCGCGTTCAGTCGCACACCCACATCGATCCGCATGCGCTGGTCGCGCGGCTCGGCCGCGACCCGGACGCGGTGACCTACCTGGCACCGTTGCCGGTCGCTGCGGAACAGCCCCCGGCATGGCTGGTCGGGGCCAGCCCGGAACGGCTGGTGTCGCGCCGTGGCCGCCAGGTGCTCTCGCACCCGCTGGCCGGTTCGGCGGCTCGGCGTGCCGACCCGGAAGAAGACGCGAGGGCCGCGCGTGAGCTGCTGGCGTCGTCCAAGGACCACGATGAGCACCGCTACGTAGTCGAGGCCATCGTCGACGCACTGCGGCCGTATTGCGACGCAATCGATGCGGCCCCGCAGCCCACCCTGCATGCCACCACCACGCTGTGGCACCTGGGCACGCGCATCGAAGCGACGCTGCGTGATCCGGCAACCCCGGTGACGACGCTGCTGGCTGCATTGCATCCCACACCGGCAGTGTGTGGCACGCCGCCGACCCTGGCGCGCGACGCCATCCACGAACTGGAGCCGGTGCCGCGCGGGTTCTACGCCGGTGCGGTCGGCTGGATCGACGCCAACGGCGATGGCGACTGGTACGTGGCGATCCGCTGCGCACGCGTGCAGGGCACGCAGGCCTGCATCCACGCCGGTGCCGGCATCGTGGCCGGTTCCGCACCGGCGGGGGAAGTGGCCGAGACCGCGACGAAATTCGGGGCGCTGCTGGCCGCGCTTGGCGCGGACGGTGCCTTGTCGACTGATTCCTGGAGTTGCTGATGGCTGTTCCCGTAGTTGCCGCCCGCGTTCCCCTGCGCCAGGCCTGGCCGGCCGGGCTGGTCGCCCGCTATCGCGCCGCCGGGTACTGGCGCGGCGAAACCTTTCCCGGCTTCCTGCGCGAGCGCGCGAAGCAGTACGCGGATGACATCGCCGTGGTCGGCGGCGAGCGTCGGCTGAGCTATGCGCAGCTGTGGGACGAGGCCGGGCGCATCGGCGCCGGCCTGCTCGCCCACGGCCTGCAGCCCGGCGATCGGGTGGTGGTGCAGCTGGGCAATACGGTGGAATTCGTGACCGTGGTCTGCGGCCTGTTCCGCGCCGGGCTGGTGCCTGTGTATGCGCTGCCCGCCCACCGCTTCACCGAAGTGGCGCACGTGCTGCGCAACGCCGAGGCCAACGCCTACATCACCACCGCACAGTACGAAGGCTTCGATTACCGCCTGCTGGCGCGCGAGCTGCAGGCCGCGATTCCCGCGCTGCGCCACGTGCTGGTGGTGGGCGATGCCGCCGAGTTCACCGCGGTCGAGGCGCTGCAGGGCGACACTGCGCGCCTGCCGCCCGACCCGGACCCGCAGGCGGTCGCGTTCCTGCAGTTGTCCGGTGGCAGCACCGGGCTGTCCAAGCTGATTCCGCGCACCCACGACGATTATCTCTACTCGTTCCGCGCCAGCAACGCGATCTGCGGGATCACCCGCGACAGCGTGTACCTGGTCGCCTTGCCGGCCGCGCACAATTTCCCGATGAGTTCGCCGGGTTTCTTCGGCGCGCTCTACGCCGGCGCGCGCGTGGTGCTCAGCGCAGGCGCCGGGCCGGACACGGCCTTCCCGCTGATCGCGCGCGAGCGGGTTACCTGCGTCGGCCTGGTGCCACCTCTCGCCCTGCTGTGGGCGCAGGCTGCGGCCAGCACCGCGCATGACCTTTCCAGCCTGCAGGTGGTGCAGGTCGGCGGCGCCAAGCTGGTGCCGGAGGCCGCGCGCCGGGTGATCGACGGACTCGGCTGCCAGCTGCAGCAGGTGTTCGGCATGGCCGAGGGCCTGGTCAACTACACCCGCCTGCATGATCCGCTGGATTGCGTGCTCGGCACCCAGGGCCGCCCGATCTCGCCGGACGACGAGGTGCTGGTGGTGGACGACCACGGCCACCCGGTCGCGCCGGGCGAGGTCGGGCACCTGCTCACGCGGGGTCCGTACACGATCCGCAGTTACCACAACGACCCCGGCGCCAATGCGCGTTCCTTCACCGAGGACGGCTACTACCGCACCGGCGACATGGTGCAGCAGCTGCCCGGTGGCTATCTGGTGGTGCAGGGCCGCGCCGGTGACCACATCAACCGCGCCGGCGAGAAGATCTCCGCCGAGGAGATCGAAGACCACCTGCTGGCGCACGCCGGCGTGTTCGATGCCGCGGTGGTCTCGATGCCCGACCCGTACCTGGGCGAGCGCAGCTGCGCGTTCGTGATTGCGCGGGGCGAGCGCCCCAGCGCGGCCAGCCTGAAGGCCTGGGTGCGCGGGCGCGGCCTGGCCGCCTTCAAGGTGCCCGACCAGGTGGTGTTCGTCGACGCCTTCGGTACTACCGCAGTAGGCAAGGTCAGCCGCCGCGAACTGCGCGCCCAGCTGCGCGCCCACCACATTGCACAGACAGGAGAGACGCGCTGATGGCGTTGCCCCGCATTACCGATTACGCGTTGCCCACCGCCGCCGAGCTGCCGCCGCCGCGCGGGCCGTGGCGGCCGGAGACGGCGCGCCTGGCGCTGCTGGTGCACGACATGCAGCGCTACTTCCTCGCCGCCTTCGGTGCCGACAGCGCGCCGCTGGCGCCGGCCGTGGCCAACATCGCGCGGTTGATCGCGCACTGCCGCGCACGCGGGATTCCGGTGTTCTACACCGCCCAGCGCGGCCACCAGGACCGGCGCGACCGCGGGCTGCAGGCCGACCTGTGGGGCCCGGGCATGCACGCCACCGCCGAGCACGAAACGATCATCGATGCGCTGGCGCCGGCGGACGGCGACCATGTGCTGGTCAAGCACCGCTACAGCGCGTTCCAGCGCAGCAACCTTGAAACCCTGATGCGCGTGCGCGGCCGCGACCAGCTGCTGGTCACCGGCGTGTACGCGCACATCGGCTGCACCGCCACCGTGGCCGAGGCGTTCCAGCGCGACATCGAAGCCTTCATCGCGGCAGACGCGGTGGCCGACTTCTCGCGCGACGACCACGACCAGGCGCTTCGCTGGATCGCGCGCACCTGCGGCGTACCGATGACCACCGACCAGCTGCTGGAGACGCTCGCATGACCGATTCCCTGGCCCTCGCGCCGCTCACCCTGGAGCGCATGCGCGCCGATGTCGCCGACCTGCTGGGTGAGCCGCCCGAAGCGGTGGGCGACGACGACCACCTGATGGACCTGGGGCTGGATTCGATGCGCGTGCTCGGGCTGGTGCTGGCCTGGGGCAAGACTGGCATTGCACTGGAATTTGGCCATCTGGCCGAACACACTACCCTGGGCGGCTGGTGGCAGGTGGTGCAGCTGTTGCAGGCGCGGGCCCGCGTGGACGCATGAGCGGGGACGCGGCCAGCGGGATTCCGGCGGACGCCCTGCGCTGGCCGTTGAGCGAGGCGCAGCGCGGGTTGTGGTTCGCGCAGCGGGTGCTGGAGGCGCCGCCGGGCAGCTCCCGGCGTTTCGGGGCGGCGGCTGCGGCCTTCAACACCGCGCACGCGATCTGGTTCGAGGGTGGGCTGGACCTGGCCCGCTTCACGGCTGCGGCGGACACGGCGGCGGCCGAGGCGGAAGCGCTGCGGCTGCGCATGGCAGCCGACGCGGAAGGCGTGCCGTGGCAATGGCTGGATCCCGCGCACGTGCCGCTGTTGCAGGTGGTGGACGTGTCCACCGCCGCTGATCCGGAGCAGGCGGTACGCGATGCGATGCAGGCCGAGCGCCTGCGTCCGGTCGACCCCGCGCGTGACCGGCTCGCCCGGCAACGCCTGTATGTACTGGGGCCGCAGCGCGTGGCCTGGTACGTGCGGGTGCACCACCTGGCGACGGACGGTTATGGCATGGCGTTGTTCAGTGCACGGGTCTGCGCGCTGTACAACGGCGGCGACAGCGAACCGCTGCAACCGCTGCGGCCGGTCCTGGACGAAGACGCGCAGTACCAGGCCGATGACCGGCGCGAGCGCGATGCCGCGCACTGGCACGCCTACCTGCAAGGGGCGACGCCGGCCGAAGGGCTGGGCGGCGGCACGGCCGCCGCGGCGGCCGACGCGCACCGCTTCACCCGGCCGGTGGACGCCGCGCTGCGCGAGCGGCTGCTCAGCGCGGCGCAGGCGATCGGGCAGCCGTGGCCGGACCTGCTCACCGCGTTGACGGCGGAATACTGCCGACGGTACAGCGCGGCCGAGGAGGTGATGGTGGGGGTGCCGTTCATGGGCCGGCTCGGCAGCGCCTCGGCGCGGGTGCCGGCGATGGTGATGAACGTGCTGCCCCTGCGCGTCGGGGCACGCGACGACGACCGGATCGACGCCAGCGTGCGCGACACCGCGCGCTCGCTGGTGAGGGGGCGGCGGCACGGCCGCTATCGCGGCGAGCAGCTGCGCCGCGACCTGGGCTGGGTCGGCCTTCAGCATCGCCTGCATGGGCCGCTTGTAAATGTGCAGCCGTTCTACCGGCCGCTGCCGTGGCAGGGGGTCACCGCGCAGCTGGAGGTGCTGTGCACCGGGCCGGTGGACGACATCACCCTCGGCTTCCGCGGCGATGCAGTCAGCGCGCTGGTGCTGGAGGTCGAAGCCAATCCGGCGCGGCACGCGGCGGCGGAACTGCCGCAGCATGCCGAGCGCCTGCTGCATTTCGTGTCGGCCGCGCTGGAGGTACAGGCGCGTGGGGGAACGCTGGGCGAGGTCGCGTTGTGCACGCCCGCGGAGGAGCATCGCTGGGTGCACGAGGTCAACGCCACTGGGCACGCGGTGCCGGACGTCTCGCTGGTGGCGCTGCTGCTGGCACGCATGGCAGCCACGCCGGACGCCACGGCACTGGTGTTCGAAGGCGAGTCGCTCACCTTCGCCGCGCTGGAGCGGCGCAGCCGCGCCCTGGCGTTGCAGCTGCAGGCGCTCGGAGTAGGCCGCGAGTCGCGCGTGGTGGTGGCACTGCCGCGCTCGCTGTCGCTGCTGGTCGCGCTGGTGGCAGTGCTGCGCGCAGGGGGCGCGTACCTGCCGGTAGACCTGGAACACCCCGACGCACGCCTGCGCCGCATCCTGGACTCGGCGGCGCCGCAGTGCGTGCTGGTCGAGTCAGCCGATGCCGCGCGCTTCGAGGGGTACAGCGTGCTGTCGCCGGCGCAGTGGCACACCGACAGCAAGGCTGCGCTGCCCGATACGGTCCAGCCCGACGATGCCGCCTACCTGATCTACACCTCCGGGTCGACCGGCGAGCCCAAGGGGGTGCTGGTCGAGCATCGGGCGATCGTCAACCGGCTGGAATGGATGCGCTGCCACTACGCCGTGGATGCGCAGGCGCGCGTGCTGCAGAAGACCCCGGCCACTTTCGATGTGTCGGTCTGGGAATTCTTCCTGCCGCTGGTCAGTGGGGCCTCCCTGGTGATCGCGCCGCCGTGGATGCATCGCGACCCGCAGGCGCTGACCCGGCTGATCCGCGACGAACGCATTTCGATCCTGCATTTCGTGCCGTCGATGCTGGACGCATGGCTGGCCGTGCCCGACCTGGATGCACTGCCGCTGCAGCAGGTATTTACCAGTGGCGAAGCGCTGGACGCCGGTCTGCGCGACCGTTTCCACGCCCGCGTCGATGCAGAGCTGCACAACCTGTACGGACCCACCGAGGCCGCCGTGGACGTGAGTTTCTGGCCGGCCAGCCGCGAGGACCGCTCCGACCCGGTGCCGATCGGCTACCCGGTCTGGAACACCCAGCTGTACGTGCTGGACGCGCGGCTGCGGCCGTTGCCGGCCGGCGTGGCGGGTGACCTGTACCTGGGCGGGGTGCAGCTGGCGCGGGGGTACCTCGGCCGCGATGACCTGACCGCCGAACGCTTCCTGGCCAACCCGCACCTGCCCGGCGGGCGCCTGTACCGCAGTGGCGACCGTGCGCGCTGGCGCGAGGATGGCGCGCTGGAGTACCTGGGGCGCAGCGATCATCAGGTGAAGCTGCGCGGACTGCGCATTGAACTGGGCGAGATCGAAGCGGCCCTGCGCAGCGCACCGGGCGTGGCGCGCGCCGAAGTGCTGCTGCATGCGCCGGACGGCATGCCGGCACGACTGCTTGCGTACGTGTCCGGCGTCGACGTGGATGCCGCTGCAGTGCAGGCTGCGGCGCGCGCCCAGTTGCCGGATTACATGGTGCCGTCGCCCATCATGGTCGTATCGGAGTGGCCGGTGACCTCGAACGGCAAGCTGGACCGCAATGCATTGCCGTTGCCGGAGGTGGCCGAGGGCGCAGGACGCACCGCCGGGTCGCCCACCGAACACGTGCTGGCCACGCTGTTCCAGCAGGCGCTGGGGCTGCCTGCGCCGGTGCCGGCCGATGCCGATTTCTTCGCACTCGGCGGCGACTCGCTGAGCGCGGTGCACCTGCTGCTGGCGATCCAGCAGCGCTGGCAGCGCGATCCCGGTCTGGGCGCGATCTTCGCCACACCGACGGTGGCCGGACTGGCCGCGCACCTGGACGCTGCGGCGCAGGACACCGACCATGGGCTGGGACCGACGCTGGTGCTGGCGCGCGGCGAGCCGGGCAGGGCGCCCTTGTTCGTGATTCATCCCGCCGGGGGCATTGCGTGGAACTACCGCACGCTGGCGCGGGCGCTGGGCCCCGGGCGCGACGTGCACGGGCTGCAGTCGCCCGCGCTCGATGCAACCGCGCCCCTGCCGGACAGCATTGAAGCGCTGGCTGCCGACTATGCGTCGCGGATCGCCGCGCTGCATCCGCAGGGCCCGGTGCACCTGCTTGGGTGGTCGGTCGGGGGCATCATCGCCCAGGCCATCGCCGTGCACCTGCAGGCGCACGGTCGCGAGGCCGGCGCACTGGTGCTGCTGGACGCGTATCCCAGCGAGTGCTGGCGGGCCGAGCCAGAACCGGACGCGGTGGCCGCGTTGCGTGCCCTGTTGGCCATTGCCGGGCACGATCCGGAGCAGCACCCCGAGCTGGACAGCCGCGAACGCATCGTCGCCTTCCTGCGCCACGGCGACAGTGCCTTGGGCAACCTGCCCGAACCGGTGCTCGACGGCGTGGTGCGCGCGGTGACCGGCACCAATCGCCTGATCCGCGAGCATCACCACCGCCATTACAACGGCACCCTGGTGCACGTGCGCGCCGGCAACGACCATGTGCAGCGTCCGCACCTGCAGTCCGCACTGTGGCAGGCCCATGCCGCTCGGGTCGAAGCGCTGCCACTGCCGTTCCTGCATGCCGAACTCACCGGGCATGAGGCGGTGGCGCAGCTGGCGCCGTGGTTGTCGGCGCGACTGCAGCACTGGGACGTTCTCCAACAGGACCAAAAAACATGAAGCTCACTGGATTCGACGGCACCCTGGCACTGGTTACCGGTGCGGGCGGCGGCATTGGCAACGCGCTGGTGCAGCACCTGCTGGAGAGCGGCTGCGTGGTCGTCGCCAGCGACCTGCTCGCGCCCGCGTTGCCTGCACATCCCCGCCTGCATGCACGGTTGCTGGATGTCGCTGACGCGGCGGCGGTGGACGCCCTGGTCACCGAGGTGGAGGCCACGCTTGGACCGATCGGCTTCGGCATCAGCGTGGCGGGCGTGCTGCAGGTGGGTGAGGTGGTGGGGATCGACGATGCGCAGTGGCGCCGCGTATTCGCGGTCAACGCCGATGGCGTGTTCCATCTCGGCCGCGCCCTGGCACGCGTGATGACGCCGCGCGGGCACGGCGCCATCGTCACGGTCAGCTCGAATGCGGCCGGTGTGCCGCGGCATGGCATGGCCGCGTATGCGGCGTCCAAGGCGGCCGCGACCATGTTCACCCGCTGCCTTGGACTGGAGCTGGCGCCGCATGGCATCCGCTGCAATATCGTGGCGCCGGGTTCGACCCTGACCCCGATGCAGACCGGCATGTGGACCGACGACAACGGCGCGCAGCGCGTCATCGACGGCACTCCGGAGACCTACAAGGCCGGCATTCCACTGCGCAAACTGGCTACGCCAGGCGACATCGCGCAGGCGGTGATGTTCCTGCTCTCCGACCAGGCCGGCCACATCGCGATGAGCGACCTGTACGTGGACGGGGGCGCGACCCTGCGCGGCTAGCGCGCGGTGCGGGCGCGGCGTGGCTTGGCCGGTGCGCGGCCGGGCGCGCTGTCGCGGCTGGGCAGGGTGCCGCGCTGCTGCATCTGTTCCAGCCAGGCCAGGTTGTCCACGTAGGCCAGGAAGTGTTCCAGATACGCAGGCGAGACTTCGCCCATCCAGCCGATGGCACGGTGCACCAGCACGCTGGAATTCAACGGACCGCCGTCGCTGGGGGTCTGCGCCAGGGTCTGCCGGACCTGGCTGGCGGTACGCAGCTGCGCCCACTGGGTGCGGAACTGCGCCAGTGCAGGCAGTGCCGGGTAGTCCGGGTTGTGGCTTGCGCGCGGTGTACCGAGGGCAGCCAGCACTTTCAGCGGTGAGGCGGTCTCGGCGGTCGCGGGGGCAGCGGGGCGTGCCGCAAGCCGGCTGGCGTATGCCTCCAGCAGGGTTTCAAGGCGTGCATCCAGCGTGCGGCGCAGCGCGCCCTGTGTGGCCTGGCTGCGCCGCTGCAGCGCTTCCAGGAACGCAAACTGCACCGGATCCACGCGATCCAGGTGCTGTGCC
This sequence comes from Stenotrophomonas bentonitica, assembly GCF_013185915.1. Lineage (NCBI taxonomy): Bacteria > Pseudomonadati > Pseudomonadota > Gammaproteobacteria > Lysobacterales > Lysobacteraceae > Stenotrophomonas > Stenotrophomonas bentonitica. Next base: position 490,034 of record NZ_JAAZUH010000001.1, on the reverse strand, counting down.
CGCCATCCGGCGAGGCGATCGGTGACGGCGGAGCGGTTACCGTCCATCGCCTGCGACGCTTGGCTTCAGGCGCGGCATCGGTGCCATCTCCACGCGGCGGTTGCGCGCGCGGCCTTCCTCGTCGGCATTCGAACCCACCGGCTGCTCGGCGCCGAACGCGGCGGCGAACACCGAGCCGGCCGGCACGCCTTCGGCGATCAGGGTGCGGGTCACGGTCAACGCGCGCTCGGCGGACAACTCCCAGTTGTCCGCGAATTGCCGGTTGCTGTTGCGCACCGGCTGGTCATCGGTGAAGCCGCTGACCATCAGGATTTCCTCGCGCGAGGCCAGGTAGCCGCTGAGCGGCGCAGCCAGGCTGCGCAGCAGTTCGCGGCCTTCCGGCTGCAACTGGTCGGAGTTGAGCGCGAACAGCACGCTGCCGCGGATGCCGATGCGTCCATCCACCAGGGTCACCCGGCCGGCCGCGAGCGGTGCGGCCAGCGCCTGTTCCAGGGTCTGGCGGCGCTTGGCTTCGGCCTCCCGCTGCGCCACTTCCTGGTCCAGCCGGTGCGAAAGCTCCAGCTGCAATGCGACCACGCCGACCAGGATCAGCACGAACGCACCCAGCAGCACCGACATCAGGTCGCCGAAGGCGGCCCAGATCGGTGCGCCGGTTTCGTTCTCCAGCTCGATCTCGTCGCTCATGCGGTGGCGGTCCCGGCGCTGCGGCTGCGTCCGGCCAGCTGCTGCAGTTCTTCGATGATCTGCTGCTGCGAGAGCACGCTCAGGTCGATCACTTCGCGCGCCTGGGTCACGTAGTAGGCCAGCTGCTCATCGCTGCGGGTCATCGACGCGTCCAGCGCACCGGCGACCTGCTGCAGCTGCTCGCCCAGCCCGGTGCTGGCGCTGCCGAAGCTCTGCATGGCGGTGCCGAACGCATCGGCCAGGCTGGCCACTTCCACCGCGCTGCCGCTGACCTGCGCGGCCACGTCTTCCAGCTTGCCGGTCTCGGCAGCGATATGCGTGGTGAACTGCGTGCCTACGCGCTCCAGCAGCTCGGCCGAGGTGCTGACCAGCGCGTCCACCGCGGTGCGCTGTTCGGTGGAGGCGTGGTTGACCGCGTCCAGCAGGGTTTCCAGCGTGCCCAGCAAGCGGGTGCGTTCGTCCAGCATCGCGGTGTCCCGGACCATGCTGTCGGAGAGTTTCTGGCGCAGCTCGGCGACCACTTCGGCGGCGGCCTTCGGTGCTTCGGAGGCCAGCGTGACCAGGCGCGAGATTTCGCTGATGGTCTCGGCGGCATGAGCCTGCGCCTGGGTGCCGATCTCATGCGCGGTGCGCGACAGCGTCTCGCACACGGCCTGCTGGCTGGCCGCGACCTGCGCGCCGTTGTCGGCCCACTGCTGGCCGAGCTGCGAGGACAGCTGCGCGAACGCATCACGCCAGGTATCCAGGCGCTGCGTATCGCGCGCTTCCAGGCGCTCCTGCAGGCCGCTGTGCGACGCCTGCAGGCTGTCCGCCAGTGTTTCCACCAGCGCCGTGGCGCGCTCGGTGTGGACCTCGCTGAAACGGCCCAGCGCAACGTCGAGCTGGGCAATCAGCGTGGCGTGGGTCTGCTGCTGCACGGCCTGTGCGTCGTTCCACTGCGTGGCGGTGGCATCCAGGCGTGCGGCGACGGCGTCGGCGCTGGCGTCGAGGCGGGCGGCCAGCGTTTCCAGCAGCTGTACGGCGCGCTGGTCGTGCGCCTCGTTGAGCGTGGCCAGGGTCGCGCGCAGGTCGGCCGACAGGGTGTCGTGGGCCTGGCGCTGAGCGTCGAGCGCAGCGTTCCAGGTCGCGTCAGTGGCGGCGCGGCTGGTCTCGAAGCCCGTGGCCAGGCCATCGAGCTGCGCGCGCACGGCATCGCCGACGGTGCCCTGCAGGGCGGTGGTCTGCTGCGCGATGCCGGCCATGGTCTCCGCCATGATCGGCTGCAGTGCGTCGCCGACCGCGCGCGCACTCTGCGCGACGCTGGCCTCCAGTGCCTGCTGTACCGATGCGGCGAGCCGCTCATGCGCGGCCTCGGCACGGGCGTGGAAGCTGTCCTGGCTGCTGGCCAGGCGCTCGCCGGCCGCGCCACTCTGCTGTTCGATTGCGGCGCTCATTGCTTCCAGGCGATCCACCAGTGCCGGCATCAGCCCGGCCTGGGCCTGCAGCAGGCGGTAGGCTTCGGCACGCTGCCAGGCCTGCGAATGCACGTGCAGGGTGGTGGCGATGCGGGTGTCCAGCTGCTGCACCACCTGCAGGCGTTCGCGCCGGCACAGCGCGGCCAGCAGGCCGAGCATGGCCGAGGTCGCCACACCGGCAATCGAGGTGCCGAATGCCACGGCCAGGCCTTCCACCGGCGCGCCCAGCGAGCCACGGATGGCCTGCAGGTCGGTCGCGCTGCCGAGTGCCAGGCCGGTGCCGCGCAGGGTCGCCATCATGCCGAGCAGGGTGCCGAGCATGCCCAGCAGCACCAGCAGGCCGACCAGGTACGGGGTCAGCACCGGCGCGGGCAGCGCGACGCGCTCGCCTTCCACGCGCAGCCGCACCGCATTGCGCAGCGCATCGGGCACCTTGGCCAGCCATTCGCCCAGGCTGGACGGCGCCTCGGCGGCGTCGGTTACGGCCTGGGCCAGCCCGGCAGTGCCCTGCCGGTAGCGGTGCAGTTCCAGCGCACCGGCGCAGTAGCAGGCGGCGATCACCAAGGCGACGGCGACGCCGACCAGGTTGCTGCCGACGTACCCGGCGCCGATCCAGCCCACCGCCAGCAGGCCGGCGAGGAAAACAACAACGTAAAGAGGAGTTCTGAACATGACAGCCCGGTTAGTGGGGGCGAAGCGCTGCAAGCAGGCCTTCGATGGGGTGGAAACGAACGTCCAGTTCGGCCATCAGCACGGCCTGCATGTCGTTCCTGAATATCTGCAGCCAGCCGGCGTCGGGATCGGCCCCGTCGCCACCGGCGTCGTCGCGCAGGCGCTCGAAATGGGCGCCCAGCAGGGTCGGCACGCTCGCCAGCAGCTGCTGCTCGCGCGGGCTCAGGGCCTGTTCCATCGCGGCGTCCACCTCGGCCAGGCGCGGCAGCTCGCCGGGTTCCTGGCTGAGCCGGTCGCGCAGCTGGCCGCGCAGGCGCCCGGTCGCGGTGAGCATGGCGCGCTGTACGGTGAGGCAGCGCTGGCGGAACGCGATCGGGTCGATCTTGACCGGTGCGCCGGCGTCCGGGGTGTACTGGATGGACTGGACCAGGCTGGCACGCACCTTCGCGCATTCCTCGGCCAGCGCCTCCACCCCGGTCGGCTCGCTGCCCGCCGGGGCCGGCAGGCGCCCGTCCAGCGCGCGCGACAGCGCGACCGCACGGGTCCAGTCGATCCACTGGCTGAGCCGGTCGGACAGGTCCGGCCCGGTGCGCGGGGCGTTGCGGTCGGCCAGCGCCGCCAGCAACCGGATGAAGGGCGGGCCGGGGACAGGCGTGCGGTGCTGCTTTTTCGCCATGGTACCGGTCAAAAACCGCGAATTTTACACTGGAATGACGGCCGGGCTCGCTGAATGCCCGGGCGGCCCGGCGCGGTGGGGTTTCCACACGCCGTGAACACGCGCGTATGCGCCGCGCTTACATGCGGTTGCCTACGGTGGGGGTGGGCCAACCCATCGCCCGCAATCTTTCCAGGAGTCCACCATGCAGATCCCCGAAAAAACCCTTGTAGTGGTCGCCGACGGCGGCTCGGCCCGTGTGTTCACCAACGTGGGTGACGGCCGCACGCTGCAACTGAAGCAGGACGAGGAACTGCAGATCCGCGACATCAGCCCGGAGGGCGTCTCCGGCCAAGGCCCGTCCGGTGCGGTGCCCAAGGACATGAGCATTTCCCAGCTCAACGAAGCCACCTTCGCCAAGCAGCTGGCCCAGCAGCTGAACGACCACGCGCTGAAGAACCGCTACAGCCACCTGATCCTGGTGGCCGACCCGAAGACGCTGGGGCATATCCGCCCGCAGCTGCACAAGGAAGTGGAGTCGCGCATGCTCAGGGAGATCGCCAAGGACCTCACCAATTCCACGCTGGACGACATCCAGCGCGCCCTGGTGGCCTGAGCATGGCCTTCGCGACCCGCTATGCGGACCCACCGGAGCCAACCCGTGCCGAGGTCGAGGCCGGCACGGGCTGGCAGCTGCTGGAGTTCGGCACCGACTGGTGCGGGCACTGCCAAGCCGCGCAGCCGGCGGTGCACGGGTTCGTGGACGGCCATCCCGACCTGGCGCACCGCAAGGTCGAGGACGGCAAGGGGCGCCCGCTCGGGCGCGCCTTCACGGTGAAGCTGTGGCCGACCCTGGTGCTGCTCAAGGACGGCCAGGAGCAGGCGAGGGTGGTGCGGCCGACCGCACCGGCAGACCTGCAGCCGCTCGAACAGGCGCTCAACGCCGGGTAGGTCCGGCCGCTGGTCGGACCCGGATATACCAAAATTCCCAATTTGTCCAAAAAGGGTATACTGGCCCCGTCCGCCGTTGGAGTTCCGCCATGAGCCTGCCCCTGGATGTGCCCGGTCTTGAGAAGGCCACTGCGTCGTCGGTGAAGACCCGCGGCTGGCCGAGCCTGATGCGCACCGTGCGCGAGAAGCAGGCGCTGGTGATCACCAACCACAATCACCCCGAAGCGGTGATCGTGGACATCAAGGCCTACCAGGAGCTGCTTGCCCGCGCGGCCGGCAGCCACGACGACGGCCGCCAGGGCGAACTCGAGCGCCTGCGCGCCGAGTTCGACACCGCCCTGTCCAGCCTGCAGCGCGAGGGTGGCCTGGGCAAGGTGCTCGGCCAGCCGATCCGCCGTGGCAAGGCAACGCTGCTTGGCCCGTCGCTCTGACCGGTGGCGAAGATCCTGGTGTTGGCCGGCGTCAACGGCGCCGGTAAAAGTTCGCTGCTGGGCACGTGGCTGCGCGAAGCCGGCCTGACCTGGTTCAACCCCGACGCATTTACCCGCCGGCTGGTGGAGCAGGGCTGGCCCCTGGATGAAGCCAATGCCGCGGCATGGAGCGAGGGCACGCGACGGCTGCGCCAGGCGATGGCCGACGGCACCGATTTCGCATTCGAGACGACGCTGGGTGGCAATACCATTCCGCGCCTGCTGCGCGAGGCGTGCGACAGCCACGAGGTGGCGATCTGGTTCTGCGGGCTGCAGAGCGTGGCACTGCACGTGCAGCGCGTGGCCGATCGGGTCAGCCAGGGCGGGCATGACATTCCGCAGGACAAGATCCGTGCGCGCTACGATTCGGCGCGCGAAAACCTGATCGAGCTGCTGCCGTTTCTTGCCGAGCTGCATGTGTACGACAACAGCGCGCCTGTGGACGCGCAGGGCAGGGCAACGCCGCTGCCGCTGCTGCAGCTGGATCGCGAAGGACTGCATCATCCGGTGACGGTGATCGATCTGCTGAAGACGCCGGACTGGGCGAAGCCCATCGTGATGCGCGCGATGGAACTGCACGCGAACGGTTGATCGCAGTGCATGGAAAACGCTTGAAAACAGGCGTTTTCTGCAACATGTGAAGACATGGTCAGGACCCGACGGGTCGAATGTGTTAACATTCATCGCTTGATCATTGTCTCGGGCCGTTGCCCGTCTCTCGGTCATCCTTCCTGCAGCGCCGTTGTGTTTTCGCGGCCGTCCGGGAACGTCTGTTGCCACCCCTCTTCGCGCATCGTGCCGCGTTCTTCCAGAGGCGGTCTTTTCCTGTGCCTTGCGCGGGACGTCAGGCGTCGGGATGACCCTGCTTCCAGGAGAAAGCAGATGCAGGAAGTGCATGCCGCACACGCGCATTTCGGCTGGTTCAAACGCCGCCGCCAGATGAAGGTCGACGAAGTCACCGTCGTTGACCGCCCCATGTTGAAGAAAGCCGTGGGCGCTGCTGCGCTCGGCAATGCGATGGAATGGTTCGACTTCGGTGTCTACGGCTATCTCGCGGTCACCCTGGGCCAGGTGTTCTTCCCTTCCAGCAGCCCGACCGCGCAGCTGATCGCCACCTTCGCCACCTTCACCGTGGCCTTCCTGGTCCGTCCGCTCGGCGGCCTGGTGTTCGGTCCGCTCGGTGACCGTTACGGGCGCCAGAAGGTACTGGCCTTCACCATGATCCTGATGGCGCTGGGCACCTTCAGCATCGGCCTGATTCCCTCCTACGACAGCATCGGCATGTGGGCGCCCGCGCTGCTGCTGATCGCGCGGCTGGTACAGGGCTTCTCCACCGGTGGCGAGTACGGCGGTGCAGCGACCTTCATTGCCGAATACTCCACCGACCGCAACCGCGGCCTGATGGGCAGCTGGCTGGAATTCGGCACGCTCGGCGGCTACATCGCCGGTGCGGCCACCGTGACCGTGCTGCACATGGCGCTGAGCAGCAGCCAGATGCTGGACTGGGGCTGGCGCCTGCCGTTCCTGATCGCCGGCCCGCTGGGCCTGCTCGGGCTGTACATGCGCATGAAGCTGGAAGAGACCCCCGCCTTCCGCGCGTATGCCGAAGAAGCCGACAAGCGCGACCTGGAACGCCCGGGGCTGGGTGCGCTGCTGCGCGTGCATTGGCCGCAGCTGCTCAAATGCGTGGGCCTGGTGCTGGTGTTCAACGTCACCGACTACATGCTGCTGACCTACATGCCCAGCTACCTGAGCGTGACCATGGGCTATGCCGAGAGCAAGGGCCTGCTGCTGATCATCATCGTGATGCTGGTGATGATGCCGCTCAACGTGGTCGGCGGGTTGTTCAGCGACAGGCTCGGCCGTCGCCCGATGATCATCGGTGCCTGCATCGCGCTGTTCGCGCTGGCCATTCCGTGCCTGCTGCTGGTTGGCAGCGGCAACGACTGGCTGATCTTCCTTGGGCTGATGCTGCTGGGCCTGGCGCTGGTCTGCTTCACCAGTTCGATGCCGTCCACGCTGCCGGCGCTGTTCTACACCCCGGTGCGTTACAGCGCGCTGTCGATCGCCTTCAACATTTCGGTCTCGCTGTTCGGCGGCACCACGCCGCTGATCACCGCCTGGCTGGTGGAACGTACCGGCGATCCGCTGGTGCCGGCGTACTACTTGATGGGCGCCGCGGTGATCGGCCTGGTCACCATGTTGTTCGTCAACGAAACCGCCAACCTGCCGCTGCGCGGCTCTCCGCCGGCCGTGGCCAGCGAAGCCGAAGCCCATGCGTTGTTGAAGAGCGACGAGCCGGTGACCGTGGATGCGACCCAGCCGACGCTGCCGGAGGCGGCCCTGCCGGAAGCACGACCCGCGTAAACTGAACCCCGCGCCGCAACATGCGGCGCGGGTCCATCCAATGCTAGGATCGATCCACCTTGAATCGATCTAAATCCAAAATGACCAGAGCGGCAACGGGGTGGGTAGCATTGGCCATGGGCGCCATGCTGGCAGCAGGAGGCGCCACCGCGGCGCCACAGACCGCAGGCGAACGCGCCTACGCGGCGGTCGATCCGTTCATCGGTACCGGTGGCGAAGGGCATACCTACCCGGGCGCCACGGTGCCGTTCGGCATGGTCCAGCTCAGCCCCGACACCCGCATCCAGCCGCGCGAAAAGGCCTACGATTGGGCCGCTGGTTACCGTTACGACGACAGCAGCATCGTCGGCTTCTCGCACACCCACTTCTCCGGCAGCGGCCACTCCGACCTCGGCGACGTGCTGGTGATGCCGTTCACCGGCGACCCCGGCCTGGAGCGCGGCGATCCGGAGAAGCCCCGCAGCGGCTACGCCTCGCGTTTCGACCACAAGGACGAAAAGGCCGAGCCCGGCTACTACGCGGTGACCCTGCAGGACTACAAGGTCCGCGCCGAACTCACCGCCAGCGCCCGTACCGGCGTGCACCGCTACACCTACCCGAAGGGCGAGTCGGCGAAGCTGCTGCTCGACCTGTGCACCAGCCTGTACGACTACCCGGGCAAGATCTCGTGGTCGCGGCTGCGCGTGCGCGACGACGGCACCATCACCGGCTTCCGCGAAACCCGCGGCTGGGCGCCCGGCCGCCAGCTGTATTTCGCGATGCGCTTCTCGCGCCCGCTCACCGGCCACGCGCTGCACAACACCGAGAAGGACATCCCCTACAAGGGCTTCCCGCCGCCGGGCCAGAATGACCCGACCCAGCGTGCGCAGATTGAAGGGCGCCAGCTGGTCGGCACGTTCGACTTCGGCAAGCTCGATGCACCGCTGGTGGTGAGCGTGGCGATTTCGCCGGTCAGCGAAGCCGGCGCCATCGCCAACCTTGAAGCCGAAGCCAAGGACCAGGACTTCGACCGCATCCGCGCCGACGCCCGCACCCAGTGGCAGCAGGCGCTGTCGGTGCTGGACATCGAGGCGCCGCAGCACGATCGCCGCAGTGCCTACACCGCGCTGTACCACAGCCTGCTGGGGCCGACGCTGTTCATGGACGTCGACGGCCAGTACCGCGGTTCGGACAACGCCGTGCACCGCGCCGAGGGTTACACCAACTACTCCACGTTCTCGCTGTGGGACACCTACCGTGCGCTGCACCCGCTGCTGACCCTGGTGCAGCCGGAACAGCGCACCAGCGACATGGTCAATTCGCTGCTTGCCCACCAGCACAACAGCCCCTACGGCATGCTGCCGGTGTGGGCGTTCCACGGCCAGGAAACCTGGTGCATGATCGGTTACCACGCGGTGCCGGTGATCGCCGACGCGTACGTCAAGGGCATCCGTGGCTTCGACGCCGACAAGGCGCTCAAGGCGATGGTCGCCACCGCGAACTACGGCCCCTACGACGGCATCGCGCAGTACCGCGAACTGGGCTGGGTGCCGATCGACGAAGAAGGCGAAGCCGCCAGCAAGACCCTGGAATACGCCTTCGACGACTGGACCATCGCGCGCATGGCCACCGCCATGGGCAAGACCGAGGTCGCTACCGAGTTCGACAAGCGCGCCAGCAACTGGCGCCATGCCTTCGACGAGGAAACCGGCTTCATGCGCGCCCGCAAGCGCGACGGCAGCTTCCGCACCCCGTTCGATCCCAGTGCCAGCGGCTACGGCACCGACTACACCGAAGGCAACGCCTGGCAATACTCGTGGTATGTCCCGCAGGACGTGGCCGGCCTGGCCGCCGCACACGGTGGCGCCGACAAGCTGCTGGCGCGCCTGGACGCGGTGTTCGATGCGAAGGTCGATCCTTCGATCTTCGAGCACATGGAAGACATCACCGGCCTGATCGGCTGGTACGCGCACGGCAACGAGCCCAGCCACCACGTCGCCTACCTGTACGCGCATGCCGGGCAGCCGTGGCGCACCCAGGCCCGCCTCAAGCAGATCATGGACACCCAGTACGCGGACCGTCCCGATGGCCTGGCCGGCAATGACGACCTGGGCCAGATGTCGGCCTGGTACGTGTTCACCGCGCTGGGCTTCTATCCGGTCGCCCCGGGCAGCGCCGAGTACATCATCGGCCGTCCGTTCCTGCCCAAGGCGGTGCTCAACCTGCCCAACGGCAAGACCTTCCGCATCACCACCGAAGGCATGGGCAAGGGCCACGAATACGTAGGTTCGGTCACGCTCAACGGCAAGCCGCTCAACCGCACGTTCCTGCGCCACGCCGAAATCATGGCCGGTGGCGAACTGCACTTCACCCTGCAGGCCGACGCCAACACCGCGTGGCCGGGGCAGGGCGCCGAGCAGCCGTACTCGATGTCGCACTGACGTCCTTCAGCTGTCTTCGTCCCACCCATCGCCGTCCCCGTCTTCCGGGGGCGGCGATGTCGTTTCCAGGTCCGGGTCGACCGGTTCCAGCAGGGTGTAGTCGTCGCGTTTCAGGTCGCGGAAGGCGCGGCTGACCGGGTACGCCTCCAGTGCCGGGGAGCGCTCGTGCAGGCCTGCAGGAGTAGTGATCGCGCCGGACAACCAGTCCATGGCCTGTGCGGCGGAAAGAAACACCGGCCCATCCGGTGTGAGCGGCGCGGGAATGGCGCGGTTGGGTGCAGTCAGCACGGTAAAGCTGTCCAGCTGCTGGCCGTCGCCGTCTTCCCAGTGTTCCCATAGGCCGGCCGCGAGCAGGGCGAGCCCGTCGCGCCGCTGCACGAACCGCGGCCACGGGGGACGGCGGCTGCGGTCGAGTTTGTAGTAACCGGTCAAGGGCACCACGCACGGGCGTTCGGCCCACGCCTTGGCGAAGATCCGGCTGCGGGGCGCGCGGTCCAGGCGGGCAGTAACCGTGGTGTAGGTCGTGCTGGGTGTCTTCGACCAGCGCGGCACCAGGCCCCAGACCATCTCCGCCACATGCAGCACACCGTCGCCGTCGCGTGCCAGCACCGACGCAGGCGAGCCCTTGCCGATGTTTTAGTGGTCCGGCGCAGCCGCAAGCGCGTCGGCCAGCTCGCGCGGCAGGCCTTCGGGGACGGACTCGGGTTCGGCAATGGCCTGGGCGAAGCGACGCATATGCCCAGCCTAGGCGGCGCGGCGTGAGCGCATGGTTGAGCCGGAGCGGGGTCGGCGCTAGAGTCGGGGCGTGGTTGTTTCGCGATACCTGCCCATGCCGCGTCGTAAAAAAGACATTCCGCCTGCAGACAGCGCAGGCCAGCGCCTGCCGTTGGGACCCGAGTCGGCGGTGCTATGCCGGGCGCGCGATTACGTGGCAGGCACGGTGATCGCCTTGCACCACCATCCCGACCGTCACCAGCTGGTCTACGCCGCCTCCGGCGTGCTGGTGGTGCAGGCCGGCAGCGGGCGCTGGGTGGTGCCGAGCACGCGCGCGATCTGGATGCCGGCGGGCATCGGCCACAAGGTCAGCTGCATCGGGGCCGTGCGCATGCGCAGTTTGTACATCCAGCCGGAGGTGATGCCCGATGCGCCGACCACGGCAGCTACGGTGTCGATCACTCCGTTGCTCGCTGAGCTGATCGCAGCGGCGGCAAACGTGCAGCAGCCCTACACAACGGACTCCCGTGACGGCCACCTGATGCAGCTGATCGTGGACGAACTGCAGACGCTGCCGGTGCTGCCGCTGCACGTGCCGGAACCGGCCGACCCGCGCCTGCAGGAGATCGCACACTACTGGGACAGCACACCCGACGACGCTTCAACGTTGCAGGACTGGGCGCAGCGCCTGGGCGTGGACGCCAAGACCATCCAGCGCCTGTGCGCCCGCGAACTGGACATGACCTTCGGCCAATGGCGCCAGCAGATCCGCCTGGTGCGTGCACTGGAGCGGCTCGCGCATGGCGAAAAGGTCATCGACGTAGCCCTGTCACAGGGCTACGCCAGTCCAAGCGCGTTTACCGCGATGTTCAAGAAGCGCTTCGGTCAGTTGCCGAGCCAGTTCTTCCAGTAACCCGGGCGGATCACTTCATCGACGTCTTCGGCAGGAACGCGGTCGCCAATCCAAGCAGCGGCAGGAACGAGGTGAGGTGGTAGACCCACACGATGCCGTGGATGTCGGCGAGCTTGCCGAGGCCCGCCGCGCCGATGCCGCCGATGCCAAACATCAGGCCGAACATCAGGCCGGAGACCATGCCGACGCGACCGGGGACGGCTTCCTGCGCGTACACCACCAGTGCGGCGAATGCCGAGGACATCACCAGGCCCACGGCCACGGCAAGAATGGCGGTGCCCATCAGGTTGGCGTAGGGCAGGGCGAGTGCGAACGGGGCCACGCCCAGGAACGAAATCCAGATCACCGCCTTGCGGCCGATCCGGTCGCCCACCGGGCCACCCATGAAGGTGCCGAGTGCGATGGAAGCCAGGAAGATGAAGAGATACATCTGGCTCTGCTGCACGCTCAGGTGGAAGCGTTCGATCAGGTAGAAGGTGAAGTAGTTGGTGATCGAAGCGATGTAGACGAACTTGGCGAACATCAGCACCGCGACTACCGCGATGGCCTGCACGACCTTGCCGCGGCTCAGGCCGATGCCATGCGAGCGCGCCAGGCTGTTCATCTTGGCCTGGCCGTGACGCACGGTCCAACCGGTGAGGCGGAACAGCACGAAGATCGCTACCGCAGCGATCAGCAGGAACCAGCCGATGGCGCGCTGGCCATGCGGGATCACGACCGCAGCGGCAAGCAGCGGGCCGATCGCCGAGCCGGTGTTGCCGCCGACCTGGAACGTGGACTGCGCGGTACCGAAGCGACCGCCCGAGGCCATGCGTGCAACGCGCGATGCTTCCGGGTGGAAAGTAGCGGAGCCCACGCCGACCACGGCGGCCGCCAGCAGCAGCATTTCGTAACTGTTGGCCATGGCCATCATGCCGATGCCGACGAAGGTGGCGACCATGCCCGAGGGCAGCAGGTAGGGCATCGGTCGCTTGTCGGTGTACATGCCCACCCACGGCTGCAGCAGCGAGGCGGTGAACTGGTAGACCAGCGCGATGGTGCCGATCTGGCCGAAGCTCAGCTGGAACTGGCTCTTGAACATCGGGTACACGGCGGGCAACACCGCCTGGATCATGTCGTTGAGCAGGTGCGCGAACGCAGCGGCACCGACGATGCGGATTGCAAAGCCCTGCTGGGCAGGCTCGGTGACGGCGGGTACTACCGGGGCAACAGGGGAAGCAGACGGCGGAGTTTCTGGGCGCATGGGGGCAATCAACAGCAGCAGCGATCCCGGTCGGCGGCACCGACCCGGACCCGTGGGGGAAGGGTAGCGGCAAAGCGTAAGCCCGGCGCTGGCGGCCGTCTCGCGCGATACGGACGGTCATCGTCGCATTCAGGACATTGCGTGGCTGTGCCGGATCTGGCGTCCTGCATCCATCAAGCCGTCACGCCGTGGCTGGCACGATGACAGGCGTTCGCCCCACTCCAGGAGACAAATCGTGGCCTCAACTGCCGTCGTGACCCGCCACTGGGTCATCCATCCGTTCCATGCCGCCGTGCTCGGGGGCGTGCTGCCGCTGTTCCTCGGCGCATCGCTCGCGGACTATGCGTACTGGAACACCTATGAAATCCAGTGGAGCAACTTCGCGTCCTGGCTGCTGGTGGGGGCCATGGTGATGACCACCCTGGCGTTGTTGCTTGGCCTGTTCGGGCGTCTGCGCGGCAGCCGCAATGGCTTCTACGTGATCGTGCTCGCGGCGACCTGGATCGTCGGTTTCCTCAATTCGCTGCACCATGCGCGCGATGCGTGGGCGATCATGCCCGGCGCGCTGGTGTGGTCGGTGATCGTCACCTTGCTCGCGCTTGTCGCGACCTGGCTCGGCTTTGCCAGCGTCCGCGTGCGCGTGGGAGGTGCCCTGTGAGCCGCGCGTCCACGAAGATCCTCGCCGTCTCCGCACTTGCGGTGGCGCTGGCCGCCTGCAGCGGTAAAGCGCCGGAGCTGCAGCAGCTCGGTGGCAATCCGGAACTGCCCAAGCCGCACCGCGCGGTGATGCCTGACATGACCATCGCAAAGCCGACCCCGTGGGGCGACAGCGTGCCGACCGTGCCGGCCGGCTTCAAGGTCTCGGCGATCGCCACAGACCTGGCGATTCCGCGCCAGACCCTGGTGCTGCCCAACGGCGACATCCTGGTGGCCGAAGGGCGCGGCGGCAGTGCGCCGAACCTGAAACCCAAAGACGTGATTGCCGGCAAGATCAAGGCCAAGGGCAACACCCAGGTGAAGAGTGGCAACCGCCTGACCCTGCTGCGTGATGCCGACGGTGACGGTGTGTATGAGCTGAAGACGGTGTTCGCGGACAAGCTCAACGCGCCGTATGGCCTGGCGATGATCGGGAATGCCATCTACGTGGCCAACCAGGACGCGCTGGTGCGTTTCGACTACACCGAAGGCCAGACCAAGGCGAGCGGCGCGCCGGTGAAGGTCACCGACCTGCCGTCGGCGATCAACCACCACTGGACCAAGTCGCTGGCGGCCAGCGAAGACGGCACCAAGCTCTACGTGGGTATCGGTTCGAACAGCAACATCACCGAACGCGGCATGGCAGTGGAGCTCGACCGCGCGCAGGTCTGGGAGATCGACGCGCAGACCGGCGCGCACCGCCCGTTCGCCACGGGTATCCGCAATCCCACCGCGCTGGCGGTGCAGCCGGGTACCGGCACGTTGTTCGCGGTGGTGAACGAGCGCGATGAGATCGGCCCGAACCTGGTGCCGGATTACCTGACCTCGGTGCGTGAGGGTGGCTTCTATGGCTGGCCGTACAGCTACTGGGGCAACCATGTGGACACGCGCGTGATGCCGCAGAACCCGGAAAAGGTCGCCTCGGCGATCGCGCCGGACTACGCACTGGGCTCGCACGTGGCCGCGCTGGGCGTTGCGTTCTCCAACCCTGCGGTGGGCGGCAACTTCACCGACGGCGTGTTCGTGGGCCAGCATGGCAGCTGGAACCGCAATCCGCCGGTGGGCTACAAGGTGGTGTTCGTGCCGTTCCGGGATGGTAAGCCGGCGGGCGATGCGATTGATTTCGCCACCGGGTTCCGGGGGGAAGATGGCAAGACTCGTGGCCGGCCGGTGGGTGTGACCGTGGATCCGCGTGGCGCGGTGATCGTGGCCGATGATCTGGCCAATACGATCTGGCGGATTACGCCTGCGGCGGGGACGGTGGCGCCTGCAGCGGCTGCTCCTGCGCCGGTTACGCCTGCGCCCGCGGCGCCTCCTGCACAGTAAGCGGGAGGAAATCGCGCCTGCGGCAATTGTCGCAGGCGCGTTGGGGCAGCCACGCAGGGCGTGGCTCTACCGGGGAACGTTCGCGATCAATGGGTAGAGCCACGCCCTGCGTGGCTCAGCGAACCCACCGAACGGCTTTCAACGCCGCCGCCAACTTTTCCTTGGCCTCATCATTGCTGAAAGGCGGCACCTTCGGCGGGTCATACACTTCCGGGCGCGTCCCGGCCACCACCAGGTCAATCGCATAACAGCGCCCGTCCTGCACGGCGCGGTAGCTTTCCGCTGACACGTAATGGCTCATCGCCGCATCGCCGACGCTGAAGTGGGTAAACGGCACGCCGTCGATCTGCACCGTGTCAGCCTTCCCGGTCGCTTCGGCCGGCAGGTCCAGGCATCGCTTCACCGCATCGGCATCGTCACTGCGCCCCAACCGCAACTCGGCGGCGGTGACCTCGTTGGACCCCTCCAGCACCAACGCCGCCAGCGGCGTGCCTTTGCTGTCGGGTTCCGCGAACAGTTTCCAGCTGTCCAGCGCCAGGTAGCTGCGGGTGAAGTCCCGGCGCACCTGCATGCCCGGAACCGCGTCCAGCGCGGTGCCCGGCGCGTCTTCCGCGAACACAGGCGCCACGGTTGCAGCTTTCTGCTCCGTGACCGCGGCGGCCTTGGCAGCACCCGGATCAGCGCCGCTCGGCGGCGCGATAGGCGCAGGCTCCGGGCTGCGACCGCACCCGACCAGGGGACTGGCCAGCAGGGCAAGCATCAACGAGGTGCGCAGGGAGGTGTGCATGCGGAGCTCCATGGAGGGCGGACGCGGTCAGCATGCGCCTGACTGCGTTGCAGAGGGTGAACATCGACGTTGGAGGCACGTCCGCGTGAGCTGGACGTTGACGCGCACGTTCGACGGCCGGCGGATACTCATGCCATGCAGAAGGAGCACGCCATGGGCCGCCGTAAGCGACTGAAGATCGCCACGTTCAATGTCAACGGCATCAAGTCGCGGCTGCCGCATCTGCTGGCCTGGCTGGAACGCGAGAAGCCCCACATCGTGGCACTGCAGGAGCTCAAGGCCGCGCAGGACAGCTTCCCGGAGCAGGAGATCCGTGACGCGGGCTACGGCTGCATCTGGCACGGCCAGCGCTCCTGGAACGGTGTCGCGCTGCTGGCCCGTGGGCAGGACCCCATCGAAAGCCGGCGCGGCCTGCCGGGCGACCGCAGCGACGACCAGAGCCGCTACCTGGAGGCGGCCGCGCACGGCGTGCTGGTGGGCGGCCTATACCTGCCCAACGGCAACCCGCAGCCGGGACCGAAGTTCGACTACAAGCTCAAGTGGATGCAGCGGCTGCACAAGCACGCCGCCGGGCTGGTGGGGTTGCCGCACCCGGTCGCCCTGATCGGCGACTTCAACGTGGTACCCACCGACGCCGACATCTATGATCCGAAATCCTGGCGGCGCGATGCGCTGCTGCAGCCGGAGGCACGCGAGGCCTACTTCGACCTGCTGGCGCAGGGCTGGACCGACAGCCTGCGCCAGGTGCATGGCGACGCGCAGATCTTCACGTTCTGGGACTACTTCCGGCAACACTACGAGCGCGACCGCGGACTGCGCATCGACCATCTGCTCTTGAACCCGGTGCTGTCCGGCGGTTTGAAGGACGCCGGCGTGGACCGCTGGGTGCGCGGGCTGGAAAAGGCGAGCGACCATGCGCCGACCTGGATCGAAGTGCTCGCGCCGCAGTCGTGAGAATGCGATGACACTTCCGCTCACTATGTGAAGCCTTCAGATTCCATCGCGAATCAGGCGCTGCGCGAGGTCCCATATGCCGCGAGGTGATGTGCACATGGAATATTCGAATCACCGCATGCGCTCACACCTGCGTTTTCCGGCGCAATGTGGAGCTGAAATCACATCAAGTCACGAAGCTGTCGCAACGGATTCACGCGTTGTTTATTCGGTACGCAGGTAGATTCCAATCAGGGCTTAAGCCCCGAAAGCTTGCGGCGCAATGCCGATGAGCGGTTCCCCCACCGCGTTACACCTCTGAGATTGCCCCCATGTCGCCTCCGCGTCTGTCCGCTGTTCCTGCGATTCCGCTCGTGCCTGCCGCTGACAGCGGTGACCGTGGCATCCGTGTTCGCCGCGCGCCGAAGCTGCGCGCGGTCGAAGGCGGTGCCCCGACTGCCAAGGCCCGCATCGAACGTGCGCGGTGCGTGCTGTTCGTCACTTCTGAGATGGCCGACTACATCAAGGCTGGCGGGCTCGGCGATGTCGCCGCCTCGCTGCCGCGAGCGCTGCGCGGCCGTTCGGACGTGCGCGTGCTGATTCCCGGCTACGACGATGTGATCGCGCGGGCGCCGGACATGCGCCTGGTCGGGAGGGTACCGGCGCGCGCCGGTATTCCCGCCTGCGACATCGGCGAGGCAACCCTCGCTGATGGCCTGCCGGTGCTGGTACTGGTCTGCCCGGAGCTGTACCAGCGTGGCGGCAGCCCCTACGTGGACGGCGCCGGGCAGGACTGGAGCGACAACGCGGTGCGTTTCGCCGCCCTGTCGCGCGCCGCGGCAGTGATCGCCTGAGGAAGCGCCGGACTGGACTGGCAGCCGGAGCTGCTGCATCTGAACGACTGGCCGTGTGCGCTGGCGGCGGCGTACCTGCGGTGGTACGGCTCGGACGTTCCGGCGTTGCTGACCATCCACAACCTGGCATACCAGGGCCTGTTCCCGGTTGAACTGGCCGACTCGCTCGGCGTTTCCCCGGAACAGGCGGAAAGCATCCTGTTCCACGGCAGGCTGTCGTTCCTGCAGGCGGGCATCGTCCACGCCGACCAGGTGAACACGGTCAGCGTCAGCTATGCGCGGCAGATCACCGGTCCGGAGCAGGGCTGCGGCCTGGATGCGCTGCTGTCCGGACACGCCGCGAGCGGTCGCCTGAGTGGCATCGTCAATGGCATCGACAGCAGCTGGGACCCGCGTACCGACCTTCACCTGACCGAACACTTCGACCTGCACCGTTGGGAAGGTCGCGTGGCGAACAAGCGTCGCGTGCAGCGCACACTCGGCCTGCCGCATGGCGACGGCCCGCTGTTCGCGGTGGTGTCGCGGCTGGTCCACCAGAAGGGGTTGGACCTGAGCTGCGCAGTGGCGCATCAAATCGCCGCCGCGGGCGGGCAACTGGCCATCATCGGCGATGGCGACCCGCGCATCGCCGCCGAGGTGGCGACCCTGTCGCGTCGGTTCCCGTCGTCGGTAGGCGTGTTTGCCGGCTTCGACGAAGCCTTGGCCCGCAAGATGTTCGCCGGCGCCGATTTCCTGCTGATGCCCTCACGCTTCGAACCGTGTGGACTGAGCCAGATGTACGCGCAGCGGTTCGGCTGCCTGCCGATCGCGCACGCCACCGGTGGCCTGATCGACACGATCGAGGACGGCGTGACCGGGCTGTTGTTCGATTCCGCAGACGCCGACTCCCTGCGCCGCTGCGTGCAGCGGGCGTTCCGGACCTATCGACTGCCGAACCTGTTGTCCGCAATGCGCCGCGCCGCAATGTTGCGCCCGAGCAGCTGGGAACAGGCAGGGTCGCACTACCTGAATCTATATGACCGCGCGATGGAGCAGCGCGCATGAGCGAGGACGCGCTGAACCTTGGCGATGCGGTGATCTCTGACGACGCCGGGATGCCTGACGCACTGCCGCAGCCGCTGGAGCCCGCGCTGCTGCCCCTGTTGGCGGGGCAACCCTGTGATGCGTTTGCTTTGTTGGGGCCACACCAGGACGCTGGCGGCTGGCGACATACCGTGTACCTGCCCGGAGCCCGTCATGTGGATGCCCAGCTCGCCGAAGGCGGCTGGCGTGCCATGCAGCAGGGCGCAGCCGAAGGCCTGTTCCAGCTCTGGACCGGACAGCGCGGCACCGGGCTGCTGCGCATTCAATGGCCCGATGGCATCCAGGAGGTCGAGGACGCCTACGCCTTCGGTACCCAGCTGGATGACGGCGAACTGACGCTGCTGCGTGAAGGAGATCCGGACGCGGTTCGCCGTTCGCTGGGTGCGGTCACGACAAGCTGCGAAGGCGTGCCCGGCGTGCGCTTTGCGGTGTGGGCCCCCAACGCCACCCGGGTGGCCGTGGTGGGCGACTTCAACAGCTGGGATCAACGCCGTCATCCGATGCGCCTGCGCCATGATGCAGGCGTGTGGGAGCTGTTCCTGCCGCGCGCCAAGGCCGGTGCCCGTTACAAGTTCGCACTGACCGCGGCCGACGGACAGTCCGTGGTCCTCAAGGCCGACCCGCTGGCGCGCGCGTGCGAGCTTCCGCCGGACACGGCGTCGCGGGTGTCGGCGCCATGCGCGCATGTCTGGAAGGACGCCGCCTGGATGCGAAACCGTGCGTTGGCACCCCGGCAGGCCATCTCGGTGTACGAGGTGCATGCCGGTTCCTGGCGACATGGCCCGGCCGGTGCGCCGCTGGACTGGAATGCCCTGGGCGACCAGCTGATTCCCTACGTCACCGGTCTGGGCTTTACCCATATTGAACTGCTGCCGGTGAGCGAGCATCCGTTCGGCGGGTCGTGGGGCTACCAGCCGCTGGGCCTGTATGCGCCGACCGCGCGCTATGGACGCCCGCAGGATTTTGCCGCCTTCGTGGACCGCTGCCATGGTGCCGGGCTCGGGGTCATCATCGACTGGGTGGGCGCACATTTCCCCACCGATGCCCATGGCATGAATCGGTTCGACGGCACCGCCCTGTACGAGCACGATGACCCGCGGCTCGGCCTGCACCCGGACTGGAACACGCTGATCTACAACTACGGCCGCGCCGAAGTGGCCGCATTCCTCATCGGCAGTGCGCTGGAGTGGATCGACCGCTTCCATGTGGACGGCCTGCGCGTGGACGCTGTCGCCTCGATGCTCTACCGCGATTACAGCCGTGCGGAAGGCGAGTGGTTGCCAAACGTCAACGGCGGCCGCGAAAACCTGGAAGCGGTAGCGTTCCTGCGCCAGCTCAACGATGCCATTCGCGCGCGCTTCCCGGACGTGCTGGTCATGGCCGAAGAATCGACGGCCTGGCCAGGCGTGACCGCACCCACGGCCGCCCAGGGGCTGGGCTTCACCCACAAGTGGAACATGGGCTGGATGCACGACACCCTGGCGTACCTCCACCGTGACCCGATCCATCGTGGCCACCACCATGGCGAGATGACTTTCAGCGCCATCTACGCGTTCAGCGAGCGCTTCATCCTGCCGCTCTCGCATGACGAGGTAGTGCACGGCAAGGGCTCGCTGCTGGCCAAGATGCCGGGCGACCGCAGCCAGCAGCTGGCCAACCTGCGCGCCTGCTACGGCTTCATGTGGGCGCATCCCGGCAGCAAACTATTGTTCATGGGCGGGGAGTTCGCGCAGCCGGCGGAGTGGAACCACGACGCCATGCTGGACTGGAACGCCGCTGCCGAGCCAGGTCATGCCGGCGTGGCGCGGCTGGTCGGCGACCTCAACCGCCTGTTGCAGCAGGAGCCGAGCCTGCGGTTGGCCAACGACAGTGAAGCGGGCTTCGAATGGAGTGTCAGCGACGACCATCGCAACAGCGTGCTGGCGTTCGTACGCCATGCGCCCGACGGCCACGGCCGTTCCACCCTGGTGGTGTGCAACTTCACCCCGGTGGCGCGCCAGGGCTATCTGCTCGGGGTGGCTTCTGCCGGCGAGTGGTCGGAGATTCTCAACACCGACAGCGCGCACTACGGCGGTGGCAACATGGGCAACGCCGGTAGCGTGAGCACCATCGCCCGGCCCATGCACGGCCATGCGCAGAGCCTGCCGCTGACCCTGCCGCCGCTCTCGGTGATCTACCTGCAGGCGGCCGAATGAGCGTAGCCGTACCGCGGTGGGGCGCCCGCGAGGGCGGGCAGGGGCAGTGGGAATTCGCAACATGGGCACCCGGCGCGGAGTCTCTGGAGCTGCTGCTGGAAGGTGAAGCGTTACCGATGCAGCCGGCGGGTGGCGGCTGGTTCCAGCTTTCTGCGCCCGCATCGCCGGGCATGCACTATCGCTTCCGCATCGACGGTGAGCTGACGCTGGCTGACCCGGCGTCGCGCTCGCAACCTGACGGCGTGTTCGGACCCAGCGCGCTGCTGCGGGACGACTTCGCCTGGCAGCACACGGACTGGCGTGGTCGGCCGTGGCGCGAGGCGGTGATCTACGAAGTTCACGTTGGCGCCGCTGGCGGCTCGTACGCGGCGGTGCGCGAACAGGTTCCGCAGCTGGCCGCCCTGGGCATCACGGCGATTGAGCTGATGCCGGTAGCGACCTTTCCCGGGACCCGCAATTGGGGCTATGACGGGGTGCTGCAGTACGCCCCGTCAGCGGCCTACGGCACACCGGATGACCTGAAGGCGCTGGTCGACGCGGCCCATGGCCATGGCCTGATGGTGCTGCTGGATGTGGTGTACAACCATTTCGGCCCCGATGGCAATGTGATGCCCTCACTTGCGCCGGCGTTCTTCCGTGATGAAGTGCGCACGCCCTGGGGCGCGGCCGTGGATTTCCGTCGCCCGGAGGTGCAGCAGTACTTCATCGACAATGCGCTGATGTGGCTGCAGGAGTACCGCTTCGACGGATTGCGCCTGGACGCGGTGCACGCCATCCACCCGCCTGAATTCCTTGACATCCTGCGTGAGCGCGTACAAAGCGCGCTGCCGGATCGGGAGATCGCGCTGGTGCTTGAGAACGAGCGCAACCAGGCCTCGCTGCTGGCCCGTGGCTTCACCGCGCAATGGAATGATGACTTCCACAACGCGCTGCACGCGCTGCTGACCGGCGAGGTCGAAGGCTACTACCGTGACTTCGCCGATGATCCTTCGGAACGGTTGCGGCGCGTGCTGGCCGAGGGGTTTGCCTGGCAGGGTGAGGTGACTGGCAGTGGCCAGCCTCGCGGCGAGCCCAGCAGCGAAGTGTCCCCGCGCCAGTTCGTGCTGTTCGCACAGAACCATGACCAGATCGGCAACCGCGCGCAGGGCGAGCGCCTGATCCAGCTGGTGGGGCCGCGCAAGGCGGCGCTGGCGATGGCGCTGACTGCGCTGACCCCGATGATTCCTATGTTCTTCCTGGGAGAGCCATGGGGCGCGCACACGCCGTTCCTGTACTTCACCGACCACCGCCCCCCGCTGGACGAGCAGGTGCGCGAAGGTCGCCGCAGTGAGTTCTCCCATTTCAGCAGTTTCCAGGACGAGCACCGGCGCGCGCTCATCCCCGATCCCAATGCAGTGGAAACCTACGAGCGCTCCCGCAGCCTGTGGCCCTCGCCGGATGACAACGACGCAGCGACCTGGCTCGAAGGGTTCAGGAGCCTGCTGGACGTTCGCAGGGCGCATCTGGTGGCGGAAGGGGAGGTACGCGCGCTCGGTGCCGACATCATCGCACCCGGCGCAATCCGCGCCGGCTGGCAGGTGCCGGGCGCGCAGTGGTGGATCGGATTCAACGGCAGTGATGCGCCGGTCGCCCTCGACCTGCCGCAGGGCAGGGAAGTCTTTCGACTCGGCGCGCCGTCGCGCGATGGGCAGCTGGATCCCGACTGCCTGTATGCCGTCGTCGTGGAGGCACCATGAACAGCGCGCCCTCGCTGGCAGAGGTAGCCGCCGCCGCCGGTGTGATGGTTGATTGGACCGATGTTGCCGGAATTCCGCAGCGGGTCGGCGACCGCGCCCTGGTAGCCATCCTTGAGCGTCTGGCGTTGCCGGCTGCAACCTCGCTGCAGCGGCGCGATGCGCTGCAGGCACTCTCGGGGCGGCAACAGGCTGGCGTGCTGCGCACCGCCATCGTGCGCGAGAGCGTTGCGGTCGGTCCGGTCGACTCGGCCTGCGTGTGGGTGCATGAGGATGGCAGCAGCGAGTCCACGCGGACCGACGCGGGCGGCCGCGTGGATGCGCCTGCACGACCGGGATACTGGACCGTGGCCTGCGCCGGCGTCGTGCAGCAGGTGGCGGTGGCGCCGGTTCGCTGTTTCGGCGTGACCGATGCCCTTGGCGCGGATGCACGCGCATGGGGGCTGGTGCTGCAGCCCTACGCTGCGCGCGGAGAACATGACGCCGGCATCGGCGACACTGCAGCCTGTGCAGGCTGGGCCGTGCGCGCGGCGGCGGCGGGCGCCGACGCGCTGGCGCTGGGACCGGTGCATGCGGCCAATGCGGTGGGTCGGGACTACAGCCCGTACTCGCCCGGTGACCGCCGCTACCTGGAGGCGCTGTACGCCGCGCCAGTGCAGGCACTGGGAGGCGTGGCGCTGCGGGCGCTGGATGCGCACCCGGTGCTGCGCGCGGAGCTGGAGCTGCTGCGCAATGCCGAGCTGATCGACTGGCCGGCGGTGGCTTCTGCCAAGTGGTCGTGGCTCTCTGAAGTGCAGCACGCCGTCGCTGATGATGTCGCGACCGCGCAGGCGCTGCAGCGTTTCGAACACGAGGGCGGCGCTGCGTTGGCCGCGCACGTGGACTTCATGCATGAACACCTCGCACTGCCCCGGTCGCTTTACCTGTTTGGACAATGGCTGGTGACCTGCGGCTGGCAGCAGGCGCAGTCCCAGGCGCTTGGCAGCGGCATGCGGCTGGGACTGATCGCCGATCTTGCAGTGGGATTCGACCCGACCGGCGCGGAGGCCGCTGCAGGCGGCGACGCCTGCCTGCGCGGCCTGGTGCTGGGTGCGCCGCCGGACGCGTTCTGTGCCGGTGGTCAGGTGTGGGGCGTCAGCAGCTATTCTCCCTCCGGACTGCAGTCGCAGGGGTTCGCGTCGTTCATCGCATTGCTGCGCGCGGTGATGCGCGACCGTGGCGGAATCCGGGTCGACCATATCCTGGGCTGGCAGCGTCTGTGGGTCGTGCCGGAGGGCGCCGATGCCGGGCAGGGCGCCTATCTGCGCTATCCGCTGCAGGACCTGTTGAACATTGCGGCGATCGAGTCGTGGCGGCACCGTTGCATCGTGATCGGCGAAGACCTCGGCGTCGTGCCGCCCGGCATCCGCCAGAGCCTGGCCGTGCGCGGCGTGATGGGGATGGATGTGCTGGCCTTCACCCGTGACGACACCGGCCGCTTCCTGCCTGCGGCGGACTGGCGCGCGGATGCGGTGGCGATGACCGGTACCCACGACCTGCCCACGCTGATCGGGTGGCGACGCGGTCTGGACCTGGCCTGGCGCCACCGGCTGGGTGAGCTCGATCAAATGGGCCTCGCGCAACAGCTGTCTGCCAGGGCGGCCGACGTTGCACTGCTGGACACGGCGCTCGGCGTGGACAGCGGGGATCCGCAGGATGGGCGTGGCGCGGCACTCGAATTCGTGGCGTCGGGACCCAGCGTGCTGGCCCTGCTGCCGGTGGAGGACGCACTGGGCCTGGCCGACCAGGTCAACCTGCCGGGTACGGTGGGGACGCATCCCAACTGGCGTCAGCGCTTGCCCCGTGACGGTGATGATGCGGTGCTGGCGGATTCGATGGCGCGCTTCGCCGCCGCACGTTCGCGGGTGCCAGCATGACGCCCGTTCGCGCAACCGTCCGGCTGCAGCTGCATGCCGGATTCACCCTCGCCGATGCAGCGCGCCAGGTCGAGTACTACGCCGCGCTGGGCATCAGCCATCTGTATCTGTCGCCTGTCTGGCGTGCGGTAGCGGGCTCCACGCACGGTTACGACATGGTCGACCCGACAGGGATCAATCCTGAGCTGGGGGGAGAGCCGGCACTGCGTGCGCTGTCGGCAACCGCACGCGCACACGGCATGGGGCTGGTGCTGGACATTGTACCGAACCACATGGCCGCGCACGCCGACAACCGCTGGTGGTGGGACGTGCTGCTGCGCGGTCAGCGCAGCAGCTATGCCCACTGGTTCGACATCCAGTGGAACGCGCCGCTGTCAGAGGGCAAGGTGCAGCTGCCCGTGCTCGACCGGCCGTTGCAGGATGCGCTTTCAGACGGCGTGCTGCAGGTGGACCGCGACGGCGAAGCGCCTACGCTGCTTCACCAAGGCAGCCGGCTGCCGCTGGCTGAGGCAGGTGCGGCCGATGCGGCGAGCGCCGATGTCTGTGGATTGCTTGACGCCCAGGCCTACCGCCCGATCTGGTGGCGCCTGGGTGATGACCGCGTCAACTACCGGCGCTTCTTTACCATCACCTCGCTCGCCGGGCTGCAGGTGCAGCACGACGATGTGTTCGAAACCGTGCATCGGCTGCCGTTGGCGCTGCTGGCCGAAGGCCTGGCCGATGGCCTGCGCGTGGATCACGTGGACGGGCTGGCCGATCCACGGGCGTACCTGCAGCGCCTGCGCGGCGCGATGGATGCTGCCTGCGCTGGTCGCCAGCATCCCCCGCTGCTGTGGGTGGAGAAGATCCTGGCGCCCGACGAAGAACTGCCCCCGGAGTGGACGTGCGACGGCACCACCGGCTATGACTTCATGGACCAGGTGTCGGCCTGGCTGCACCAGCCGACCGGCGAAGCGGCGCTGGCCGCGCACTGGCATGCATGCAGTGGTCGCCCGGCCAGCTTCGCCATCGAAGAACGGCTGGCACGCCAGGAGGTGCTTGAGCGCGGCCTGCGCAGCGAGTTCGATGCCGTGCTGCGCCACCTGCTGGGCATGGAGCGCGACGCGGTGGCTGCCGATGCCCGTTGGGGGCGTACGGTGATGGCGCGCGCGTTGGCCGCGCTGCTGGTGCGCTTCCCGGTCTATCGCAGCTACGCCACCGACCAAGGCAGCAGCGAGGCCGATCAAGGGTGGTGGTCGGAAGTGCTGGAAGGGGTGGTGCGTGAGGAACGACCGGATACCGCGCTTGCTGCGCAGTGGATCGCGGAGCGTTTCTGGACGGAGGTCCCAGAGCCTGCTCGCGACACGCTGCGCGTGCGGTTCCAGCAGTTGAGCGCGCCCCTCAACGCCAAGGCGGTCGAACATTGCGCGTTCTACCGGTATGGCGTGCTGCTGTCGCGCAACGAAGTGGGCAGCCGGCCCGACCTGTTCGCGCTGTCCACCCGCGCACTGCACACCCGTGCGCTGATGCGGGCGCACCGGCACCCGCAGGCGATGCTGGCCACGGCCACCCATGACCACAAGCGCGGGGAAGACAGTCGCGCGCGGTTGGCGGTGCTGTCAGAGCACCCGCAGTGGTGGACGCGGCAGACCCGAACCCTCGAGCGGACAGCAAAGCGGATTGGACTGCGACTGCCGCCCGCGCCAGTCGCCGCGATGCTGTGGCAGACTTTGGTCGGCGCGTGGCCGGTGCAGGGCCTGGTTGAACCGCACGGCTTTTCCGCGCGCATCGTGCAGTGGCAGGTCAAGGCAGTGCGCGAAGGCGACGTGTGGTCCTCGTGGACCGATCCGGACACGGCCTTCGAAGCGCGGCTGGAAAGGTTCACCTATGACCTGCTGACGCATCCTGCCGCGGCCCCGGTGCGTCGCGTACTTGAACAGTCCGTGCTGCACATCGCGGCCGCCGGTGCGCGCAACGGACTCGCACAACTTGCGCTGCGCCTGACCCTGCCGGGCGTGCCCGACCTGTACCAGGGCACCGAGGGATGGGACCTCTCGCTGGTCGACCCGGACAATCGCCGCCCGGTGGACTACGTCCAGCGGCGCGGATGGCTCGCCGACCCACGGAGCTGGCCGCAGCTGCTGACGCAGTGGCAGGACGGCGCAGTGAAGGCGCGCCTGTTGCATCGGTTGCTGGAGGCGCGCCGCGAGCAGCCAGCGCTGTTCCGTGACGGCGAATACCACACCCTGCATGCCGACCGCGCCGTGCCAATGCTCGCCTTCCTCCGCAGCACTCCGGACGCCCGCCTGCTGGTGGCGGTGGCCCATCACACCGGCGCGCAGCCTGCGCGCCTGGGCGCGGCCCTGGGCGACGCACACTGGCGCGGCGCGGCGTTGTCCGTGCCTCCCGGACGCTACCGCAATCTCCTCACCGGCGCGGAATTCACAAGCGACGGTTCCCCCACGCGACTGCGGCAGCTGTTCAACGGCAGCCCGGTGGCGATCTACTCGACCTGGTAAGAGCACGACGATGGACGACGAACAGAAAGCAGAGCGCACCCGGGAACTTGCCCGCCAGATCTGGGAGGCCGAGGGCCGCCCGGATGGACATTCGGCCCGCCATTGGCATATGGCCGAGCGCTTGGTCGCGGCAGAAGTGGAAGCGGCGCAGTACGACCAGGAGGCGAGCCGATGAGCCGTGCCAGTGGCGCCGCGCACTCGCGGGTCAAGGCCGGTCGGCCGTATCCGCTGGGGGCTACCTGGGACGGGCTGGGGGTCAACTTTTCGCTCTACAGTCGGCATGCCACGCGGGTGGAGCTGTGCCTGTTCAACGAACGCGGCCGCGAGATCGAGCGGATCACCTTGCCCGAGTACACCGACGAGATCTGGCACGGCTACCTGCCGGACGCGCGCCCCGGCCAGCGCTACGGCTACCGCGTGCATGGCCCCTACGCGCCGGACGCCGGTCACCGCTTCAACCCGAACAAGCTGGTGCTGGACCCGTACGCCAAGCAACTGGTGGGCCAGATCAAATGGGCGCCGCACCTGTTCGGCTACACCATCGGCCACAAGGACAAGGACCTCAGCTTCGACCGTCGCGACAGTGCAGGCTACATGCCGCGCTGCGTGGTGGTGGACCCGGCTTTCACCTGGGGCGCGGATCGCGGCCCGGCAGTCCCCTGGGACCGCACGGTGATCTACGAAGCGCACCTGCGGGGTCTGTCGATGCAGCACCCGGCGGTGCCGGAGGCCTCACGCGGCACGTTCTCGGCCTTGCGCTCGGACGCGGTCACCGACCACCTCAAGCATCTGGGGGTCACCGCGCTGGAACTGCTGCCGGTGCACGCGCATGTCGACGACCAGTACCTGGTGGATAAGGGACTGAAGAACTACTGGGGCTACAATACTCTGGGCTTCTTCGCGCCGGATCCGGTGTTCATGTCGACCAGCACCATCGCCGAGTTCAAGCAGATGGTGGCGAGCCTGCACAACGCAGGGTTGGAGTTGATCTTGGACGTGGTCTACAACCACACCGCCGAGGGCAACGAGCTTGGCCCGACGCTGTCGTTCAAGGGCATCGACAACGCCAGTTACTATCGCCTGGCAGAAGACCGGCGCTACTACATCAACGATACCGGCACCGGCAATACGTTCGACCTGACCAACGCCGGTGCACTGCGCATGGTGATGGACTCGCTGCGCTACTGGGTGCAGGACATGCATGTCGATGGATTCCGTTTCGATCTGGCCACGATCCTGGGGCGCGAGCGCGCGGGCTTCGATGCGTCCGGAAGCTTCCTCGATGCAGTGCGGCAGGACCCGGTGCTGAGCCAGGTAAAGCTGATCGCGGAGCCGTGGGACATCGGCCCGGGCGGCTACCAGCTGGGCAACTTCGCGCCGGGCTGGGCAGAGTGGAACGACCGCTTCCGTGACAACCTGCGCGCGTTCTGGAAGGGCGACGAGGGCCAGTTGTCCGAGTTCGCCACGCGCCTGATGGGCTCGGCCGACCTGTTCGACCACAACGGGCGACGACCTGCAGCGTCGGTCAACTTCGTGACCGCGCATGATGGGTTCACCCTGCACGACCTGGTCAGCTACAACGACAAGCACAACATCGAGAACGGCGAAGACGGGCGCGACGGCAGCGACCACAACATCTCCTGGAACCATGGGGTGGAAGGCGCTACCGATGATCCCGGAATCCTGGCGCTGCGCCGTCGCCAGATGCGCAACCTGCTGGCCAGCCTGCTGCTGGCGCAGGGCACGCCGATGCTGCTGGCCGGCGACGAATTCGGCCGCACCCAGAATGGCAACAACAATGCCTACTGCCAGGACAATCCGATCAACTGGATCGACTGGGAACGGGCGGCGAGCGAGGACGGGCAGCAGCAGTCGCAGTTCGTTCGCCGCCTGCTTGCCCTGCGTCGTCGCTACCCGCAGCTGCGGCGCAGCCGCTTCCTGGATGCCCGGGACGGGCAGGGCGCAGACACGGCACATTGGCTGCGCCCGGATGGCCAGCCGATGCAGGAGCCCGACTGGCACGCGCCGCAGCAGCGGGCGTTGATGCTGCAGCTTCCAGCGCTGCCGCATGATGGGGAGTCGTCCGTGGTGGAGTCGACCCAGCTGTTGCTGCTGGTCAATGCCGCGGCGGAAGGCCAGACATTCGCGCCGCCGTCCGCTGATCACACTCCGTGGCGCCTGCTGATTACCTCGGTAGACGACGCGCCGGTGCAGCCCGACGAGCATGGACAGTGGCATCTGCCGGACCGGGCGATCGCGCTGCTGGCCAGCCGCGTGGGCAGCGGCCAGTAGCCGTGAAGCACAGGTGCCTGGCGATCAGGGATCGTCGCCGGGCGTCATTCCCGGGGGGCGGGACAGCCACACGGGGCCAGCGCGGGCGCGTTCGTAGCCGAGGTCGTAGAGCACCTTCATCTGTACAGGGTTGAAGCTGGTCGCCTCGGGCAGGTCCAACGTGGAGTCGATGGTGACCCAGGCGAACTGCGCACGGTCCCGCCGGGCGTAGGCGTACTCGCGGAACAGGTCGCCGATCATGCCAGCGCGCCCGGCCACTTCGATGGTGCGGAACGCGATGCCTCGCAGGGAGCGTTCGGCTGGGTCGGAGGCGGCGGCCAACTGGCCGTTGTGGATCATGTAGGTGTCGTAGGTGGCAGGGGCGCGCGACACGCGGTTGTAGATCCGCTGCGGGTCGATGATGCCGGCATGCAGGAAGATGTTGGCGGCGACGAAGCCGTCCACGTGCATCTCGTCGTAGCGCTTGCCATGGGCCTCGACCTCGATCAGCACCGGCGGGAACGCGATCGGGATCGAGGCGGAGGCCAGCATCACCCGGCGGAACAGCGCGAGTGCTTCGGGCGTCTCGCGGGTCGCGATCAGGCCCATGTTCCAGACCACGAAGTGGCGCGAATCGAGGTCGGCGGTACCCATGTAGAGCCGCCGCCCGGTGCGGTGCTCGGCGGCGATCTTCCGCAGCAGCGGCGCATCGATGGCACGGGCGATGAGAGCTTCCAGTGGCGCCGTATTTGCAAGGGACTCGCGCCGCAGCAGTGCCATCAGCGGATTGCCGGCGCTGAAGACATCCGCGTCGGAGGTGGTGGTGTAGAAGCGCCGCAGCGCCTCGTCGTAGTCCGGGCCGAGGAAAACGTAAGGCGCCATCAACGCCCCGGTCGAAACCCCGGTGACGATCTTGAACGTCGGCCGGGTGCCCGTTGCGGTCCAGCCATTGAGGAAGCCGGCCCCGAAGGCCCCATTCGCGCCGCCACCCGACAACGCAAGGTGCGGATAGTGGATGCGCCCATCACTGCCGACCGGGAAGTCGTCCGGCCGCTCATCCCGGATGGAGCGCTCGAAATCCAGCTCCATGTCCCGGTTCGGCCGCCCGGCCCAACCCCGCACATCGGGCATCCCGGGCACGGCCGCCCAGGCGATCTGATCGGCCGGTACGGGGTTACGGGGCAGGGTGGCGCACCCGGCCAGCAGCAGGCAGCCCAGGAGCAAGGCGAGCCAGGCAAACGCGCGGCGGCGGGCGTTGGATGCGTCCACGCCGCCAGCGTGGCACCAAGAGCGGAGCCGGGTCCACAGTAAAACCCGCAGAGTGTGGGATCTGCCGCGAGGTCTGTATCGCATCACGTATCGGCAGCTTCATCCCAGTACGCGGGTGACCCAAAGCCGTCCAGCAGGAATGCCGTCACTTCGCGGACCTTGCGCGAGCGCAGCTTGTTCTCGGGGGACAGCAGCTGGATGTAGGAGCTCTCGACGCTTGCCGAGCCTTCCCACGCGCCGAGCAACGGCACCAGCTGCGTGCGTTCAAAGCTGCCTTGCCGATACAACCAGCTCGGAAACAGCACCACGCCGCGACCCTCCATGGCGGCGTCCAGCAGCACCTCTGCGTTGTTGCTGCACAGTGGGCCGCTGACGTTGATGCCTTCGAACGGGGCGTCAGCGTCCTGCCGGAAGTACCAACGCTGGGTGCCGAACTGGCCCTTGTAGAGCAGGCAGCGGTGATTCAGCAGGTGGGCGGGTGTTTCCGGTAGACCATGCGCGGCTAGGTAAGCCGGGCTGGCCGCGACGATCTGCCGTTGCGCGGCCACTGTGCGACCGATCAACCCGGAGTCGACCTGCGGCCCGATCCGTACGGTGATGTCCACGCCCCCCTGGACCGGGTCGATGAAGACATCGGTGAGCTGCAGTTCGACATCCAGGGCAGGGTGCTCGGCCTGCAGCGCGCCGATCAGGCGGGCCACGTGCAGACGGCCGAACGCCTCAGGGGCGTTGATCCGCAGCCGCCCGCTCAGGGCGCCCTCGTTGTGGCCCAGGTCGTCCACCGCTGCATCCAGCAGGTCGATGGCTTCGCGGGCCTGCTGATGGAAACGTTCGCCTTCTTCAGTCAGCCGCACCGCGCGGGTGCTGCGGTAGAACAGCTGGTGGCCCAGGTCCTTCTCCAGCCCGGCGATGAAGCGGGAGACCGACGACGCCGGTACCCGGAAATGACGGGCGGTGGCCAGGAAACTGCGGTTGCTGGCCACCATCAGGAAGTAGCGCAGGGCCTTGAGCTGCATGGGCTGGGCTCCATGATTGCGATTTCCGCAATTGTGATTTGACGATTGGCTGGATTGTAGCTCCATCAGCATCTACCTAGCATGGTCGCCTGCCCGCACCGTCGGGCCCCTCCCCAGGAACCCTGCCATGACTGCTTCCCTGTTTACCCCGTTCGACCTGGCCGGCACGCCGCTGCGCAACCGCGTGGTGATGGCGCCGCTGACCCGCGCCCGCGCGCCCAATGACATCGCCGACGAGCGCATCGCGCTGTACTACGCCCAGCGCGCCACGGCCGGCCTGATCGTCAGCGAGGGCACGCCGATCTCGCAGGAAGGGCAGGGTTACCTGTTCAACCCGGGCATCTTCCGGCCCGAGCAGATCGAGGGCTGGCGCCTGACCACCAACTCCGTGCATGCGGTGGGTGGAAAGATCGTGGCCCAGCTGTGGCACGTCGGCCGCGTTTCGCACCCGACGATCCAGGCCGAAGGGCGCCTGCCGGTGAGCGCCAGCTCGAAGCAGCCGATGGGCGCACAGGCCTTTGGCTACGACGACAGCGGCACGCCTGCGTTGGTTGCACCGCCGGCGCCGCGCCAGCTCGCAGCGGACGAGATCTCACGCATCGTCGGCGAATTCGCGCAGGCCGCGGCCAATGCCATCGAGGCCGGCTTCGACGGCGTGGAAATCCACGGCGCCAACGGCTATCTGTTCGAGCAGTTCATGAATCCGCTGGTCAACGACCGCACCGACCAATACGCCGCCGACACCATGGACAACCGCTTGCGCTTCACCCTGGAGGTGATCGACGCAGTGGTGGCGCGCATCGGCGCGGCGCGCACCGGCATTCGTCTGTCGCCGTACGGGCAGCTGTTCGACATGCCGCTGCACGACGCGATCGACAGCACCTACGGCGCGTTGACCGAAGAGATCGGCAAGCGCGGGCTGGCCTATGTGCACCTGATGGACCAGTCCGGTTACCAGATGGGTGAGAAGGTCATGGCCGCAGGTGCCGAAACGGGCTTCCAGGCATTGCTGCGCACGATCCGCGGCAACCTCCCGAACACCGCGCTGATCCTGGCTGGCGGGCTGGACCGTGCCCGCGCCGAACAGCTGATCGATGCGGGCCTGATCGACCTGGCCGCATTCGGTGCGCCCTTCATCAGCAATCCGGACCTGGTCGCCCGGCTGCAGAACGGGTGGCCGCTGGCGAGCGCCGACCGCACCACCTTCTACGGTGGCGGCGCGGAAGGTTACATCGATTACCCCAGTTACGCCGCTGCCTGATCGGCGAAGGCATCGGTGGCGCGCACCAGCGCGTCCACCGTGTTGGGTTCGGTGGCGCCATGGCCGGACAGCACCATCTCCAGGCGTGCTTCCGGCCACGCCTGGGACAGGTCCCAGGCACTGCGTGGCGGGCAGATGATGTCGTAGCGGCCCTGCACGATCACCCCGGGCAGATGGCGGATGCGGTCGATGTCGTGCAGCAGCTGGCCGTGCGGCAGGAACGCGTTGTGGCGGAAGTAGTGTGCTTCGATGCGCGCCTTGGCCAGGGTATCGAGCGGGTCTGCATCGGAGACGGCGTTGACGTCGTGCTCCAGCGTGGCCGCGAAGTCTTCCCAGCCTAGCCAGGCCTGCGCGGCGGCGATGCGGGTCGCTTCGTCGTCGCTGTCCAGCCGCTTCCAGTAGGCTTCGATCATGTCGCCGTGCTCATCTTCGGGCAGATGCGCGGCATAGCGCGCCCAGCGTTCCGGGAAGATCCAGCGGGCGCCGCCGTCGGCTTCCGCGAACCAGCGGTTCTCTTCGGCACGGCCGAGGTAAACGCCGCGCACGATCAGGCCGGTGGCGCGGTCGGGGTGGGCCTGCGCGTAGGCGAGGGCGAGGGTGGAGCCCCACGAGCCGCCGAAGACCAGCCAGCGGTCGATGCCGAGATGCTCGCGCACTTTTTCGATATCGGCGACCAGGTGTGCGGTGGTGTTGTCGCGCAGTTCGCCGCACGGCGTGGAGCGGCCGCTGCCGCGCTGGTCGATCAGGACGATGCGGTAGCGCGATGGGTCGAAGAAGCGGCGGTGGGTGGGGGAAATGCCTGCGCCGGGGCCGCCGTGGAGGAACACGACCGGGATGCCGGTGGGGGTGCCGCATTCTTCGACGTGGAGGGTGTGGAGCGCGTCTACCGCGAGGGTGTGTTCGCGGTAGGGGGTGATGGGTGGGTAGAGGGTGCGCATTCGGGGGGCTTGGGCGGGGTGGTGTTCAAGAATAGCCCAGAGGTTCCGTGGGACACGCGCGGCGTGTCGCTACGCGGCTTCGTGTTTTTTAGTTTTTGGCTACGGCTACCTGTACGTCTCTGGCGGTGTCGCGCAGGAGTTCTACGGTGAAGTCGGGGGAGCCGAGTTGGGCTTCTATGACGACTACGTCGCCGTTCTCGACCATGACCTTGTAGCGGTCGCCCAGTCGCGCACTGATGGCGGCGCGGGCGGCGTTGGCGATCAGCGTCTCCGAGTCGCCTTCGCTGATCGGCACGTCGATGTGCATCGGCGACTCTTCCTGCAGCCAGATGCGGAAGCTCACGGTGCCGTTCGATTCGGCGGCGTCATGGATCGCCAGGCGCCAGCTGTTGGCGGCCTTGGGGCGCGGCATATCGGTGGCACGCGGGGTGAGCATGGGTGCGAACTGCGCCATGGCCGTTGAGCTGCCCGCAAACAGTACGCACAGACCGAGGGAGAGGGCGGCTTTCAGGGCGGGATGCGGATGGCGGTTCATGGCGGTGGCCGGTGAGGAAACAGCGGGTTGTGATCGGTATTTCTACGCCCCTGCGGGTAATCTGGACGTCAATGAGACAGTCGCCTTCCCATCACGCGCTCGTTCCGTTTGAACCCGCCACCCGCGACTGGTTCGCCTCGGCCTTCCCAGCGCCCACGCCGGTGCAAACGGCGGCGTGGGCGGCCATCGGCCAACGCCAGCACACCCTGGTGATTGCACCCACCGGCTCGGGCAAGACCCTGGCCGCGTTCCTGCACGCCATCGACCAGCTGTACCGCCAGCGCCTGCACGACACCGCGCCACGACGCACACGCGTTCTTTACATTTCCCCGATCAAGGCGCTGGGCGCGGATGTGCAGCGCAACCTGCAGGTGCCCTTGCTGGGCGTGGATGCCAAGCGCGAACGCCGGGGCGATCCGCCGGTGACCCTGACCGTGGCGGTACGCACCGGGGACACGCCCAGCGCCGAGCGCGCGCGGATGGTGCGGCGCCCACCGGACATCCTGATCACCACGCCGGAATCGCTGTTCCTGATGCTGACCTCGCAGGCGCGCGAGACGCTGCGCGAGGTCGACACGGTGATCGTCGACGAAATCCACGCGGTGGCCGGCAGCAAGCGGGGCACCCATCTGGCACTCAGCCTGGAGCGGTTGGATGCGCTGCTGCCGGTGCCGGCGCAGCGCATCGGGCTGTCTGCCACGGTGCGGCCGGTGGAGCGGGTTGCGGCGTTCCTGGGCGGCGACCGGCCGGTGACGGTGGTCGACCCGGACAGCCCGCGCCAGCTGGACGTGCGCATCGTGGTGCCGGTGGAGGACATGGCCGACCTGCCTGCGCAGGCGGGGCCGGTCGGCGCGCGGGAGCTGCCCGGGCGCGCCGGATCGATCTGGCCGCATGTGGAGGCCAGCATCCTGGACCAGGTGCTGCAGCGCCGCTCGACCATCGTGTTTGCCAATTCGCGCGGGGTGGCGGAGAAGCTGACCGCGCGCCTCAACGAGTTGCATGCCGAGCGCAGCGCACGCGATGCCGGCCTTCCACCCCCCACGGCGGTGCCGGAGCATTACGGTTCGTTCACCGGCAGCACCGTGTCGCGCGTGCTCGACAGTCCGGAAGTGATCGCGCGCTCGCACCACGGCTCGGTCTCGAAGGAACAACGCCGCGAGATCGAGCAGTCGCTCAAGGACGGCAGCCTGCGCTGCGTCGTGGCCACCTCCAGCCTGGAGCTCGGCATCGACATGGGTCTGGTCGATCTGGTGATCCAGGTTGCGGCACCGCCATCGGTCGCCAGCGCCCTGCAGCGTGTTGGCCGAGCCAGCCACCAGGTGGGTGGCACGTCCACGGGGTTGGTGTATCCGCGCACCCGGCGGGACCTGATCGACGCAACCGTGGCGATCCAACGCATGCTGGCCGGGCAGATCGAGGCGGTCGACCCGCCACGCAATCCGCTGGACGTGCTGGCCCAGCAGACCGTGGCCGCAGCCTCGATGGGCACGCTGGACGTGGAGCAGTGGTACGCCACAGTGCGCCGCGCCGCGCCCTATATGACGCTGCCGCGCAGTGCGTTCGACGCGACCCTGGACATGTTGGCCGGGCGCTACCCCTCCGACGACTTCGCCGGCTTTCGCCCGCGTCTGGTCTGGAACCGGCAGAGCGGTGAACTGAGCGCGCGGCCCGGCGCGAAGCTGCTGGCCGTGACCAGCGCCGGCACCATTCCGGACCGTGGCATGTACAGCGTGATGCTGCCGGAAGGTGAGGAACGCGCCGGTTCGCGTCGGGTCGGTGAGCTCGATGAGGAAATGGTGCACGAGTCACGGGTCAACGACGTCATCACCCTGGGTGCAACGTCGTGGCGGATCGAACAGATCACCCATGACCAGGTGGTGGTGACCCCGGCGCCCGGGCGCTCGGCGCGGCTGCCGTTCTGGCGTGGCGAGGGCGTGGGCCGTCCGGCCGAGCTGGGCGAAGCGGTGGGTGCCTTCCTGGCGGCGATGGACACGGACGTGGCAACGGGCGGGATCGCGCCCGCGCATCTGGAGGACCTGCGCCGCTGCGGGCTGCAGCCCAACGCCATCGCCAACATCGTGGGGCTGCTGGACGAGCAGCGCGAGGCCACCGGCGTGCTGCCCACCGACCGCCGGCTGGTGGTGGAGCGCTGCCGCGACGAGTCCGGCGACTGGCGGGTGATGCTGCATTCGCCCTATGGGCGCCGCGTGCACGACCCGTGGGCGCTGGCGTTGGCCGGGCGCATCCAGGACCGCTGGGGCATCGATCCGGCGGTGGTGGCCAGCGACGACGGCATCATCCTGCGCATCCCGGATTCCACCGGGCGCCTGCCGGGCGCGGAACTTTTCCTGTTCGATCCGGAGCGGTTGCGCCGCGAGGTCAACCAGTCGGTCGGCAGTTCGGCGCTGTTCGCGGCCCGCTTCCGTGAGTGCGCCGCGCGCGCCCTGTTGCTGCCACGGACCAAGCCCGGTCGCCGCTCGCCGCTGTGGCAGCAACGCCTGCGTTCGGCCGAGCTGCTGGCGATCGCGCAGCGTTACCCGGACTTCCCGATCCTGATCGAGACCGCGCGCGAGTGCCTGCAGGACGTGTATGACCTGGATGCGCTTGACGGGTTGATGCAGCGCCTGGCCGAGGGCAGCGTGGAGATCGCCGAGGTCACCACCGAGGTGCCGTCGCCGTTCGCCGCCAACCTGTTGTTTGGCTATGTGGCCGAGTTCATGTACGGCACCGACGTGCCGCTGGCCGAGCGCCGCGCCTCGGTGTTGTCGCTGGATACCGGTTTGCTTGGCGACCTGCTCGGCCAGGTGGACCTGGGCGAACTGCTGGATGCCTCGGTGGTGGAGCAGGTAGGGCTGGAGCTGCAGCGGCTGGCGCCGGATCGGCAGGCGACAGGCAAGGAAGGCGTCGCGGATCTGCTGCGCGAGCTGGGCCCCATGAGCGAGGACGCGGTAGCCCAGCGCCTGAGCGATGGCGAGAAGGCCCGCGACCATCTGCTCGCGTTGCAACGCGAACAGCGCGTCTTCCCGGTACGGCTTGCCACTCGCTCGTGCTGGGCGGCGGTGGAAGATGCCGCACGGCTGCGCGATGCCCTGGGCGTGGTGCTGCCCGAAGGACTGCCTGCTGCATTCCTGCAGGGCAGCGCAGATCCTGTCGGTGAGCTGCTCGGGCGCTACGCGCGCACGCATGCACCGTTCACGACGGCTGACGTTGCCCAGCACTGGGGCCTGGGCGTGGCGGTAGCGGATGCGGGGCTGGACGCCTTTTCGGTACAGGGCAAGGTGTTGGGTGGGCATTTCGGCGCGGCACAGCGTGCCGGTCTTGACGCCTCCGCAGAACCTGTGCCGCTGGCGCGCCGGGAATGGGTAGGCGAGGGCGTGTTCCAACGCCTGCGACTGCGTTCGCTGCAGGCGGCGCGCGAGGCCACGCGACCGGCAACGCGCGAGGCTTACGTGGCGTTGTTGCTGCAGCGCCAGGAACTGATTGCGGACGCGGCGGTGGCTACCCGCACGGGTGCGGTGCCAGCGCACGGCCCATTGCAGGGTGCCGATGGCGTGCTGCGCGTGGTGGAGCTGCTGGCCGGCGTACCGCTGCCAGCGTCTGCCTGGGAGAACCAGATCCTGCCGGCGCGCGTGGCCGACTATGCGCCGTCGATGCTGGACGGACTGCTCGCCAGCGGCACGGTGGTCTGGGCGGGGCACGGCAAGCTCGGCGACGACGACGGCCTGGTCTCGTTGCATCCGCAGGAGCTTGCGGCGGAGTCGCTGCCACCTCTTCAGCCCTTCGAACCTTCCACGTTGCAGGCTGCGATCCTGCAGGTGCTGGCCGATGGCGGCGCGTATTTCGCCCGGCAGCTGCTGGCGGCAGTACTTGCCCGGGTGGACACGACGGGCAGCCGGAGTGCGGATTCCTATGCCCTGCACGATGCGCTCTGGGAGCTGGTCTGGGCAGGCCTGGTCACCACCGACATCTGGACGCCACTTCGCCATCTCTCTGGTGCACGTCCGGTGCGCCCGCGTGTGGTCAGCACGGCGCGGCAGGGCCGGTACGCGCGGGGCAGGGCGATGATGCATCCGCCGGGCAGCGAGGAGATGCAGGGCGGACTGCGCGATGCGGCGTCTGGCGCCACGCTGGCTGGCCGCTGGTCACTGGTGCAGCGTCCCGCCACCAGCGACACCGTGCGCGCCGTGGCACTGGCGGAGGGCCTGCTCGAGCGGCATGGCATCGTGACGCGTGGCGCCGCCATTGCCGAAGGTGTTGCCGGCGGCTTCCCCGCGCTGGTGCAGGTGTATCGCGGCATGGAGGATGCGGGCCGCGTGTTGCGCGGGCGTTTCGTCGAGGGCATGGGCGGGGCGCAGTTCGCCGAGCGTGGATTGGTGGATGCATTGCGCGAGGTGGCCGACGCGCAGGTGCCGGAGGGTTCGGGCGCGACGATCGGGTTGTCGGCGGTGGATCCTGCCAATCCGTTCGGCCCGGTGCTGCCGTGGCCGGCGCATCGCGCGGTGTTGCGACCCGTGCGCCGAGCCGGCGCGATCGTGGTGATCGGCGGCGGTCGGCTGCGCATGTACCTGGCGCAGGGTGGGCGGCAACTGTTGACCTGGATCGATGCGGATGCGGCCGATGCTGATGCCGTGTTGACGGCGGCCGCGCAGGCGCTGGCGATTGCGTTGCGCCGGGGGTGGCGGGTGTCGTTCACGCTGGAGTTGATCGATGACCAGCCGGTTCGTCGCGATGCGGTGGCCGAGGCGTTGCGGGCGGTGGGGTTTGCCAGTGCGCCGAAGGGGTTGGGGTGGGAACCGTGAGGAACGGTGTAGGGTGTGCGTGGGCCGGCCAACGGCCGGCGCTACCGGGAGTCCAGGAGGCCCAAAGATTGGGCGGCGTGCAGGTTCTCGGGGGTGTCGATGTCCAGTGCAAGTGCCGGTGCGTCGAGCAGGTAGACGGTCGCCGGATCCAGCGTGCGCAGCCGCGTGCGGAACCCGCTGTCCCCGCTGCCACCGGCCAGATCGTCAAACCACTGCCCCGGCACCACCGCGGGCACGCCCACCGCCCCCGCATCCGCGTCGGCCCCACCCGGCGCCTCCGCATCCACGTCGGGCCCACCCGGCACCCCGCGTAGCGACACGCCACGCGTGTCCCTCGCAATCCCACCCGAAAGCCGCGTCCCCGCACACCCCGACAACGCGTTGCAAGCCCCCCGCAACAACGCATGCAGATGCGCCGCCTCCAACGCAGGCTGATCGCACGTCACCACCAGCACCCGCGCAAATCCCGCCACCAGCGGCGCTGCCACTTCAAGACTGCTGCGCATGCCCCGCTGCGGTTCCGGGTTGATGACCATCGTCAGCGCCTGGTCGCCCAATGCTTCGGCAATGGCGTTCGCATCCGGCGGCAGCACCACCACCAGCGCCGCAGGGTTGGCACTGCGTGCCAACCGCACCACGCGATGCAGCAACGTTTCCCCGTCGATGCGAAGCAGCTGCTTGGGTTGCCCCAGTCGCGCACTGGAACCGGCGGCCAGTACCACCACGGCGTGGTCCAATGTCGCGCCGCCTGTCATGACACGCCGGTCGCCGCATGCCGCCACGCCTGCAACTGCGCGGCAATGCTCAACGCGATCGCCTCAGGACCGCGGCCGCCCAGTGCAAGCCCCACCGGCGAGCGCAGCCTGGGGGAAAGCGAAGCACAGGCCTGCGGCGGCAGCACCTTGAACAGATCATCGCGCCGGCGACGCGGCCCCAGCAGCCCGATGAAGGGAATGGACAGGTCGGCCAGTTGCTCCAGCGCCTCGCGGTCCAGCTCGAAATTGTGATGCATCACCAGCACCGCATCGGGCAACGGCGCGTGCCACCGAACTGCCGTGGTACCGCCCGCATGCCCTGGTAGCGCCGGCCGTTGGCCGGCCCACGCGGACTCGCCAGGCGAGCAACCGCCCGGCAGCCGGTCGCGCCAACGCGCACGCGGTTCGATCACTTGCACGCGCCAACCCAGTCCACGCAACAGCGGCACCAGGGGCTCCGCTTCGGGACCCGCACCCAGCATCACCACACTCGGTGCGGCGCGCCACTGGATCTGCCACTGCGCACGGGCACCGCCCCATTCGAGGGGAAGGCTGTGCAGCGAACCCGCAGCTTCGCTGTCCTCGCACCGCCAGCCAAGCTGGCCGTCAGCCTGCAGCTGCAACGTCAGCGTTCCGTTACCACGCAGCCAGCACTCCAATACGCCGCCAACGCCCTCCAGTGCGGCGAGGGGAATCAGCACGATCCGCTGCAGTCCCCGGCACCCGACCGCGTTGGCCGAAAACAACGCGTCATCGTCGCGGGTGTCGATCTGCATCCAGTCCAGCGCACCCTGGTCGACCGCCTGCATCGCGCGTCGTTCAATCTCCGGCTCCAAACAGCCACCGCTCAGCCAACCGACGTGGCCTTCGTCGGTGAACAGCACTACAGTGCCGGCGCGGGTATAGGTGGAGCCTTCCGTTTCCAGCACCACTGCCAACGCCGCGCGCCGACCGGCACGCAGCGCGTCCAGCGTGGCCTGCAGGACGCGGCCGGGATTGCCGTCCTCCGCGTCCAGCGGCGTCGTGACGAGTCCGGCGCTCATCCGAGCTCTGGCAGCCCGCGCAGCAGCTTGTCCAGCGTGATCGGGTACTCCCGCACGCGAGTGCCGGTAGCGTTGTAGATGGCATTGGCCACTGCCGCGCTGACCCCGCACAGGCCGAGCTCGCCCACGCCCTTGGCTTTCATCGGCGAGGACACCGGGTCGGTTTCGTCCAGGAACACCACTTCCTGGTGCGGGATATCCGCATGCACCGGCACTTCATAGCCTGCCAGGTCGTGATTGACGAAGAAGCCCAGCCGCGTGTCCACCGCCAGCTCTTCGGACAACGCTGCGCCGACGCCCATGGTCATCGCGCCGATCACCTGGCTGCGCGCCGTCTTGGGGTTGAGGATGCGGCCGGCCGCGCACACGGCGAGCATGCGGCGGATACGGCTTTCGCCGGTCGCCACGTCCACGCCCACTTCCACGAAGTGCGCGGCAAAGGTGGACTGCTGGAACTTCTCTTCCAGCTCAGCGAACTCGATGCTGTCTTCGGCGACCAGTTCGCCGTCGGCGGCGGCCTTGCCCAGTGCGACGGTCTTGCCGCCATCGCTGACCTTGCCGTCGGCGAAGGTGGCCGTGGCAGGGTCAAGCCCGAGCTTTGCGGCAACGGCTTCGCGTAGTTTGGTGCAGGCCGCGAACACGCCTGCGGTCGAACTGTTCGCGCCCCACTGGCCACCGGAACCTGCCGACGCCGGGAAGCTGGAATCGCCCAGCTTCACCGTGACCTTCTCGATCGGCACGCCCAGCATTTCGGCGGCCGTCTGCCCGATGATGGTGTAACTGCCGGTGCCGATATCGGTCATGTCGGTTTCAACGGTCACCTGGCCAGTGGCATCCAGCCGCACGCGTGCACCGGACTTCATCACCAGATTGTTGCGGAAGCCCGCAGCCACGCCCATGCCGACGAGCCAACGACCTTCGCGTTGCTGTCCCGGTTGCGCATTGCGCTTGTCCCAGCCGAAACGCTGCGCACCGTCGCGCAGGCACTGCACCAGCTGGCGTTGCGAGAACGGCCGCTCCGGGTTGGCCGGATCGACCTGGGTGTCGTTGCGGATGCGGAACTCGATGGGGTCGAGTTTGAGTTTTTCCGCCATCTCATCCATCGCGATTTCCAGCGCCATCAACCCGGGGGTTTCACCCGGCGCACGCATTGCATTGCCTTCCGGCAGATCCAGTGTGGCCAGGCGAAGACCGGCCAGCCGGTTGGTACCGGCATACAGCAGTTTGGTCTGCTGCACGGCTTCCTCGGGCGACCCACCGGGCAGGTTGCCCGACCACGATTCGTGACCGATCGCGGTGAGGGTGCCTTCTGCGGTGGCGCCCAAGCGAATGCGCTGCAGCGTGGCGGGGCGATGGGTGGTGTTGTTGGCGATCTGTGGGCGCGAGAGTGCCACTTTCACCGGCCGCTTCGCCGCGCGGGCGCCCAGCGCCGCCAGCAGCACGTCCGAGCGCACGAACAGCTTGCCGCCGAAGCCGCCGCCGATGTACGGCGAGATCAGCCGCACGTTGTCCTTGGGCATGCCCAGCGTCTTGGCGAGGTCGCCCTTGCCCCAGTCGATCATCTGGTTGGAGGTCCACACGGTGAGCTTGTCGCCTTCCCAGGCGGCCAGCGTGGCGTGCGGCTCCATCATGGCGTGCGACTGGTCAGGCGTGTGGTAGGTCGCATTCAGGGTGACCGGCGCATTGCCGTAGGCGCGTTCGAAATCGCCCACGCGCGCGTCGGGATCGGTCTTCTGGAAGTTGGTGCCGGCCTTCTTCGCAGTGGCCAGGTCGTAGGCGCCTTTCTCGGTGGCGTAGCGCACCTTGACCAACCCAGCGGCCGCGCGCGCCTGTTCAAACGTTTCGGCCACGACCAGTGCCAGCGCCTGGTGATAATGGGAGATCTCCGGTCCACCCAGCAGCGCGGCTGCGTTGCGCTCCGATTTCTGTAGTGGACCGGCGTTGTCGGCGGTAACGATGGCCAGCACGCCGGGCGAGCGCCGCGCCGCGTCCAGTTCCATCCCGCTGACCCGCCCCTTGGCGATGCCGGCGGTCACCACGTAGCCGTAGGCCGGATTGGCGATCGCATCGTGCCGCTCATACGCGTACGGCGCCTGCCCGGTGGTCTTGAGCGGGCCGTCGATGCGGTTCAACGGCTTGCCGACCACCTTGAGCTGGTCGATGGGATTTTTGCCGGCGGGTGTGTCGAATTTCATGGCTTACCCCTTGGCTTCCAGCAGTACGGCGGCGAGCGTGCGTTCGGCCAGCTGCACCTTGAAGGCGTTCTGTGACGAGGGTGTCGCGCCTTCCAGCAACTTGCCCATCACAGCGGCTGCGCCCTGTGGCAGAAGCGCATCCGCTTCCGGCTTGCGCCAGGGCTTGTAGGCCACGCCGCCCAGCGCCACGCGACCTGTACCATCGCGCTGGACCACCGCCGCCACCGAGACCAGCGCAAACGCGTAAGACGCACGGTCGCGCACCTTGCGGTAGATATGGGTGCCGCCTAGCGGGGCAGGCAGCACGGCAGCGGCGATCAGCTCGGCCTTGTCGAGCACGGTTTCCAGCTGCGGGGTAGTGCCCGGCGGGCGATACAGATCGTTCAGTGGAATGCGACGACTGGTGCCGTCCGGGCGGATGGTTTCCACCACCGCATCCAGCGCCATCATCGCCACCGCCATGTCACTGGGGTGGGTGGCAATGCACGCAGGGCTGGTACCGACCACGGCCAACTGCCGGCTGATGCCGCCGATCGCGCCGCAGCCACTGCCGGGCAGGCGCTTGTTGCAGGGCTGGGCGGTGTCGTAGAAGTAGGGGCAGCGGGTGCGCTGCAGCAGGTTGCCGGCGGTGGTCGCCTTGTTGCGAAGCTGACCGGAGGCGCCGGCCACCAACGCGCGGGTGAGCAGCGCATAGTCGCGGCGGATGCGCTTGTCCGTGGCCAGGTCGGTGTTGCGCACCAGTGCCCCCACGCGCAGGCCGCCTTCTTCGGTGGCTTCAATCGTGTCCAGCTGCAGTCCGTTGACATCGATCAGATGCGCCGGGGTTTCGATCTCCAGCTTCATCAGGTCGAGCAGGTTGGTGCCGCCGGCGATGAAGCGTGCGCCCTGGGTGCGCGCGGCCGCAGCGGCGGCTTCCGCGGGGGAGGTGGCGCGTTCGTAGCTGAAGGCTCTCATGCGCGGTTACCCCCGACGTCTTCGATCGCTTCGACGATGTTGGAGTAGGCACCACAGCGGCAGAGGTTGCCGCTCATGCGCTCCCGGATCTCGTCGGTGGACAGCGCAGTGCGCGCCTCCAGGTCGCCGGTCACATGGCTGGGGATGTTGTCGCGAACCTCCTGCAGCACCGCCACCGCCGAGCAGATCTGGCCGGGGGTGCAGTAGCCGCACTGGTAACCGTCGTGCTTGACGAACGCGGCCTGCATGGCGTGCAGGTTGTCCGGGCTGCCCAGCCCTTCGATGGTGGTGATCTTCGCGCCCTGATGCATCACCGCCAGGGTCAGGCAGGAGTTGATGCGGCGCCCGTCGACCAGCACCGTGCAGGCGCCGCACTGGCCATGGTCGCAGCCCTTCTTGGTGCCGGTCAGGTGCAGGTGCTCGCGAAGGGCGTCGAGCAGGGTGACGCGGGTGTCCAGCTGCAGGGTGCGGGGGCGGCCATTGATCTCGAAGGCCACCTCGGCGGTGACCGGGGCGCGGGCGCCCGGGGTGTTCCCCTGCGCCTCGGCCACGGCCGCCGGCAGCACCATGGTGGTGGCCGAGCCGGCGCCGAGTTTCAGTACGTCGCGGCGCGACAGGGAAAGGTGCGGAGGGGTGCTCATCGGTTGGCTCCTCGTTGGCTGCTGCAGCCTGGCTCACGGGGTGGGGCACGGCCACGCCCCAAGCGCGCCGATGTCCCCATCATCGGGGAGGCGGGGTAGGCATACGGTGAAGCGCGGCTCAGCGCATGACCTTGTCCGGGGTGATCGGCGTGCTGCGGATGCGCTTGCCGGTGGCGTGGTAGATGGCGTTGCTGACCGCTGCCGACACCCCGACCAGACCGATTTCGCCCACACCCTTCGCGCCCAGGCTGCTTACTACCCGGTCATCCTCGTCGGCGAACAGCACGTCGATATCGTGGATGTC
Source organism: Stenotrophomonas bentonitica (assembly GCF_013185915.1). Lineage (NCBI taxonomy): Bacteria > Pseudomonadati > Pseudomonadota > Gammaproteobacteria > Lysobacterales > Lysobacteraceae > Stenotrophomonas > Stenotrophomonas bentonitica. Next base: position 445,489 of record NZ_JAAZUH010000001.1, on the reverse strand, counting down.
CGCATTCACCGAGACGTGGTACTGCGCGAAATCCCGGTTCATGAAGCGGCCGAAGCGATGGTCAGCCTCGGTGTGCTCGTGCAGGGCGGCACCGATGCCCCAGACCACGCCGCCGACGATCTGGCTGCGCGCGGTGGTGGGATTGAGGATGCGGCCGGCGGCAATGGCGCTGACCACGCGCATCACCCGGACCGTGCCAAGGTCCTCGTCCACCCGCACTTCGACGAACACCGCGCTGTGCGTGGCGCGGGTGTACTTGCGTTGCTCCAGCACGTTGGGCAGCAGCAGGTAGCTCGCGTCGATGCTGCGGCGGCGGGCGTTGGAGAGCAGGGTGGTCAGCGCCACTGCAGTGTTCGGGTCATCACGCAGGGCGAGGGTACCGTTCTGGAAGACCACATCGTCCAGGCGCGCGCGGGCGAAGGGGGAGCGAGGCGTAAGCCGGGCCAGGGCCAGCAGGCGTCGGCGCAGCTTGGTGCAGGCGCCTTCCACTGCCGAGCCCACGGTGCTTACGTGGGAGGAACCCCCTTCAATCGGCGCCACCGGCAGGGTCGAGTCGCCGAGCTGGAAGCTCACCTGCTCCAGCGGCAGGCCGAGCGCCTCGGCGGCAATCATGCTCATCACGGTATAGGTGCCGGTACCGATGTCGGTGGCGGCGCTGCTCACCACCAGCCGGCCATCGGCATGCAGCTCGGCGCGCGCCCGGGCGAACATCTGCATGGCGTCCCACTGGCCGGTGGCCATGCCCCAGCCTACCCATTCGTTGCCTTCGCGGCGGGCGCGGGGCTGCGGGGCGCGCTGCGCCCAGCCGAAGCGCTCGGCACCACGTTGGTAGCACTCGCGCAGCGCCTTGCTGGAATACGGCTTGCCGTCCGCGGGGTTCACCTCGGCGTAGTTCTTCAGTCTCAGCGCCAGCGGGTCCATGTCGAGACTGGCTGCCAGCTCGTCCATCGCTACTTCCAGCGCGTGCACGCCATGAGCGGCACCGGGCGCCCGCATGTCGATCGGGGTGTACTGGTCCAGGTCGACCACCTTGTAACCCAGGTGGACGTTGTCGCAGGCGTAGAGCTGCCCGCTCCAGTTCACCACGACTTCGACGTAGTCTTCCATCCGCGAGGTTTCGGCCACCGCTTCATGCCAGATCGAACGCAGGGTGCCGTCGGCATCGGCGGCCAATTTCACCCGCTGCACGGTCTCGGCGCGGTGACCGAAGGTGAACATCTGCTGCCGCGTCATCACTACGCGCACCGAGCGCTCCAGCGCCAGTGAGCCCATCACTGCCAGGGCCAGCTGGTACTGCGGGCGCAGGCCGGCGCCGAACGCGCCGCCCACGAACGGGTTGCGTACCGTGACCTTGCGCTTGGGCAGGCCAAAGACCTGGGAGACGTACCAGCGGCTGTTCTGCGAGCCCTGGGTCTTGTCGTAGATGGTGAGATGGCCATCGTCGCCCCGGATCACCGTGCTGGCGAACAGCTCCATCGGGTTGTGGTGCTCGACGCCGTGGTAGAAAGCGGCGGTAATCTTGAACGGGGCCTCTGCGAAGGCTTCGTCCGGCGTGCCCTTGTCTTTCGGCGGCGCGGAGAAACCGGCCTTCATCTTCTTCGGCGGCCGCGCACGCTGCATGGCGGCGAGCAGGTTGGTGTCGTGCGCTTCGGTTTCGTAGTGCACCTGCACGCGGCCGGCCGCCTCACGGGCCGCTTCGAAGGTCTCGGCCAGTACCAGTGCCACTGGCTGGCCGCTGTAGAGCACCTTGTCGTCGTACAACGGCCGGAACGGCTTGCCGGCCGGTGCGGTCATGTCCTTGTAGAACAGGCCCACGCCGCGCATCTTCGGGCGGTTGTCGTGGGTGATGATGCGGATCACGCCCGGTACGGCATTGGCCTCATCGAGACTGAAACCCAGGATACGTCCCTTGGCGATGGTGCTGTTGACCGCGACGCCATACACAAGATCCTGTGCCGGCCATTCGGCTGCATACCGGGCCTGGCCGGTGACCTTGGCGCGGCCGTCGATACGCGGTGTACCGGTGCCGGTCGGGACATGGCCGGTCCCGGCAGGTGCCACCGGCGGATGCAGCGGGTTGGGAAGGTTCATACCTGCGTCTCCGGGTGGGGGCGCGGGTTGCCCTGGTTGTCCACGGTGCCCTGGGCGGCGGTTTCCAGCGCCCGGATCACGGTTCGTCGTGCCAGCGGAATCTTGAAGGCGTTCTGGCCCTGCGACACCGCGCCCTGCAGCAGCGCTTCGGCGGCGGCTTCGAATGCCTCGGGCCCGGGGCGTGCGCCTACCAGAGCGGCCTCGGCGGCTTCGACCCGCCATGGTTTGTGCGCCACGCTGCCGAGTGCCAGCCGGGCAGCGCGGATGGTGCCTTCTGCATCGATGTCCAGTGCGGCGGCGGCTGATACCAGCGCGAACGCGTAGGACAGGCGCTCCCGCACCTTGAGGTAGGCACTGTGCGCGGCAAACTGCGCTGCGGGCGGCAGCTCGATATGCAGGATCAGCTCGTCGGCGGCGAGGGTGCTGTCTATCTCCGGCGTGGCCCCCGGTAGACGATGGAACGCCGCGAACGGAATCACACGTTCGCCGCGGACGCTGGCCACGTGCACGCTGGCGTCGAGGGCGGCAAGCGCCACGCACATGTCCGACGGGTGGGTGGCGATGCACTGCTCACTGGCGCCCAGGATCGCGTGGTGGCGGGTCAGACCGCCGATGGCCGAGCAGCCGCTGCCGGGCGTGCGCTTGTTGCACGGCGTGGCGCTGTCATAGAAATAGGTGCAGCGGGTCCGCTGCAGCAGGTTGCCGCCATTGGTGGCCATGTTGCGGATCTGCGGGGATGCGGCGGCCAGCATCGCGGCGGAAAGCAGCGGGTAGTCGCGCTCTACCAGCGGATGCCACGCGGTATCGGCATTGCGCGCGGTGGCGCCCAGACGCAGGCCTCCGTCTTCTCTCGCCTCGATCCGGTCCAGCGGCAGGCGACTCACGTCGACCAGGCGGGACGGGTTCACCAGTTGCAGCTTCATCAAATCGAGCAGGTTGGTACCGCCGCCGATCGGGCGGATGTCGCTGCTGCCGCTCGACCCGGCCAGGGCCTGCAGCGCCTGCTGCACCGACGCTGCGCGTTCGTAGGTCGCCGGAATCATGCGGGCACCGTGCCAGGCACCCAGTCCGCGGGTTCTGCTTCGGCCGGTGCGGGGTGGCCGCTGGCCAGCACCGACATCACCGCGTCGGTGATCTGCGGGTAGGCGCCGCAGCGGCAGACATTGCCGCTCATCAGCTCACGCACCTGGTCGCGGTTGCACAGCCTGCCTTCGTTGACCAGGCCCTGTGCCGAACAGATCTGGCCGGGCGTGCAGTAGCCGCATTGCAGGGCATCGCAGGCGATGAAGGCCTGTTGCAGCGGGTGCAGGGCGTCGCCATCGGCAAACCCTTCAATGGTCTGCACTTCAGCGCCGTCCTGCATGACCGCCAGGGTCAGGCAGCTGTTGATGCGCCGCCCGTCCACCAGCACCGTGCAGGCACCGCACTGGCCGTGGTCGCAGCCTTTCTTGGTGCCGGTCAGCTGAAGCCGTTCACGCAGCAGGTCGAGCAGGCTGACCGTGGATTCCACCTGGAGCGTGTGCTGCTCGCCATTCACGGTGAGCGTGAGGGGGTAGAGCGCGCGCGGGCGGGGCGGTGGGGCGACAGACTCGCTCATGGCAGTTCCGGCTGGGGCGATTCGCCCTACGGTGTGCCATGGGTTGTCTAGTCACGGTGCACGGTTGATGCAGGTGGTGCGAAGGCGACCACATTCATCCGCCGCCGCGCACCACCCGCTTCCGATACTCGCGCACGTTGTCGCCACGGATCCGCGTTTCCTGCGTTCCGTTGTTGGTGTCAACCTGCCGGTCCGAACCGGTCACCGGCTTGGCTTCCACCGTGGTTTCACGCTCGAACGCGTGCGACTTGTCGGTATTGCGGTAATACCGGTACAAGCCCCAATACAACGCTGTTGCGCTGGCAGGGCCAGCCAACAGCAACCAGAGTCCACTATCGTCGCTCATGAGGCTGCTACCAGGAACCAGAGGGTGATGGCTTCAACGATGGTGCCGGTGGTCAGCGCGGCCAGCAGCAGCTTCCACTGCTGCACCGGCACGCTGCCCATGGTTTCACCGGTACGCCCGTTGACCGCGATGTAATGCAGCATGCCGCCGTTGCGGCCCGGCTGGTGGTACGAGTACAGCCACACCGGCAGGTACATGGAGACCCAGCGCGAGCCGTGCACGTCCACCTGCTCGGTTTCCCAGCGCACGCCGCGGTCGTAGCGGCGCACCGAGCCTTCGACCTGGGAGCGGGCGATGGACAGCAGCTGGTCTTCCAGCCGTGGCTTCATCTTTTCCACGTCCAGGTTGCGCTTCTCGGAACTGAAACCCAGCAGGTACGAGGCGTTCCACTTCAGCGCGTTCTTGGTGTCGAACGGCAGGATCGCGTTGATGATGTTGTTGGTGTTGGCCTTGATGTCCAGGTTGCCACGCTCGGCCGAGGATTCCATGGGCAGGTCATCCACGGTGAAATCCACCGAGCGCTCCACCTGGTACACGTCCGCGTCGTAGTAGGTCTTCTTCTTGTCACCGTCGCCACGCGTGTACTGGCGGGTCTGGATCTCGCCCTTGCCGGTCACGCTGGCGCTGACGTTGCTGTCCACGATCATGTACGGCATGTACACGCCGACCACGTTTTCCGGGGTGAACTGGTCCTTGAACGCTTTCAGCGCGAACAGGCGGCGCTTGTCCACGAACTGGCGGATGCGCGCGACCGCATCATCCTTGGTGATCCGGAACGGTAGCACCGCGTCGGGCACGGCGCCGTTGGCGACCTGCTCGTTCACCCCGAACACATGGCGGCACCAGTGGCAGCGTGCGGTCATGGTGGTTTCGGTGTTGATGGTCACTTCCGCACCGCAGCCGGTGCACTTGAAGCTCATCAGGCTGGCGGTGCCGGCCTCGATGTCGCGTGCACCGGAGGCGATGATGGTGCCGCGCAGCTGGTCCAGGCCTGCGCCCAGACCAAACTCCTGTTCGACGGACGCGCCGTGCCATTCGTGACGGCAGAACTGGCAGATCAGCACGTCGGTGCCGAGCTTGAGCCGCACGTCGGTGGAGCCGCATTTCGGGCAGCGGTTCAGGCCGTCCTTGAGCTCCTCGGCACGGGTGTCGAGGGCGACCGGGTCCGGCGCCTCGATCTCGGCGCGGATCGGGTCGGGCAGGGTGGCCGGGTCCAGCGGGAAGCTGCCCGGCAAGGGCGGTACATCACGCGGCGAGCCGGGGCCGGTAACGGCCTCCGGCAACGGCGGCGGAGCCCCGGGCAACGGGGGCGGGGTTCTGGGGTCGGACATGGTTCGGTTCTGTCCGCCTTAGAGACCCAGCGCCTTGGCCTTGAGCGCGTCGTAATCGGCCTGGGTGATCAGGCCGAGGTCGAGCATTTCCTTGGCCTTGGTCAACTTGGCCACCGGGTCGTCGGCTGCCGGCGCGGCGGGAGCGGCTGGCGCAACCGGCTGCTGCAGCGAGCCGAAGCCGCCGACCATGCCAGACGCCATGCCCACGCCCATGATGCCGGCCGCGCCGCCGTTCTCACCGGCAGACTGGATGCCCTGCGCCACGCTGGCCTGGAGGTTGGAGTTACCACGCCCGCCGGACAGCGCGTCGGCGCGCTGCACGGTCTTGAGCAGCTCGCGGGTGTTGGCGTCGTACTCGATGGAAACAATGGCGGTCTTGACGATGGCCAGGCCGCGGTCGGACTTCCACTGGTAGCCCTGTTCCACCGCAGCGGAGAGGCTCTGCGCGAAGCCGAGCGAATCCTGCTGCAGCTTGGTGATGCGGTTGCCCTTGCCGGGATCGTTCGTATACAGGCTGAAGGCCGGTGCCAGCGAGCCCACCACTTCGTTGAACAGCTGGGTGGCGGCGGCGTTGTCCATGTCGGTGAAGTCGAACACCTTGCCCCGCTGCAGGTAGCTGGCCGGCACGAAGTTCTTCACGAACAGGATCGGGTCGACGATCTTGAGGGTGTACGAGCCGCGCGTGACCGCGCCGACCTGGGTGTTGAGGAAGCCGTCGTCCCAGTAGATCTCCGACTGGGTGCCGAAGCGGTTGTCCGGCAGCTCCTTGAGCGAGACGAAGAACGCCTGCTGCTGGCCGCCGGGCTGGCCGCCGAACTTGAAGCGCTCCCAGCTCTGCTTGATCAGCGGGGTGACGATGCCGTCGCCGGCAAAGATCGACTGCGAATTCAGGTCGTCCGAGCGCCATTCATAACCACCCGGCTCGGCGACGAAGCCGGTGATCGCGCCGTCCTGGAACAGCAGCAGGCCGTAGCCTTCCGGCACCAAGATCTTCGAGCCATTGGTGATGATGTTGGACGAGCCGCTGGTGTTGGACCCGCGCCCGGCGTTGGTGCCCTGCGGGACCGCTGCGAACAGCGCCGCCGTGGCCGGCAGCCCGGCGGGTACGGTGTAGAAGTCCTTCCACTGGTCGGCCAGCACGCCGCCCACTGCACCCTTGACTGCTTGAATGAGACCCATGACCCGCTCCCTGCGATCCAAGGACGGGCGGGGTGCCCGTCACGATGGAACGACTATAGCAGTGAGGGGTGGGGTGGAGATGGGCGTTTCCGGCAGGGCGGGTATCCTGGGCGCGGCAGACTCACAGGTTCCGGTCAGCTGCCGGGGAAACCAGCCGACGTTGGAAAAATCGGCGATAGTTATGGCGTCTGGCAACTCTCCGCCCATCCTGAAGCTCTCACCCAACCACTATGCATTCAACAGAACAGCTACCAGTGAACAAGGTTGTTGGACTCGTAAAGAGCGGCGAGGCGGTTGCTTGTCCGAGGTGCGGCGCCCGGATTCAGCCTGTGCCCGAGGACTGGGTACAGGGCACGCCGCTATCGATGATCAAATGTCCGATCAACGAGGATCATTACGCTGTCCTGATTGAGGATGCTGATGCGATGCACCGCATTAGGGACGTGATCAGGGGCTTCAGTCGGAAGTAAACTGCCGCGTAGCCTTTGCGTTCCAGAACCGGACTGAACGGCGGCCAGCGAGCAACTATCACCTATGGATAAATCGATGATCACGTTGACCGCTTCAGTCTATGAGCCGTTTCCGGGGGTTTTCCGCAGCTATTACGCATGCGAGGGACCGGATGCTGCGTACTGTCGTGCAATGAGTCTGACAGTGCTTCAGCTCATCTCAGACTTGGATCAGGAGCAGTTCGAGGAGGTGACTCAACTGCTGGACACGATTGATTCTCCGGAACGCGCTGCCAGCGCCCCGGGTCGAGCCAACTGGGGCTACAACTACAACGCAATCTGGCTTGATCCGCCTGTTGCGATGCCCGGCTTTGCGTGCTTCACCTTTGACATCTACCCCGAACTTGACGTGGGTGGAGATCCGCCGCAGTTCTCGCGCGCCCAACTGGCGATCATCATGAATCACTGGCGGTCGTTCTTGTCAGAGATTGCTATTCATGGGATGGAGGCTATGTCAGGAAAGAAGTTTGAAGTTTTGCTTGACGAAGCCTGACCGATATTATCTTTGCTGGTTACATGGAGGGGGGGCTATGGGAGGGGGTGTCGTCTTTTCGGAAGGAAACGGAGTCGCGTTGAGCACGATTCAAGTCAATCGCCTCGTCCATCTGCTTCGCGAGGAAGTTCGGTTGGGCGAGCGAGATGTTTTTGCGGAGCTATTTTGCTCCCTTGGATGATGGCATGAACTTTCTTACCGCCGTTGATCTCTCATCAGAGCAGTACAAGGTCGTTTGCGACGTGATCGAGCGGGCTTACTTCCGATCGAAGTGCAGTGGGCATCCGGTGTTCTACGAGGGTTGGTGGAATTGGATTCTCGAGGCGATGGCGCGTGATGCACGCTATCCGCCCCGCGCTGATGCTTCGCGTGGTGCATGTTCCTAGCGTCAGCCGGCGATACCAGCAATCCCCTCAATATGGCTGGCGAGCCACTAAGGGGGACGCACGAACGGATTCGCGGCGCTGAACAGCCCAGATAGAAAGGGCCTTTCAAAGAAGGCCCCCAGTGAGATCAGGGAAGATCACACTGCATCTTGCCGTCAACGTAGTACGGCTTGGGTACGTCGGGATTGTCGCTGGTCTTCTCGAAGACCACCTCAAACGACGATGCGTCGGGCGTACCCTTGCGGTCGGTGCAGGCGTCCTGGAGCTTCTTCTTGACTGCGGCCAGGCCCGCGTCGCGATTCGGACCCTCGGCGCTGTTGGTCAGGTTGGCGACTTCGGCGACGGCGAGGGCACTGGTGCCCAGCAGGCATGCGATGAGAACGGCAGCGTAACGCTTTTTCATTGCTACTCCTTTGCAGTTTTCGTTAGCGCCTGTCTATCGAATCAAGAAAGGCGATTGAAACACCGAGCGTCATGCCCGTGGCGCGTTGGTAGGGTAGGCGACGCAGGTTAAGGCCCTGTCGCCGGGCCGCATGGACAGGACCAAGGCAGGAAGCAGTTTTCAAGGTGCTGGGGTGGGTGCTGGTGGTGCTCTCGGCGTTCTTCACCGTGGCTGGGGCTGCGGCGTTCGGTGGGGATGTGTTCTTTCCCGTGATCTCTCTACCGGTGGCTGCAGTTGTTGCGTGGCGTGGGCCGGTGGTGGCGCCATTGCTGGTGGTGGGGCTTGCAGTTCTCGGGTTCTTTGTCTCGGTTATTCCGACGGACACCCTGCTGAGGGAGTGGGGCTTAATAGCCTGGGCAGCGGGCTGGACAGTGGCACTGGCGGTTGGGGCGCTATAGCCTCCGTAGCGCTATACCAACTAGTGGGAAATCGGCGATAGTGATGGTTGTTAGTTATCGACCCAAATTGCGGGAAGGCCAATGGATGGATTCAGCCGTCTTGCATCGGTAAGTGGCAGGGGAGTGCCGATGGGAGCGTGCTGCTCCTGATGTTGCTTTGAGGGGTGCAGACTAGACTTGGTGAAGCTACTCATGACTGCGTCAAAACAATTTCTTGAACTCAGTGATTTCCTCGCGTTCTCTGTCTGGATGCAAGATAGGGATACGGAAGTCTGTTCGCCTGTCATCACTCTTGATGAGCAGATAGAGAGTATCGATGACCTTTTCTTTAGAGTTCGGATCACCAGCGCGCAGGGATTTCAGTTCGATGGATTCGTGAATGGCATGGGTGACGTAGGGATGGGGGTGTTCGCCAACGGGAAGATGTACGCAATCAATTCGAACTTCCCAAAGTTTTCGATTGAAAGCCTGTCGCGACTTTCAGCCGATAATCCATCTCTTGGTCTTCCAGAAGCACCATCTCTCTTTCCTCTTCGATTCACAACCATCATCAACAGGGATCCAATATGGGAGTTCTCCGGTGAGATCGATATCCCCCTGCAATAGGCTTGATGACGTGAGAGTCGCGTAATGAACAGAGATGGTGGCTCCCTGTTTGCGTTCTACGAAGTCGTAGAGGTGATAGCGGGAAGGTCGATGATCGGCCCCATAGTCGGGTGTAGAGGGGCTGTTCTGGGTATGGCTCGCAACGACGAGACCGGCACGTGGTCCTACTCGGTCCATATGGTGGAGAGTGGCAAAAGTTGGAGTCTCAGGGAGAGTGAGCTCATCGCAACAGGCTCACACATGGCCAGAGGCGATTTCTATGACGGCTCCTCTATCAGGGTGCTGACAGACCCGGAAACGGGTGAGGGAAACCTGGCCGATCCGTGAGGGCTTACCGGCTGCGGCCCCGAGGCGCGGCCAGTTTCACGGAAGTCGAAGAAGGGCCTTCAGGCGAAGGCCCAAGGTAGGATCAGGGAAAATCGCACTTCATCTTGCCGTCTACGTAGTACGGCTTGGGTACGTCGGAGTTGTCGCTGGTCTTCTCGAAGACCACTTCGAAGGAGGCCACGTCGGGCGTACCCTTGCGGTCGGTGCAGGCGTCCTGGAGCTTCTTCTTGACTGCGGCCAGTCCCGCGTCGCGATTCGCACCCTCGGCGCTGTTGGTCAGGTTGGCGACCTCGGCGAAGGCGAGGGCACTGATGCCCAGCAGGCATGCGGTGAGAACGGAGCGTAACGCTTCTTCATTGCTACTCCTTTGCAGTGTTCGTTAGCGCCTGTCTATCGAATCAAGAAAGGCGATTGAAACGCCGAGCGTCATGCCCGTGGCGCGTTGCTAGGATAGGCAATGCAGGTTAAGGCGCTGTCGCCGGGCCGCATGGACAGGAGCAAGGCAGGATGCAGTTCAAGGTGCTGGGGTGGGTGCTGGTGGTGGCGTCGGCGTTCTTCGCCGTGGTTGGGGCTGCGCCATTCGGCGGGGGTGTGTTCTTTCCCGTGATCTCTCTACCGGTGGCTGCAGTTGTTGCATGGCGTGGGCCGGTGGTGGCGCCGCTGCTGGTGGTGGGGCTGGCGGTTCTCGGGTTCTTTATCTCGGTGATTCCGACGGACACCCTGCTGAGGGAGTGGGGCTTCTTAGCCTGGTCGGTGGGCTGGACAGTGGCTCTGGCGGTTGGGGTGCTTCGGCGGCTTCACCGTGGCGACGTGGGTTAGAGGGGAGGCGGGTGCATCGGACTTTGGCGTGGCTACAGGCTGTGGGCGAGGGTGTGCAGCCGGTGTGGATGCCCATACCGGCGCAGCGGCTGCGGCAGGCTGAAGCAATGCTGCCAACGGGCAACCGGGCACCCCATTTGACGAACTGTTAGAACTTGCCCAATGAGGGCGGGTTGAGGTCAACTGCCTCTGCAATGCTACGACCCAGGAGTACGACATGATTACTCTCTGCCCGGAGTCGTTGTAATGAGGAAATATGACGTTGCCCTGTCGGCTGTCGAGTGCTTTTACTCGATAGAGCTGGCGGATGGCCCGAATTTCGTTGCCTTTTTTGAAGACACAATGAGGGCCACTCCATCCTATGGCCATCGCGTAATGACGGAACTCTCCGAGAGCCTCTCTGACGTTGACTTCTCTTGGAAGGACGCTCTGTGGAGTGAGGAGTGCCATATCGAAGAGTTCGACTCGGAGTTGGCTGCAAGGGCTTTCGTTGAAGGCGAAGTTCTACCTGTCGTTGTTAGAGCCATCCGCTATGTGTGATCCTTTCGCAAATCGTTATGATTGAGTCCAACGTTCGCTGGTGCAGGCACTTCTTTAGCCTGGGCAGCAATGCCGGGCATATGGCACTCACTATCACTACTGGACTTCGATGAAAACGGAACGCGACCTGCTGGTTGATTCGGAGCTAGCGTACCGTTTATTTGAAACCTCGGAGGGCGCCATCTGCCTCGGCGTTATGACGGGTGGTATCGCAATGTATGAAGTGACGTTCGTGCTCTCTAAGGCTGAGCTGAGGGAGTATGCGGTGCGAGGCAAAAGCTACCTGGATGATCTGTCATACGTTGCCTCAAGGAGCCCGAGTACTTTCTCTTCGCGTTGATGTGATACATCTGCTTGATGCACTCGCATCCGTTCATCTGCCGATATGAGTGACGTCGGCCGCATCTCGCCGACGCTCTTGCCAGGAGGTTGGTTTCGTCTATTGGGGTGGTGGGCGAGGCTAAACAGTTGCCGTCCGAGGTTCAAGGGTTGCCTGGACACCGAGGGGATTATCGAAACGAACAAGCGTCCGAGGTTCCAGCGCTTTGACCTGGCTCAGAGCTCCCTATTTGTTCGAGTGCCTGGCAGCGAGCGACCATGTCCAAACGTTTGACCGCCTCAAGGAATGAAAAAGTGAGCCATTACTCAAGGCCTCAGTTGACGATCCTCCATAAGAGCGTCGCCGTGTTTGCGCTCCTGCTGTTAGCGTCTCTCGGTATCGTCGCCTATCTTGGGCGATCCACCCCGTTTATTCCCAAGGCCTGGTTCAATATTGCGAGCTTATTTGTGTGGCTGGGGACCGCGGCGTTGATCTTGGCTGCGATAGCGATCCGTATGCACTTCATGAAAGAGCCGAAGGGCTCCTTTTCGAGTAATTCGCTCATGATTATTGCTGGCGCAGTTCTTATGGGCTTTGGTGCACGTGAGGTTGTTTCTGGCTCCGGCACCCTTGCAAATCCATGGGGTGCGGTTCAACGAACGCACTGCTTCGTCCTTGCTCCTGGCTGGACCGGCCCCAGCGCCAGGGTTCGGAACATTGTCACTGCGAATGTGAGGCTGCCCGGTGAGGATGCACAGGTGTCACGCCCATTCCGGTACTCGCCAAAATCGATCGATCTCTCGCAGTTGACCGTAGGTGACACGTTCGCGTTGAAGGTGTTGGAAGGAAGATTTGGCTACACGCCGGTGGAGCAGCAAACCCTTGCTACTGGTTGCACGCTTCCTCGCTAGACTGAAATCCATTTCGGTATGCGCAGTTGCCCCTATCCGCATACTTCTCATGCATATCAAGCAGAACAAGGATGAACATGCAAACTGAAGGTCCCAAGCCGACCTGGCGCCCAAGCGTCATACCTGCGCGGGAATGGACGATGTCCCATTTGCGCAAGTACCTGGGTGGTCGCGCGTTTACGCTTTATTCCCATGGGACCTGTGTGGTCTGGATTGGACACGGCGAACTCGGTGTCGCCGAAGCAAACGAACGACTCCGTGCGGTCACGCTTCAAGACCCGGATTTCAGGGTTCAACGCCATGAGGACGGGAATTACCTGGTCACCTTCAAAGGGGGGATTGGCGGTGTCATGTCGGGCGAGCTTCTTCAGGCCAATCTTGCCGAGCTTCGACAGGAAGCAGTCACACAGGGCATGCTTCCTGGCGAAAGACTGGTGACCCACCACGCCGACAAGGAATCCGAGCTGGACATGATCGCAGGCTTGTACGTGAGAGCCCGACTTTACCTCGATGTGAACGATCTCGAAGTTGTAGCGTCGGTGGCTTGATTGGAGCTGACTCAGTGCGCGATGCGGCTGCGGCTGTGCCAAGCGCTCAGTTGGATGGTGGACGCTCACGCCGCCGACGTTCGTAAAGCTTCATGTCGGCCCGATTGATGGTGTCGGCCACGGTCTCCGAAGGGCGGTTGATGGCGCAGCCGCCGGAGAAGCGGATGGGGGAGAGGTAGGCGCGGTCCTGGTACTCGGCCTCCAGAGCCTGCAGGCGATCCAAGGTGGCGCCCGGAACGAACACCAGGAATTCGTCGCCGCCGAGTCGGACCACTACTTCGCCTTCCTGCAGGGGTTCGGACAGGAACGCCACGAAGTCGACCAGCACCGAGTCGCCGTGGGCATGGCCCTGGGTGTCGTTGATTTCCTTGAAGTGGTCCAGGTCGAACACCAGGCAACCCCAGGCTTCGGGCTGGTTTTCGGCAAGCTCCGCCAGATAGCGACGATTGAAGGAGCGGGTGAGCGGGTCGCGGATGGACAGCTCCATCAGCTGACGCTCCTGCAGGTGCTGGGTGGTGATGTCCTGCGCGTGCCCGAGCACATAGTGCGGGCTGGCTTCAGTGTCGAGGATGTTGTGATACGCCCAGTAACGGCGGGAGCCGTCTTCGGCCAGCAGTTCCATCACCCCGGAATCGCTCTGGTTTTCTGCGATCCGCTCAAGGTAGCCCTGCAGCAGGTGCTGCCGTTCTTCAGGAATGATCTCGGCCAGCGAGTGACCGACTAGCTCCGCTTCCGGACGGTCCAGCGAGGCGGAGGCGGCCGGGTTGACCGAGGTGATGATGCCGTCCAGCGTGTGCGTGCAGATCAGGCCCAGGCTGTGCTGGAACAACCGGCGGTAGCGCGCCTCGCTCTGTGACAGTGCCTCGCTGGCCTGCCGTTGCTCGGCCATGCGATTGAGCAGGCTGGCGCGCTGTTCCATGGCAAAGGCGGCGACCTGCGCCAGCCATGCCAGGGCTTCACGCTGGCCGGCGCTGGCCTGACCCGGTGCGGTGTCCAGCAGGCACAGGGTGCCGATCCGATTGCCGCCCTGTACCCGGATCGGTGCGCCCAGGTAATGGCGGACGAAAGGCGGTCCCTGCACGATGGGGTTGTGGGCGAAGCGCGGGTCTTCGCTGGCGTCCTGCACCTCCAGCACCATGTCGGACTGGATCGCCCAGGTGCAGAAGGAGATGTCTCGGGCAGTCTCCGACGCGCCATCGATACCGACCAGCGACTTGAACCACTGGCGGTTGCCGTCGATCAGCGAAATCATGGCGATCGGCATGCCGGTCATGGCATGGGCCGCGCGGGTCAGCGCGTCGAAGAACGGTTCCGGGTCGGAATCCAGAATCCGCAGGTACTCCAGGGCAGCTTGACGCTCGCGTTCGGTCATTCCACGCCTCCACAGCCTGTTCCGGCGCAGCCCTCCGCTGCGATTGGGGACATCGTAAGGATCTGACGTGCACCGGGCAGTGAAGTGCCGCAGCCTCGACTAGCCAAGCTGGGAGGTGGCCTGAGTCGCAGGGCGTGTGAGACGCAGATGCGTGGCAAGATGATGGAGATCCGGAACCACAATCAGAGCGAGACCGATGACCTCATCCACCGATCTGCCTTCGTCGTCAGGCTCAACAAGTAAGGGCGTGGAGTTCTTCATTGATACTATCGATCGCGGTAAGGATGGTGCGCTTCGCTATATCGGATACATAAACTCTGGTGGATCTGTATCGATCGGTGATGTCTTCGTTCAAGCTTATGTAATCCCTCGAACGATTGAAGACGTCCGAATGATGCGGCCGTTGGCCGCGCCAGCGAACAGAAGAAGGGTATCGCTGACGCTTACATATGTTGAGGTGATGCGTCAGAGCATTCAGCTCCTTGGGCAAGGCGTTACAGCACTCGTGGGGTTCTCTGGCGAAGGGCTTGATCTCCTTTGCGTGGGAGATCGCCTGAGCACCTGTCCAAGCCGCTCGGAAGAGTAGGGCGGACATGAAGATTGATCCTGCCGGCCTGCTCCAACGCATTGGAGATGCAATGAGTCCTAATGAAGTGAAGTATGAGAAATGGCTACTTACGCTGCCGAGATCTGATGAGGAGTACGGGACCTACAACTGCCCAGGATGTGGAAGCGTCGGGCTGCGTTTCCAGTACTTCAGTGTTGAGAGTGGGAACGTCGGGTGGAAGTGCGCCTGGTGCCCGTCGTGCCTCAGTGGGGTGCGAGTTTGCAGGGTGATCGTGCCGGAGGCGGCATTGGTCCTGAGAACCGAAGAGGAGTATCGGCTCTTTGACGACTCGCATCCCGGATTACGTTTGGTGACTTGAGCAAGCGCGGACGGGGCATTGTGATGTTATAGTGTTACATCCACTGCCTATTCATAACGACAGTCCTTGATGAAGATCCACGCTCTGGTGGCCGCCACGGCCGCCATCCTGTTCGCGCCCGAAAGCCACGCCCAGTCCTCTGATTCCACGCTCACGCTGGGCAAGGTCGATGTGCACCAGCACACCGAGGGCCAGCTCACCGCCCATCAGGTGCTGACCTCGGTGGATGTGCTGGGGGCCGACCAGATTGAGGACAAGAATGTTTCGCACAGCTGGGAGCTGCTGGGGCAGATGCCCGGTATCCAGCTGACGGAGACCCGCCAGGGCGCCGAGTCGGGCAAGGTCAGCTTCCGCGCCTTCAACGGCGAGGGCTACCTCAATGCGATCAAAACCCTGATCGATGGCGTGCCGAGCAACGTCAACAGCGGCAACCAGCGCTTCATCGACATGTTGTTCCCGTTGGAGATCAGCTACATCGAGGTGGTGCGCGGCACCAACGACCCGCGCTACGGCCTGCACAACATCGGTGGCAATGTGAACTTCGGGACCCGCCAGGGTGGCACTTACACGGATGGCCGGCTCAGCTACGGCAGCTACAACACGCGCGATGCGCAGCTGGCGATTGGGCGTGAAGGCAACGGCTTCTCGCAGAACTACTTCTTCGGCACCCAGGCCTCCGATGGGTATCGCGACCACGACACGTCGCGCAAGTATGCGCTGGGTGGCAAATGGTTCTACGGCAGCTTGGATGAAGGGATGCGGGTCGGGTTGACCGCACGCACCTACCATCACGAAGCCGATGAGCCGGGTTTCATGACGGCTGAAGAACTGCGCACGGACCGCCGCGGCTCGCAGCTTCGCAACGCCAATGATCACGATGAGCGGGACATGCGGCAGATTGGGGTGCACCTGGATATGAAGCTGGCGGACAACCTGTTCCTGGGTAGCAAGCTTTACTACAACCGGTACGAAGACGACCGCAAGGTTACTTTCAGCGACCTGCCGACCGGCAACGCGCCGCGCCAGCGACGGGTGTGGGATGAAAAGCAGACCGGGATGCTGACCACGTTGACCTGGCAGCCTGCAGACACGCTCACATTGGAGGGTGGTCTCAACTATGAGCATCAGGACAACGGCTACATCCGCGAGCGTTTCAGCTACGCCGAGCCCACGGACTTCTCGGCGCCGCCCGCGCGGGTGCAGAACGATGACCGGCACACGCTCGACAACTGGGGCGCGTACGTGCAGGCCATTTACCAGCCCATCGAAGCGCTGAAGATCGTGCCGGCGTACCGCGTGGACCGCTTTGATGGAGATACCCGGCTGCAGGGTGGCGTGACGGGGCCGCTGCAGCGCTACGGGACCATCGGGCAGCCGAAGCTGAGCGTGGTTTATGCCTTCACGGACACGGCCAATGTCTACGCCAACTGGGGGCGCACCTTCCAGGTGCTGACCGGTTCAACGCCGCCGGCGTACCTGACCCCGGGCCAGGCGCCGATGGGCGCGTCCACCAATACCGGCATGGAGCTGGGCATGAAGTTCAGCCCGTTCGCGGGCAGCCAGGCGCGCATTGCGGTCTGGCAGCAGGACGCGGCCAATGAGGTGTCCAACATGCCGGCTACTGGTACTACCGTGACGTTGGGCAAGACCCGGCGGCGGGGCGTGGATGCGCAGATCAGTGCGAGCCTGGGCGAGCGCTGGACGGTGTGGGCGTCGCATGCGTACCAGGAGGCGAAGATCGAGCGTGATGGGCGCGATGCCGGGGTATCGTTGGAAGGGCGCGAGGTGGCCGCTACGCCGCGTTACATCAGCAATGTGGGTGTGGATTTCCAGGCGACCGAGAAGCTGCAGTTCGGGCTGCAGGGCAGGGCGCAGGGGGATTACTACCTTGAAGAACGGAATGTGGCCGGCAAGTACGGCAGCTTTGCGGTGCTGGATCTGAGTGCGCGTTACGACATCAGCCCGCGGTGGAGCGTGGATGTGCAGGTGAAGAATGTGACGGACCGGGAGTACGCGTATGCGTGGTACGACAGCTTCTTCTGGGAACAGCCGCAGCCGATGTTTTCACCGGCGGCTGGGCGGGGTGTGTACGTGGGGTTGAACATGAAACTGTGATGCGTAGTGCCGGCCGCTGGCCGGCTCCACGCGGAGGCCGGCATCGCCTGGAGCCGGCCGGCGGCCGGCACTACGCGTTGTCGCACGTCTCGGTGGGGCGCGGCGGTCAGAACCGCGCCGTCGCACCCACGAAGAACGTGCGCGAGCCGGTGTCGTAGCTGTTGCCATCGTCAATGGTGGAAACATCACCTGCATTCAGCACGCCCGCACGCAACGTCAGGTGCTCGTTGACATCAAACCCGGTCACCAGGTCCCACGTGGTGTTCGCCTTGGCGAAGGTCGGGCTGGTGCTGGACACCAGCTGCTCACCCACATGCTGCGCGCTCAGGTTCAACGACCACGCATCCGTGACCTGCCAGTCCAGCGAGGTGTTCGCAGTCAACTTCGGCACCACCAGCAGGTTGGCGCCCGTCGTGCGGTTCTTCGACTCCAGCATGCGGGTGGCGTTGGTGGTCCAGCTTAGCCGCTCATGCAGCGGAATCGTGACGCTGGCTTCCACGCCGCGGGTGCGCGCCTTCTGGATGTTCTGCGCGACGGTCCACCAGAAACCATTGACGAAGCTGGAATCGAAACCGGCGATGTCGCGCAGTGGCACCTGTTCGATCTTGTCGTCGAAGTCGGTCAGGAAGTAGGTGGCCGAGGCCGACCAGCCGCTGCGGTCGAAGCCGACCCCCAACTCGTAGTTGGTGCTGGTTTCCGGTTCCAGGTTCGGGTTGCCGGCCATGTAGCAGCCGGTGGTGCCGTCGGCGCTGACCGAGCGGTTGGTCCAGCCTTCCACGGTCAGGCTGCGGCAGCCGTTGCCACCGGACTGGGTGGCCGCGCCGGCGCTGCCCTGCTTCAGGTTGGGGGCACGGAAGCCCTGCGATACGCCACCCCGCACCGTCCAGGTGTCCGACGGGTGCCAGACGCCGTAGATGCGCGGGCTCAGGTTGTCGTCGTAGTTCTCGGTGTTGTCCCAGCGCAGGCCGAGGGTCAGGGTGAAACGTTCGTGCAGGGTGATGTGGTCTTCAGCGAACAACGCCCAGGAGTCGGCTTCATTGGTCGGGCTGATCCGACCGCTGCCGCTCCAGGTCACCGGCACGGTAACGATGGTGTCGGTGTTCTGCAGTTCTTCGCGCTTCCACTGGCCGCCGACGTTCAAGCTGTGCTCGAAGCCCCAGTGGAAGCCGGTGGCGAAGGCGGTGTCGAACACGGTTTCCTTCGAATGGTTGCCGACCGCGCTGCCCTTGTCTTCGTAATCGTTCTGGGTCAGCGTGGTCTTGGAGGTGCTGGTGTCGCCGTAGCGGCCGTCGTGGGTGACCACGTACCCGGTGTGGACCAGCTTGGACAGGCCCCAGGCGTTTACATTGCCGGCGCCACTGTTGCTGCACGCCGTGCGAGGCTTCGAAGCCCAGCATATGGTCGCCGTTGATCGCCCAGTTGAGCAGGGCGTTGGCGTTCTCCGCCTTGTTGCCCGGGGTCTGGCTGCGGCCGCGGTCCGACTCGCGGTCGGTGACGTTGGCGCCGACGCGCAGGCCGAGGTTGTCGGTCAACGGGCCACTGAACAATCCACCCATCTGCGTGGTATTGCCGCGCGTCTTCGAATCCGGCTTGCTGTAGTTATACGTGACCGAGCCACCCCATTCGGTACCGATCTTGCGGGTGATGATGTTGATCACCCCGCCCATGGCGTCGGAGCCGTACAGCGAGGACATCGGACCGCGCACCACTTCGATGCGCTCGATCATGTCCGGCGAAAGCCAGTTGAGGTCCTGCGGGCCGAGGTCGTCGCGGTAGTTCACGCCGGACGAATTGCCCTGGCGGCGGCCGTCGATGAGGATCAGGGTGTACTGCTCGGGCAGGCCGCGCAGGCGGATCTTGGACTGCGCGCCGGAGAGGGCATAACCGCCGGTGACGCCGGGCACGGTGCTGAGCAGCTGGCCGATGCTGCTGACCGGCTTGCGCTCGATTTCCTGGCGGGTGATGACGCTGATGCTGGCGGGCGCGTCGCGGATCCACTGCTGGGCGCCGGTGGCGGTGACTACGACGGTGTCGAGGTCGGTCGCGTTGGCAGCGACCTCGCCGTTGGCGTGCGCCTGGGCGGACAGGGCGAGGGCAATGGCGGCGGTGAGCGCGGCCAGGGAATGGACAAGCGTGGGGGATGAGCGATGCATCGAGAGCAAACTCCTGGATGAGAGGGTCCGCTGGCGATGGCTGGGACGTCCGTGTACGTTGTTTCAGACAACTTTAACAATCGTATCACGAACCATTCGCATTTGACACATTGCGACGCACTGTCACATGTAAGTAGAGCCGGGCTCTGCCCGGCTCTACACACGCAATCACCAATCCGTCGGCTTGTAATCCTTCAGGAACTGGCCCCACACGTGCTCGCCGGTATTGAAGCCGTGGATGATCGGATCGACGATGCGCGCGGCACCGTCCACGATATCCAGCGGCGGGTGGAAGCGTTCTTCCTCCACCTTGCGCTTGGCGATTTCCGCCACGTCTTCGTCGGTCACCCAGCCGGTATCCACGCTGTTCATGTGGATGCCGTCGCCGTGGTAATCGGCGGCCGAGGTACGCGTCATCATGTTCAACGCGGCCTTCGCCATGTTGGTATGCGGATGACGGGTGGTCTTGAAGTTGCGGTAGAACTGCCCCTCCATCGCCGACACGTTGACGACGTGCTTGTCGTGCTCGGGCGAACGCAGCATCAGCGGCTTCAGGCGCGCGTTGATGATGAACGGCGCGACGGCGTTGACCAGCTGGGTTTCCAGCAGTTCCACCGACGAGACTTCGTCCAGCTGCAGGCGCCACGAATTACGTCCGCGCAGGTCGACCTGCTGCAGGTCCTTGTCCAGCTGCCCTTCCGGGAACAGATGCTGCTGGCCCAGCAGTTCGTCGGCCAGCAACGGCACCTGCGAGAGCTCGGCGGCGCGGGTCAGGCCGTCGGCGCCCAGCAGGGCGGCGTCCTTCACCGCAAGCGCGGACGCTTCCGCGCCCAGCGCCAGCATTTCCGAGCTGCGCAGGCCTTCGTACTGGCCCACAAGCTTGCGGATCGTCTCCGGCAGGTCCTGCGGGGCGACGGTTTCGCCGGCCATCATGTGCGCGTAGAACTGCGGCGGGCGGCGCACGGTCTGGCAGGCGTTGTTGATGATGAAGTCCAGGCGCGTGCGGGTGGCCAGCAGTTCCGTGCAGAACGCTTCCACGCTCGGGGTGTGGCGCAGGTCCAGGCCATACACCTGCAGGCGGTGGCCCCATTCGGCGAAGTCCGGCTCTTCCGCGTAGCGTGCGGCAGAGTCGCGCGGGAAGCGGGTGGTGACGATCAGCTCGGCACCGGCACGCAGCAGCTTCAGGCCGGCCTGGTAGCCGATCTTGACCCGGCCGCCGGTGAGCAGCGCCACGCGGCCGCGCAGGTCGGCGGTTTCGGTGCGCTTGATGAAGTTGCTGTCGCCGCAGCTGACGCACATCTGGTCGTAGAAGTGGTGCAGCAGGGTGAACTTCTGCTTGCACACATAGCAGTGGCGCTCTTCCGACGAATGCACGGGTTCCGACGCCTCAGCGGCATTCTCGCCGTTGTGCGGGTCGTGCAGGCCGGCGGCGTGCGGCGGGAAGTAGTTCGGCGTGGTGAACACCGGCTTGCGACGCAGGGTGCGGATGCCGGTGTTGTCCAGCTTGGCTTCTTCCTTGCGGATGCTCTCGTCGCGCAGGCGCACCTTGGCCTCCTGCTTGAGCTTGGCCCGGCGCTCCTTCGGTTCCGGGTGGTAGACCTGGGCCACCACCTGGTGGAAGCGCTTGCGCTCGTCGATGGGCAGCACGTCCAGCAGGGTGCGGTCGAGGTCGATCGCCGCCAGCAGGTCCATCGCGGCAAGGATCCGCTCGTTGAGGGGCGACTCGTCCTGGGGCAGGGCGTCGGCGGGGGAAGAAGCGATAGCGTTCACGTTGGATCCGGGAGAGAGCGGCAGGCGGGCGTACAGCGGGCCGCTATTCTCCCTGATTCCGGCTGTTCATGTTGGAGGGGGCTGAACCGCCCCGATCCTAGATCCGGGCCAGGCTGGCAATGGCCAGGAACACCGTGGCCGTGGTCACCACGGTGAAGTACAACCAGCCCAGGGCCATGAACTTGATCGAGGTCACCAGCCAGGACTGCCCGTAGACGCGACGCTGCATGATCAGCAGGTAGACCGGCATCCAGGTCAGCAGCGCGGCGATGGCGAGGCCGATCAGGGTTCCCACGACGGGCACATCGGGCCTCTGCCCGGCCAGCATGGTCAGCAGCAGGATGCCCAGCAGGGCCACGCACAGGAACGCATGGCTGTAGAGCGCCACGACCAGGTGCTCCAGGTACAGGCGGCCGCTGCCGAGATAGAAGAGCTTCAGCAGCAGCGCGAACAGCGGTACCAGCACGAACAGGGCCGACGGCACCGAGGCGAAGAAGGCATTCACCAGCAGCTGGGGCCGCTCACTGATGCGGGGCAGGTTGAGCCGGATGATCTCGGCCTGCCCGGTGAGCCAGCGGTTGGCGAAACCCGGAAGGAAGTCGATGTCCACCGGGGTGTAGCCCCTGGGTGCTTCTGTTTCGGCGCGCGGTGGCGGGGTGGGGGTCGCGGACGGGGTGGGGGCGGGCTGCCCGGCCAATTCCTCGTTGCGCTTCGCGGCCTGCTTCTCGATCTTGGCGATGGCCCGGTCCATGGTGAAGCGCAGCGACTCGGGCATCGTTGCACGCGCGGTTTCCAGCGGCGCGATATGGGCACGGCGTGCCTTCTCCACCTCTTCGCTGGTGCGGGCGTCCTTGAACGCGGTTGCCACTTCCGGCGGTGCTGGCGTCTTGTCGACAAAGGTCCCGGCATCGACGTGGACAGCCAACCGCGCCACGAAGAAGGTAAGCACCGCCACGATCACGAACAGACGGATCGGCGGGATGTAGCGGGTGCGATGGCCGGCCAGGTAGTCGGCAGCAAGGCGTCCGGGCAGCAGCAGCTGGCGGAGGGTGCGGAAGATCCGCCCGTCGAGGTGCCAGAACGACTCGAACACCTCTTCAATGGCATGCCCGAAGCTGCGTACCGGACTGTGCGCCGATTGCCCACACTGGTGGCAGAAGTCGCCCTGGAGGGCGGTGGTGCAGTTCTCGCACGCATCAAGGTGGGACGCAGTCGAACTCATCGGTGCCGGGGCCCGGGCAGGGAAGGCGCATAACATAGCGGGGCACCCATCCCGGTGCCAGTGCCTGCCAGACCCGCAGGGGTAACTCAGCTCTGGTCGTCTATCGGCGCCTCCGGGCCGTTGGTCATCACCGAGCGGATTGCGTTCTCGCGGGCGCCGGCCGAGGTATAGGTTTCGCTGGTCCCGATCACCAGCCCATTGGCGGCCATCAGGTTGAACATGGGTTGGCCGTTGACCGCGTTCTTGAGCAGGTAGCGGTCTTCGTACAGCGAGTTGGCGCGCACCGAGGCGATGCCGGACAGCGCGTTCTGCTTGGTGGTGTAGCGCTCGCCCTGCAGGATGATTTCGTTGTTGCCGGCTTTCAGCACGAAGTGGAACTGCGAGCCGGATCGGCTCAGGACGTATCGAGCGGCCACGGGAACTCCTGTCGTCGTGCCGAAGATGGCGACATGAATGTCCGGCGCGCGGGCATGGCCTGTCTATCCTCAATCCGACCCTGCGGCCTTCGAATTGGCTGAACAGGCGGTGCATTCTTCACTGGTCGCAAACAAGTAGAAGTACTGACGCGCCGTCGTGCGTGCTTCCGCGATTCTGGCCATGAACTTTTCGTGCCCGCGGGGTGAGCTCGATGTCGCTGGTCATACCTGCTGCCCTGGGTACTCCGCCGTCGCCGTCGCACCTGCTGGCACTGGCCGACATCTTCCTGCTGTTCTTCATCATGATCGGCCCGATCAAGGCCATCGGCGCCTACGCGACGGCCGCGCAGGGCATGGAATCGAAGCAGTGGGCCGCAGTCTCCTGGAAGGTCTTTGGCATTGCCGTGGTCACCACCGTGGCGGCCGGGGGGCTGGGCGGGGCGATGCTGCACAAATGGCATATCGCTCCTGCCGTGCTGCAGCTGGCCGGCGGCCTGGTCTTCCTGCTGGTGGCCCTGCAGATGGTGCTGGCCCAGTACGCACCGCCCGCGCCGCCACCGGCTGCGGCAAGCGCGCCACCCGCCGCGCGGCTGGCGTTCCCGGTCACGCTGCCGGCCTACGGTATCGCCGCCTTGATCGTGCTGGTGGCGCTGAGCGGGTCCACCGAGCGCTACCTCTGGATCATGGGGCTGGCGATCGCGGTGCTGCTTCTCGACCTGCTGGTCATGCTCTTCATCCGCCAGATCATGCGTGTGGTGGGCCAACTGCCATTGCAGATCCTGGCGGCCGTGTTGGGGATGCTGCAGGTCGCGCTGGCGCTGCAGCTGATCACCGGTGCCGTACGCACCATCATCACTTCATAGGGCACCGGCATGGAACTGCAGGGAAGCTACCCGTACCTGCCACTGTGGCTGATCACCTTGCTGCTGTTCATCGCGTTGCTGCTGGCGCGCGAACTGGGCAACTGGCTGCGGCTGCGTCATCGGCCCGCGCCCGCGGGTGGCAAGGCCAGTGATGAGACCCCTGGTGGTGAGAGCGTGGCGTTTGCCACTACCACGGTACTGGGGCTGCTGGCCCTGCTGATCGGCTTCACTTTCTCGCTGGCGTTGGGCCGCTACGACGAGCGCCGCAACCTGGTGCTGAAGGAAGCCAACGCGCTGGGCACCACCTGGCTGCGCGCGGATCTGCTGGAACCCACCGACACCCAGCGCGTTCGAGAGGTGCTGCGCCGCTATGTGGATTCACGCGTCGACTTTGCCAATGCCAAGGGCGCCGATGCCGAAGTGGAAACCAATGCCCGCACCGTGGCCCTGCAGAACGAGCTCTGGGCGGCGGTAGTAGCTGGCACGGCGGCGTTCCGTGACACGCCGCGCGCCTCGCTGCTGGTCACCACCACCAACCAGACCATCGATCTTTCGACCGAGCGCTTCGCCGCGCGCCAGGACCACATTCCGCCGCGGATCCTGCGGCTGTTGTTCATCTTCTCACTGCTGGCGGCAGGGTTGCTGGGTTATGAGCGTGCGCAGAAACGCAGCACCACCACGCTGGTGCTGCTGCTGTTCTCGCTGGCGGTGGGCCTGGTGCTGGATCTCGACCTGCCCAGTACCGGCACCGTGAACGTGCCGCAGGAGCCGATGCTGGACCTGCAGCGCGCAGTGCATCTCCCCAATGCCCCCACCGGAGCAGGACCGTGAACCTTGCCGCCGCCACCCAACCGCTGGACCCGCTGCCGCTGGAGACCTGGCTGGTGAAGCTCACCGAGCCGGTGGTGACGATCATCGCGCTGCTCGCGTTGATCCTGATCACCGTGGCGACCATCGTCGCCTTCGTGAAGATGATGCTGTTGATGGTGCGCGGCGGCACCAACGCGCAGCGCCGCACGATGTGGCTGGAGTACGGGCGCTGGCTGGTCGCCGGCCTGACCCTGCAGCTGGCCGGTGACATCGTGGAATCGGCTATCTACACCACCTGGGATTCCATCGGCCAGTTGGCGGCGATTGCGGTGGTGCGGACCTTCCTGAACTACTTCCTTGAACGGGACATCGAGGAGATACGCGGGCGGCAGCACGAGTCTACTTCGGACCACGACGCAGGCAGCGGACGGTAGCGTAAGTGCCGCTTACTCGCGGCGCAGTTTGATGTCCACGTCGCGGGCGGTGTTGCCCAGCAGCTGCAGCCCGAAATCGCCGGTGCCGTGCTTCGCCTTGACCAGCACGTCCTCGCCGTCGTCGGTTTCCACGTGGAAGCCCTTGCCCAGGCGAACCTTCAGCGCGTCGCGCACGGTGGAGGCGATGCGATTCTCCGACTGGCCATCTACGATCGGTATGTCGACCTGAATCGGCGCGCCGTCACGCGGCCAGATCCGGAAACTGATGACGCCGTCGGACTTGGCGCGCTCATCGAACACGATCCGCCACTTGTTGGAGCGTCGTGGGCGCTCGGCCTCGGAGGGTGCGGCGACGCCAGCAGGGGTCGGCTGTGCCTGGGCCCGGACCAGCGGTGCGGCGACCAGGATGGTTGCCGCCAGCACCAGCGACAACGCAATGCGGTAGGGATGGATCTTCATGGAAGCCTCCTCAACTGGTGAACAGCCAGAGTGCGGTCATGCCCCCGATCAGCAGCAGGCCGACCGTGAATGCCGTGGTGGCGCGATGCCGGGAATCGATCAGGCCCCGTTCGATGTCGCGCGTCACCAGGCTGTAGCGGATCAACGACCAGACAAGCAGGGCCAGCCCCAGCACCACCATGCCGATGCCCGCGTTGCTGGCGTCGTCCAGCAGCAGCCGCCCCTTGGTCGGGGCCTCATCGTTCTGGATCAGGTAGGTGCTGAACCGGTTGATGGTGATGCCAAAGCCGATCAGCGACACCGTGGTGCGCAGGTAGGCCAGGTGGGTCCGCTCGTTGGCCAGGTGGGTGCGCCCCCGGGCCAGGTCGTTGGACAGGGTCGGCGACGGCGGCGCGGTGGGCGGAGGCGTGGAATGGGGCATGGTGGCGCGGCCTTGGCGGGTTCCGGACCTGCCCAGTGTGCGCATGCGCGCTGCGATTCACATGCGTGTGTCTGCGGGTCGCACGTCAGTAAATCTACTTGGCCCGCATATCGGCTGCACATCCGCTGCACACGGGGCTGCCTAGAGTGGCCGCACCCCAGCATCGGCGCGCCCCGTGAACCTGCACACCTCCATTCCCCATCCGCTGCCGCGGCGCCCGCTGCCCGACACCTGCCAGTTCGAACTGCTCGACCTCAACGCGCTGCAGGATCCCTGCAGCGGTCGCATCGTGCACCTGTACTCGATGGTCGCCCGTTGCCAGTCCTGCGAGACCGTGTTCAAGGCCGAGGAAGGGCAGGGCTTCGTCAGCACCTCGGTCGCCCGCGTGCTGCGCTGCCCGGCCGGTTGCGGCGAGCAGGCGCTCAGGGGCGCTGCGCTTCGCCAGTGGACCCCGCCGACGTCGCCTGCGCGGCTGCACTCTGCATCGCCTCTGCCGCCAGCACCTGTTGCGGCGTGAACTGGCAGTGCCCGCTGCCCACCGGGGGCAGCTGGGCAAGCTGTGAGGCCGCCCCCGCCTTGCGCGCCAGTGCCGGGTAAATTGGTTCGAAGCGGGGCGTCACCGACGGATCATCCAGGTTGTACTGCAGCACCAGCGGTTTCTGCAGCGCGCCGGTCAACGCCAGCCCGCGTGCCAGTTTCCTTTCTGCGGACGGGTCTGCCGACACCCGCCGCACACCGGCGTTGAACGCCTTGTCGTCGCCGAAACCGGAATACACCGTCTGCTGGTTCGACACCGGTACGCCGCCACTGCGTTTGACCAGTTGCTGGAACACCAGGGTATGCAGGCTGATCGTCCCGGCCAGTTCGTCCGGTTTCAGTTCCAGTCGCCGGGACAGGGTTGCGGCCGCCACCGGATTCGTCTCGATGGCTGCGGCGATGGCGTCATAGGTTTCCCCCTGGGGCATCGCTGCCGCTGCCGGCGAGATAAGCCCTCCCTCCGGCAGGCCTTTCGCATCCGGGAAGAAATACTCGAACGCGACCAGCGAAGTCAGCATCTCGGCGGCCAGTACGTCGCCCGGCAGGTTGGCACGGCACATCGACACGCCACCGCTGTAGTGCTGCGGCAGTCGTTCCAGCGTGCCGATGGCCACCGCGCCGCCCATCGAGAAGCCGATTATCCAGCTGTGCCGGGTGTCCGGATGCTGGGCGACAAACCGGGCGCGCAGGCGCTCCAGGTCCGCGATCGCATCGGTGACCGCCCAGCCCTGGCTGCTGTACCCGCTCTGGGCCACCGCGTAGCCGGCCTGGGTGAGCGCTTCGGTCCAGGCGTTGCCGGGCCAGGGGTCCGGCCGTGGCGTGCCGATCGGCTCGAACCCGTGCGCATACACCACCAGTTCGCCATTCCAGTGGGCCGGCACGTCGACACGCCAGGGAGCGCCCTGCAGGGTGCCGGTTTCGGTGCGGATGGGCGAATCGGCCGGCGGCCTGCTCCACGCCGGGGGAAGCAGCAGGTCCGTGCACAGCCCCAGGTACAGCGACAGCCAGCGTATGTTGCGCATCCAGTTCGTCCTCAGTCGGCGGCCGGCGCAAGGTCGACCAGCAGGGTGGGAATCAGCTCGGAAACCGTCGGGTGGATCGGCACTGCCCAGCGCAGCTCGTCCAGCGGACGGTCGGCGCTCATCATGTCCAGAATGCCGTGGATCGCCTCGTCGCCGCCAGTGCCCAGAATGGCCGCGCCAAGGATGCGCCGGGTTTCGGCGTCGGCGACCACTTTCATGAAGCCCTTGGTTTCACCTTTTTCCACCGCGCGGCCGACGTTGATCATGGGTCGCTTGGCGAACAGCAAGGGGCGGCCGGTTTTGAGCGCTTCGGCTTCCGAGATGCCGGCCCGCCCCAGCGGTGGGTCGATGTACAGCGCATAGCCGGGCACCCGCTGGCTGACCCGACGGTCCTCGTCGTCCAGCAGGTTGGCGGCCACGATCTCGAAATCGTTGTAGGCCGTATGCGTGAACGCGCCACGTCCGTTGCAGTCGCCCAGCGCCCAGATGCCCGGCACGGAGGTCTGCAGGTGGTCGTCCACGGTGATGTAGCCACGCGCGTCTTTCGTGATGCCAGCCGACTCCAGGCCCAGGTCGTCGGTGTTCGGGCGCCGGCCGATGGCGATCAGAACGTGGCTGCCGACCACGGGTGTCGCGCCAACGGACACGGCAACACCCTCTGCGTGCGTCTTGAACGAAATGTCGCTGGCACCCGTGTGGACCTCGATTCCCTCATCTTCGAGGATCCGCCGCACTTCGGCCGAGACGTCCGGGTCCTCGCGCGAGATCAGCCGGTCGGAGCGCTCGATGATGGTCACCTGTGCGCCGAAGCGCCGGTACATCTGCGCGAATTCCAGCCCGATGTAACTGCCGCCCACCACGACCAGGTGCCGGGGCAGGGTAGCCAGCTCGACCATGCTGCTGTTGGTGAGGTAAGGCACGTTGGCCAACCCCGGCATGTCCGGTACCGAAGCGCGCCCGCCTACGTTGATGAAGATGCGCGGCGCGGTCAGTCGTTCGCCGTTGACCACCACGGTATCGGCGCCCTCGAAGCGCGCGTGGCCGCGGATCAACGTTACGTTCGGCATGCTGCCCAACCAGTCCTCGTTGCCGCTGCGCGAATCCAGGATCACCTTGCGTGCGCGCGCGGCCACCACGCCCATGTCCACGGTGACCGGGCCTGCTGCGAACCCATACTCCGCGCCGCGCCGGGCGGTGTGGGCGGCATAAGCGCTGGCAACCAGCGTCTTCGTCGGCTTGCAGCCGGTGTTCACGCACGTACCGCCTACGAAGTGGCGCTCGATGATCGCCACCCGCATGCCGGCCGCGTGCAACCGGCCCGCGAGCGCGGGGCCTGCCTGCCCGGTGCCTATGATGATGGCGTCGAACGCGCGGGGAGAGGCCTGGGATGCAGCAATGTCGGACATGGCGGGGAACCTTTCACGTGTCTTGTATGATCCCGGGGCGGCCACTGGAGGCTGCGTTGGAATCACCATGGAGATGATGCGTTGAACTATCTGGTAGCAGGTGTTGTGGTTCTGTCTATGCTCGCCGGGTGTGCCAAGCCCCCCGTACCCACCGCCCCGGCCGCCGGCGACGCATCGCCGCCAAGCTAGCCAGCGCCTGAGAGGGCCTCTGTGTTGGGTGGGCAGCGCGGCCAAGGCCTGCCGTATGAAGTAGTAGGCAGCGAAGTCCATGACGTGAAGGATCCCGTCTCCGGCCGCACCTACCAGGTGTTCGTCGCGCTGCCGCCTTCTTACGCCGACGCTCCCGACCGCAAGTACCCGGTCCTGTACGTCACCGATGCGGACTACGCCTTCCCGCTGGCACGCCAGATCGGTCGGCGCTTGAACGTCGAAGGTCCAAAGCTCGATGAGTTCATCCTGGTCGGCCTGTCCTACGCAGTGGGCGATGAAGGCATGCCCAGCCGCCGCCGCGATTACACGCCCACCCCGAAAGGCCCCAGCAGCGCACCGGCGGATGCCGTGCATGGCGGTGCCGCGCCGTACATCACCTACCTGCGCGATCAGGTGCTGCCGTATGTTGCAGGCCACTACCGCACCGACGAAACCCGCCGTCTCCTGCTCGGCCATTCCTACGGCGCGCTGCTCGGCACCCAGATCCTGTTCACCGACCCGGGGTTGTTTGCCGGCTACATCGTCGGCAGCCCCTCGTACTGGTACGACCACAATGTGATGGACCGTTTCGAGAAGGACTACGCCGCCAGCCACGACGACCTGCCGGCGTCGGTCTACATGTACGTGGGCGAGTACGAAACCCCGGCCTTCGGCAACGACGCCGACATGGTTGCCGACGCACGGCGGATGGAGGCGGCAATGCGCGCCCATCGCTACCCGTCGCTGCGCCTGAAGCTGGAGGTGCTCAACGACGAAGACCACCTAAGCGTGGCTCCGCGCGGCCTGACGCATGGCCTGAAGTACCTCTTGGCGACGGGAAAAGGCGCGTAGCGACACGCCATGCGTGTCCCACGGACCCCATCATCGCGCACGATCCAACACCGCGAGGACACGCATGGCGTGTCCCTACGCGGTTCACCAGTTCCAGCGCATGCCGGCCTTGCCGTTCCAGCTGTCGTCCCTGCCGTTGAAACTGGCGCTGTAGTCGATGTCCGCGAACAGGTAGCCGGACGACGACACCTGCCAGGTTCCGCCCAGGCCGAGTTCGCCCCAGCTGCCACCGAGGTCCACTTCGAAGGGCACGAATCCCCGGTCGCTGTCGAATTCGGCGCGGGGGCTGCCCTGGAACTCGCGCCAGATGTTGGCCCGTAGCCACACGGTGGCGCTGCGCGGTTGTCCGCTGCGGCCCTGCCAGCCGGAGCGGCGATCCAGCTGCGCGCCGAGGCGCCCAACCAGCGAATCGCCGTCGGTGAAGCGGATCTCGCCGTACGGGTCGTTGATGGAATCGACATCCACCTGCTGCCAGATCACCTGCGCCTGCGGCGACAGCCGCCAGCGTGCACTGCCATCGGCCGCTGCATCCAGCACGAACGGCCAGCTGGCCTCCAGCGACGCGGCGGTGCCCGTGGCATGCGTGGTGCTCTCCGGCAGGCGCGTCGATTCGGCACGCAGGTCGTACCAGGTGTGCTGCACCACCGTGTCCAGGTAGGCGCCTCGCTCGTTGAACGCGGTCCAGTAGCCACCCACGGTGCGCGCATCGAACCGGTCCACGCCGGCGTGGAAATCGTAGTCCAGATAGTTGTGGCGCACCTCGCCCTTGGCCTTGCCATAGGCAAGGTAGAAGCCGGCATGGGTACGATTGCCGGTGTCCGCGTTCTGCTGTCGATACAGGTCCACGCCCATCTGCAGCGCGTCGAACCGATAGTCGAACCCAGGGCCTTCGGTGCCGTAGATGCCCTGGCTGCCGCCGTCGCGCTTGCCGTCGTGGCCCACGTAGCGCACCCAGGCACCGTTTACACCGCTCTGCATCGGATCCAGATCGGTGCGGGCGCGCAGCAGTTCCTCGTCGCCGACGCGCTCATGCAGCGTGTCGATCAGCGTGCGACCGTAGATGCTGGCCATGGCCGGCAGCGCGGCCACCAGGGACACCTCCTGCCGATACGCCGGCGGAACCGGGTCCGGCGGTGGTACGGGCGGGTCCGGATCGGGCGGAACCGGCGGCGGATCGGGATCCGGCGGTGGCGGGTTGGGCGGGTCCGGTGGCGGCGGGTCCGGCGGCGTTGGCGGGTCCGGATCCGGTGGAGTGGGTGGATCCGGGTCGGGCGGCGTCGGGGGATCGGGGTCGGGCGCAGGGCAGGGAGGCACCGGCGCACCGGGGACCGTGCAGTCGATGGCCGAGCGCAGGAACCAGCTGTTGTCGCCGTTGGCGTCCGCAGCGGCGGCGGCGCCGCGGTACAGGAAGTACTCGTAGGGCCCGGCAAGCACCGGTGCGTTCAAGGCAAAGCTGCCGGGCTGGGTGGTGCCGCCCAGCGCCTGTACGACCAGGATGCCATCGGCTTCGGTGAGCGCGCCCTTGCCGTTGCTCTTGCGAATCTGCAGCTGCGTGCTGCCGCTTCCGGTTCCACCGGCGATGACCAGCCGGTCGGAAAGCGAGCTGTCATCACCCAGTTGCGTGTTGAGGGCGATCGCTCCGTTGGTGCCCGTGTAGCCACTGCCAACGGTGAGGGTGCGGTACGAGGTGGGATCGTCCGGCGCCGCCGCCAGCGCAGCGGTCATCACGAAGTCGATCAGGCTGGCATCGTTCAACAGCTGGGTGACGTTCGAATTGGCTGTCACGTTCCACAGGCTGTCATTGCCCAGCGTCAGCGTGCTGGTGCTGCCTGGCGCGGTGTACACGCTGCCCTGCAGCACCGAGTGGTGGGCGTCGATCTGTGCCGTGGCGCGCAGCGCGGTGCCGCTGACCGTGCGCGGTGCGATGTTGATCGCCCAAGGGCTTCCGGTGAGCGTGCTGTCGCGCAGATCGACATTGGCGATGCCGCCATACAGCCACAGCGCGGCGCTGTTGTCCGACGTCACGGTGGTGTCCTGCAGCACCAGACTGTTGGCAGACGCTGCGGGCGCAACCGGAAGGGCAGTCGTCGTCACGAGCGGAGCGTCCTGCGGAGTCGGCGAGTCTGCCAATGCAATGGCAGGTGCCGGAGGCGGCGCAGTGGAATCCAGGTCCGGTACGGTAGGAGGCAAGGTCGGCAGGGGAGGCGCCGAGCCCAGTACGGGTGTCGTGGTGAGTGTTGAAGGGGCTTCAAACACAATGCCCACCGCACCGGTGCCCTGCGCGTGGATGTCCGCGCCTGTGGCGCTGAAGTTCCCGCCGCTGAGAATCCGGACCGCGTGCGCGTTGGTGCCGGTGCTGGTGATGGCCGAGCCTTTCCCCGCAGCGTCGCGCAGCAGGTTGACCGTGCCGGCGCTGGCATACACCGCCGGCGTAGCGGCTTGGGTAGTGGCGACACTGCCGCCCGCAAAATTGATCGTGCTGGCGGTCCACCCATACAGGCCGTAGGCCGACGTTCCCTGCGTGGCGACATCGAACCCGCTCAGGTTGACGGTGGACACGCCACTGCTGGTTCCGGCCAGGACGCCATACGCGCTGGTGCCGCGCGTGGCTATCCTGCCGCCGGTCAAGGTGGCATCGGTGGTGTTGGCGATCCAGATGCCATACGCGTTGTTGCCGGAGGTGGACACGCTGACGTCCGAACCGCTCACGGTGGAAGTGCCGTTCGCGTACAGGCCGTAGCTGCCGGTTCCCGTGGTGGTGATATCCACCCGGTTCGGAAGCCCGGTCGCATTCGAAACCCGGAACGCGTGGCTGCTGTTGCCGGCCGTCTGGATGGAAACGCGACCGCTCACTGCCGGATCGAGGTTGGTCGCGACCTCGCCCAGCGACTGTGCCAGCACACCGTAGCTGCTGTCGGCGGTAACGCCCACGCTGGAGGTGCCGCGCAACTCTGCCTTGGAACCATTGAACGCCCAGACGCCACCCGCGCCGACGCCAGGCAGTGAAATGCTTGAGTTGATGAAGGTCGTGCTGCTGCCGCCCCACGACAGCAGCCCCCAGGCGGCGTCGCCTACCACGGTTACCTGGCTTCCGCTGAGCTGCGCGGTGGAGCGCGCCCCGTAGATGCGAAGGCCATCGGCGTTGGCGCCATTGGTCAGGATGCGGGTGTTGGCGGCGGTCAGCAGGGAAGGGCCCTTGCTGGCTTCCGGTATGTAGACGCCATGCACCGACGTGCCGTTGCCGATCAGGTCGACGCCTGCCGGGCTGGCGATGATGTCCACCGTGCCATTGGCGATGTAGAGCGCGTCATTGGGCGCGCCGCTGCGGAAGTCGGAGGTGATGGTCACCGCGCCCGGTGTGCCCTGGTTCGGGTCGATGGTCACCCGCGCACCGTCGAACACGCTTACGCCGGCGCCGCCCAGCTGGGCCGGGTACGGCGGCACCGGATGGATGCTGACCGAGCCCTGGATCAGGCCGACAGGCACTACGTCGCCGTCATAGAACTGCTCGTAGGTCAGCGTGCTGCCCGAGGTGATGACCGGCGTCGGGTAGACCTGCGCCAGCGCGGTCCCGGCGGCCAGCAACCCCGCAATGGCAACGGCGATGGTGGTGCGTCGCGGTCGACGTCCAATGTCCTTCTGGCGCACGTGCCCGGCTCCATGGGGGATGCCTGCATGGTGCGCCGCACACCGTTGCTGCGCCTGCGAACTCTTGCTGGCAGCGGACCGGTAAAACTACTGCGTCGCGTTGCTGCATCTGAGGCGCGTGCTTCGACGCGTTAGACTGAATCATTCAGGGTTGGCCCCGGGACGGATCTTGTGTCGGGGACCCTCACGCGCCGGTCACGCAGTCATAATGGGCGCCAGCCCGTGACGCCGATGGATTGATGGATCGATACCGCCAGATCGTTGAGTTGTCCGAGGACTGCATCAAGGAATTGGACACCGACGGCATGATCGTGACCGTCAACGACAACGGGTTGCGGCTGTTCCGGGCTGCCCACCGTTCGGACATGGTGGGCAAGGTCTGGATGGATCTCTGGCCCGCTGAAGCGCGGCCCCGCATCGAGCATGCCTTCGCCGCCGCGCTGCGCGGAGAGAAAACCACGTTTGAAGCTTCCACCCTGGACGGGCAGGGCATGCTGCGGGACTGGCGCCTGCGGGTCGGTGCCTTGCGTGACGCTGGCCAGGTGGTGGGCGTGCTGGTCGTCAGTTCCGATGTCACCGCACGCAATTCTGCGTTGGCCGCAGCCGATGTCCTCGGTGCCGCCTTCGACGCCAAGGCCAATGAAGCAGGCGCGATGCTGGCCAACGCCGCCAGCCGCGAAGCCGACCTGATCGACACCCTGCGCGAAAGCCAATCGCGGCTGCTGGCCACCAACCTGGCCTACCAGGAACTGGAGGTGCGTCACTTCCAGGTCGCGCAAGGACGGGATTTCGCCCTCGCCGCACAGCGTGCCGCCGAGGTGATTGCCGAGCATGCGCAGAAGGGCGAAGCGGTAGGGCAGCTGCTTGCCGGCGTTGTGCACGACCTCAACAACTTCCTGCAGTCGGCCACCACCGCGATCGACCTGGTGGTGGCCAGCGGCGAGCTGGGACCGAAGAACGCCAACCTGCTCACTGTTGCCGAAGCCGCATTGGAGCAGGGCGCGGAGATGTCGCAGCGGCTGATCGGCTTCGCCCGGCAGCATCCGTACCGCCCCGAGGCGGTGGAACTGGCCGGCATGGTGACAAAGATGGAGCCGCTCCTGCATCAAGCCGTTGGGCAGGGTATCGAGCTCATCGTCGATCCGGGCGACTCGACCTGCTGTGCGATGGTCGACCGCAACACACTGGAGCGGGCGCTGCTGAACCTGGTGGTCAACGCGCGCGACGCCTGCACGCCGGGCGACACCATCCGGGTGACCACCGGCCATCTGAGCGTGCCGCCGGATGCCGGCAACAGTACGCGCGTGCCCGGCGAGTACCTCACCCTGTGCGTCTCGGATACCGGTTCCGGCATGAGCGAGGAAGTGGTGGCGCGCGTGTTCGAGGTGTACTTCACCACCAAGCCGCCGGGTGAAGGCTCTGGACTGGGGCTGCCGCAGGTGCACAGTGCGGTGCGCCAGGCCGGTGGTTTCGTGACCATCGTCTCCGCACCGGGAGAGGGTGCCACGTTCGAACTGGCGTTGCCGCGCGTGATGGGCGACAGCGCGACGTAATCACATCGCACAGATTCCCGGGTCTCGCCGCGTTCACGGCGCATCGCGCAGCCTCCGGCTTACAGCTGCAGTCGCAGCTCAAGACCGGAGAAACACGTACCGATGAACACCCGAATGGAATACCCCGAACGCGGCGCGGTGGCGCCCGATGTCGCGATCATCAATGAAACCGTAGTTCCCAGCGCGCCGGAAAGCGCGGTGTCGTGGGGTGCCATCTTCGCGGGCGCTGCGGCGGCTGCGGCACTCTCGCTGATCCTTCTGATCCTCGGTGTTGGCCTGGGCCTGTCTTCGGTGTCGCCGTGGTCGTTCGAGGGCGTCACCAAGGAAACCTTCGGCTGGGGCAGCATCGCGTGGCTGACCTTCACCGCGCTGGCTGCGTCCGGCCTGGGTGGCTACCTGGCCGGTCGCCTGCGCACCAAGTGGACCCGCCTGCACGGCGATGAAACCTATTTCCGCGACACCGCGCATGGTTTCGTTTCCTGGGCCGTGGCCACGCTGTTGACCGCCGGCCTGCTCACCTCCGCCATCGGCGGCGTGCTGGGCGTTGGCGCGAAGGTGGCCGGTGCCACTGCGGGTGCAGCCGTATCCACCGCAGGTGTTGCCGCTGCAGGTGCAGGTTCGGCAGCGGCGCTGGATTCGCAGGAAGGAGACCTGGGCTACTGGGTGGACTCGCTGTTTCGCCGTGCGCCGGGTCCGGACGCGGGCCCGGGCGTTGCCCCGGCAGGTCCGGTTGATCCGGCTGCACCGCCGGTAGCGCCGGCAGGTGCTGCAGCGCCCGCTGTTGCCGGTGCCCCCGCACCGCGCATGGTGCCGCCGCCGCGTCCGATGCCGGGCACCGGTCCGGGCGACCGCCGGGAAGTGCGTGCCGAGGTGAACCGCATCATCGTCACCAGCCTGCAGTCGCAGGGCCTGAGCCCGGCCGACCAGCAGTACCTCGGCCAGCTGATCGCCCGCGAAACCGGCATGAGCCAGGCCGAAGCCGAAGCACGCGTGGCCGACATCCAGACCCGCATGCGCGCCGCGCTGGAGGAGGCGAAGAACACCGCCAAGCAGGCCGCCGATGACGCCCGCAAGGCCACCGCCTATGCCGCGCTGTGGCTGTTCATCACCCTGCTGATCGGCGCCTTCGTCGCCAGCCTCACTGCCACCTGGGGCGGCCGTCGCCGCGACCTGTAACGAATCAATAGAGGAGAACCAAAATGAAAATGCTGCTGCTGTGGGCACTGGGCGTGCCGATTCCGCTGCTGATCCTGTGGGCGATCTTCACCTGATCGTTCCGCCATTGAATGCAACAGGCCATCCTTTGGGGTGGCCTGTTGCGTTTCTGGCGCCGGACAGACCGCGTGGGACACGCATGGCGTGTCGCTACGCAGCACACCATCCGCTCCCCGTGAACCCATCCGCGTAGAGACACGCCATGCGTGTCCCCGTGAACCCATCTGCGTAGAGACACGCCATGCGTGTCCCACGTAAACCATGCTGCAAGGCAGCGGGCCCTGAATCCACATCACCGCTATCGTCGCGCTCCAAACCATCCATCAGAACGGAAGCAGCATGAAGCGGATCGGCAGCACAGTTCTAGCACTTCTCGCCACACTGTCCCTCAACGCGTACGCAACAGACGCCCCAGGCCCCAAGCGCCCCAGCGTGGAACAGCTTCAGAAACTCATCGTCAACCAATCCCCGCAGACCCACGTCGACAAACCCGACAACGACCGCATCACCGCGAAGCGCATCGACATCGTCGACGACAAGGGCACCATCCGGATGACCCTGTCCGGGCAGACCCCGGCGCCGATCATCGATGGCATCCAGTACAAGCGCGCGTTCAACGTCGCCGGCATGGTGCTCTACGACGACAAGGGCAGCGAACGCGGCGGCTTCGGCACCGCAGACGTCAATGGCGGCATGGCCGTGCTGGCGCTCGACCACCCGGCCATGGACGCGATCGGCTGGCGGGTATCGCCTGACGGCGAGGTCCGCTTCTCGATCAACCAGGCACCGCCGTTGATCCGTGAACCCAAGCTCGACAACCGCCTCATCCCCGGCGTCGCCACACCCACCCGCATCGAAATGCTCGTAGGCGCCGACGGCACCCCGGCCATCGCGTTGAACGACAAGGCTGACCGCCCACGCCTGCGCCTGACCGTCACCCAGAAAGGCTACGGCGCCATCGAATTCCTCGATGCCCAAGGCAAGGTCATCCACACCCTGGCCCCCGAAGCCGACCTGCGCTGAACCCCGTAGTGCCGGCCGCCGGCCGGCTCCACGCATACTTGACCAAAACACGCCCGCACCGAAAGATAGCGCCATCACGCCCCACCTCAAGGATCGACCATGGCCGGCATCATCGGAGACCTGCTTGAAGGCATCGTCGACTTCGTAACCGACGTATGGCTGTTGCGCCGCCAGCGCAGCGCACGCGGCCGCCCGAAGAACGCCTGGCAGGACGACGCCGCGGACATGGTCGTTCTCGATGCATGGGCAA
The DNA here is from genome assembly GCF_013185915.1 of Stenotrophomonas bentonitica. Classification (NCBI taxonomy): domain Bacteria; kingdom Pseudomonadati; phylum Pseudomonadota; class Gammaproteobacteria; order Lysobacterales; family Lysobacteraceae; genus Stenotrophomonas; species Stenotrophomonas bentonitica. The sequence goes on along the minus strand of NZ_JAAZUH010000001.1, from coordinate 407,991 downwards.
TAGGTCTCGGCATCGCCGCATTCGCCGTCGCCGCGCTCATGTTCTTCCTGCTCAAGCTGCCGCTATGGCTCTGCGTGGCACCCATCGTCGCCGTTGGCATCTACGTTGGGTATCGCTGGATTGCGCTTGCGCGAGCGTGATTTACGGTCGCGCGTAACCCGCCTCTCGTTGCGCGCGTATGCCGAGCACCAGGACGATGTCGATCATCGGCAGATAACGATAGAGCGCCACATATCCTGAAGCATCGCGTCCGATCATCAGCTCGTTCTTGCCGTCGCCGACAGGGCGTCCGATCAATGGGTTGTCTGCAAGCACCTGGATGGCACTGAATATCTGGCTCGACCGCGCCTTGGACGCAGAAACCTCGTACGCGTCCAGATGGTCGATGATCCGTTGGATATCGTCCATCACCCCGGCGTCAAACTCGATTCCCGCCATGGTTATCTAACCAACTTCCTGGCAATCGGCCGCTGTGGCGCTTGTCCATTGAGCCGTGCTTCCATGTAGGCGCGGACCTCCTCCCACGGAATGCTCTCGCCAGTCTTCAGGAACGTTGCGTAACGCTGATCTGCCACCGCATGGAAGTCGGCGCGCTTCTCTGCCATATCGGCCTTTTCGGCAATCGCTTCGAGAATGAAACTGTGGGCCGTGGTTCCGGCTTCTTCAGCTGCGCGGGCAACCCGTGTTTTCAACTCTTCCGACAAGCGGATAGTGGTCGTACTCATTCCGGACTCCAGTCGGAGGGGTTGCACCATTGTAGCACATTTGTGCTACACGTTGTCAGGGAAGCCGTGCGAGGGTCTAGAGCAGCGCTCAGCAAGTTCCGCGACGCCGGCGCGCGGGCGATGGCCAAGGTGTGCCACTGGGCCCTGGACGTGGGCAATGCGATGCGCCGGCCTCAGCGCTTCGGCTGCCGCCGCGCCGCAAGCAGGCACAGACCAAGGGAGGTAATGAAGATCGCTCCCAGCAGCACCAGCGCACCGCCTTGTCCCCGCTCCATGCCATCCTTGAGAAGGAGATGCATGTCCCAGACCATGATCCCACCGGTCGCGACCGCCAACGACGCAAGTACACGCGGAACCCAGATCGAGGCCCTGCCGCGAGGATTCAACCAGATCTTCCGGGAAACCAGGAACAGCGCAATCCAGAGCAGCGGAACTGCAATCAACGCATAGATCGAAAAGAGAATGCACAGCCAGGAGAGCCCAATCCAGGCGGGCACCAACAGGGCCAAGGGCGTGAATCGGCTCAGCCCCGAGGAGCTGCTGGTCAACCGGCGGACAAGGATGAAGCCCGCAAAGAGCGCGGCCCCGATCAGAAAAGGCGCGGCGATGAACAGCGAAAAGAAGCCCCTGAAATCGGACGCAGCAGCGGGCGCGGCGAAGGTTGCCAGCACCAGGCCATGCAACAGCCTGTTGATTCGATCCATGAAGGTGACGCATCCAGTTCAGGAAGACGGAGTGTGAAGATACCAGAGCAGGAAGTGCGGACCCACCCGGACTTCGAGCACAATTGACCTCTTCCAACTTTGCGGGCGGCTCCCATGTACGGACTGATTGGCAAGATGCTCACGGAACCCGGCCAGCGCGACGTGGTAATCGACATCCTGCTGCGCGGAACAGAGGCGATGCCGGGTTGCCGCAGCTACGTAGTCGCGCGCGACCCGTCGAACGATAATGCGATCTGGATCACAGAGGCATGGGACAGCGCAGAGCAGCACCGCGCTTCCCTGGCGCTGCCTTCGGTACAGCAGGCCATCGCCGAGGCGCGGCCGCACATTGCCGGCTTTGGGGAGCGTTTCGAGACCGAGCCGGTTGGCGGCCATGGCATCCAGGGTTAGCCGGTAAGTTTTCTGATAACGGCCCAGTAGTTGTACGGGGGCGCCGGGGTAGGGCAGCTGATGCAATGACGGTTCATCGGCCGTCCGGCCGTCGACCTGGAGTCCTCCATGCGCGTCGTTCTGTTGTCTTCTTCCGTCATCCTCATTACTGCTGCCCTGGCCGCTGGCGCAGCCCACGCGGCGCCGCCTGCGGCCGCCCCGGCCGCCCGCGCCATGCCTGCCCCGGTCAACGCCGCCTCCGCCGGGGTCACCCTGCAGGGCCAGATCACCGCGCTGAACACCAAGACCCGTGCCGTCACGGTGACTGGCGCCGACGGCGGTGCCGTGGAGTTCGTGGCCGGGCCCGAGGTACGCAACTTCAACCAGCTCAAGGTCGGCGACAAGGTCACCCTGGACTACACCGCAGCCATCGCGTTGGCCCTTGAGCCGGCTGGCAGCGCGCCGGTGGGCGTGACCAAGTCCCAGGCCAAGACCGTCCCGGTTCGGGGTCAGAAGCCGGGTGGTGCACGTTCCAATACCGTCGAGATCGTGACCGAGGTGACGGCGGTCAATCCGGAGCGGAACACGATTGCCCTCAGGGGCGCGAGCGGCAACACGCAGCTCATCGCGGTGGAACGGCCCGACCTGCGCGCCAAGCTGCCCAGCGTGAAGCGCGGGGACCTGGTGAAGATCTCCTACACCGAGGCTGTGGCACTTGCCATTCGGCGTGACAGTCCTTGACGCGACCGCGCAACCAGCGCTGATCGCGTCATGCAGTTCCACGGGCCCGGCCACTATGTGAGGTCGGGCCCGCTCCATTTCTGTGACCCTCTTCCATTGGGAATGGGCTTCACCGCACGCAATTTTGAAGATATGACGCAAACGACTACGCGCATTGATAGTACTAATCGAAGTTTGAAGTTCGGTAGAGAAAATCTTCTTTCGCTATGCTGATGCCCGCGACATGGTGGCACCTCGGAGCGTAAGAACTCTTGATAGGCTGAAACACGATGAACTCCTACGTTGGGAGGGTGGCGAAATACAACACCCTCGTGGAAATACGTCGCGCCGGTCCTGTCACGGTTCTTAACCTCCCGACTCCCTCGCCATCCCGGCGAGGGATGCTTCCCAATGGAGGTTCACCATGTCCAGTCATTCGTCCAGCACTTCAACCACCCTTACTGCCCAGCAGAAGCTCTGGTGGCGCAAGCCCAAGAGCGTGATGACGAACGCGCTGCATCACGACAGCCTTGAAACGTTCCCCGGTTGCCCACCGATTCCCTGCGTGAAGCTTCGTGGGCTTTGGATCGACGCTTTGGGCATCAAGCCGGGCACCCGCCTGTACGTGGATACAAGGCAGGGCGTTATCGTTCTTTCTACGGTGCAGTCGCCAGGCGCTGAGGCTCTTGATGTTTCGTATCGAAATCGCGCAAGGACTGATTCGAACGCAGCTTGAGGGTATCTGTAAGTAAGATAATGCACGGCATTAAGTCGCTGGCCAGCGCAGTTTCTCCGTGCACCAAAAATCGTTCGTGCACGGTCCGTGCACTTGTAAGTTCACCATCTACTCCGTGTGCGCGCGTCGTGACGAAGGCAACGATCACCCGTTCGCGCGCGTGCCCGCGTACGTAGAACGGCGCGCAAAACGTCCACAGTAGAAGTACGCAAGACCGCGTGCGTCGGTTTCCGGATACTCGGGCGCATGCACACGTTGCCGAAGAATTCGCATCACACACCGCGCGTCAATGGATTGCATCGCTGCGTGCGGCTCGCCTGCGGAAGCGCACTGCTTTCGATTGCGGTGCCTGCTTGGGCCGCCTGCGACAACACAGCGCCTACGTCGTTGCAGACCGTGACGTGCGCAAGCGCTGCCCCCAATCCGTTCACCTCGGCGATCGCCAGCACGGCCGACGCTACAGGTCTCACGGTGCAGGTAAGCACCGGCGCCCAGCTTGCGGTATCCGCAGGCAATGCGATCTTCCTTCAAGGCGGTAGCGGCCACACGATAATCAACGACGGCAGCATCAGCTCCGCATCCGGCACGGCGCTTTCCCTTAACGGCGCCACGCGCGTCATCAATCGCGGAACCATCAATGGTGCGACCGGCGGCATCGTGTCCGGCGCGGGCAACGACCAGCTGGAGATGCTGGGCGGCAACATTGCCGGTGCGGTTGTGCAGGGCGCTGGCGACGATTCGGTTGTCATCAGCGGTGGAACCATCAGCAGCATCGATCAGGGTGCTGGCCAGGACAGCCTGGAGATCAGCGGCGGTACGGTGAGCGGGATCGTGCAGCAGGGCGGTGGTATCGATACCTTCCTGATGACAGGTGGAGCCAACGGCGCGTTGCTGCAGGGCGATGCGCTGGATCGCTTCCGCATGACCGACGGTCGCATCGTGGGCGCGTTCGAAGATGGTGACTACGCGGAGATGACTGGCGGGCGCATCGGCCGGGTCAACATGAAGCTGGACGACAACACGTTCCTGATGTCCGGCGGCACCATCGACGGCAACCTCGTCACCGGGTTCGGCACCGACACCATCGTGCTCTCCGATGGCTACATCGGCGGCAACATCAGCGTGAGCGGCGGCAACGACGCCATCACCATCACCGGCGGCGCCGTGCGCGGTGAGATACGACTCAGTTTCGGCAATGACAGCCTCGACTGGAACGCGGGCGGCGTGGTGTACGGGGCGGTGGATCTCGGCGAAGGCGACGACCGCGCCAGTCTGACCAACCTCAACCTGGCGCACCTGGGCGCTCTGCCGCTCTTCGATGGCGGGTTGGGCACCGACTCGCTTGGCCTGGATAACGTCAAGACCAATGGGGTCGCGCGGTTCACCGGGTGGGAGGCCGTGGCGCTTCGCGATGACAGCCAGCTGACCTTTGATGGCGATCTGCGCTTGGGCGATGCTGGCAGTGGGACGGGCACACTGGCGGTGGACGCCACCAGCACACTGTTCGCGGGCGGCATCAACGCGGGCATCGTTGCCTTCAACGCAGCGTTGCCGGTGGGCGTGACCAATGCAGGCCGGATCGATCTCAGCAACGCGGGCGGTGGCGCGGGCGACGTCTTCACCATCGCCGGCAACTACACCGGCAATGGCGGCGCACTGTATCTGGACACGGTACTGGGCGCCGATGATTCTGCGTCAGACCGACTGGTGATCTCCAACGGCGTGGCCAGCGGCACTACCGGCATCGGCATTCTCCACGCGGGCGGCACAGGCGCTGAAACCGTTGCAGATGGCATCCTGGTGGTGCAGGCGATCAACGGCGCCAGCACCAGCGCTACCGCCTTCGCGCTCTACAACCCGGTCGCGGCCGGGGCATTCGAGTACTTCCTGTTCAAGGGCGGCGCGAGCGCGGGCAGCGGCGAGAACTGGTACCTGCGCTCGACCGTGCTCAACGGTGCCGCGCCAGCGCCGACGGCACCGCCCCCGGGCATCGGGTCGGTCACCCCGGAGCCGCCACCGCCGGAGCCGCTGGGTGTGCCGCCTGCAGCGCTGCCGCCGCCGCCGTCCCCCGACCTTCCCGAGAGCCCAAACCCGGTTGTTGCCGAGCCCGAGCCGCCGCCTGTTCCTGCCGACCCCGCACCCGTGCCACCGCCGCAGGATGACGTTCCGCCGCCGGTTCCCACTGCCGTGGCGGCCGTGCCGGGCCCGATGGCCGAACCCCCTACGCCGGATGCGCGCCCATCGGACGACCCCATCGTGCCGCTGTACCGGCTGGAAACCGGGTTGTACTCGGTGGTGCCACCGCTGCTGCGCGAGACCAGCCTGGCCAGCCTAGGCACCTTTCATGAGCGCCAGGGCGAGCAGCGCCTGCTGGCCGGGCAGGGGGGATTCCGTGCGGCGTGGGCACGCCTGCTCGGGCAGAGCCATCGGCAGTCCTGGGAGGGGGATGCCCAGCCCGGGTTCGACGGCGACATCCAGGGCGTGCAGGCGGGGCTGGACCTGTATGCCAACGCGGGTGGCAGCTACCGCGATCAGTTCGGGGTGTACGTGGGGCGCACCCGCGCGCAGGGCAACGTGCAGGGGTTTGCCATCGGTTGGGAGAACGTCGCGGTCGGGCGTACGCGCCTGGACGACAAGCACGCAGGTCTGTACTGGACCCGCGCCGGCAGCGCGGGCGGTTACCTGGACGTGGTGGTGATGCAGAGCCGCTACAACGGCAACGCCACCTCCGCACGCGGGATCGGCATCGACGTGGACGGCGATGGCACCACCGCCTCGATGGAGGTGGGGAAGCCGCTCCTGCGGCTTGGGCAGTCGGCCTGGTGGCTGGAACCGCAACTGCAGGTGATCTGGCAACGCACGTCCGTGGACGACACCGCCGACCGCATCGCGCAGCTGCGCTTTGCCAGCGACAGTGCCTGGACCGGCCGCATCGGGCTGCGCCTGGCAGGCGACTACGGCATTGCCGGTAACGGCTGGCAGCCGTACTTCAAGGTCAACTACTGGCAGACGCTGGATGGCCAAGACAGGGTCGACTTCGATACGAATCGCATCACCAGCGAGCAGGGCGGGCGTGCCCTGGAGGCTGGTTTTGGCCTGGTGGCGCGTTTCAACTCCACAGTAAGTGCATTTGCGGTGGCGGACTACACCTGGGATCTGGAGAGCAGTCCGCAGAAGGAACGCCGGGTGTTCGAGGGAAATGTGGGGCTGCGGCTGGACTTCTAGCTCAGAGAGGCCGAAGCGGGTATCGAAGCAGGCAGGAGTTTGCTCGACTGATCTGTCCAAAGCTCAAATGCGACAGCACCTCAGTGAGTTGCGCGTTGCCGAGTGTTGGGTGTTATCCCGTGCGGCGCAAGGCTTCACGCCGATTCGTACCAGCGGGACTATCGGTTTGCTTCATGGAATTGCAGGAATGGGAGGTATTCGCATTTAGGATGGCGCCCCGATCCGAGTGGCGCTCCCCATGAAACGCACCAAAAGAGTACACCTTGTCATTGCCGCAACCCTTGCGGCGGCCGGTGGAGCGTGGCTTGCTGCGCGCGACTCTTCCGCAGCGCAGACGCCACGCGTTCACCTGGGCAGCGCGGACGATTCTGACCTGTCGATGTCATGGCACGCAGGAGCAGACGACAAGGGCGGACTGCCTACTCCAGTCTCGAAGCCTACGATGGACGAGGTCAGGTCGCGAACCGACCCCGCCGTGTTCAATCGAATCGGTGAGCGCACGTACTACGTCTCGCGCATGGAGATCCGCCCCCCAGGCGACGCTCTGGCCCATGTCGTTCCCCTTCGCACTCTTTCGCAAAAGGGGGATGCCCTTGCGACGCATCAGATTTACCTGGCTGTCACGGATTGCAAAGACAACTTTGCGGCCGGGGCCAACCCAAAGGCGACGCCCGGCGCGAGTGCTTCGCAGCGACTGTCCCAGCTTGTATGGATTGAAAGGAAGCTTGCGGAGTGCGCAACGCTCCTGAAAGACAACGAGTTGATGACTACGAATTGGCTTTCGCTGGCGGCAGAGCAGGGCTCCATTGAAGCCAGACTGTTTTACAGCATCGATACGGAATCAGTGTTGGGTGATCCCAGGGCCCGGCTTGCAGATCCGCAGGCGGCCGTTGTCTGGCGAGAGAACGCGCTTTCGTACCTGAAAGAAGTTGCAGGGACCGGGAACCTTGATGCCCTGGCTGCGCTATCCAATGCCTACGACCAAGGCGTCATTGTGCCGCAGGACCCGCAACTCTCCTACGCCTATGCACTGGTATCGAACCGAGTAAAACACGATGCCTATCGCGCAGATTTGGTGCGATCGATGGAAAAGGGACTTTCGATCAAGCAACGGGAATCGGCTGAAGCCCTTTCGCACCAGATTCATCAATCCTGTTGCCAACCTTGAATCACGAGTACACATGACCAAGAGCAAAAAGATCGTGGCGGCAATCGCACTTGACACGATTGGAGTGGGTGTGGCTGCGGCCACGGAGTTCACCAAGCCGCGACAGTTCGGTCCGTTCTATTGCGGTACGTGCATGCTGGAGCCAATCATGCCAGGCCCCTCTACCGAGGCGTTCCTTAACGATTATCGCGACAAGATGCGAACAATCGACCGGCTTTTCGTAGGGGACAGCGTGAACGTGTGCAGCCGAGGGTTCTGCTCGACCTACACCCTGACCGAATCCAAGCGTTTCCAAGGAAGTGGAACCAACGTCAACCACTCACCGATCAGCACGGGCCCTGCGCCGGCGTCGGGCGGGTTCGCAGGCAACCCGTGGTTCGGGGGAGGACAGACGGGAACCGTGACGACAGGCACCGTGACGCCCATTCCCATGGTTCCCTGCAAGTTCGGGGGTGCGATACGGATGGTTCCAGCTGGGGGCTGCGACTTCTAACCGCCAGCTGCGGGCGGCATGGATTTTGCCGCCCGTCGCCCCGGAAATACGCCAAACTTTGCCGAATCAGGTGAAACCCTACGCCTTCACAGTTCATCTACGTAACCCAACGCAAGCTACATGCGGGGTTATGACTCCGGCAAAAATCCGCTCCAAGGCTGCAATATTTCCGACGTCCCAGACGAAAGGAGAAGTGGAATGAACATCAACAAGAACCACCTGGCAACTGCTCGCACTGTCGTCGTCGCACTCGTTGCAGGCCTGAGCCTTGCCGGTTGCGCCAGCTACAAAGAGGAGTTTGCAACCATCAACTCCCGCCTCGACTCGCTGGACACCAAGGTGAACAGTGCGGCCCAGAGCGCGGACCAGGCCAACCAGTCCGCACAGCAGGCCAACCAGCGTCTGGACCAGATCGAAGGTCGCCTCCAGCGCCTCGAGTCCCAGCCGACCACCACCAAGCGTCAGCCGCGCGGCTGATTCCTGTTGGGTAACACGTAATACAATTTTAGAAACCGGGACCCGGTGGCCGATTCTGGCCACCGGCTTCTCTGCTTGACCCCGCAGTTGCTTCAAGGAATCCCCCATCATCATGTCCCTGCATCCTTCCCTCCGGGCTACCTGTAGCGCCCTGGCGCTGGCACTCTCTTTGGCAATTTCCGGCGCGGCGTTCGCCCAGGAAGAGCCCTCCATCGAGGCCGATCACTCGGCAGACGCGGTGGACATGCTGCCTTCGGGGCAGGAAGTTTCCCAGACGGTGATCGACCTGGCGGGCTGGGTCAAGGCGAGCAAGGATACGGCCGGCTATCCATTTGCCGTCATTGACAAGGTCAACGCACAGATCCTGGTATTCGGCGGCGACGGCAAGCTGAAGGGCGCGGCGCCTGCGCTGTTCGGCCTGGACAAGGGCGATACCTCCGATCCCGGTGTTGTGAAGTACTCGTTGAACAAGATTCCAAAGGGCCAGCGCACTACCCCAGCGGGCAGTTTCGTCGGCGGGTATGGTCCTTCGATGGATACCGGGCGGGTCCTGTGGATGGACTTCGATACGGCAGTGTCCATCCACCCCACGGCAACCGGGGTCAAGTCCGAACGTCGCCCCGAGCGGCTGGCGTCTCCTGAGCCAGACGACAACCGCATTACCAACGGCTGCATCAACGTCGATCCCGAGTTCTATGCCAAGGTGATCAAGCCGACGTTCGAGAAGGGCGGGCTGTTCTACGTGCTGCCGGATGAAACGGAAATTTCCAAAGTCTTCCCGGACTTCGCGAAGAGCCAGTCCACCGCGCAGCGCACGGAAGGCAAGCGGCCCCGGCGTGAACGCGCTGAAGTTCAGGACGCCGTCTCGCCGTAGCCCTTCCTGCGCAGCCGAACTGGTTGTGGCTAGCGCACCATTTCCAGAAACGCTTCCATCGCGGGCGCCTGCCAAGCGCCCTCGCGGCGGATGATGCTGAGCGGACGTTGCAGGGCCAGCGCTTTTATCGGCAGCCGCACCAAGGTTCCTTCCTCCAGCTCACGCGTCACGCTGATCGTAGGCAGCCAGGCGATACCGCCGCCGTGGATCGCTGCCTGTTTCAGCGCCTCGGTATTACCGAATTCCACGATTCCGCCGGTCTGTACACCGAGTGCCTGCAGCAGGTCTGCGATCAGCTCGCGAGTGCCGGATCCGGGTTCGCGCATCAGCAACGGCAGCCCGTTGATGTCCGTCGGCGCCGCGCGCTTGCGCGTTGTGAGGGGATGCTCAGCGCCTACGACCGGAATCAATTCATCGCGGCTGAAGGCCATTGCGGCTACGCCCTCAACCCGTATCGGGCCTTCGACGAATCCCACGGTGAAGCGTAGATCGGCCACGCCCTGCGCGACCTGCTCGGTATTGCCGACAAACAGGGAAATGCCCACCTGCGGAAATGCCTTGCGGAACTCGGCGATGTAGCGGGGCAGCACATAGGTGCCGATGGTATTGCTGGCGCCTATCGAAAGCTGACCGGCACGGGCGTCGGCGAAGTCGCGCATGGCCGCCTGCGCACTGTCGGCAACCGCGAACAGTCGGGTGGAATAGGAGTGCAGCACCTTGCCCGGTTCGGTCAGGCGCATGCCACGGGATTGCCGTTCGAACAACACCACGCCCAGCCGCGACTCGAACACCTTGAGCTCCCGCGACAGTGCGGGCTGGGACACGTGCACGCGCAGGGCGGCGGCGGAAATGCTGCCGGTTTCGGCGATGGCGTGGAAAATGGCCAGGTGGTGGAGGTTCATGCGCGCGGTTCGGGGTCAGAGCTGCCCGATAAAGTACTGCACAATCAGGCTGCTGACCGCCACCGCGACCCAAACCCCCAGGCCCAGCAGGATCGGGCGCACCCCGGTGGCGGCCATGCGGCGCAGGTTGGCGGACAGGCCGATGGCCGACAGGGCGAAGACGATCAACACCTCCGCCAGCACATGCAGCACCGGCAGCGCAGCGGCAGGCACCCAGCCGGCCGAGCGCAGGCCCGAGGCGACCAGGAACCACAGGACGAACCACGGGAAGATGGCGGCCAGGTTGAAGGTGCCGGCGTCGGTACCGCCCGCACTGCGTCGCTTGGCCAGCGTGGCCATGACCACGGTGAGCACCAGGCAGATCGGGATGATGAGGGTGGAGCGGGTCAGCTTGACGATGGTGGCGTAGCCGCCTGCCAGGTCGCTGTAGGCGTAGCCGGCAGCCACCACCGAGGACGTGTCGTTGATCGCCGTGCCGGCCCACAGGCCAAAACCCTGGTCGCTCATCTGCATCAGGTGGCCCAGCAGCGGGAACAGCAGCACTGCTACCAGGTTGAACAGGAAGATGGTGGAGATGGCGAACGCAGTGTCGTGGTCGTCAGGCTTGAGGATCGGGGTGACTGCAGCAATGGCTGAGCCGCCGCAGATGGCCGTGCCGACGCCGATGAGCACTGTCAGCTTGCCCTCCACGCGCAGCCAGCGGCCCAGCGCCCAGGCGCTCAGGAAGGCAACGGTGACGGTCACCAGCGTCACCGCCAGCGATTCCATCCCGGTCTTGAGCACTTCGCCCAAGCTCAGACCGAAGCCCAGGGCGATGATCGACCACTGCAGCACCTGCTTGCCGCCGAAACGGATGCCAGCGTCGAACTGGGTGCCGGGCGAAACCGCGTTCTTGACCAGGATGCCCAGCACAATGCCGAACACCGGCCCGCCGACCAGCGGCAGCCAGTGGCCGAGCAGCAGGGCGACCGCCGCGACGGCAGCGGTCAGCAGCAGGCCGGCGGCATGGGAACGCAGCCAGGGGGCGGGGCGGGCAATGGGGAGGGCGGAGTGCATTTCGTGAGCTGCGGTGACGGGATGCGCCCAGTCTGGACCCCTGCACGATATGCATCCAATACAATTAATCTAGATAAGCCATGCATCTGATGCATGGCTAGGTAGTGCCGGCCGCCGGCCGGCTCCAAGCAAATCCAGATGAAAGAGGAGCCGGCCAGCGGCCGGCACTACATGGCATCACAGACGCACCAGGATGTCGCCTTCGGCCTCCAGCACAGGGTAGGTCTCGAGTTTCGTGACCGCCGGTCCGCGCACTACCTGGCCGCTGGTGATGTCGAACTGGGAGCCATCGCATTGGCACATCAGTGTCGTGCCTGACAGCAGACCCGCAGACAGCGGGGCCGCGTCGTGGCTGCAGAGATCGTCGAATGCGTAAAGCGTTCCCGCCACGCGGGCGATGGAGACGCGGCGCTTCACATCGTCGAAGTAGTGCGGGTACACCCATCCTTCCTGCAAACGGTCTGAGGGGGTGACTTTTCGATATCCGGGCAGGGCGTCCATTGCCATCTCCTAGTAGGGGTATTCGGGAATCACGGTTTCTTTCGTTGCGTCCAGCCGCAGTTCGCCGGGCGCGCCCGCCGGCACGATCGGCGTGTGAGGCATGACCGCCTTGAGTCGTTTGTAGCCCGAGCCAAGACTCGGCCGGGCATCGGCCTCGCCCTTGTTCGGCCAGAACGACATGGCCCGCTCGGCCAGCGCGGTGATCATCAGGGATGGATTCACGCCGGGATTGGCCGGCATGACGCTGCCGTCGATCACATGCAGGCCGGGCTGGCCGAACACGCGCTGGTACGGGTCCACCACGCCCCGGTCGGCGGTCTCCGCAATCGACATGCCGCCGATGAAGTGGGCGGAGGCGGTCTTGTTGAGCACCTCGAACCACATCGCGGACTGCTCGGCGCCCATCTTCTTCGAAAGGCGGTCGGCGAAGTCTTCCACCACCGGGATATGGGTCGGCGGCGCCTCGCCTTGCCCCTTGCGGCTGCGAAGCATCCCGTCCTTCCAGTACAGCTCGATCGAGGTATCGCCGGTCTGCATGCACAGCATGACCATCATCCGTTCCGACCAATGACGCGGATCGTCGATGCTCATGACCTTCAGCGGGTGCTCGATCAGTTCTTTCAACCAGCCCTGGAAGGGATGCTCCTGCTCACCCTTCTGGTGCGCCGTGAACAGCAGCGCCATCAGGTCGCTGCCAACCCCGTAGTACACCGGCTCGATGCTGGTGCGCGGATCCGGCCAGACGCCGGAGGTGATGGACACCGCGCCCGGCGCAACATGCAGGCGCTCCGGATGCTGCTTCCACTCGCCATACGGTCGCTGCAGGCAGAGCAACTGCTCGGAGTTGGTACGGGCCTTCTGGCCCAGCTGGTCAGACAGACCCGACAGGTGCCCCTTGTGCTTCATATGGTGCAGCAGCTTGGCAGACCCGTATGCATGCGCGGACACCACCACCTGCTGCGCGGTGAACCGGCGGTGGCTGAGATGGCCCGCCCGCTGCAGCCAACCGGGGTGGCGAACGTGCACCTCGAATCCACCGCCGGCCAGGGGCCGAAGGTCATACACCTCGGACAGGTCATGCACCGTCGCGCCGAACTTCTCCGCCAGGTACAGATAGTTCACGGTGAGCTTGTTCTTGGCGTTCCGGCCACAGCCGATCATGCAGTTGCCGCAGCTGATGCAGCCGTCCCGCGCCGGGCCGGCGCCGCCAAAGTAGGGGTCGGCCGCCCGCACGCCGGGACTACCGAAATAGACGCCCACCGGCGCTTTGTTGAACGACTGCTCGACCCCCATGTCCACCGCCACCTCCCGGCACAGGCGGTCCACATCGGTATCCATGTACGGCACCCGCACCACCCCCAGCATGCGCTTGGCCTGGTCGATGTACCCGGCCAGCTCGTCGGCCCAGTCGGTGATGCCCGACCATTCTTCGGCCTCGAAGAACCGCTTCGGCGGCGTATAGAGCGTGTTGGCATACACGTGCGAGCCGCCGCCCACCCCGGCACCGCAGAGGATGAAGACATCGTCCAGGTACTCCATGCGCTGGATGCCGAACATCTGCAGCTCCGGTTGCCAGAGGAACCGGCGCATGTCCCAACTGGTGTGCGGCAGGTCCTCGTCGTTCCAGCGCCTGCCGGACTCCATCACCGCCACCCGGTAGCCCTTCTCGGTGGCGCGCATCGCCGCCACGCTGCCTCCGAAGCCGGAGCCGATCACAATCACGTCGTAGTCGAATCCGCTCATGGAACGCTCCGCCGCAGTGGGCCCTAATGGAGCAGGCCGTCATCGCTGACGGCCTGCCGGTGAATCACATGACTGAAGTACTGACCGCGCGTGTCAGTTGTTCGAACCCTGCGGGTTCATCATCTTTTCGTGCGCCGCTTCCAGGTTCTTCTTCATGCTCAGGCTGTCCGCACCCTGCGACGGCGGGAAGTCCATCAGGCTCTTGATATGCGCGGCGATGAACGGACCGGCGGCGGTGGGCGCCCACATCTTCTGCGCGAAGAACTTGCGGCCCATGTAGCCCCATTCTTCCGAGTGCGGGTCCATCTTCTCCATCGGGTCCATCAGCAGGTTCATGATGTACGGGATGGCCGGGTAGTACTTCTCGTCGAACCACAGCCCCTTGGGCTTGACCCCGATGTGCATCTTCCAGCCATCGATGCGCATGGCCATCAGGTCGGTTTCGTCGTAGTAGAAGATCTCGCGGCGCGCCGACGGGCCCTTGCCGCTCCACATCGCGGTCTGGTCGTAGCCGTCCAGGTGCACCTTGAACTTGCTGCCGTTCAACGAGGTGCCTTTCTTCAGCTTCTCCTTCAGGTCCTCGGCACCGCCGGCTGCGGCCAGCGTGGCGAACAGGTCCTCATGGCTCTGGATGCCGTTGCTGCTGCTGCCCGCTTCAATCACGCCCGGCCACTTCACCAGGCACGGCACGCGCAGGCCGCCTTCCCAGGTGGTGCCCTTCTCGCCACGGAACGGCGCGTAGCCGCCATCCGGCCAGAACAGCAGCTCGTTGCCGTTGTCGGTGGTGTAGACCACGATGGTGTTGTCGTCCACGCCGAGCGACTTCAGCTTGTCCAGCAGCACGCCGATCTGCTCGTCGTGCTCGATCATCTTGGCGCGGACCAGGTCGGTCTCCGAGCGCCCTTCGTCCACCGCCTTCTGGATGTACTTCTTCGGCGGGTGCGACCAGATGTGGATCGCGGTGGTGTTGAACCAGCAGAAGAACGGCTTGTCCTTCTTGGCGGTGCGGTCCAGCCAGTCCAGCGTCTTGTCCAGCACTTCGCCGTCGAAGGTTTCCATGCGCTTGCGGGTCAGCGGACCGGTGTTTTCGATCTTCTGCTTGCCTACGCGGCCGAACTTCGGATCTTCCGTCGCATCGTCCTTGTCGCTGGTCCAGCTGTGCAGCACGCCGCGCGGCCCGAACTTCTTGCCGTACTCCGGGTTCTTCTGGCCCGGGTAATCCAGCTCTTCCGGCTCTTCCTCGGCGTTGAGGTGGTACAGGTTGCCGAACCACTCGTCGAAGCCGTGCATGGTCGGCAGGAATTCGTTGCGGTCGCCCAGGTGGTTCTTGCCGAACTGGCCCGTGGCATACCCCTGTTCCTTCAGCACTTCGGCCAGGGTGGGGTCGCTCTTCTGGATGCCGCGGGTGGAGCCGGGAATGCCGATGGTGGTCATGCCGGTGCGCACCGGCAGCTGGCCCATCAGGAACGCGGCGCGCCCTGCGGTACAGCTGGGTTGCCCGTAGTGGTCGGTGAACAGCATGCCGTCGCGGGCGAGGCTGTCGATGTTGGGCGTGCGCCCCATCATGCCGTGGGTATAGGCGCCCACGTTCCACATGCCGATGTCGTCGCCGAAAATCACAAGAATGTTCGGTTGCTTCTTTTCTTTCGACTTCCCTGCGGCGGACTTCCCGGTAGTGGCCATGCGCACATCCTCACGTTGCTGGATTGGGGTAATCAGGCAATGAAGCCCGTGCGGGCACTATCGGATGGCGGCGTGGATGGGTCGTCGGTAAAAGTACGGATTATCAGCCGGGGTTTGTACTGGAGTTGGGCACGAGTAAGCGGCGCGCCCGTGTTCAGCCAGTCGCGACCGACACGGACGCGCGCGTCACGAGTTTGTGCGGCAGTACGTGATTAACCGTGGCCTGCTGTGAAGAGGGTGCACGCCGTATCTCGCGCAGCAGGATGTCGATGGCGGTATCTGCCATGTCCGCCACGGGCTGATGGATGGTGGTCAGCTCCGGCCACACCATCGTCGACGCCGAGGTGTCGTCGAAGCCGACCACGGAGAGATCGCCCGGCACCTGCAGGCCGCGACGATGCGCCACCGATACCACCGCCGAAGCCATGTCATCGTTGCTGGCGAAGATCGCGCTGGGCGGGTGGGGCAGGGCGAGCAGGTGCTCGGCGGCCTCCAGCCCGGAGCGGTACGTGAAGTAGCCCGGCGCGACCAATGCATCCTCCTGCGCGATGCCGGCCTCGGCCAGGGCATCGCGGTAGCCCTGCGAGCGCAGCGCGCTGGCAGTCTGGTTCGGGTCGCCGGTGATGTAGCCGATGCGGCGGTGCCCCTGGGCGATCAGGTGAGTGACGATATCGCGGCTTGCAAGCCGGTCGTCGATGCGGACGCAGGAGATCCTGCCGCTGAAGTGGCTGGAGGCAATGGCTACCACCGCAACGCCCGCGCTGGTGAATTCGCTGACGATGGCCTTCGACTCGCACAGCGGTGGCGGCAGGATTACCCCCGCCACGCGGGTGGCCAGGTGCCGGGCGGCGTCACGTCGTGACTTCGGCCCCAATTCATCCCAGCTGGCAATCAGCAGCTGCACCGCGGCGCGGGTGGAGCCGCGCAGGGCACCGACCAGCAGTTCGCGCAGGTAGCTGGCGCTGGGATTGGTGTAGATCAAGGCAATGCAGGTCTGCTGCGCGGCGGCCAGGGTGCTGGCCGCCAGGTTCGGCCGGTAGTCCAGGGCCTGCACGCTGCGCAGTACCCGTTCGCGGTTTCCCTCACGCACGCCGGTGTGGCCGTTTATCACGCGGGAAACCGTCATGGCCGAAACCCCGGCATGCGCGGCGACCTCGTCGATGGTGACGGCGCTGCCTTTCCGACGCACTGCTTTGGGGGTGTTCCTCAAGGACCGGTCTCCTTTGCTGCGTTGCATGATGACAACGGTGTGACGGAGTGATTAGTCTGCGCCCTGACGCGATGGTAGCGCTACCACTCGGCCAGGGTAAGGCCCAGCGGACAACCCCCCCATATACCAAACGCGTGTTCTGGCAAGCCTGAAAGCGAGTTTGAATCGCAGTGCTGATATCGGCACTGCGATGTTCGGTTTGGAAGACGGGCATCGCCCGTGAGTGCCCCTTGGAGGGGCGGTACATCCATTCGATCGTATGTCAGAGGGGAGAGTCATGACCGCTTGTGCTTTCCGTCGTACCCCAGACCTGAGGGCTCACGCATGAGCCGGAAGCTGGCGAAACTAACGTCCCGGGCCATGTTCACTTTCGTGGGCGGCGTCCTGGTCATCAATCCCGCTTTTGCGCAGGACGCGTCGACGCCGGCACCGGCCACGACCGCCCAGCAGACCCAGAGCACCCCGACCCAGCTCGACACGGTGCAGGTCACGGGCATCCGCAACAGCCTAAGCCAGGCAATGGACATCAAGCGCGACTCGGCTGGCGTGGTGGACGCGATCAGTGCCGAGGACATTGGCAAGTTCCCGGACACCAACCTGGCTGAATCCCTGCAGCGAATCACCGGCATCTCCATCGAGCGTCGTGACGGCGAAGGCGCACAGGTCACTGCGCGCGGCTTCGGTCCGCAGTTCAACATGGTCACGCTCAATGGCCGCCAGATGCCGGGTGCCGATGCATTCGGGGCAGCCGGGCAGGTCGCCATCGGTGGTGTGGACGGAGGTACCCGTGCCTTCAACTTCGCGCAGCTGGCTGCGGAAGCGGTAAATGGCATCGAGGTCTTCAAGACCAGCCAGGCCAACGTGCCCAGCGGCGGTATCGGCGCCACCATCAACATCCTCACCGGCCGACCGTTCGATCATGAGGGCATCGTTGCCAGCGCCGGCGCCAAGATCGTTTCCGACCAGAGCCAGCTGTTCGACAGCGACCTCACCCCGGAACTGTCCGGCATCTTCAGCTACAGCAATCCCGACAAGACCTGGGGTGTCGGCGTCAGCGCGAGCTACCAGAAGCGCAAGGGTGGCTCGGTCCAGGCCACCAACAACTACTGGAACATCCAGCCGTGGACCGGGACCATGCCCGGCAATCCCACCGTGACCAATGCGCCGGCCATCGGTGCGTTGTACGGCCGGCCCAATGACCTGCGCTATGCGTTCTCCGAATTCGAACGCGAGCGCATCAACGGCCAGGCGGTGCTCCAGTTCGCACCGACCGACGCGGTGACCCTGACCCTGGACTACACCTATTCGACCAACGAGATCGAAGAGAATCGTGGCGAGCAGGGTATGTGGCTGCAGAACAGCAACTACACCGATGTGACCTTCGACACCAGTGGCGCGGTGGCCACACCGGTCTTCATCCGTGAAATCGCCGGCACCAAGGATTTCGGTCTTGAACAGCAGCGCAGCATGCAGAAGTACAAGCTGGGTTCGCTGGGCTTCAACGCCACCTGGAACATCACTGACCGCTTCAAGCTGAGCTTCGACGGCCACGACTCGAAGAACGAAAGCCGCCCGAACGATCCGCTCACCGGCGGTGGCTCCATCTTCTCCAGTATAGCCGGCACCAACAACTGCACCACCGGTCCGCAGTGCGGCGGCACCTACGTGCAGGAAATGGTCTGGAACAACGGCCTGCCGGTCGGTACCCAGGTGTGGTACCCAACGGCCGCCGACGCCATCGCCAAGACCAACGGCGTGACCAATGCGGGCTTCGTGCCAGGCGAGATCGGCTCCCAGGTGCTGCGCATCAACTCGCAGACGCAGATCACCGAGATCAAGCAGGGGCGCGTCGACGGTGAGTGGGCGTTCGATGCGGGCCGCTTCCAGTTCGGCGTGGACTCCAGCAAGCAGACCACGCACCGCCTGCAGGCCGCGGAAAACTACAACACCCTGGGCGACTGGGGCGTGGCCAACGTCAACGGCGACGTCGCCAACGGTTTGATGGACCTGCTGCAGCCAGTCAACATCGTCGGCATGTTCGACGACTTCAATGCCACCAGCTTCACCGCCTGGCGCGGCGACGCCGGCCGGTTGGCGCAGTGGGCAGGGCAGTACTACGGCGCCAACCTGGGCGTCAGCCCGCAGAACGCCGCAGACAACCGGGTGGAAGAGAAGACCAATTCGGCCTACATGCAGATCGAGTTGGACGGGGACCTGGGCGGTCACCGCACCAATACGCGCCTGGGTGTCCGTTATGAAACGACGGATGTTGTTTCGACCTCGATCATCGCCATTCCGGAATCCATCCAGTGGCAGTCGAACAACGACTTCCGGGTAATGTTGTCCAACGAGCAGCAGCCTTTCACGGAGAAGACCAGCTACAGCTACATCCTGCCCAACCTGGACTTCAGCATCGACCTGCTGGACGACCTGAAGGGACGCATCTCGTTTGGCAAGAGCATCGCCCGCGCGCCGATCGGCAACCTGTACGCAGGTCCCACCGCACAGCAGCCGTTCGGTTCCGTGCTGATCGATCCGTCTTCGCGGGCCAGCGGTACCGCTCAGAACCCGGCACTCAAGCCGCTGGAGTCTGACAACCTCGACCTCGCACTGGAGTGGTATTTCGCCGACGCCAGCTATGTGTCGGTGACGTACTGGAACAAGCAGGTAGCCAACTTCGTCGGCAACACCATCGTGCAGGAAAACCTGTACGGCCTGCGCGACCCGAGCTCCGGGCCGGACGCACAGGCGGCGCTGGGGTTCCTGACCAGCGGGGCCTGTATAGCCCAGGTCGGCCCCGCCAACGCGGCGGCCTGCTCGGCCAACGATACCTCGTTGTTCACTGCACTGGCGCTGCTGCGCAACAACCCGGCCGGGCTGGGGGCCTACAATGGCACCGACGCCCAGGTGCTGGCGACCGAAGCGGCATACGACCTGTACGGGGAGGCTGACGACCCGCTGTACCAGTTCAACGTCAACCGCCCGATCAACCAGAACGAGTCGAAGCTGCACGGTTGGGAGCTGGGCGGGCAGTACTTCTTCGGCGACACCGGGTTCGGCGTGCTGGCCAACTACACCATCGTCAATGGTGACGTCGGCTTCAACGACGCAGGCGATCCCAACATCGACCAGTTCTCGCTCACCGGCCTGAGCGACACCGC
The DNA here is from genome assembly GCF_013185915.1 of Stenotrophomonas bentonitica. Classification (NCBI taxonomy): domain Bacteria; kingdom Pseudomonadati; phylum Pseudomonadota; class Gammaproteobacteria; order Lysobacterales; family Lysobacteraceae; genus Stenotrophomonas; species Stenotrophomonas bentonitica. The sequence goes on along the minus strand of NZ_JAAZUH010000001.1, from coordinate 388,223 downwards.
CAATGCCATGCTGATGTACGAGAAGTACGGCTGGTCTGTGCGCCTGGCATGGAACTGGCGTGACCAGTACCTGATCCTGGCCAACCAGGGTGCGAGCCGAAACCCGTACTATGTGGAAGAGTACGATCAGTGGGATCTCAGCGTGGGGTACACGCTGAATGACAACTGGTCGTTCAGCCTGGAAGCGATCAACCTTACCGGCGAGGACGTGCGTTGGCGTTCGCGCACCTCGCAGATGCTGGTAAAGCTGGCCGACCAGGATCCGCGTTACATGCTTGGCGTTCGTTACAGGTTCTGAACAGGTCACGGGTGCCGCTGCCTGGGCAGCGGCACCCGTGCAGGCTCCTGCTGGGATTGGACTACACATGCCGCGTTACGAAATGCTCAACAACATCGCCCACCGCGACCTGCGCGTGGCGACCGGCTTCGGACCTGAATTCGGCGACGCGGTCGGCATGGTGCCGGCGTACCCGAGCGAGTTCGCCGAACTGCAGCGTGAATACCCCATTTTCCTGCGCAGGGACACCGCCACCGGTGCGTGGCAGTCGGTGGTCCTGCTGGGCTTTGAACAACATGAGAACCTGTACCTGGACGAGGGGCGCTGGAACGCCTCGTACCTGCCGGGGGCCGCGGCCAAGGGCCCGTTCCTGATCGGGTTCCAGGAAAACCGCATCGACGGCGAACTCACCCGTGAAGCGGTGCTGCACGTGGACCTGGACCACCCGCGCGTGAACAACAGCGCCGGCGAGCCGGTGTTCCTGCCGCAGGGTGGAAATACCCCGTATCTCGACCACATCGCCACCGTGCTGCGCGGCATCAGCGACGGCCATGCCTTTGGCGCGGAGATGTTTGCGATGCTGGATGCCAAAGGACTGATCCAGCCGGTCACGCTCGACGTGCAGATCGATGCCGAGCATCGGGTCGGCGTCAACGGCCTGCACGCGGTCGACCGCGACCGCCTGGCCGCGATGGACGGCGAGGCGCTGGCCGAGCTCAACCGCGCCGGTTACCTGGAAGGTGCGTACCTGATGCTGGCCTCGCTGCACAACATGCGGCGGCTGATCGCCGAGAAACAGCGCCGCCTGCGCCTGCAGGGCAGGAACTGAGCGATGGCCGACGGGGCGGCGATGCGGACACTGGAAGGGCTGGCGCCTGCCGCGCTGCCGCTGGACGCGCTGGTCGCGGCCGGCGAACCGGTGGTGCTGCGCGGTGTCGTGCGCGACTGGGGCCTGGTCCAGGCCGGGCTGCGCTCGACCCGCGACGCCATGGACTACCTGCGCGGGTTCGACGCCGGCGTGCCGGTGCCGTACTCGCATGGCGAGCCCGCCATCCGGGGCCGTCCGTTCTACAACGCCGACTTCACCGCGTTGAACTTCGAGGTTCGGCGCGGCGTGCTGGGCGAGGTGCTGGAGGAGATCGCGCGGCACGTAGACGATCCCCAGCCGCCCACGTACTACATCGCCTCGCTGCTGATCGATCGGGCACTGCCCGGTTTTTCGCAACACAACGACGCCGCGCTGGCCGGGCAGGGCATCGACGCCTCGGCCAGCATCTGGATCGGCAACCGGGTCACCGCGTCCTGCCATTTCGACACGCCGGACAACCTGGCCTGCTGCGCGGTCGGCCGTCGCCGCTTCACGCTGTTCCCGCCGGAGCAGATCGACAACCTCTACCCGGGCCCGCTGGAACCGACCCCGGGCGGGCAGGTGGTGAGCGTGGTGGATTTCGACAACCCCGATTTCGAACGCCATCCCCGGTTCCGTGATGCACTGACCAGCGCGGTCACCGCCGAACTGGAACCCGGCGACGCGATCTTCATTCCCAGCATGTGGTGGCACCACGTGCGCAGCCTGGCGCCGTTCAACGTGCTGGTGAACTACTGGTGGCGCAGCGTGCCCGGCTTCCTGTCCTCGCCGCTGCCGGCCCTGCAGCACGCCATGTGGGCACTGCGCGACCTGCCGCCGCGCGAGAAGCAGGCCTGGGCGAAGATCTTCGAGTACTACGTATTTGGACCCGCTGGGCACGCCGGGCAGCACCTGCCCGAGGCCGCCCGCGGCGAACTGGCACCGTTCGACGAACTGCAGGCGCGCCGCACGCGCGCCCAGCTGCTCGCTCGACTCAACCGCTGACGGGGATATCGCTTTGAACGCTGCCAACACCACCACCCAGGGCCGCATCCGCAAGGTCGTCATCGCCGGCGGTGGCACCGCAGGCTGGCTGGCCGGCTGCGCGCTGGCCCACCAGTTCCGTGACCAGCTCGAGATCACCCTGGTGGAGTCCGAGCAGATCGGTACCGTCGGCGTGGGCGAATCGACCGTGCCGCCGATCCGCACCTTCCACCGCTTCCTGCAGATCGACGAGCAGGAGTTCCTGCGCGAAGTGGCCGGCACCTTCAAGCTCTCGATCTCGTTCGAAAACTGGCGTCGCCCCGGCGAGCGCTTCATTCACCCGTTCGGCACCATCGGGCAGAACACCTGGGCCACGCCGTTCCACCATTTCTGGCTGGACAGCCAGCGCCGTGGCATGGCCTCGGACCTGGGTGACTTCTGCCTGGAAAGCGTGGCCTCGCGCGGCGACCAGTTCTCGCTGCAGACCCAGCCGCAGGTGAACTACGCCTACCATTTCGACGCCGGGCTGTACGCGAAATTCCTGCGCCGGAAGGCCGAAGCAAACGGCCTGCGCCGGGTGGAAGGCAAGATCCGTGAAGTGCGCCAGCACGCGCATGACGGCTCGGTGCAGGCGCTGGTGCTGGAAGACGGCCAGGTGCTGGAAGGCGATCTGTTCATCGACTGCACCGGCTTCCGTGGCCTGCTCACCGAACAGACCCTGCACACCGGCTACGAAGACTGGAACCAGTGGCTGCCCAGCGACCGTGCGGTGGCGGTGCAGACCGAATCGGTGAAGCCGCCAGTGCCGTACACCCGCGCCATCGCGCACGAGGCCGGCTGGCGCTGGCATATCGCGCTCCAGCATCGCGTGGGCTGTGGCCTGGTGTTCTCCAGCCGCCACATGTCCGACGACGAAGCGCAGGCCAAGCTGCTGCGCGACATCGAAGGCGAACCGCTGCGCGACCCGTGGCTGGTGCCGTTCCGCAGCGGGCGCCGGCTCAAGGCCTGGAACAAGAACGTGGTGGCGCTGGGCCTGGCCAGTGGCTTCATCGAGCCGCTGGAATCGACCAGCATCCACCTCACCATCAGCTCGGTGGTACGCCTGATCCAGCTGTTCCCGATCGAGGGCATCACTCCGACCCTGCAGGCGCTGTACAACGACGTCGGGCAGAAGGAGATGGAGCACGTGCGCGACTTCATCATCCTGCATTACCACGCCACCCAGCGCGACGAGCCGATGTGGAAGGCCGCTCGCGAAATGGAATTGCCCGAGTCGCTGGCGGTGCGCCTGCGCGCCTGGCGCGAGCGTGCGCATGCGTGGCAGGACCCGGGCGAGTTGTTCCGGGTGGACTCCTGGACCAGCGTGCTGATGGGGCAGGGCATCCAGCCCGGACCGGCGCACCCGCTGGCCAGCGCGATCAGCGACGACGACCTGCGCACCCTGCTGCAGCGCATCCGCCAGCCGATCCAGCAGGCGGTGGCGACGATGCCGTCGCAGGCGGACTTCATTGCGCAGTACTGCAAGGCGTCCGAGGACGTGTGGCCGCGGAGGATGGCGACCGCGTAGCGAAGCTGCGCGTTGTTGCCCGGATTTGGTAGCGCTACCTTTTGAAGCATACGGGGTGTAAGGGATGGAACTGGTTGCCGGAATCGATGCAGGCACGCAGAGCCTGAAAGTGCTGGTGTACGACCCTGCCGCGCGCAAGGTGGTGGCCAGCACCAGTGCCGCGCTGGAGCTGGCCAGCGGCGCGGATGGCAGCCGCGAGCAGGCCCCGGCCGATTGGGTGGCCGCGCTCAACAGCTGCTTCGCCGCGATTGCACCGGCGGTGCGTGCGCGCATCGTGGCGCTGGCGGTGTCTGGCCAGCAGCATGGGTTCGTGCCGCTCGACGCGGCAGGGCAGGTACTGGCACCGGCCAAGCTGTGGTGCGACACCAGCACCTCGGCCGAATGCACGCAGATCATGGACGCGGTCGGCGGCACCGCGCAGACCATTGCAGCGGCCGGCAACCCGATCCTTACCGGTTACACCGCTTCCAAGCTGCCGTGGACCAGGACGCACCGGCCCGAGGCCTACGCGAAGCTGGCCACCATCCTGCTGCCGCACGACTACCTCAATTTCGTGCTGACCGGTGAGCGCTTCTGCGAGTACGGCGACGCCTCGGGCACCGGCTGGCTCGACGTGCGCAACCGCACCTGGTCGCCCGAACTGCTGCGCGCGACCGACCCGGACCGCGACCTGGCGGCATGCCTGCCGCCCATCGCCGCACCCGAAGCGCTGTACGACATCGCACCCGCTGCAGCAAAGACGCTGGGCCTGCCGGCAACGGTCAAGGTGGCTGTCGGCGGCGGCGACAACATGATGGCCGCCATCGGCACCGGCTGCGTCACCCCGGGGCGCCTGGCGATGAGCCTCGGCACCTCGGGCACCCTGTTCGCCTATTCGGATACACCGGTAGTCGACCCGGAAGGCGCCTGGGCCGCGTTCTGCTCGTCCACCGGCGGCTGGCTGCCGCTGATCTGCACCATGAACTGCACCGTGGTCACCGAACAGGTGGCCGACGCCTTCGACTTCAACACCCGCCATGCCGACGGCCACCTGCGCACCACGCCGCCCGGTGCCGACGGCCTGGTGATGCTGCCGTTCCTCAACGGCGAGCGCACCCCGGACCTGCCGCTGGGCAAGGGCGTGCTGGCCGGCCTGGACACCACCAACATGACCCCGGCGCACTTCTACCGCGCCGCCATGGAGGGCGCCACCTACAGCCTGAAGTACGGCTACGACGCCTTCGTGCGCGGCGGCATGCAGTTCGACCGCATCGTGCTGACCGGCGGCGGCAGCAACAGCGCGCAGTGGCGGCAGCTGGTAGCCGATGTGTTCGGCCTGCCGGTGGACGTGCCGACCCAATCCGAAGGCGCGGCGTTCGGCGCCGCCCTGCAGGCGCTGTGGGCGCTGGGCCATGCACGCGGCGACGGCGCTTCCATCGCCGACATCACCGAGCGGCACGTGGCGCTCGACCCGCAGCTCTCGGCCCGCCCGGACCCGGCACGCGGCCACACCTATGCCACCGCCTACACCCGCTTCCTACGTTACCTCGACGCCCTCACGCCGCTGCAGCGCGGCTGAAACCCACTTCACGCGACACCTCGCACAACGAAAGGAAACCGCACCATGAGCACGCAGCCCTTCATCGGCGCCACCGAGTACTTCCCCGGCATCGGCCGCATCCCCTTCGAAGGGCGCGGCTCGGACAACCCGCTCGCGTTCAAGGTGTACGACGCCAACAAGGTGATCGGCGGCAAGAGCATGCAGGAGCACCTGCGCTTCGCGGTCTGCTACTGGCACACCTTCTGCAACGCCGGGCACGACCCGTTCGGGCCGGGCACCCGCCGTTTCCCGTGGGAATCCAGCTCGCCGCTGGCCAGTGCCGAAGCCAAGGTGGACGCCGCGTTCGAGTTCTTCACCAAGCTGGGCGTGCCGTACTGGTGCTTCCACGACATCGACCTGGCACCGGACGCCGACGATGTGGGCCAGTACGAGAAGAACCTCAAGCACATGGTCAAGCTGGCCAAGGAGCGCCAGGACGCCACCGGCATGAAGCTGCTGTGGGGCACCGCCAACCTGTTCTCGCACCCGCGTTACATGAACGGTGCGTCCACCAACCCGGACTTCGCCGTGGTCGCGCGCGCCGCCGTGCAGGTCAAGGCCGCGCTGGAAGCCACCGTTGAGCTGGGTGGCGAGCACTACGTGTTCTGGGGTGGCCGCGAAGGCTATGCGTCGCTGGTGAACACCCAGATGAAGCGCGAGGTCGAGCACTTCGCACGGTTCCTGACGATGGCGCGCGACTACGGCCGCAGCATCGGCCTGAAGGGCAACTTCCTGATCGAGCCCAAGCCGATGGAGCCGATGAAGCACCAGTACGACTTCGACAGCGCCACCGTGGCCGGCTTCCTGAAGGAGCATGGCCTGCACAAGGACTTCAAGCTCAACATCGAAGCCAACCACGCCACGCTCTCCGGCCACACCTTCGAGCACGACCTGCAGGTCGCCTCGGACCACGGCCTGCTCGGCAGCATCGACGCCAACCGCGGCAACGCGCAGAACGGCTGGGACACCGACCAGTTCCCGACCGACCTGTACGACACCGTCGGCGCGATGCTGGTGGTGCTACGCCAGGGCGGGCTGGAAGGCGGCCTGAACTTCGACGCCAAGGTGCGCCGCGAGTCCACCGACATGGAGGACCTGTTCGTGGCCCATATCGGCGGCATGGACGCGTTCGCGCGCGGGCTGGAAGTCGCCCACGGGCTGCTCAACGACTCGCCGTGGGAGCAGTGGCGCGCCGAACGCTACGCCAGTTTCGACAGCGGCGCCGGAAAGGACTTCGAACATGGCAAGCTCAGTCTGGCGGACCTGGCTGCACTGGGGGCGAAGGGCGGTGAGCCCACGCAGATCAGCGGCAAGCAGGAACGTTACGAAAACCTGATCAACACGTACCTGCTGCGCTGAGCGCAGCCCCAAGGATGAGCCCATGACCCACCTTCTTCATTCCCGCCGCAGCAGCGCCCTGATGGTCGCGGTGGTCCTCGCGCTGGTTGCCTGCAAGGGCGACGACAAGGCCGCCGACAAGGCCCCGGCCGCCGCCACCGCCAGCGCCGAAACCAACCCGTGGCCGTCGGTGGCCTGGCCGCTGGCCGAAGACCCCGCCCTGGAAAAGCGCATCAATGACCTGATCGCAACCATGACGGTGGAAGAGAAGGTGGGTCAGCTGATCCAGGGCGACATCGCCAGCATCACCCCGGACGATGTTCGCAAGTACCGGCTGGGCTCGATCCTGGCCGGCGGCAACTCCGACCCCGGGGGTCGCTACGACGCCTCGCCGGCCGAATGGCTGGCCCTGGCCGATGCCTTCTACGCTGCCTCGATGGACACCTCGCAGGGCGGCAAGGCGATCCCGGTGCTGTTCGGCATCGACGCGGTGCACGGGCAGAGCAACATCGTCGGCGCCACCCTGTTCCCGCACAACATCGGACTGGGCGCGGCGCGTAATCCGGAGCTGGTGCGCCGGATCGGCGAGATCACTGCGCTGGAAACCCGCGCCACCGGCATGGAATGGGCGTTCGCGCCGACCGTGGCGGTGCCGCAGGACGACCGTTGGGGCCGCACCTATGAGGGCTACTCCGAATCGCCCGACGTGGTGGCCAGCTATGCCGGAAAGGTGGTGGAAGGGTTGCAGGGCAAGGTGGGCTCGCCGGAGTTCCTCGACGGCCGCCATGTCATCGCATCGGTGAAGCACTTCCTGGGCGACGGCGGCACCACCGACGGCAAGGACCAGGGCGACACCAAGGTCAGCGAGGCCGATCTGGTCCGCATCCACGCGGCCGGCTACCCGCCAGCGATCGCGGCCGGCGCGCAGACGGTGATGGCGTCCTTCAACAGCGTCAACGGCGAGAAGATGCACGGCAACAAGCCGTACCTCACCGATGCCCTGAAAGGCCGCATGAACTTCGGCGGTTTCGTGGTGGGCGACTGGAACGGCCACGGCCAGGTCAAGGGCTGCACCACCACCGACTGCCCGGCCACCATCAATGCCGGGCTGGACATGCCGATGGCCTCGGACAGCTGGAAGGGCATGTACGAAACCACGCTGGCCGCCGTGAAGGCCGGCACCATCAGCCAGGAACGACTGGACGACGCGGTGCGCCGGATCCTGCGGGTGAAGATGCGTCTGGGCCTGTTCGAAGCCGGCAAGCCGTCCGCACGTGCGGTCGGTGGCCAGTTCGCCCTGATCGGCGCACCGGACCATCGCGAGGTTGCACGCCAGGCCGTGCGCGAGTCGCTGGTACTGCTCAAGAACCAGGGTGGCGTGCTGCCGTTGGCGCCGAAGCAGAAGATCCTGGTGGCCGGTGACGGTGCGAATGATGTGGGCAAGCAGGCCGGCGGCTGGACGCTCAACTGGCAGGGCACCGGCACCACGCGCAAGGACTTCCCGAACGCGGACACCATTTTTGAGGGCATCGCGAAGCAGGTGAAGGCCGCGGGTGGGCAGGCCGAGCTGGCGGTCGATGGGAAGTACAAGGCGAAGCCGGATGTCGCCGTGGTGGTGTTCGGCGAGAACCCGTATGCCGAGTTCCAGGGCGACCTGGCCACGCTGGCCTACAAGCCGGGCGACGACTCGGACCTGCAGCTGCTCAAGAAACTCAAAGCCGACGGCATCCCCGTGGTCGCGGTGTTCCTGAGTGGTCGTCCGCTGTGGGTGAATCGCGAGATCAACGCCGCCGATGCCTTCGTCGCCGCCTGGCTGCCGGGTTCGGAAGGCGCAGGCATTGCCGACGTGCTGCTGCGCACGCCCGATGGCGCCGTGCAGAACGACTTCAAGGGCAAGCTCAGCTTCAGCTGGCCGCGCACGGCGGTGCAGTACGCCAACAACGTGGGCCAGAAGGACTACGACCCGCAGTTCGCGTTCGGCTACGGCCTGACCTATGCCGACAAGGGCAACCTTGCGGCGTTGCCCGAAGTCTCCGGCGTGACCGGCAATGAAGGCGCGGCCGGCGTGTTCTTCGCGGCGGGCGATGCCGGCGCCGGCATGGCGCTGCGCCTGGAAAACGCCACGGGGCAGGGCGTGACCGTCACCAAGGTGCCGGAAGGCCTGGACGGCGACCTGCTCAACGTGACCGGCGTGGACCACCTCAAGCAGGAAGACGGCCGCCGCCTGGCCTGGACCGGCAAGGGTGAAGCAACCGCCGCGTTGCAGTCGCACACCGCACTGGACCTGCAGCGCGAGAGCAACGGCGACCTGATGCTGGTCACCACGCTGCGCGTGGATGCGGCGCCCAAGGGCGAGGCGTGGCTGGCGGTGGGCTGTGGTACCGGTTGCTCGGCGCGCGTGCCGCTGGGGCCGACCCTGGCCAAGCTGCCGGTGGGGCAGTGGACCCGCGTGGGCGTGCCGCTGAAGTGCCTGGCCGGTGCCGGCGCGCAGGTGGGAAAGCTGGACCGCCCGTGGTCGCTGGTGAGCGCATCGGCGATGACCGTTTCGATGTCGCGGGTTGCATTGGGCGCGTTGAACGAAGCCGACGTTACTGTCGCCTGCCCGGGAGCATGACGATGCGGCGCGCCCTACCTACGCTTGGGCGGGCGCGCCACCGAGTCACGCTCCACCAGGCGGTGCGGCAGCACATGGTCGGTCAGCGGACGTGCTTCATCGTTGCGGTGGCGGATGGTGCGCAGCAGGATGTCGATGGCCGCGTCGGCCATCGCCGCAATCGGCTGGTGGATGGTGGTGAGTTCCGGCCACACCGTGGTGGCGGCCGAGGTGTCATCGAAGCCGACCACGGTCAGGTCGCGGGGCACATCCAGCCCGCGCCGGTGCGCGACCGAAATGGCGGCCGCACCCATGTCGTCGTTGCTGGCAAAGATGGCGGTGGGCGGGTTCGCGTGCGCCAGCAGCAGCTCGGCAGCACCCAGACCGGAGCGGTAAGTGTAGTTGCCGTGCTGGACCAGTTCGGGGTCGACCTCCAGCCCGGCTTCGTGCAGCGCGGTGACGAAGCCGTCGTAGCGGCGGGCGCTGGCACTGAGGTCGTCGCGCCCGCAGATGAAGCCGATGCGGGTATGCCCGTGCTGGATCAGATGCTCGGCCATTTCCTTGCCGGCGTGGAAGTCGTCGATGCGCACGCAGGAGATGCCATCGCCCTGGCGGCCGGAGGCAATCGCCACCACCGGAATGCGCGCCTTCACCAGCTCGCCGACGGCGGCGGCGGACTCGCACAGCGGTGGCGGCAGGATCACGCCGTCAACCCGGCTGGCCAGGTTGCGCGCAGCCTTGCGCTCGGCCTCGGCGTCCATGTTTTCCCAGTAGTCGATGGTCAGCTGCACCGGTGCGTTGGAGGCGACGCGCAGCAGGCCGACCAGCAGTTCGCTCAGGTAGGCGCCGCTGGGGTTGGCGTAGATCAGCGCGATGCGGGTGTGCTGCGCGGCCGCCAGCGAACTGGCTGCCACATTGGGCGTGTAACCCAGCTTGCGCACCGCACGCATCACGCGTTCGCGGGTCTCTTCGCGCACGTTGCCTTGGTTCACGGCCCGCGACACGGTCATCGGCGAAACGCCTGCCAGCGCCGCCACCTCGTCGATCGTCACGCCACTGGTTTTGCGGCGGACCGATTTCTTCGGCTTGTCCAATACGCGTTTCCTTTCGTTTTCGTAACGCTACCGTGCGGTCAGGGGAGATGATGCAGCGGCCAAGGCACGTCACCAGCTTACCCGGTTTACTGCCAAAAACGCCGCATTTTGCCGCTGTCGCGCGGTGTCATTGGATGTCGAGCGTTGTCATCGCGCTGCTGCTTTTTGTGGGCAACGCACATGCGGAAGATGGCTATGCACTGTGGTTGCGTTATGTGCCGGTTGAACCTGCGCTCGCAGCCACGTATCGCGCGCAGTTGAGCGACATCGTCGCACCCGACGCAACGCCGACGCAGCGCGCCGCGCGTGCTGAGCTGGAGCGTGGGCTCGCCGGCCTGCTCGGCAAGGCACCGCCGATACACACCGAGCCGACCCAACAGTACGCCGTGGTACTGGGTACGCCGGCGTCGTCCCCTTTGCTCGCGCCACTGCGCAGCGAAATTGAATCACTGGGTGCGGACGGATACCTGCTGAAGCGCATCCAGCGCGACGGCCACAGTGTGTTGGTGGTGGCAGGGCAGCACGACATCGGCGTGCTGTACGGCGTGTTCCACCTGCTGCGCCTGCTGCAGACCGGCGGGTCGCTGGACGCGCTGGACGTGCACGAATCGCCGCGCGCGCAGCTCCGCGTGCTCGACCATTGGGACAACCTGGACGGCTATGTCGAACGCGGGTACGCGGGTCGCTCGCTGTGGGACTGGCAGAGCCTGCCGGAATGGAAGGATCCGCGTTACACCGACTACGCACGTGCCAATGCCTCGCTGGGCATCAATGGCACCGTGCTGAACAACGTCAATGCCAGCGCCTGGAGCCTGGCGCCGGCGTACCTCGACAAGGCGGCTGCGCTCGCGGAAGTGTTCCGGCCCTATGGCATCCGCGTCTACCTGAGCGCGCGCTTCAGCGCCCCCATCGAGCTGGGCGGGCTGAAGACCGCCGATCCGTTGGATCCCGGCGTGCAGCGCTGGTGGCGCGACAAGGTCAACGAGATCTACGCCCGCATTCCCGACTTCGGCGGGTTCCTTGTCAAAGCCAATTCCGAAGGGCAGCCGGGCCCGCAGGACTATGGCCGTTCGCATGCCGACGGGGCCAACCTGCTCGCCGACGCGCTGGCGCCGCACGGTGGCGTGGTGATGTGGCGCGCCTTCGTCTACGCGCATGAAGTGCCGGCAGACCGCGCCACCCAGGCCTACACCGAGTTCGCCGGCCTGGACGGCGCGTTCCGCCCGAACGTGATCGTGCAGGTCAAGAACGGGCCCATCGATTTCCAGCCACGTGAGCCGTTCCACCCGTTGTTCGGCGCCATGCCGCGCACGCCGCTGATGATGGAGTTCCAGCTCACCAAGGAGTACCTCGGGTTCGCCACCCACCTGGTGTACCTCGGACCGCTGTTCGAGGAAGTGCTGCGCTCTGACACGCATGCACGAGGGAAGGGCTCGACCGTGGCCAAGGTGGTGGACGGTTCCTTGGAAGGGCACGCACTTACCGGCATGGCCGGGGTCGCCAACATCGGCAACGACCGCACCTGGACCGGCTCGCACTTCGACCAGGCCAACTGGTATGCCTTCGGACGGCTGGCCTGGAATCCACACCAGTCCGCCCGCGATGTCGCAGCCGACTGGGCCGCGATGACGTTCTCGCCGGACCCCGCCGTGGTTCAGCCCATCGTGCAGATGATGATGGCCTCGCGCGAGGCGGCCGTGAACTACATGACCCCGCTTGGCCTGCACCACCTGATGGCGCGCGGCCACCACTACGGCCCTGGCCCCTGGGTAGACGGCGGCCCGCGCCCGGACTGGACCTCGGTGTACTACCACCGCGCCGACCGCAACGGCATCGGCTTCGACCGCAACGCAAGCGGCAGCAACGCCGTGGCCCAGTACGCGCCCGAAGTGGCCGCGCACTACGGCGACCTCGCGAAAGTGCCCGAACCGCTGCTTCTGTGGTTCCACCACGTCCCCTGGGACCACCGCATGGCCTCCGGCCGCACCCTGTGGGACGAACTCGTCACCCGTTACTCGCTCGGCGTACGGCAGGTGCAAGAGATGCAGAGTCTGTGGGCGAGCCTGACGAACCCCACCGAGGTAGAGCGGGGCTCTGCCCCGCTGGCCTCACCGATCGACCCACAACGAAACGCCCAGATCACCGCCTTCCTCCGCATCCAACAACGCGAAGCCCAATGGTGGCGCGACGCCAGCATCGCCTACTTCCAATCCATCAACGGCCTGCCACTGCCGAAGGGCGAAGCCCCACCACCGCACCCCTTGTCCTACTACCAGTCCCTGCAGTTCCCCTCAGCACCCGGAGACGGCCGATGAGCAGGTTCCGCCATTGGGCTCACCGGTTGCTGCTGCCCGCACTTGCCATCGCCAGCGCACCGTCGATGGCGCAGCAACCCACGCCACCACTGCTGCATCCACTTTTCCAGGACCACGCCGTCCTTCAGCGCGACCAGCCCATTCCGGTCTGGGGCGAAGCAAAGCCGGGCGAGAGCGTGTCCGTAACGCTGGCGGGGCACACCCAGAAAACCCGCACAGACGCCAGTGGGCACTGGAAAGCCACGCTTCCCCCAACCACCGCAGGCGGCCCCTACGCACTCACCGTAAGGGCAGGGCAAGCGACCCAGACCGCGCATGACCTCATGATCGGCGACGTCTGGCTGTGCTCCGGCCAGTCCAACATGGAGCTGCCGGTATGGCGCACCCTGGACGCGAACAGCGAACTCGCAGCCGCCGCACATCCCGACATCCGTCTGTTCACCGTTCCCAAGGCCGCCGCCGTCGCCCCGCAACAGTCGTTCAACGCACCGGTCGCCTGGGCCGCCGCAACCCCGGACACCGTGCGCGAGTTCTCCGCCGCCTGCTACTACTTCGCGCGCGAACTCCAGAAGACCGTCAAGGTACCGATGGGTCTCATCCAATCGGCATGGGGCGGCTCACGGATCGAGGCGTGGACCAGCGCCAATGGCCTGCGCACACAGCAAGGCATGCAACCCGCACTGGACGTGCTCGCCCTGTATGCCAAAGACCCTGCAGCCGCGAACGCGCAATGGGGAACGCACTGGCAGCAGTGGTGGGCCAGTCGCGATGGCAACGCTTCTGGCGATGCGCCATGGCAGCCTGATACCAACAACGGCACATGGAGGCAGGCACCCACAGCACTGGGCGCATGGGAGCGCTGGGGCGTCCCCGAGCTCTCCGACTACAACGGCATGGTCTGGTACCGCACGCAGGTCACCCTGACCGCCGCGCAGGCAGCGCAGGGGGCCACGCTGGAACTGGCGCGGGTAGACGAGACCGACGTCACCTGGGTCAACGGCGTTGCAGTGGGCAGCCAGTACGGCCCCGGCGAAGCGCGGTCATACCCCCTGGCTCCGGGACTGCTGAAAGCGGGCGCGAATTCCGTAGTGCTCAACGTGCTCGACACCTGGGGCGACGGAGGACTGGCCGGGCCCGCGAGCGCCCATGCGATCCGTCTGGCCGATGGCACCCGCGTCACGCTCGACGCGACGTGGCAGTACCGGCCAGCACCCGGCCCCGAGTCACCGCCACTCGCCCCATGGCAGGCAGCAACCGGGCTGTCCACGCTGTACAACGGCATGATCGCGCCGTTGGGCAACTATGGCCTGCGCGGCATGCTCTGGTACCAGGGCGAGTCCAACACCGGCGACGGTGCCGCCTACGCAGGGCGACTGCGCAGCCTGCGCGAGGACTGGCGCAGCCGGTTTGGTGCAACGCTGCCCTTGCTGATCGTCCAGCTCGCGAACTACGGCAAGCCACCCGCTGCGCCCACCGAAAGCGGCTGGGCGCAGGTGCGTGATGCACAGCGGCGCGTAGCAGCGGAAGACCCGCACAGCGGCCTCGCCGTGGCCATCGACATTGGTGACGCCTACGACATCCACCCGCCGAACAAGCAGGAGCTGGGCCGCCGCCTGGCGCGGTTGGCGCGAAACGTGGTCTACGGCGAGCACGACTTGGCATCCACCGGTCCGACGGCAACGCATGCTTCGCGCACGCCGGAGGGACTCCGGATCCAGTTCGCGGACGTTAACGGTGACCTCATCACCACCGGCGCGCAGGGCCCCATCGGCTTTGAAGTCTGCGACGCCGCTGCCCAACACTGCGCTTACGCCGACGCGACGTTGGACGGGCACGCGGTCATCCTGCGCAGCCCTCAGGCAGGCACCGCCGCCCGCGTCCGCTACTGCTGGGCCGACGGCCCGGTCTGCACGCTGCGTGACAGCAGCGGCCTGCCGTCGGGACCGTTCGAGCTGCCCGTCGACGAAGGAGCAGCTCGCTGATGCGCCGGCTGCTCGCCACCTTCATGCTGCTCAGCGCGGTGCTGACCACCCGCGCGACCGAGCCTGCGCCGCCGGTCTACTTCGACTGGTTCGAATACACGGGCCGCGATGCCGCGTTCGAAACGCCGCTGCCGGCTGGGCACTACCGCAACCCGATCCTGGCCGGCTTCCACGCAGATCCCAGCATCGTCGCCGCCAACGGCAGGTTTTACCTGGTCAACTCCAGCTTCACCTACTTTCCGGGCATCCCCGTCTTCGAGAGCGAGGACCTGGTGCACTGGAAGCAGATCGCCAACGTCATCGATCGCCCAAGCCAGCTCGATTTCGACGGCCTCAGCGTCTCACGGGGCGTGTTCGCACCTGCGATCTCGTACCACGATGGCCTGTTCTACGTGGTCACCACCGCTGTAGACAGTGGCGGCAACTTCATCGCCACTGCGCACGATCCCGCCGGCCCGTGGTCCGACCCGCACTGGTTGCCGAGCATCGACGGCATCGACCCGTCGTTGTTCTTCGACGACGATGGCAGCGTCTACCTCGTAAACAACGATGCGCCCGCCGGCACCCCGCGATACGAAGGCCACCGCGCCATCTGGATGCAGCAGATCCAGCTGGCCGCATTCAAGCCCATCGGCCCACGCAAGATCCTGATCGACGGCGGTGTCGAACCGGCAAAGAATCCGATCTGGATCGAAGGCCCTCACATCTTCAAGCGCGAAGGCTGGTACTACCTTTCCGACGCCGAGGGCGGCACCGGGCCGCAGCATTCGCAGGTGGTACTGCGCAGCCGCGATGTCTGGGGGCCTTACGTTCCCTATGCACACAACCCGATTCTCACCCAGCGCGACCTGCCTGCCGACCGCCCACTGCCCATCACCAACGCTGGCCACGCGGATCTGGTCGAAGGCCCGGACGGCTCGTGGTGGGCCGTGTTCCTGGCCAGCCGCAACTACCAGCAGCGCCACTACAACACTGGGCGTGAGACCTACCTGCTGCCGGTGGAATGGCGCGATGGCTGGCCGGTGATCCTGACTGCCAACCAGACCATCCCCTACGTGGTGCAAGCCCCCAGCTGGATGAAGGGCGAAGCCGTTCAAGCGCCTTCGACTGGCAACTTCATTGACCGCGACGGGTTCGACGGCGCGACGCTTGGCAATGCGTGGCTGCGCGTGCGTGTGCCCAAGCAAGAGTGGGCAGACCTGCGCGAGCGGCCAGGGAGCCTCGCCCTGCATCCACTGCCGGAAGGCCTCGACACACTCAAGAATCCAGCTTTCCTCGGCCGCCGCCAGCAACACCTGCGTTTCGAGGCCAGCACCGCCATGACCCGCCCGGGGCAAGGCGTCGCAGCAGGCCTGGCTGCCTTCCAGAGCGAAGCCTGGTGGTACTTCCTCGGCGTACGCAGCCTTGGTGGTGACCGCGTCGCCGTCTTCCTCGAAGCCCGGGACGGCGGCAACACAACGAAAACCCTTGCCAGCCGCGAACTGAAAGCAGCACCCACGCTGCGCCTTCAGATCAGCGGCAATGAAGGCAACTACGCCTTCGCAGTCGACACCGGCCACGGGCAGGGCTGGCAAACCCTCGCAGAAAACGTAGACGGCACCGTACTCAGCACCGATCGTGCAGGGGGCTTCGTAGGCACCCTGCTGGGACCATTCGCGCGCGACGAGCGCGCTTCGAGGAGCAGATGATGACGCGCAGGCCTTACCACTCCGTCGGCCTTCGCGGCCCCGTCCTTGCCACCCTTGCCCTGTGCGCCGCCATCGGGCTCGCCACCGCCGCGCACGCCGCAGAGCCCAAACCCTGGTTGGACACCTCCGCCAGCTTTGAAACCCGCGCCGCCGCGCTCGTTGCGCAGATGACCCTCGAAGAAAAGGCCGCCCAGATGCAGAACGGCGCCCCGGCCATCGAGCGCCTGGGCGTGCCCGCGTACGACTGGTGGAGCGAAGGCCTGCACGGGGTCGCACGGGCAGGGCAGGCCACCGTGTTCCCGCAGGCCATCGGCCTGGCCGCCACCTTCGACGTCCCCTTGATGGGGCAGGTGGCCACCACCATCAGCGACGAAGCACGCGCCAAGCACCACCAGTTCGTGCGTGACGGCCAGCACGGCCGCTATCAGGGTCTGACCTTCTGGTCGCCCAACATCAACATCTTCCGTGACCCCCGCTGGGGCCGCGGCCAGGAAACCTACGGCGAAGACCCGTACCTCACCGCGCGCATGGGCGTGGCCTTCGTGCACGGCCTGCAGGGGGACGACCCGGTGTACCGCAAGCTCGACGCCACCGCCAAGCACTTCGCCGTGCACAGCGGCCCCGAGGCCGACCGTCATCACTTCGACGCCAAGCCCAGCAGGCGCGACCTGTACGACACCTACCTGCCGGCGTTCGAAACGCTGGTGAAGGAAGGGCAGGTGGACGCGGTGATGGGCGCCTACAACCGCGTGTACGGCGAGTCCGCCAGCGCCAGCGAATTCCTGCTGCGTGACATCCTGCGCGACGAGTGGGGCTTCAAGGGCTACGTGGTTTCCGACTGCTGGGCCATCGTCGACATCTGGAAGCATCACAAAATCGTGCCGACCCGCGAAGCCGCCGCCGCACTGGCGGTGAAGAACGGCACCGAACTGGAGTGCGGGCAGGAATACGCCACGCTGCCTGAAGCAGTGAAGCAGGGATTGATCAGCGAAGCCGAGATCGACGACGCCGTGACCCGCCTGTTCACCGCACGCATGCGGCTGGGCATGTTCGACCCGCCGGAGCGCGTAGCCTACGCACGCATCCCCGCGTCCGTGAACCAGGCGCCCGCGCACGACGCGCTCGCGCTGACGGCGGCGCGGGAATCGCTGGTACTACTGAAGAACGACGGCGTGCTGCCGCTCTCGCGCGATCTCAAGCGCATCGCCGTGGTCGGCCCCACCGCCGACGACACCATGGCATTGCTGGGCAACTACTTCGGCACCCCGGCGGCACCGGTCACGATCCTGCAGGGCATCCGTGACGCCGCCAAGGGCGTGGAGGTGCGCTACGCGCGCGGCGTGGACCTGGTGGAAGGGCGCGATGATCCCAACGCCACCCCGCTGATCGAAGCCGCCTACCTGCGGCCTGCCGCCGACTCACCGGAGCGCGGCCTGCGCGGCGAGTACTTCCGCACGGCCGACCTGGCCGGCACCCCGGCACTGGTCCGCACCGACGCCCAGATCGGCTTCGGCTGGGACCGCGGCTCGCCCACCGACAACTTGATGGCGCGCGGCGAAGCCGGCCCGGGGCAGGGCGTGCCGAATGACAACTTCAGCATCCGCTGGAGTGGCCAGCTGCTCCCACCGGTCTCGGGCCGCTACCGCATTGAAGCGGCCGCCGACGATGGCTTCCGCCTCTACGTGGACGGCAAGCGCGTGCTCGACCACTGGACTCCCAGCGACCGCATGCGCAGCGACGGCGTGGACCTGGAGCTGGAAGCCGGCCGTGCTTACGAGCTGAAGCTGGAATACTTCGACGCCGAGCGCGACGCTGGGGTGCGCCTGGGCTGGCGCATGCCCGGCGCCAAACCGCCGTTCGAGGAAGCACTGGACGCCGCCCGCAACGCCGACGTGGTGGTATTCGTCGGCGGCCTCACCGGCGATGTCGAAGGCGAGGAGATGAAGGTCAACTACCCGGGCTTCGCCGGCGGCGACCGCACCGACCTGCGCCTGCCCGCCACCCAACGCAAGCTGCTCGAAGCGCTCAAGGACACCGGCAAGCCCGTAGTGATGGTGCTGACCGGTGGTTCCGCGCTCGCGGTGGAGTGGGCCCAGGAAAACCTCTCGGCCGTCCTGATGGGCTGGTACCCCGGCCAGCGCGGCGGCACTGCCGTGGGCGAGGCCCTGTTCGGCGACTACAACCCTGGCGGCCGCCTGCCGGTGACCTTCTACACTGCCGACCAGAAGATGCCGGCCTTCGACGACTACGCCATGGAAGGCCGCACCTACCGCTACTTCCGCGGCACCCCGCTGTACCCGTTCGGCCATGGCCTTTCTTACACCACCTTCGACTACGGCAAGCTCCAGCTCGATGCACCGCGCGTCGCCGCCGATGGTCGTCTCAAGGTACAGGTTGAAGTAGCCAACACCGGCAAGCGCGACGGCGACGAAGTGGTGCAGCTGTACGTGCGCCGGGTGGACGCCGCAGCGGGCGATGCCGTGCAGTCGTTGCACGGCTTCCAGCGCGTGCACCTGGGCGCAGGCCAGAAACAGACGGTGGCCTTCGACCTGGACGCCTACCAGGCCCTTCGCCAGTATGACGAAGCGCGTGGCGCGTATGCGGTGCCGCCGGGGGCGTACGAGGTGCGGGTAGGCAGCTCCAGTGCCGACGCCCGGGTAAAGGCACGTTTCACCGTGGAGGCAAAACGTGACTGATCACACCCTGTCGGTACGGGAAAAGCTGGGCTACAGCCTGGGCGACCTTGCGGCCAACCTGATCTTCCAGACGCTCATCACCTACCTGGCGTTTTTCTACACCGACGTCTACCGGTTGCCGCCCGCCACGGCGGCCACCGTGATCTTCGTGGTCGGCCTGCTCGGCGCGTTCGTGTTTACCCCGTTGATCGGCATCGCCGCCGACCGCACCCGCAGCCGCTGGGGCAAGTTCCGGCCGTGGATCCTGTGGACCGCTGTTCCGTTCGGCGTGCTCTCGCTGCTTGCATTCAGCACGCCGGACCTGGGCGAGCGCGGCAAGGTGGTCTACGCGCTGGCCACCTACGGCATGCTGATGCTGGTGTACGCAGCCAACAACCTGCCGTACTCCGCGCTCAGCGGCGTGCTCACCGGCAACATGGACCAGCGCAACAGCCTTTCCGCGTACCGTTTCGTGGCGGTGATGATCGCGCAGTTCATCATCCAGGTCCTGCTGCTGCCGCTGGTGCTGATCCTCGGCGACGGCGACCGCGTGCTCGGCTTCGAGCGGGTGATGACCGTGTTTGCGGTAGTGGGCACGGTGTTCTTCCTCATCACCTTCGCCACCACCCGCGAGCGCATCGTTCCCGCCAAGGAGCAGACCGCCGGGGTCGGGCAGGACCTGAAGGACCTGCTGCACAACCGCCCGTGGCAGGTGATGCTGGCGCTGACCATCCTGGTCTTCATGAACCTCGCCCTGAAGGGCGGCACCTACATCTACTACTTCCAGTACTACATGAGCGAACCGGCGCTGGCCGCGTTCCTCGACAGTTCCGGTTTCAACCGCTTCATCGGTGGCCTCAACGCCATGCTCAGCGGTTGGGGACTGTCCGGTTTCACCTGGCCGAAAGATCCAGCCACCTCGGCCTTCAGCCTGTTCAACGCGTGCGGCATCATCTGCATGATCCTGGGCATCGGCGTTTCTCGCCGGTTGGCCGACCGCTTCGGCAAGCGTGATGTATTCGGCGCGGCGTTGTTCGTGTGCACCGTGTTCCTGCTGGTGTTCTACCTGTTCCCGCCCACGGGAGTGGCCGTGGCCTTCGTGTCGTTCATGCTGCACGGCTTCTTCTACGGCATCACCATCCCGCTGCTGTGGGCGATGATTGCCGACGTGGCCGACTACTCGGAGTGGAAGAACCACCGCCGTGCCACCGCCATCATCTTCTCCGCCATGCTGTGCGGCCTGAAGATCGGCCTCAGCATTGGCGGCGCACTGGTGGCGGGCATCCTGGCGCACTACGGCTATCAGGCCGGCGCCGCCCAGCAGCCGGACGGCGTGGTGGACGGCATCCGCTTGACCGTGAGCCTGTACTGCTCGATCCCGTTCCTGCTCGCCGTAGGGCTGTTGTTCCTCTACAAGATCGACAAGCGCATGGAAACCCGGATCGAACAGGACCTGCTGCAACGGCGCAATGGAAACAGCCTGGAGCACCTGGCCGCACACGCCATCTCCGAGCCGCTGGTGTCGCATATCTACACGGCGGACCCTTCCGCGCATGTCTTCGAGGGCAAGCTGTACATCTATCCATCTCACGACATCGATGCCGGCGCACCGTTCGATGACGAAGGCGGCCACTTCGGCATGGAGGACTACCATGTACTGCGGATGGATTCGCCGCAGGGCGAAGCCACCGACTGTGGTTTGGCACTGCATGTACGTGACGTGCCTTGGGCCGCGAAGCAGATGTGGGCGCCAGACGCCGCTACCCGTGACGGCCGCTACTACCTGTACTTCCCGGCCAAGGACGCACAGGGCATCTTCCGGATCGGCGTAGCGGTGGCCGATCGCCCGGAAGGGCCGTTCAAAGCCGAGCCCGAGCCCATTGCAGGCACATACTCCATCGACCCGGCAGTGTTCGAGGACGACGACGGCGCGCACTACCTGTACTACGGCGGCATCTGGGGCGGCCAACTGCAGAAGTATCGTGACAACCGGTACGACGCAGCGAACGAGGAGCCCACCGGCGACGCACCCGCGCTGGGTCCGAGGGTAGGGCGGCTCGAACCCGGCATGACCCAGCTGGCGGAGCCCACCCGGGAAGTGCTGATCCTGGATGAGCACGGAAAGCTGCTGCGAGCCGACGACCACGAACGCCGCTTCTTCGAAGGCCCGTGGCTGCACAAGTACAACGGCCGGTACTACCTCTCGTACTCCACCGGCAACACCCACCTGCTGTGCTATGCCGTGGGCGACAACCCGTACGGGCCGTTCACCTATGCCGGCGTGATCCTCAGGCCGGTAGTCGGCTGGACCACGCACCATTCCATCTGCGAGGTCGATGGGCAGTGGTATCTGTTCTATCACGACTCCCTGCTGTCAGGCGGCGTAACCCACCTGCGCTCGGTCAAGTGCACGCCGCTGCATATGGAAGCCGATGGCAGCATCAGGACGATAGATCCGTATGGCGCCTGAGACCGCATCTCCCATTGATGACGCGCTGGCGCCGCTGCTGGCAGGCCGTCTGCACTGGCTGAAGTCAGGCAAGCTGGAAGTGGCACTGGCCCCCGAAGCCGGTGGGCGCATCGCCCAGATCCGCTATGACGGGATGGACTGGCTGGTCAGCGAAGAAGAGGGCAGCGCGGCAGCCATTGCCTGGGGCTGCTACCCGATGGTGCCGTGGGCAGGGCGAATCCGGCATGGCCGCTTCGACTTCGACGGCAAGCCTCATGTACTGCCCATCAACTTCGGCGGTCACGCCATCCACGGGGTAGGGTTTACGCGCCCCTGGCAGATGGACAGCCTCGAAGCGGACACAGCAACGCTGTCGCTTAAGCTCGCCGAAGACGCCTACTGGCCTTTTGGTGGAACGGCGACACAGATTATCCGTCTGCGACCCCATTGCCTTGAACTGCACCTCGCGATACAGGCAGACCGCCACGCCATGCCGGCCGTACTCGGCTGGCACCCATGGTTCCGCAAGCCAGAGCAGCTGATCTTTGCCCCTGATGCCATGTACCCGCAGGACGGGGAGGGCATTGCCACAGTGCCCTGCGTAGCCCCGACGCCCGGCCCTTGGGACGACTGCTTCATCAATCACGCGGAGATAGCACTGGTGTCAGCGGATCAGCGCCTCCGCATGCGAGCCAACACCAACTATTGGGTCGTTTACGACGCCGCGTCCCACGCCACCTGCGTAGAACCCCAGACCGGGCCACCGGACGCGTTCACACTTTCACCAAACCGATTGGAGCGAGGCGAGAACCTCGAGTTGACCTTCGTGATGACGTGGGAATCTGAAGCCAAACCCAACTGATCGCAAGGCAACATTTCGTGGCGCCCACCTCAATCGGCTACGGCCAGCCACGCATGGCGTGGCTCTACCGGTGGGGCAACGCTCCGGATACGCCGGTGCCAGCCACGCAGGGCGTGGCTCTACCTGAGGCGACACTCCGTTTACGTCGGCGCCCGCTAGCCACGCAGGGCGTGGCTCTACCCACCGGTAGGGTCGGTTCCCAAACGACCACCGATAACCTCAACCATCCCGGTAACGCATGGCCGAAGAACGAAGAGGCGCTGTGAATCCCCAGTGATGCACGCAGCCATGGAATTCACTGCATGGGAACCGCTACGAAACGATCATCACCTGATCGCTTTCCCCCAATGCGGTAAAGGATCCAAATCCATGCCCCAGAAGCAACTCACCACGATCAATCCGCTAACCGAAGAAGTACTCGCTACCTACGCCTACATGTCCGACGATGAAGCGGCCAGCGTAGTAAAGGCCAGCCACGAAGCCTTCCTCCAATGGCGCCTCCGTAGCCTGGAAGACCGCGCCAACGTCATCGCAGACATCGCCGAAGCCCTCCGCGAACGAAAAGAAGAGTTCGCCCAACTCATGACCCGCGAGGTCGGCAAGCTCATTGAAGACAGCCGCACCGAGGTCGAGCTGTGCGCAGCCATCTGCGATTACACCGCCAAAGAGGGCCCCACGGTTCTTGCAGACGAAGAGCGCGACGTAAAGGGTGCAACGGGGATAGTGGCCCATTGCCCCATCGGCGTGGTCTACGGCATCCAGCCTTGGAACTTCCCGGCTTACCAGGCAATCCGCTATTCCATCGCCAGCCTTATCGCGGGCAACGGTGTACTTCTCAAGCATGCGGAGAGCTGCACCGGCAGCGGGCTGCTGCTGCGTGACATCTACGAAAGTGCCGGCCTGCCCAAGGGCCTGTTCGGGGTGTTGCTGATCAGCCATGACCAGTCCAACGACATCGTGAAGAATGACCTGGTCCGCGCCGTAACGCTGACCGGCAGCGAGGCTGCTGGCCGCACCGTAGCGACCAAGGCCGCCGAGTCACTGAAGAAAACCGTACTGGAACTGGGCTCCAACGACGCCTATCTGGTCCTGGACGACGCCGACCTCGATCTGGCCGTGGAGACCTGCGTCAAAGGACGCCTGTTCAACAACGGGCAGACCTGCGTCAATGCAAAGCGCTTCATCGTGACCGCAAAGAACTACGATGCCTTTGTGAACGCATACGCCAGGAAATTCGAGGCGGTGAAGATGGGCGACCCGAACGCCGCAGACACGCAGCTTGGCCCCATGGTCTCCAAAGCACAGCGCGACAAGCTGCATGAGCAGGTAACCGAAAGCGTCTCGCAGGGCGCCCGCCTCGTAGTAGGTGGCAAGGTTCCCGACCGCACTGGCTGGTTCTACCCGGCCACCGTACTGGCAGACGTAGCGCCCGGCCAAGTGGCATACCAGGACGAGCTGTTCGGTCCTGCAGCGGCCATCATCCGCGCCAAGGACGATGACGATGCACTTCGCATCGCCAACGACAGCCGCTACGGCCTCGGCGGCGGCATCTTCAGCCGCGACGTGAAACGCGCCCGCGAACTGGCCACCAAGTACTTCGATACCGGCATGGTCTTCATCAACACTTTCGACGTAGCGTCCCCAACGCTCCCGTTCGGCGGCGTCAAGGCCTCAGGCTACGGCCGGGAGCACGGCCCGGAAGGTCTGAAGGAATTCGTGAACGTAAAGTCCATCAAGATTCCATCCTGACCCCACACCGGTAGAGCCAGGCCATGCCTGGCTGAACAACGCCGACCGGGCCACAGACGGACGGCGAACAAAAAGGGGCGGGGGCAACAAACACCCCCGCCCGCGCCCAGACTACTTGGGCATCAAAACCGTATCGATAACGTGCACCACACCGTTGGACTGCCCGACATCCGCGGTAGTCACGGCCGCCTTGCCACCCTTGGCATCCACCACCCACACCTTGCCGTCAGCCAGCTTCACCGTAAGCTTCTCGCCTTCAACCGTAGTCAGCATGCTGGCCATGCCACCCTTCTTGGCAGCCGCAGTAAGCTCGGCAGCGGAATGCGTACCAGGAACCACGTGGTAGGTCAGGATCTTGGTCAGTTTCGCCTTGTTCTCAGGCTTCAGAAGCGTATCCACCGTTCCTTTCGGCAGCTTCGCAAACGCATCATTGGTGGGCGCGAACACGGTGAACGACCCCGTCCCGGACAGCGTTTCAGCCAGCCCAGCCGCCTTCACGGCAGCGACCAGCGTGGTGAGATTCTTCGCGGCCGAGGCGTTCTCAACAATGGTCTTGGTCGGGTACATGGCCGCCCCGCCAACCATCGGATTGTCGGCAGCCGAAACACTGACAGTTGCAAGACAAGCTGCTGCGATGCACGAAGCGATAGCCAGACGCTGAATTGACTTGTACATGTGTATGTCCTCAAAGTTCGAGCGCACAAGGGTGTGCCCTGATACGTACGGGCCAACCCGGCGCCCGGATGCAGTAGAGGTCGAAAATAAGGCACATTTTTCTGCCGTCATTCAGCGCCGCACTCACAGGGATTTAACCTGACACGGTCGCAGCGCGGAATTCCCCACAACCTGATCACCCCGACGCGCAAGGTAGGGTCGATTCCCAAACGACCGCCGATAGCCCAACCACCCCGGTAGCGCATGACCCCAGAACGAAGCAACGCCTGGGCGGGCCATTGCTCATACGGGCCCCATGCCAATAGCGATCGCATAACCTAGAATGCCCAAAAGGCCTTTCAGGGCCATGCCTGCCCACCTTCAGCGAGTTCCCAGATGCAGTGGATTGACCTGCGCAGCGATACCGTTACCCAGCCCACGCCGGCCATGCGCCAGGCCATGGCTACCGCCGAAGTAGGGGATGACGTCTATCAGGACGATCCTACCGTCATCCAGCTCGAGCGGCTCGCTGCCGAGATGCTGGGCAAGGACGATGCGCTGTTCGTTCCAACGGGCGTGTTTGGCAACCAGCTGGCAGTGTTCACCCACTGCCGACGCGGCGATGAGGTGATCGCGGGCGACGACTCACACCTGGTCTGGCACGAGAACGGCGCTGCGGCGGTGATCAGTGGCGTGCAGCTGCGCACGATTGCCAGCAAGCAGGGTTTGTTGGAGCCCGGCGAGATCGAGTCCCGCATCCGGGTAGGGGAAGACATCCACATCCCGCGCACCGGGCTGATCTGCCTGGAGAACGCCCACGGCAACGGTCGCGTGATTCCGCTGGCCACGATGGAGGCCACTGCCGCCATCGCCCGAACCCACGGCGTTCCCATTCACCTGGACGGCGCACGCGTGTTCAATGCCGCTACGTACCTCGGATGCGACGTAAAGGAGATCACACAGCACGTGGACACCGTGATGTGCTGCCTCTCCAAGGGCTTGGCCGCACCGGTCGGCTCCATCCTGGCAGGGCCAGCCGCCTTCATCAAACGCGCCCGCTACAACCGCAAGCTGCTGGGCGGTGGCTGGCGGCAGGCAGGCGTCATCGCTGCGCCGGGCATCCTTGCGCTCACCGAGATGACGCGGCGGCTGGATGTGGACCATGACAATGCCAGGTACTTGGCTGAGCGCCTGGCCGAAGTGCCGTGCATCAACGTCGACATGGACGACGTCCACATCAACATGGTGTGGTTCGCGCTGCCCGATGGGGTGGACATGCCTCGGTTGATGGACGCCCTGGAAGCTGAAGGCATCCGCGCCAACGGGGCGTACGGCGGCAAGATGCGACTGGTGACCCATTGGCAGATCGACCGCGAAGCCATCGATAGAGCCGTATCGGTAATACGGACGAACGTTGCACAGCTCTAGCTGGGCCAGTGAACGGCCGTGCTTGGCGGCAGGCGCAGGACAAGGGTAGTACGTGGAAACCGCCAATCGCTGGACAGAACCTCGCAGAATGCATTATGTAGAAGTTGTGCACCCACCAGGCGTGCGAGCACGGTGAAAATTCGTCCAACCCTTTCGTCGAGCCTCAAGGCAACCCATGAAGACACGCGTAGCCACAGCCGCCGACTGGAAGACCGTTCCGCTGCCAGACCGCTATGCGGTCCTGACGCCAGACTTCAGCCTTGATGCTGCCGAGTCGGCACTGATGCGGCAGGGGATGATCCCTCTGGAGATGGAAGACAAGTGGTTCCTGTACTGCGAGGGAGATACGCTCCATGTACATCGCAGCTGGAGCGGCATCTGCTTCGCTCAGGTCGATTTCGTCCCATGCGGCGAAGGGTTACGCGCTGTCAGCGCCAAATTCAATCGCGAACCAGAACAGTATGCTGGCATCGACGATCAGTCCGGCATCAAACTCATCGAGCAGATGGTACGCGGCTTGCTTGCTTGGCAGCGTCATGTGGAAGATTTCGTTTCTGTAATGGATTATCCAAGTCGCGCGCGAGAACAGGAGTAGTTGTTGCGTCTCTAGCTTGTCCCCAACTCGTCCCGAAGCCACTCGCAGAACGCCTCGACATCCGGACGCGGCTTAGCGCCTTCGCGCTGAATCAACCAGAACGAGTACGCGTTGCCCAGCTCCTCGCTAAGCGGCCTGACCAGCCGCCCTTGCCGAAGGTCCTCCTCCACAAGAGGAGCCAGGCCCAGCGCAACACCTTGGCCTGAAGCTGCGGCCTCCTGCGCAAGATACATGCTGGCGAACACAGGGCCAGCGACTGCATTTACCTTCGTAGCACCCGCTGCAGCCAACCAATCAGCCCACGCAGGAACCCCGGAACGGCCTGTTGCGCCCTCATCGTGCAGCAGCGTGTAGTGGCGCAGGTCGTCAGGATCCTGCAGCACTTTCGAGGTGTCGCGCAGCAGGGTAGGCGAACACACGGGGAACACCGGCGCCTGCATCAGCACTTCGGCTCGAACGCCGACGTAGTTGCCCGGCCCATAGCGAATGCCCACGTCGAAGCCCTCACGGAGAAAGTCGGCGCGCTCGTCGCTGGTATCAATCCGCACCCGGACATCGGGAAATGCCTGCTGGAAACGGTGCAGGCGAGGTACCAGCCACTTGGCCGCGAACGATTCCATCGTGGTCACCCGCAGCTCGGTGGGCGCGCGTGTCCTGGCGCGGTCCAATGCCCGGTCCAGCTGCCCCAGCAGCTCGCCCACGGTGGTTGCCAAGGCCTCACCCTCCGGGGTCAGCGCCACTGACCGGTGGTGGCGTTCAAACAGGCTCACCCCCAGGTACGCCTCCAGATGCTTGACCTGATGGCTAACCGCCGCCGGCGTGACGAACAGCTCGCTGGCGGCGGCGTTGAAGCTCAGGTGGCGTGCCGCCGCTTCGAACGTGCGCAGCGCATTGAGCGGGGCAGTGGGGCGGGCTTTCACGGGCGCCTTGGGGAGCGGGGTTCCCGGCATCGTATCGCGTTAGTTTTTCTAATGCCACGCACAAAACAACTCGTTTGCCGCTGCTCGTGGGGGTGGCGACGATGCCCCACCTCCATCGGGATACCGCCATGCGAATCCAGGAACTGGCTGCAGACGTTGTGATGTTCGTGGGCGAAGCAGTGGAATCGGTCGCCACTGCCTTCATCGATGGTGACCGGGTACTGCTGGTCGACGCACTGGGCAGCGAGGAGGATGCCGCCCAACTCAGGGAGGTGCTGTGCGGGCAGATGGGCAAAACGGTGCACCTGGTTGCCGCCACGCACTTCATGAGCGACCACATTGCCGGCATGTCGATGTTCCCCGAGGCGTTGACCCTGGCACACCGCCATCACCGGCAGGCGTTTCTCTCCCAGAACCGCCCCGTGGCCTCGCTCTACCGGGAGCCGGACATCCTGTTCGACAACCTGGCACTGCGCTGGGGACGGCACCAGCTCCGCTTCCTGTTCAACCCCGGCAAGACCATGGACCACGTCAGCGTGGATGTGCCCACCGCCGACCTCGTCTGCGTGGGGGACAACATCGTGGGCAACATCGTGTATCTCTCGCGGGCAGACCCGGCGCTGCAGCGGGCGGCCATCGGCCGCATCCAACAGTTCGGGCGGGGCAGGGTGGTCGGCGGCCACATGGGCGTCTTTGACGCCGTAGTGCTGGATAACGCACTTCACTATCTACGCCGCATCCAGGACATCGTGGTGGGCATCCGCTTGCATACAGCCTCCATGCAATGGGCCGAGCAGATTGCAGCCATCCCGCTGGAAGACTGCCTGGCCGCCGGGGTAGTGCCAACCGCCTTCGAGCGCGAATGGCATGGGCACAACCTGGAAGTAATCGTTACGCAATCCATCTTCGCCCTCGATGCAGCGCTGGCTGCCAGGGGGCGCGCCGCATGAGTCACCTCCATCACCGCAGGCGCTTCCTGGCCGGCTGCGCTGGCGCGGCGGCAGCGGCATTGATTCCGGTCGGTGCAATGGCCGCTACAGCACCCGCGCGCACCCTGCGTGCCCAGCGACTGGCATGGGCCGGGGTTCGACTGCAGTTGCCCGACAGCACACTGTTCATCGACCCCCTGACCAACCCTGAGGCGTGGGGCAGGGCGCTACCCGATCGGCTGGTACCGGTTGATGATGCGGTGGGGGAGAGCCACGTGTTGGTCACCCACACCCATTCCGACCACTTCGACGCCACCGCAGTAGCGGCAGCCCTGAAGAACGGGGGCGTACTGGCGTACCCCGCAGGCCTGCAGCCTTCGCCGTGGCCACCAAACGCCCGCCCGCGCCCCAGCCCACTATGGGAGCCGCAACTCCTCGGGGATTTCACCGCAACGCCTGTTCCAGCCTCGGACGGGTACGGCGACACCCAGGTCTCGTGGGTGGTCACCGCCGGTGGGCGGCGGATCTTCCATGGAGGAGACACCCAGTGGCACGGTCACTGGTGGCGGATCGGTCGCCAGTACGGGCCTTTCGATGTCGCGTTCCTGCCCATCAATGGCGCACGCTTCGGCTGGCGTGAGCCGGTAAGCGGCCAGCCAGGCGCGCTGACCCCCGAGCAGGCTGTGGCCGCTGCGGTTATCCTCGGCGCACGGATGCTGGTGCCGATCCACTATGGCGTGAGCGGTATGGACAAGTATGTCGAAGTGGACGACCCGCTTGGCAGGGTCCGCCAAGCCGCACGCGAGCGGGATGTCGCTTTGCAAATTCTGGAACCGGGCACGTGGCTGCAGTGGCCGGAAGGGAACCTATGAAGTCTCTGACAGGAGGTTCAAGTGGAAACTGAAATCCGGCAGCACGAAGAGGTACTGCGCCTGGCAATGCTCGCCAGTGACGTGGAAGCACTGGATGAACTGATCTCGGACGACCTGATCTTCGTGGGCCCATCTGGTGAAGTGTTCAATAAGCAGGACGATCTGGCGATGCACCGTTCCGGGAGGCAGAAGCTCACCCTGGCCGAGTGGGAATCAGTCGAGGTCACCGTTCAAGGCAATGCAGCTGTTACATCAGTTGCAGCCCAGTTGACGGGGAGCATCGACGGAGGGGCGTTCGCCGGCCGATTCAGGTACTGCCGGTTCTGGACCAGGACCAGCACAGGCTGGCAGGTGCTTGGAGGCTCTGTTACCGCCATGGCGGAAGCTCCGGCGCAAGGCGATTGAGCATGGACTGGATGTAAGCGCGCACCTGTTCCCGCTCCGAGCGCTCGCACTGATCCAGTATCTCTCCCGCCAGCACTTCAAACTGCGGCCAGAA
Source organism: Stenotrophomonas bentonitica (assembly GCF_013185915.1). Taxonomy (NCBI): domain Bacteria; kingdom Pseudomonadati; phylum Pseudomonadota; class Gammaproteobacteria; order Lysobacterales; family Lysobacteraceae; genus Stenotrophomonas; species Stenotrophomonas bentonitica. The sequence continues at coordinate 358,327 of NZ_JAAZUH010000001.1, read as the reverse complement.
CTGCGCCGGGTGGCGCACGCGCGCCACCCAATGCACCAGTTTCTCTTCCAGCGCATCAAGCTGCACCTGAATTTCAGGGCGCACGTTCATCCAGGGCCCTGCCCCAGATCCAGCTCTACACGATAGTGATGACCGTCGTCGCGAAGCCGCACGGCAAGGTCCGGCTGCAACACCCCATCCACGTGCAGCGTGGGTTGCCCCTCCGCAGTGCGCGTCACGACGAACTCATAGAGGCTGCGGCCGAAGCGGTAGCTCAACTCAAATGACGGCCAATCGTCAGGCAGGCATGGCGCAAGCGACAGTCGATCGCCTTCTCGACGTATGCCCAGCAGGGACTCGACCAGCAGGCGATACATCCAGCCAGCCGAACCGGTGTACCAGGTCCAGCCACCGCGCCCGACGTGCGGATCCACGGCGTAGACGTCCGCCGCCAGTACATACGGTTCGACACGGTAGGTCTGGACCGCGTCCGGGTCCAGCGCGTGGTTGAGGGGGTTGATCATGCTGGCCAGCTCCCAGGCACGCGCGGCATCTCCCTGCTGTGCGAATGCCATTGCCGCCCACACCGCTGCGTGGGTGTACTGGCCGCCATTCTCGCGCACGCCCGGCACATAACCACGTATGTAGCCAGGGTCCTCGGTCGTCTTGTCGAATGGCGGGTCCAGCAGCTGGATCAGCTTGGCGTCCTTTCTCACCAGGTGCGTGTACAGCGAATCCAATGCCTGCCCGGCACGCTCAGGCGCCGCAACCCCTGAAAGCACGGACCAGCTCTGGGAGATCGAATCGATCCGGCATTCCTCGTTCTGTGACGAGCCCAGCGTGGCGCCGTTGTCGAACCAGGCGCGGCGATACCACGCCCCGTCCCAGGCATGCGCTTCCAGGTTCTGACGCAGGCTTTCGGCCTGTTCCAGGCACCACTGCGCCCGGGGTTCGTCGCCCCGTGCGTTGGCGAGCACGATGAAGCGGCGGAGTGTGTCATGCAGGAAGAAGCCGAGCCACACGCTTTCACCGCGCTGCTGGTCGCCGACACGGTTCATGCCGTCGTTCCAGTCGCCACTCCCCATCAACGGAAGGCCGCGCTCACCGAGCAGCCTGCAACCGCGCTCCAGCGCAACAACGCAGTGCGCATACAGCGTGCCGCGAAGGCCCGAAGGCGTGGGCATGTCGTAATACCCTTCCTCCTCCGCTGTCACCGCGCGCCCTTCGATGAAGCCAACCACCTCGTCCAGCACGCTGGCGTCGCCAGTGACCTCCAGATACCGGCAGGCACCCTGCGGCAACCAGAGATAGTCGTCCGAGCAGCGCGTGCGCACGCCGCGACCCTGCGGCGGATGCCACCAGTGCATCACATCGCCTTCGGTGAACTGGTGTGCCGCGCACAGCAGCAAATGCTCGCGGGTCAGGTCCGGTCGAGCGTGCACCAGGGCAAGGGCATCCTGCAGCTGGTCGCGGAAGCCAAACGCGCCGCCCGACTGATAGTAGCCACTGCGCGCCAGATAGCGGCAACCCAGGGTCTGGTACACCAGCCAGCCATTGGCCAGTGCGTCCAAGGCCGGATCCGGGGTGCGTACCTGCACAGTGGCCAGCACATTGCGCCAGTGGATGCGCACTGCGTCCAGCGCATCGATGGCCTCCTGGGCACCCTGGCGGCTTCGTGCCAGCGCAAGCGTTTCCGCACGGTCGCGCCCCGCGCCAAGGCGGAAGGTTGTTTCACGGCGGTCGCCCGGCGCAAGCTCCATCGGCACCTGGATCGCCGCACAGGGATCCAGGCCCGCGCCCAAGCGTCCATCCAGGCGTTCGCGCCGCAGCGCCGCCGGGGCGTGCAGGCCGCCGTTACGACCGACGAACTCCAGGCGGTCGCAGGTCCAGGTGCAGCCATCAGCGTCGGTGTCGAAGAAGGCCATGCGGCCGCCGAAGTCGGTGTTGTAGGCGTTGCGCGCCAGCAGCGCCCCGGTCTGCGGGTCGTGCTCGGTGACCACGTGCATCCGCGACTTCGCGCGCAGGTCGCCCATGACCCATTCAACGTAGCCAATGGCAGACAGCCGCCGCGACCTGCCCGAAAGATTGTGCAAGCGCAGGACCGAGAACTTAAGTGGCGCCGTGACGTCGACGTATACCCACAACTCGCTGAGGATGCCGTCTTCAACATGCTCGTACACCGTATAGCCGAAGCCATGGCGCGTGCGGTACGCCCCGGTGCCCCGGCACGGTAGCGGCATCGGCGACCAGACTCGGCCGGAGTCCTCGTCGCGCACGTAGAACGCCTCGCCTCCGGTATCGGATACCGGGTCATTCAGCCAGGGCGTCAATCGGAACTCGTGTGCGTTCTCGAACCACGTGTAGCCCGGCGCACTTTCGCTGACGACCGTGCCCAGGCGCGCGTTCGCGATCACGTTGGCCCAGGGCGCCGGCGTCGGGGCACCTTCGCGCACCACCACCGCATACTCGCGACCGTCTTCGCTGAAACAGCCCGTGCCGTTGTCGAACTGGCCGGCACCGCGGTACGGCAGGAAAGGCCATGGATCGTCCATGTCCTCGTCGTGCTCGGCGGTCGGGGGGAGTCCGGGTTCGAATCCCGCCTCGGCAATGAGGGGCACGCTGGGAGTCTCTTCCACCGGCATTTCCAGGTCCTGCAGCACTGCCTGCGGCACAAAGGGCGGGATCCGTCGCACCGGCAGGGCCTGCCGCCCAACCTGCGCAACCAGCGTGCCGTCCTCGTCGCTGATCACCGCGCGTGCCACCGCCTGCAGCAGGATCCGGTCTTCATGGGTCATGTTCTGCACTGGCCGCACGAAAATGCCGCCGGGGCGGTCGAGCAGGCCCGTCTCCGAACTGGCCGCCACCATGCCCAGGATCTGGTCCTGCAGCTCCTGCCGATAGCCGGACTTGCTGTCGTTCCAGATGACCAGGTCGGTGTTGAGTCCCTTCTGCCGCCAATACGCATGCGCCTGCACCAGCTGCCGCACCAGCTCCACATTCTCGGCGTCGGTGACCTTGAGCAGGACGATGGGCAGGTCGCCCGAGATGGCGTGGCCCCACAGCCCGGACTGCCCGCGCTGGTTCTGCTGCAGAACGGCAGCGCCGGCCCGCAGGAAGGGATTGGCATACAGCACGTGGCTGGCCAGACGCTCATACAGCGCCGCCTCGGCCGGGGTTGCATTGATCTGCCGGCGCACCACCTGGCTGTGCGTCCAGGCCAGGTCGAAGACCCGGTCGGCAAGACGCCGATCACGATACTTATCAATCAGTGCCTCGCAACCCGCCCGGTCGGCGCCGATGCCAAACACCATGTCCAGCTGCACGGTCTGCTCGGGCTCGAGCTCCACCCGGACACGGATGGCCACGATCGGGTCGAGCACCGAGCCGTCAGTGCCGGAGAGCTCGGCATCGGTGGTCAACGCCTGCGGCGTGCGCGGCGTGTTGCCACGCCCCAGGAAGCGCGCACGATCGGTTTCGTAGGAGATTGCCACTACCGCCGCGTCATGCACCGCAACCAGATGGAACATCCACGGCGGCACTTCGTCATGCGAACGCGGGCGGCGGGTGCACAGCACGGCCTGCTTGGCAGCCACGATCTCGCTCTGCACGAACAGGTTGCTGAAGGCGGGATGTGCATCGTCGGCCGCTGCAGGTGCCAGCACCACCTCGGCATAGGTGGTGAACTCCACGATGCGCGGGCGACGGCTGCGGTTGGTCAGGCGCAGGCGCCTGAGCTCGATGTCGTCCTCGGCGGAAATCGCCACCTGCATGTGGCTCTCGCAGCGGCGGTGCACACCACGGAACTCGGCCTTGGCGTCGGAGAAGATCGCCTCGTAATTGTCCACCGGAACGCAGGTAGGCTGGTAGGCGGCAGACCAGAACTCACCGCTGTCCACGTCGCGCAGATAGCAGAACGAACCCCATGCGTCGGTGGTGCCATCCTCGCGCCAGCGGGTGAGCGACAGGTCGCCATGGCGGCTGTAGCCGCCGCCGGCATGGGTCAGCATGCCGTGGTAGCGACCGTTGGACAGCAGCTGCACTTCCGGGCGCGGGCCCGCCGGGTCCCGCAGGACGCGCAGCGACGTCTCGTCCTCGGCCACCGCGGCGTCCTCGCCCAGCGCTTCGACCTCGTGGGGATGAAACACGCCGATGCGCGGGATGCGCTCCTGCAGCAACAGCAGGGTGGCCTGGAACTCCACATCGGCCACGAAGCGGCGCTGCATTGGCTGCTCGCGCAGCAGGTAATCCAGCGCCAGCAGCCCCATGCCCTGGTGATGCGCCATGAACGAACGCAGCAGCACGTGATCCTGCCCCGGCGGGAGGCGGGCAGGGGTGTAGTCGATCGCCTCGTACATACCGAAGCGCCCGGAGAACCCCAGTCCTTCGAGCGTCTGCAGGTTCTGACAGGCCGCTTCCGGCGCCACCATCAGCGCCATCATGCTGGCGTAGGGCGCAATGACCCGATCCTGGCCCAGGCCGCGCTTGAGACCCAGCCCCGGCACGCCGAACGCGCGGTACTGGTAGTTCATGCGCGCATCCACGGCGTTATAGCCGGACTCGGACACACCCCACGGCAGGTTCAGCGTACGCCCGTAGACGATCTGTGCCTCAACCGCGTGCCGCGCGGTCTGGTCGAGCAGCGCGTCCGGATAGCTGGGCATCACCAGCTGTGGCATGAGGTACTCGAACATCGAGCCACTCCATGACAGCAGCGTCGGCGTGCCGTTGACCTCGGTAAGCATGCGGCCGAGCGCAAACCAGCTTTCCTGCGACAACTGGCCCTGGGCAATTGCGACGAAAGTGCACAGCCGCGCTTCGGAAGCGAGCAGGTCGTAGAAACTGTTGTCGAGGCGGTGGTCGTCTACGTTGTAGCCAATCGAGAGCAGGTTTCGGGTGCGGTAGAACAGGAACCCGTATTCCATCAGCGAGAACTGTCCGGCGCGATGCGCCAGGGCCTGCAGTTGCACGATGCGCGCACGCGCGTCCGCACCGGCCGAACCGGGCAGGGCGGCGAGCTGGCGCAGGCTCGGCACCGATGCCTCGCCGGCCGCACTGGCGTCGGCAGGGATGTCGTTGAGCAACGCCAGGGCGGCATGGCATTCGGCAGCGAACAGCGCCGGCCAGTGCAGATCGCCTTCTTCGGGTGCTTCCGGTGCCGGCCACTGCGCCAGCACGGCGTCGGCCAGGCCCGCCAGCTCCTGCAACCGGGCCAGCGACTGTACCGTCCCGCGGGGCAGGTCGGCGCGCGTTGCCACCAGTCGCTGCCGAAGGTGGCTGAGCGTCTCGCCCAACGGCGCGTCGTCAGGACGATGGCGCTGCCGTTCCTCGTCCAGTACGCCAAGCGTATCGGCCAGGCCGTCGAACGTGTGCGGCGCCAACACCGGCGCGTCCACCAGCGCGAGCATACCCTGGCGCAGCGTAAGCAGGTGGCCGGCAAGGTTGCCGCTGTCCACGGTGGAGACGTAGCGCGGCGGCAGCGGCGCCAGCGTTTCGGTGTCGTACCAGTTGAGGAAGTGGCCGCGATGCCGCGGCAGCTTGTCCAGCGTATCGAAGGTGCGCTCCGTACGCTCGATGACTTCACCGAGCTGCAGATAGCCGAAATCCCACGCAGACAGATTGGCCAGCAGGGACAGGCCGATGTTGGTCGGCGAGGTGCGCCGCGCCACCACCAGCGCCGGATGCTCCTGGATGTTGTCCGGCGGCAGCCAGTGATCCTGCTCGCGCGCCCAGGCCTGGAAGAACGACCAGGTGCGCCGCGACAGCCGGCCCAGGAACGCCCGTTGTGTGACGGACAGTTCCGCCGCGCTCGCGGCCGGCGGGCGGCCCAGCCAGCCCATCAACGCAGGCGCGAAGGTCCACGCCAACAGCAGGGGCAGGGCAACCGGCAGTGCCTGCGGTCGCAGCATCGCCACCACAGCCACCAGCGCCAGCGCCAGCAGTGAAGCCGGCGCCATCACCCGCCATTCCGCGCCGCGGTCGCCGCCGAGGCGGCGCTCGACCTCGCTGGAAGGGTTCCATTGCAACAGGTGGCGGCGGGTGATCGCCATGCGCCAGAGCGTGCGCAGCACCGCGCCGCTGGCCAGCAACGCCTCGAAGGGCAGGCATGCCAGCTGGGTGGCCGCGCGCAGCAGCGACTGCAGCGCACCGCGCCCGACCATGATGTAGTGCGCTTCCAGCGGCGTGTCCTGCGGCACGCTCAGTGCATCGCGCAGCATCCCTACCAGCGGTGGCGCGAACCACAGCGCCAACACCCAGGCGGTCCATGCCGCCGGGTTTTCCCCATACAGCCAGCCTGTCACCAACAAGGCCAGGGCAGCCACCGGCACCAGGCTCCGGCGCAGGTTGTCCAGCAACTTGCCACGCGCCAGCAGGTTGAGCCGGTTGCGCTCCCATCCTGAGCCGGAGCGGGGGGTCCACGGCAACAGCCAGGGCAACAGCTGCCAATCGCCGCGGATCCAGCGCGCACGCCGCTTGGCGTCGGCGGCAAAGCGTTCGGGATAGTCCTCGTACAGGCGCACGTCGCTGAGCAGGCCCGCACGTGCATAGCAGCCTTCCAGCAGGTCGTGGCTGAGGATGCGGTTCTCAGGCAGGCGGCCCTCGAGCGCATGCTCGAAGGCTTCGACGTCATAGATGCCCTTGCCTACGAACGAGCCTTCGTCGAACAGGTCCTGGTAGACGTCAGAAACCATGCGCGTGTACGGATCGATGCCGGGCTCGCTGCCGAACATCCGGGCAAATCGCGAGGTGCGGCGCCGGCCCAGGCTGGTGCCCACGCTCGGCTGCAGGATGCCGTAGCCTTCAACTACGCGCTGCAGGTCTGGATCGAAGCGCGGGCGATTGAGCGGGTGCGCCAGGGTGGCGACAAACGCGCGTGCCGCATCCCGCGGAAGTTGGGTGTCCGCGTCCAGGGTGATGACGAAGCGGTTGCCGATCACGGCCTCCGTGTCACCCACAATGCGCATGAATGCGGCCGCATCGCCTTGGCGGAGCAGGGCATTGAGCGCTGCCAGCTTGCCGCGCTTGCGTTCGTACCCCATCCATACCCCTTCGCTGGGGTTCCATTGCCTGGGGCGGTGCAGCAGGTAGAAGCGATCGCCACGCTCGGGCGCGTAACGACTATTCAGCTCCTCGATCCGCTTCACGGCGTGCGTAAGGAGGGTGTCGTCTGTCGGTGTCTCGGCCGCCGCGGCATCGAGAAAGTCCGTCAGCAGCACGAAGCGCAGTTGAGGGTCGCGGTTGGCCAGGAAGCGGACCTCCAGCGCTTCGACCAGCACGTCGATGCCGTCGATGCTGGACAACATCGACGGGACCGCAACCACCGTTGCGCAAGCGGCGGGGATACCCTCGCTGAAATCGAGCCGGGGAAGCGGCCTGGGTGCCACCAGCACCGTCGCGGCCCAGTTCACCAGAACGATGCCCAGCTCACTGAACACCAGCAGTCCCAGCAACGCGGCCAGCCAGATGGGCGCCGCGCCACTACCGGTTGCCAGCAGGCCGCCGGTGGCCAGTACCGCCAGCAGGGCGATGGGAAGCAGGTACAGCGCAAGCGGCACGCGACGCGGAAGCCCATGTGCCTTGCGGTGGCGCGGTGCCGCTTCGGCCACCGCGTCAACCGTGGACTGCATGCCTTCGCCGACGAGCCAGTAGCCCACGTGCGCGCGTGGCCCTTCCAGCGGCGCGGCAGCCCGCGCCAGGTCCAGCGCGATGGTCGCCACGCGCTCCTCCGCTACGCGGCTACCGCGCGCGATCTTTTCGACCACGTGGCGATAGGCGTCGCGGGTACCAAAATCCATCAGCGGATAGACGGCCATCGGGTCTTCCCGCAGCCGCTGCTCCACCACACTCATGTCTTCGACAAACGTGCGCCAGTCCATGGTGGAGAGGAAGCGCAGGCTGCCGATGCTGTTGCCGATGGAGACCTGGTCGGCCGCCTGCTGCTGCCCCTCCGTGGCGACCAGCTCTTCTACGCGCTGCCCGGACGCGGCTGCCCACTGTTCCAGCCAGGCCAGGGGCATGGCCCACGCGCCACCGCGGCCCTGCAACGAGCGGGTCAGCTCGGCGATGAACGCGCCGGTCAATGGCGGCTCGGACCGCGCCATGTCGGCCACCCACCAGCACCACATCGGTGGGGGTGTCGGACGCGGCGCGGTTGAGGTTGTCCGCCCATTGCGAGGCCAGGCGACGGTCAGTCCCGTCGCGCATCACCCGCGCCGCCATTCGCCGCAGGTTCTCCAGCAGCGCCAGACGCAGCATGATGGGGACCGCCCACAGCTCGCCGAGGCTCAGCGGCGCAAGCGACTGGTACGAGGCGATGAAACGGCCCAGCGTATCGGCATCAATGCGGCCGTCGCCATGTGCGATGGCCTGCATTGAAAGCTCATACACCCGCGGCAAGCCGGCAGAGGGGCCGGCGGCAAGCGACGGCAACTGCCGGCTGTAGCCGCGGGGCAGGTGGCGCCGCGCGGTCTGGATCTGCTCTTCAATCAGGTAGTAATTGTCGAGAAGCCATTCGCCCGCCGGGGTCACGGGCAGCTGCTCGCGCACCACGCTGCTCAGCAGCGTATTGGCGTCTTCCAGGACACGCTGGTTGGCCTGCAGGCGCTCGAGCAGGCGCTCCGGGCTGGGGCGCATCCGCACCCGGTGCTGGCGTGCAAGGGCGCGGCCATACACCTCCATCTGTTCAACGCTGTATAGCGTGGCCCGCAGCGGCCCCTCGGCGGCTTCGATGGCAGGGACCGAGGCCTGGCGCTCACGCCACCGCCAACGGACAAGACGACGCAAGCGCAGCCAACGGCCGACAAGACGACGAAAGTGGGGCATAGGTTACCGGGGGAGGCAAGTCGCATTCTGCATACTTGCACTGGCGCCGGTGGAAGCCGTGAAGACCGGGCGTACCCCGTGTGAGCCCGCCTGCCTCAGGGCTTCGGCGGCCGCTCGTAGTCTTCCGGCTTGGCGGTGTGCTCCGACTCGGGCATGTCCTTCTCCTTCCACTTAGCGTCGTCGTTCCGAAGCTTGTCGGGCGTGTGCGCCTTGTCCTGGTCAGCCACGTCCGCGCCGGGGTTGAAAGGCAACTTGGTCATGGGTCGCTCCAACGATGAGGGGTGATGTACATGCTGAGCCTGAAGCCATGAGAGCAGCGTCTTGGTGGCATCTACATCCTCGCTACATTGCGGTCACCGACCGGGAACGCCTTGACGGGTATCTGTGGTTGCACTTATCACGCCACAAGGAATCGCCGATGCGCGCGTTGACCTACCACGGCAGCAAAGACGTTCGGGTGGACACCGTCCCGGATCCCACCCTGGCAGCGCCCGATGACCTGATCCTGCGCGTTACGGCCACCGCCATCTGCGGCTCTGACCTTCACCTCTACCGCGGCAAGATCCCCGATCTCCACACCGGCGACGTGCTCGGTCACGAATTCATGGGCGTCGTGGAAGAAGTTGGCAGCGGCGTGACCGACCTGAGACCGGGCGACCGCGTAGTGGTGCCGTTCGTCATCGCATGCGGCGAATGCTTCCACTGCAAGCTGGCTGAACACGCGGCTTGCGAGACCACGAACACCGGCAAGGGCGCGGCAGTAAACCAGAAAGGCATCCGTCCGCCGGCTGCACTGTTCGGCTATAGCCATCTATACGGCGGCGTGTCGGGCGGTCAAGCTGAATATGTGCGGGTTCCCAAGGCAAACGTAGGCCCGCTACGCGTGCCTGATGCGCTACCCGACGAACAGGTGCTGTTCCTCTCGGACATCCTGCCTACCGGCTACCAGGCCGCCATCAACGCGGGGGTCAAACCGGGGTCTACCGTGGCCATCTTCGGCGCCGGCCCGGTGGGGCTGATGGCTGCCGCGTGCTGTCGTCTGCTGGGCGCCGAGACCATCTTCATGGTCGACCATCTGGCATACCGGCTGGCGTTCGCCGCGCAGACGTATGGCGTGACCCCGGTGGATTTCAGCCAGATCGAAGACCCAGCGCAGTACATCGTCACCCAGACAAACGGGCGCGGCGTGGATGCTTCCATTGAAGCGGTCGGCTTTGAAGCCGAAGGCAGCGCGCTTGAATCGGCGTTGACCACCCTGAAGGTAGAGGGCAGCAGCGGGGTGGCAATCCGCCAGTGCATCGCGGCCACCCGCCGCTGCGGGATCGTGAGCATTCCCGGCGTGTATGCCGGCTACCTGCATGCCTTCCTGCTGGGCGATGCGTTCGACAAGGGCCTGACCTTCAAGATGGGCCAGACCCACGTGCAGGGGCTGATGCCCGAGCTGCTGGACTACATCGGGGAGGGTGTACTCGACCCGGGCGTGATCATCACCCATCGACTTCCGCTCGAAGAGGCCGTGCGCGGCTATGAACTCTTCGACCGCAAGGAGGAGGACTGCCGCAAGGTGATCCTCATTCCTTGATAGAGGCGCACGCGCGATGACCTCGATGCCAGTGGATCTGTTGGGCTGGGCGGCCACGGCCGTCCTCATTGCCACGCTGTCTCGACAGATCTACAAACAGCACCAGGCGGGTTCCACGGAGGCGGTGTCCACGTGGCTATTCATCGGTCAAATGACAGCCTCGGTACTGTTCATCGCTTACAGCGCCCTTATGGGATCTACGGTCTTCGTGGTCACCAACAGCCTCATTCTCCTGACGGCTGTGGTTGGACAGATTCTTGCGGTGCGGAGGCGAAGCCGGGCGACAACCCCAAGGCCCAAACGGCCGCATGAAATCAGGGCTCCTTGAACCCCAGCGGCAAGTACAGTGTATGCGCGTTTGCCGTGGCTTCGCGAAGGCCGTATGCGCGGTGGAAAAGGGCAGCGCTTTCGTGGAGCGCCGGCGTCGTCCTCGAGGACGTGTGTAGTGCTGATGCCATCACGGTGATGCTGGGCTGCCTGCTGTTGCAGGTAGCCATTCAGCGTCGGTTCGCCACATGTAAACCTCTACCGTTTGCGGCGCTTGGGCTTGAGCTGTTCAACAGCAGCCCGAATCAGCCCTGTCCCACGCGCGCAAGCGCCTGCATAAGCTTGGCATTGGGCTGGAAGGGTGCGTCCAAAGCCTTCAGGAAGCGTCGGGACTCTTCAGCCGAGAGGGTAATTGTCAGTTCGGCAGCCATGACGTTGTCGGCTTCGCGTAGTAGCGCGTCGCGCAAAAATGTCGAGTGGGGCACACCCCGCAGGTCCGCGCCACGGATGATGCGCGCCTTGTCAGCAGGCTTCAGGCGCAGGTCGATGCGGGCGATAGCGGTAGTCATGGGTGATCCTCCTGTACGGAAGTTTGCCGTACATCTGCCACGAGTCAATTACCCGCCAAAAGCTACGTAGGGCATGTTCATCTACGAGGCCCGGTAGACAAAGCAACGTCGGAACTCAATCAGGGCAGGGAGCACGGTAAGGAGCAACGCCGGCACGATGGCAAACACCCACATGGGTAGCGGGGCTGGCTCGAAGGTCAAACCAACCCCTGCCTGGTTGACCGGGATGGACCAATAAACGGCGCCTGCCGCAATCCAGGGGGCCAGATCCAGGATGCTGTGAACATGCTGCTCGACGGGCCGGATCGCGCGTTTGGGATAGGCCACCTTTGTGTCCCAATAGCCAGTGATCGCATGCAGGCACACCAGTGCCAGCAGGATCGCCAGCAGTGTTGGCGATGCCTGGAAGCTAAGCCAAAGTACTGTAGCCAGCCCCAGGATCCCAATCTGAACCAGGTGCAGCGTTGATTCTTTCAGACCCGACGTGGCTTCGATGTTGCTGGCCCTGTGTAGCATGAAGTCCATGGCACCTGCAGACAGCCAAAGCAGGTAAAGCAGATGCCAACCGGTCACGCTCATGACGGATATCCGCCGTCAGCGACTACGTAGCAATCACTCTTCATCGTAACTCCGGCATCTTGACCAAAAGTTGGTATCACGGAACTTTAGCGAGCTCACGCCGGCCGCCCTTGATTCCTCAGCGGCGCAGGTAGCTCGCCAACTTCAAGACTCGCGCCGCCTTTGAGTCTTGCAGCAGGCGTAACGCCGTCCTTCGGTTGGCGCCAAGTCCAGCCACCGCCTCCTGCACCACGATCGTGTCGTACTCCCTCGCATTGCTGTCGAAGCACGTAGCGGTAATGCACGATTCGGCGGTCATCCCCGCAACGACGAGCTCCTTCACTCCAAGCTTGGCGAGCAGCACGGTAAGCGGGGTGGCGAGGAACGCCGAGTGTTTGGGCTTAAGCACGAAATAGTCGCCAGGCTGTGGCTGCAGAACCTTGGCGATATCGGAGGACTCGCCCTCTGTAGCCAAGCAGACACTTACCAGCTGCTTGAAGTCCATCTGCCAGTTGGCGAAGTTGTCATTTGCGTAGATGACCGGGTCTCCCCGCTCGCGAAAACGCTCCGCCAGGACGGATATCTTCCTCGCGGCCTGCAGTGCCTCGGACTTCACCATGTCAGCTTCCGGAAAGTCGAACAGGGTGAACATGTCGATGATCAAAAGAGCTGGAATGGGCTGGGGCATGCTGGATGAGACCTCTCAATCGCCCGTCTGGCTATGGGGTGCGGCAAGCGGCTTGGACTGCGGCGAGTCTTTCTGACGCAGGAAAATGGTCAGGATGACCAGCGAGAGCACGGCCAGGAATTCGCTCTGCCAGTTCTGGAACGACTCGAACCAGAAGCTGCTGCTCCAAAGGTGTTCCCAGCACGTCGGGGCCGGCTGTCCAAACGCCAGCTGCTCCTCGACCTCCGCACGCCAGCTGCCCGCCAGGTGCAGGGAGAAGCTCATAAGGAACAGGGCGCCGAAGGCGATCGCCAGGGAGTGACCGTACAACGTCTTCCAGAGCCCCCCCTTGCGGACGGCCCACGGGGTGGGGCCAGGTTCAACGCGCTCTTCTTCCTGGGCTTCGTCCAGCGGCCTGGATTCGGCGGACCCCTTCTGGCGGAGGGTGACAGTCAACAGCACATACATGGCCATCTGGAGGAACTCGCTTTCCCAGTTCTCGAACGTGGCGCTGACGAAGTGCCCGCTCTGTAGGTACTCCCACAGGTCCAATGACGCACGATGTGCGTCCGCGAGCTCCTGATTATGTGCCAGAAAGCCGGTCCACACCTGCCCCCCGAGGAAGCAGAGAAGCAGCAGGAGCAGTACTATGGATAAACCGTTACGTTTCCACATGAGCATACGGCCCAGAGTTGACCAAGCGACGCGGCGTTTGCCCTGCCTATGCGACTTGAGTGGAGGAGCGGCAACCCGTGCCGCCCTCCGAGTTACACATTACGCCGCCTGGGCGGCCTTGGCGTTTCCACCGGACTTCGCCAGGAGGGTCAACTTCTCATCGGTTGCCTTCTCTTCCTCCAAGGTCTCAAGAAGGAGCGGCAGCGCGTCCTTGTACCCCAGCTGCTTGGCAATCGCTGCGATGGTGCCATACGAGGCAATTTCGTAATGCTCCACCTTCTGGGCGCCACCGATCAGCGCAGCGTCGCGCACGGGGCCCTTGTCAACCGAGTCAATGACTTCCTTGCCTTCCTCGACCAATCCTTCCATGGCGGCGCACTTGATGCGCTTGAGGCGAATGCCCAGCACTTCGACGACCTGGTCGATGCGCTCGATCTGACCCTGTGTCTCTTCCAGATGAGTCTCGAACGCTGCCGCCAGGTCGGGGTTTTCTGCGGCCCGCGCCAATCGCGGAAGGGCCTTGGTCAGCTGCTTTTCAGCGCTGTAGATATCGGAAAGCTCGTGGACGAACAGCTCTTCAAGGGTTTTAATCGCCATGTATCGATCCTCTGGTGGAAGGGCTTATAGGTTGACGCCCGCGATGCTTAAGGACCGTGAAGCCAAACGCTCAAGCGAAGAGGTTTTCTTCACGTGGCATCCGGATTTCCCTCACTACCAAGCCGTTTAACAGAGTCATGGAACCCTTGTCTGGCCAGCCCTAATGCATGCAGAATCCGGGGTAGGGAAAAGGGGGCTACATGGACGTACGTTTGACAGTGATCACCTTGGGTTTGCTGGTTTCGTCGACAGCGGTCGCGCAGATACACACCGCCACAGGGCCCAGCCCCAAGCCCGCGCAAGTCGTGCCAAAGGCGGCCTACAACTCCATGTCGAATACCACCACGCCTTTCAACTGCGAGCAGTATGGATGGCCCAATCACCCGGATCCCAAAATGAAGCTCTACTGCGACCAACTGGAAGCGAGCACGCTTCAGGGTGAGGCGCGTCGCGCCGGGCGCCCCGGCCCATCTGACGACGTGATTCGCCTGCCTGCACTGGGGAGTGAAGCGGCGGCAAAGTCAGGGCGCGCATGTGTGGGTGGCCAGGCGATGCGCAAGCTGCCGAATGGGTGGGAACAGGTCTCGTCACCTACCGGCGGCTGGCAGCGGTGCAGGGCGGAGTAGGGCGCTAGTCCCGACTCGATTCTCTTCGATTCCGATGCTACAGGCGATGCAGCGGACCACGCCGACGGGGGTACCGGCGGCCGTTTGCGCGACATGTGCCCATTGCGACAGGGTGGAACGAAACCCGTAGATGAATTTTCGCAGGGCCTCGTCATCCGAAAGTGCGATCTGGTACCGTGGTAAATGCGCGCTGGCACACAAATTGTCTCAAACTGATGTGTTCGCGACATCTTTTTTGCTGCCGCGCTGACAAGCAGCAATGGCAATAGAGGAATTCGATTTCCAGTACTCTTACGCCGGTCGCATGGTGTGTCTTGGGTGTCAGAACCCGATGTGGAATTGCATGGTGACCAATCTGTGTCGGGAGGGTGGCGCAATACAACACCCTCGCGGAAAAGCGTCGCACCGTATCCACATCACGGTTCTGAACCTCCCGACTCCCTCGCCATTCCGGCGAGGGAGAACACACAGGAGAACCATGATGCACGACGACTGGTCCACGCTGACCCCCGACGAACGCGCCTTCCGCAAGCGCTTCTGGCGCGCACCGCAGAGCCTGATCATCAACGCGTTTCACCACGAAGGTCTCGAAACGTACCCAGGATGCCCAACCGTTCCCTGTCTGAAGGCGAGGGGGCTTTGGATCCGCGATCTGGGCATTGAGCCGGGAAGGCGCATGTACCTGGGCACCGGGCCAGGGGTGATGGTGCTTGCCGCCGATCCGTCACCCGAGGCGCTCTCCAAGGTCCTGGTCCGATTCGAGAAGACCGGCGGTAACTGGAAGCTGGGCCTGCCTGGATGACGGTTACGCCGACCGGGGCGGCGGAGTCGCCGCCCCGGATGGAGACCTTCATGGACGCCGGTGCCGTAGGCGATGTCGCAGTTCCACGGCATTGTGAAAAACATCTGTGCAAATCGGGGAAGTCTATCTCCACTTCTTCACGATAGGTTCGCCTCGTCCACATGGATGACACCGTAGGGTCTGGACTACACCCACGGAGGAGATTCACATGGCAGAAATCAAAGAGAACTTGTTGGATTGGCTGCGCGATGCACACGCGATGGAGCAACAGGCCGAAACCATGCTGAAAGGGCAGGCATCGCGCATCGAGCACTACCCGGTGCTCAAGGCCCGCATTGAGGAACACATTCAAGAAACCATCGGGCAGCGCGAGCTGTTGGAAGGCTGCATCAAACGCTTGGGTGGCTCTCCCTCCACGATCAAAGATGTGATGGGAAAGATGGCCGCATTCGGTCAGGCGGTTGGTGGAATGACCGCCTCCGACGAGATCGTCAAGGGCGCGATGGCGGGGTATGTATTCGAACACTTCGAAATCGCCTCCTACACCGCCCTTATTGCCGCCGCGAAGACGGCCGGAGATGCAGAAACGGCCCGCGTCTGCGAGGAGATCCTGGTGCAGGAAGAGGCGATGGCCGAGTGGTTGGCTGCGCACCTGCCGGAAGTCACGGAAGAGTTCATGGTCCGCGACGCCACGCCGGGCGTGGAAGCCAAGAAATAGTAGACCTTATCGAAATCCGGGATTTCGTCCCAGCCAACGCCAGAGGACCACACCATGTTTCTGCACCACAAAAAGCTCATGTACACCGTCCGGGTCGAGCGCTCTGATCCGGCCCTTGCAACCCTGATGCTGGAACAGTTTGGCGGCCCCCAAGGGGAGTTGGCCGCTGCGATGCGCTACTTCACCCAGGCGCTGGGGGAGACCGATCCGGGGCGGAAGGATCTCCTGTTCGATATCGCCACCGAAGAAATCAGCCACCTGGAAATCATCGGCACCATCATTGCCATGCTCAACCAAGGGCCCAAGGCCGTCCAGTCCGAGGGCATGGCCGAAGTCGAGGACATGCGTAACCTGGGTGGTAACAGCACCAGCCACACGCAGCAGATCCTCTACGGGGGCGGCCCTGCGCTCGTGAACTCCAGCGGCGTGCCTTGGAATGCGGCGTATATCGACTCCATCGGTGAGCCCACTGCGGATCTACGCTCGAACATCGCCGCAGAGGCCCGTGCCAAGATTGTCTACGAACGCCTCATCAACGTCACCGACGATCCCGGCATCAAAGACGCCCTGCGCTTCCTGATGACCCGCGAGATCGCGCATCAGAAATCGTTTGAGAAGGCGCTTTACAGCATTCGCCCCAACTTCCCGCCCGGCAAGATGCCCGGCGATCCGGCTTTCACTGATCTCTACATGGACATGTCCCAGGGCGAAGGCGACGTCACGGGAAGCTGGAACAGTGGTGATCTCTGGGAGCAGGTCAGCGATCGCGATGCGCAGGCTGCATTGGACGGCGGTGAAGGAGGCTACTCGGTCGGGCTATCTGAGCGCGAGAAGCTGGCGTTGGAGGCAGTCAGCTTGCGCACGCTTTCGGACCCGGAAGAAGATCCACTTACGGGCGCCGAACTGGCCGCCGGCGAAGGCGCGGGTGCAACGAAGAGTCCGGCCCGGGAGCCATGAGCCATGTTGTCTTCAATGACCACGAAGTGAGGATACAACCGTGGCCGACAGCTGCGGCGGTGCGGCAGCGCCTGGGCAAGTAGGTCGCCGCAATGTCCTTGGTCGAATACCGCCGCAAACGCCGCTTTGACCAGACCAAGGAACCCGAGCCCGGCAAGGCGTTGCCAGCCGGGCAGCGGGCGAGATTCCCAAGGGGGAGTATGGGGGTGGCCATGTCGCGCAGTTTGACCAGCGTTGGCACTGCCTGCAGCAGTGGCGGCAGAGCCTGCCGCAGGGCCCTTCTAGCCCCAGCTGGCCAAGCCAGGCGACGTGCCCCCGAAGGGCGAGCAGTGGATTCATGGGATCAAATGGGATGGTTATCGCATTGGCGCGTTGGGCGCAGGACGAGTGAAGATCACCACGCTTCCACCATCCATTAACCGACGCCATCGTATGCTCGGACCTGCAGGCTGCATATATAGAGGAAAAGAGAGTGCCGGTTCATGCAATCGCCTATGTGAGTCAGCTGGTTCCCGGCCTTGGTAGAGATGAGATCGACGAACTCGTCCGCGACGCCGCTGCGCACAATTCCATGGCGGGAGTAACCGGCGTTCTGTTGTGTGATGGAGCTGTTTTTCTCCAGTACCTTGAGGGCCCCGCTGACGGAGTAGCGTCCGCCTATCGCCGGATACGCAACGCGACGAGCCACTTCGAGGTTATGGAGTTGGGGCGTGCGATGACAGGAGCCAGACGCTTCCCGTTCTGGTCAATGCATTGGATTCCTGTCGATCAGTCCGATCTCGCTGAAGCCACAAGGGCTGAATGGGCTGCCCTGGTGCAGAGCCATCATCCGGCAAGTCAGCGCGCTACGGGCGTGGACAAACTTAGGCAGCTTGTTGCGCCGCACCTCAACTAAACCGGCAGGCTCTTGTCTCGCGACTCCGCGTCTCAGGGAGGGAGCCAGAGGGCAGGGTGGGCGTCATGATCGACCGGATGAGTTGCGGCTGGCGCGGATCGATGTAGGCCCAGCGGGCTCGGGTGGCGCGACAAGGGCACTCACGACGCGGACCTTGTCTGGAAGGTAGACTACCGGGACACTGGCAACGGAAAGCCGATGCCGCCCCTGGATACACTGAGGCCGACACCGCATGAAAGCTACAACCAGAATTATCACCTTGAGCCTTGCATTCTTCATGTACGGCTCTGGCGCCCAGGCGAACGAAAGCACCACCCAGGTCATCAAGCGTCAAGCGCCTCCAGGCATTACGAACCTGTTCTACGCTTGCGTTGAAAATGCGGGATCAGACGGCATCGCACTTGCTGCATGCCAATCTGGAGAGAAGGAACGCCAGGACGTTCGATTGAATGGCGCCTACAAGGCACTGCTCAGCACGCAGCGTGACACAGCCAAGGAAAATCTGATCCGCGCCGAGCGCGCGTGGCTCGATTCCCACAACACCAGCGGTGCGTTTGAGTCGTCACTCTACGGCAGCGAAACCGTGAGCAGCTTTCAGGTCATGCAGAACGAGATTTTTCGTCTCTGCGAGCGCGCCAATGTTCTCGAAGAATATCTCGCGGTCGCGAACGATCATTAGCCACAAAGTCGCAACCGGGACACACCTCCGCCCCAATCATTATCCAGCTTGGATGACAGCCCCATGCGTTTTATTGCAGCCGCCAGTTCGCTTTTCGTTGTACTGACCATTGCTTCTCCCGTCTCGGTATCTGCGGCGGAACCTGACGTATTCGGCATCAAGGTGGGGGCGCCGTTAGCGCTGCCGTTTTGCGAACTAGCCATGCCAGCTCCGCCTGCCCGCGAGACCAAAAATTGGTTGGGGACCAGGAGGTTCGAGAGGCTGACGACCCCGCCGCCAGAGCCGCTGAAGGTCACTCCGCCAGCAACAGGGCTGTGCGTGGCGCCCGGCACGACAAACCTGGCCGTGGGCAATACCGAGTTCGGACCCGGCGAGTACGGTTACCTGTTCTTTGCCACGGATGAGTTCCCGGCGTGGGTCGCGCCCATCGGCATGGCGATCGGCGCGGGCGCAGGCGACACCCTTTCCCTGGAAGGTGCGGGCGGCTTGGTTCTGCTGCACGACTTGCGTGTGATTGCCTTGCGCTTTAACACTACGGGGTTCGAGGCGCAGCCGCGCGTGATGGAGCTGCTGAAGCGCAAGTTCGGTTCGCCCGTTTCGCAGGAGGCGGTGGCCTGGAACAACGATCAGGGCGGCAGCCGTGAGTCGATTTCCGCGCAATGGCGCAAGCCCGATTTCTTTGTCGATTATTCTTCGGTCGCGAGGGCGCATGGGCTGGCGGGCGGGATAGGGTCCCTGAGCATCGGCAATGATCGGGGGAAGCAGGTGCTGCAGCCTGCCAGCAAGGAAGCGGAATTCTAGGGGACGGGCGCGCGAGGCGTGCACCTGCCGTGGTTCAAGCCATCCGCTTTCTCATGGAGACACGCTCGTGGCCTACGCTGGCTGAAGCTCCACTCTCCTAATGATGAGGCGCAATTTCCATCACCCGGTGCGGGTGATAGTTTCAGTTGCGTTTTCGCAATACCGCAGAGGGTTCGATCATGAAAGTTCTGGTGACCGGTGCAACCGGGCTGGTGGGGCAGGGCGTGGTACGCGCCTGCGAGGCGTCCACGGCGGTCGACCGGATGGCGGCACTGGTCCGCAAACCGGACGATGCCGGCCCGGGAAAGGACGAAATCGCCCTCTCTGACTTCATGCAGGCCTCATCGATTGCCGACCGCCTTTCAGGCTTCGACGCCTGCTTCTACTGCGCGGGCGCGCCCCCGGTTGGCACGCCCGAAACGGAGTACCGGCATGTCACGCTGGAGGCCACCCTCGCGGTCGCGCGAGCCTGGGCCAAGGCAAACCCAGCGGGTTGCTTCCTTTACGTGTCGGGTGCCTACGCCGACCCAACCAGCCGGGTCATGCCGCTGCGGATCAAGGGCGAAACCGAGCAGGCACTTGGGGCACTGCCCATACGTACCGTGATGCTCCGACCGGGCGGGGTACGGCCGGTCGAACATACCGGAACCCGCCACGGCGCGCTGAAGCCCCTTTACCTCCTGGGTGGACCGCTGATGAAGGTGGCCGAGCACATGGCCCCCTCGATGGTGACGAGCAACGAGGCCATCGGCCGAGCTATGATCGCGCTGGCATCGCAAGCGCAGCCCCCGGCGGCTGTTGAGTGCGCGGAGATCAACGCCTTGGCCGGGCATTAAGAGGTAGGTTTGAGAGCAGTAAGGAGGCCCAGGAGCTTCAAGAAAGCGCCTCGATCTGCGCCATTCGCGAACGTCCAGAACTCTATCTGGGCAAGGTGGTGACTGTCACCGCAAGCTACACCACTGATTCAATGCACTTTGAGTTTTTGACTGATCCCGGTTGCCGCCATGGCATGCTGGACATTGGGTTCCGAGTGCCGGAGCGCGAAGCCTCGGTCGATGACTTCAACGCAGCGCGGAAGGCGCTCTGCGAATCTGAAGATAAGCCATATCTATGCGTCGTTGAAGCGATGGTGACCGTACGAGGCCGGATCGCCGAAGACCACGGTGCGCACCTGAATCCGGACGCTACCGTTCTGGTTATCAATCCTTTCAGTGTCAGCGATTGGGAATTCAAGAGTGGACGTTAGAAGCGCCCGCAGGCCCTTGGTGTTACCAGCGCGCCTTCGCTGGGGTCGCATTGTCGCCATATCTGCCATTCTCGTTGCAGCTATGGTCCTCCTGGCGTTCATGGGCCCAAAGACCAAGCCGCTTCAGGTGCCCCTCGAGGTCGTTGATCCGCCATCCGCATTCCAGGCGCCGGCGGCGTTCGAAAAAGCAAACGACATTGCCGTTCTTCGCGCTGTGATGAAAAGAGCGTGTGAAGCACGCAGTCCGGTCGTATTGGATTCCAAGCCCAGCGATGAGAACCAGAGTCGCAGCAGCCGGAGCCTCGAGAACTTCCCGGACGAACTTGCCTGCGCCAAGGTTGAGATTGTTGACTCGCGCAAGCTTAAGGACCTCTTCAGCAGGCCTTATCACGGCAAAACGAACACCACGCTCGTAGGCGGTTGGGGAAACTTCTATGCTGCATATCCAGATGCCACTGGTGTGATCACGCTCAGTCTTCCGACGTACCCGTCATTGACCACGGCTGTGGTCAATCTCGGCCGCACCTGCAGCTACAGGTGCGGCGCAGGCTGGGAGATCCACCTGGCCAAGATCAAGGGAGAATGGGTGATCCGTGACATACGTTCCACCTGGATCACTTGAGCCCGCGTTCAATACGACTCAAAGTGAAGCAGCGCCCCCGCCACGCACTCGAAGGGATACCGCAATGGATATGCAGGTAAGCAGTCGCGACGGAAGGCAGGGTAGGGTAGCCGTAGGTGGCCTGGCCCTTTCCCTGCTGTTCGGCGGCTGCGTCTCCACTGCGACTGCGAACCCGGTTGCCATTGAGCCCTCACCGGAAGTCGTCAATGCGGTCGACAAGATCATGATGCAGGGCGTCTTAGACAAGACTCCAGGCTGCGTACTCGGAGTGCATTCGAAGAACGTCGACCTGCTGCGTGCCTACGGTCAGGCAGACCTTGAACGCAATGTCGCCCTGGAGGTCGACAGCGTGTTCAACATCGCGTCGGCAAGCAAGCAGTTCACCGCCGCCGCCGTGCTGCTGCTGGCCAACGAAGGGAAGCTTTCCCTTGGAGATGACATTCGCAAGTATTTGCCCGAGCTCCCGGCGCAGCGAAGGCCAATATCGATCGACAACCTGCTCAGCCACACAAGCGGCTTGCGCGACTTTCGATACACCGATTGGTTGGTCGGGCGGGATGCATTGCCGCAACGCAACCAGGATATCCTGGACTACGCGTCGCGGCTTCAGTCGTTGAACCATGCACCCGGCGAGTCGTATTCGTACAGCAACACGGGCTACGTCCTGTTGGCGATCATCGTTGAGCGAGTTACCGGGCGGAGCCTCCAGGACTTCAGCCGCGAACGACTCTTCCAGCCTGCCGGCATGACGCGTACCCAGTGGGAGGTCGACAGCCAGCAGCTTGTGGACAAGCGCGCCTACGGCTACGTGATGCAGGAACCGGCCCACGATGGCCAACCGCCGCGCTTTGTACAGTCTCTGACGGATCGAAACACGTATGGCCACGGCAACCTACTGACCACCGCTGGCGACCTGCAGCGCTGGAACACCGCCTTGTCGCGCAACGCATATGGCCCAGAGCTGACCGCCCAACTGGAGGAACGAGCCACGCTGAGCAACGGCTTCGTCACCGACTACGCGCGCGGTGAGTTCGTCGGCAAGTATCGTGGCTTCCACGAAGTTAAACACGGCGGCTACAACGGCAACTACATGGCCTGGGTGGCGCGTTACCCGGAGGCCGACCTTTCGGTGTCCTACGTGTGCAACAGCGATGCAGACAACGTCGACCCGTACGACCTTGTCGACCTCTTCCTGCCCGCGGACGCCCCGGCGCGAGAGACAGGTCCAGCCCAAGGGTCAGATGACCTTTCGGCGCGCAACGGAGTTTATCGCCGCATCGACAATGGCCAGCTGGCACTATGGACGTTCCCAACCAAGGCCAGACTGGACGGTGCCGAGTTCGTGATGGGGCCGTACACCTATCAGCTTGATGACAAGCATCCTGAGCGGATAACGCGTCGCAGCTACGGCAATGCGGTGGAATGGGAGCGCGTGTCCAAGTCAGACTCGATCGTAACGACTCCCGGTGAGTATCAAGGACGTTTCACCAGCGACGAGCTACTCGCGAGCTACGACGTCACGTTCGATGGCAAGCAGTTGAAGATGACACTGCGCGGCTTGTCGCACCTTGCAGCAACCCTGCAACCACGTGCGACGGACGTCTTTGAAGCGCAGGACCTGCCGCAGATGCAAAGCACTCTGGTGGTCTTCAAGCGGGACAACAGCGGTCGCGTGAACGGTCTGGCGATTGCGCCCGACGGGTTGCATGAGCTTCCCTTTCGGAAGGTCCGTACGAACCGCCAACTGACCCCCACCGGCCCGTAACGATTTGTCCAATCCGATAAGCGCCGTATACGGCCGAATCGATTGTGGCTATGATCTGCCAACTAGCCCAATGGGATCGGCGCCAGTTTCTGCAGTCAGAAATTCGGTCAAGATGAAGTACTTCCACGGATGGGTTAAGAGGCCTGGCAGGCAGAGCGATGAGTAAGAACAGCGTTCCTTCTCCAGAAGATTTTGCGCGGGCCAAAGCGGCAATGAAGAAGGCCGATCAGGGGTTGGCTGATGTCCGTAGACAGATCGTGACCCGGTTCGGATCTCGGGGGGTCCATCAGGTATTTGTACTGTACTCACGTGCAACAAATAGCTTTGGCGTGTTCGTTTTCTTCCAATCGAACACACAAGCTGCTAGCGCCCAGGAGACGGGACTTGCTTCCGAAATTGAGGGAGCTGCTTTGCAGGCGCTTGAGGAGGTTGGGCGAGGACCTAAATCAAGCCTCGATGTTCGGTTCGAGTACGACAGTCACGAGAACGTTCAGATAGATTTCGCAGGGAACTACTACAACCGGCTTCGCTAGAGCGTAGTGGCAACAGGCGGGGGCGCGACTGTAGCCAGCGCTGATCAGCCAATGGCGTGTGAAAGGTCAGCATCAGCCCACTGCCTAGCGTGTAAGCCAAGCACCGCCGAAGATGGCAAACATTTCCCCACACGCCCCGAACACTTCAAGGGTTGCCGCAATGGACATGCAGGTAGGTAGTGGAGACGAAGCGCAGGGTAGGGCGGACGCAAGGCACCTGACCTTTTCCTGGCTGTTTGAACAGGTGCAAGGATATGCCACCCAAGGTATCTACCCGAAGCCTTCGCGCCTTGAGAAGTCAGCCATGTGGGTCGGGGTGGGCGCGACCGGAATCGGGCTTGTGATAGGGGCCTTGGCAGGAGTGGTCATTCCTGCTGAATCGATGCTGCTCATCCTGAAGGCCTGCCTCCTGGTCGAAGTATCAGGTCTTCTACTGTCTTTCGCCCTGATGCTTAAGAGGGAAGGGCGGCAGTACATCAAGCCCCGGCAGACCCACGCAGATGAGATGGACGGCGACTTCGCCTACTGGGGGGACCTGGTTGCCAGGCTCAGGGAGTTTCCTCGCCACCAACGCGAGCAGCGCCTCCGCTTCGCCAACAACCTGCGTCAAAGCATGACGGAACGAATGGGCCTGATGTACGGCGGCCTGCAGAAGCTTGGGCCGTTTCCCATGCTGGTGGCGCTCTATCTTCAGTTCCGCAACTGGAAGTGGGGCGACTGGGCGGCTGCATTCGATGTGAATCTTGTCTCGGGCATGCTGATTGCCACCATGGTTCTGTTGTTTGTACTCGGCTGGATGCTGGTGGGCATGCGGATAAGACTGGACACCTATGTCAACTTGCTGGAAGCGTCGTTGGCAGACGTATCATGTCAAAGCGCTACCACTGCCCCCTGACAATGATTGGAGCATCCAGCATGAAGATTGCAGTGGCGACCATCGCCTTGGTGCCCGTTCTTCGTCAGACGCTGCTGTGCACGCTGGTCCTGGCGACGGTCGGTTGCAGTCGGATGAGTGAGTCGTGGAAAGAGGAAGTGCGACTCTCCGACGACCGGCTGATCGAGGTCGAACGCACCGCGAAGGGGCGCATCACGCGCGACATTGCAATGCGTGCAACCGGTTGGATCCCCGAGGAGACAACGATACGGATCCCCCAGCTGGACGGCTATGCCAAGCCGCCCGTATGGCGGTCGGGCCTGATTCCGGTCGTCATGGATTACGACCGGGCTTCATCGACGTGGTCGGTTGTGGCTACCTACATGTTCTGCAGCACCTGGTACGACATGGGCCGGCCGGCCTCGCCGTACGTGCAGTACGATTCCGTCGGCGGGGAGGCATGGCGTGTCGTACCGCTTCAACCCGGCTGGGTTGGCAGGCGTGCCAATCTGCAGACCTACATTCGACCGACAGGCGTACCGCCCCGGCTCCGGGAGGTGGACAAGGAGATGGATTGGCGCCAGAGCGCCGAACAGTTCCAGTTCGTCTCAACCACCTGGAAGACCAACTGCTAGTATGGCCGAAGGCTCTGCGGCAACCTTGGAGGTTCCGGGCTCAAACCTGTGCGTTCAACCCGATTGCCCGCAAGGGCAGAACTTCGTTATGAGCACTTTCGACCGGGCGGGTTCAAATTGATGGTCTACCTACCTGGACTAGATGAGTCAGACGTACCCGAAGGCAGCAAAGTCTGGAGAGTATGAGTGTAGCCTTTGCTTCTGACCGGTAGCGGACCCCGGGCCGAGACCGAAAGCCCGGTAGCGTGGCAATGTCGGCTGCCGACCCAAGGCAGGGATTTTCTGTAGCTTATGCCGCGCATGCCCCGCTTGGGCTGTCGATGTGGGCGTTGCAGAGCGGGTCGTTGCAGGTCCTTGACGCGGCACAGTGTTCGGCCTATGCGAATTTCGATATGCTCCGCAAACAAGGTCGGTGGGGACCGGCACCCGTCAAGGAAGATTCATGGTCCTGAAATCGTTCGTTCGCGCACTTACCGCGCTGCTTCTGTGCGTGCTGGCTTCCTGCAAGCTTGACTATTCGATGGTCCGGGTTGCGCCACCCGGCGTGCCTGTCGCGCATGTGGTGAGTGCCATCAACCACATGGGTGAGCCTGGGGCGATCATATCCAAGGTCAATGGAAAGGGTGTGCGCGGCCCCAATGCTATGGGCTACGAGGTCCAAGTGCCCGCAGGGCGCAATACGCTGTTCCTCACGTACTTCAATGGGATGCACTACTCCCTGAGTGAACAGGTGATGGATTTCGAGGAAGGGGGATACTACGTGCTTGCACCCACCGCCGACTTCGAGAATTCAAGGGTGCGATACGCACTTACGCGCGTGACCCCCGAGCAGTTCCAGACATCCATGTGCAGGGCGCAGCGCCAGGTTCACCAGGCCATGAAGAGCATCAATCCGCAGAAAACACCGGCGTGCGATGCGCTTCCAGTCCGGCCTCGGCAGGGCTGACTTGTGGCCCGGCGGGCAGTCACCAAGCCGGGCAAGAAGAGCATAGCCCTGGGTAGCGTAGACGCCTGCCAGTCGAAGGGTGTCCCTGCAGGCAGACCAAGCTACTGCGGAAGCATGTAGCGAAGACTCCGCACGAGGAGTTCCCCCCCGGCGGCGATCCCTGCAGTCGACCGAAAATTGATCACAAGGGAGCTCGCGAAACAAGAAGCTTTTCCGGAGCGCACCGTCAACTACGGTAAAATTCCTGCCAAGCAAGCGCAATCCCTAGTAGCGCATCCGCGGTCCGCCGCTGGCGATCATCGGCGGCGGACCGCACTTTGTGGCGAGCCGGAGACCCATCCATGGCATTGTTCGACCCGCAAGATCTCGAGAGCCTCCGGGCGTTTGCACAGGGTGTTGACCCGCCTACTAAGTTCGAGCATCTGGTGGCATCGCTGATGGGCGAGTTGCTCGGTACGAGCGTCGCGGTCGCTAAGTCGGGCTTCCAGAACGGTGGCGACGCCGGTACGAGCGGACGCCAGCAGCGAGCGCTTCGCATCGAGTGCAAACGCTACAAGGACACCACCTCGCTGAGCGCGCGGGAGCTCCAGGGCGAACTCGACGACGCGATTGCTCGCGATCCCGGGCTGGAAGTGTGGGTCTTGGCGGCGACCCGCGACGTACCCGAGCAGTTGGAGGCATCACTTTTCGCGAAAGCGCACCGCCTTGGCGTGCCGTTGCTCGTGATCGATTGGAAGGCGCACGAGACCCCACTGCTCGCCGCCTTGTTCGCCTTGAACCCGGACGCCGTAACCCAGTATCTCGGCGTCGAGGCGGGGAAGATCGCGCGTCGACTGCGTCCGGCGGTCGATTCCACCCTGGAGCGCCTGCGGCGCGACACGGCGGCGTGGCAGATCGGCACGGAGACGCTACGACGCCTGTCGCGGGATCGATTGACCGCGATCTGGACCAATCCCTACGAATCGCGTGCGCACTTCGGCCAGGTGGTCACCGGCGGGAAAACCCCGTTGGTGCATCGCGTGCAGGTCCTGCATGAACTAGAGGCATGGTGGGAGTCGCCGCCAGCAGCGGGCTCTCCCGTTTGCCTCTGCGGTCAGTTTGGCGTGGGCAAGACGTGGGCCGTCGCCGATTGGCTGATCCAGCGCGCCGACGTCCTGCCGCCGGTCCTGCTCATCCCTGCCTCCGCTGTTCCCGGAGCCGGGCAGGCCATGGGATCGGCCTCCGCTGTCAAGGACTTCCTCGCCGATCGCCTCCAAGAGTTGACGCAGGTCCGCGACTCCACGCACTGGCGCGCGCGTTTGGAACGCATGCTGGAACGTCCGGCCGAGGAGGGGAGTGCGCTGCTGGTCGTGTTTGACGGACTGAACCAGCAAGCGAGCGTGCAGTGGCTAGAGCTGTTCGCTCAACTGCAATCGGAGCGGTTCCGAGGTCGGATCCGCGCAATCGCCACAACCAGGACTCATCATTTCGAAACGTATCTGCACCGGCTCGCGGGATTGCAAGACCGCGCAGTGTCAATCCCAGTCAAGGATTACGACGACCGCGACGGCGGGGAGTTCGATCAGATTCTCGCGAAGCATGGGCTCTCCCGATGTGATCTCCACCCCGAACTCCATGCGTTGGCCCGCAATCCTCGGTTGTTTGCGTTGGTGGTTCGATTTCGGGACAAGCTGGTGGAAGGAGACGCCGTCACCCCCCATCGGTTGCTGTGGGAATACGGACGCGACACTGCCGGGGTCTCCATGAGCCACGAGTTCTCCGCCGCACAGTGGGAACAGTGGCTCGTGGCGGCGGGCGAGAAGATCCGGTCCGGCCAACGAGTGTTCACCGTGCAGGAGCTGAGCGCGCTGGCCGCCGATGACACGCTGGACAGCCCTGCGAAATATCGACGCTTGAGCGCGGTAATGGGGTCGCCGTTGATTCTGCCTCGGCTCGATCACAAGGTGGAGCTTACGGCGGAGTTCATGGCGCACGCCTTGGGCACGACGGTCGTTTTCCTGTTGGCGACGGCGCAGACAGCAGATCGTCAATCGCTGCAGTCCGAACTGGATAGGTGGCTCGACCCCATTTCCGGACTGGATCAGCGGGCCGACATCCTTCAGGCCGCTGTCGCCATAGCCTTGCAGTCACAGTACGCCGGCTCCCTCCTGGGTGTCCTGGTAGCAGCGTGTTTGCAAACGCAGAACCTCGCCGAAGCCCACGTGCGCGACGCCAAAGCGCTGGCACCGGAATTGCCCGAGGGCCTGCTCGACGCGATCGAGCTGTCCAATCGCTACACTCACGGCTATTGCCAGCAGATCGCCGTGGCCGCATTGCGTGGGGTGGATCGGGCTAACGTGCGCGTGCGGCAGGCCGTACTGGCGCGGGCTCATGACTGGTTTCGGCTGATCTCTCGCGACGTAGACGTTCGCCACAAGGCCGAGCCGCAAGCCGAAGGACACCGACGAGAGCGCATGCTCAGTCGGCTAGGAATGGATGCCGCGGGCGAGCTGACGGTGCTGGGGGAGGCCATGCGCGTTGTCGACCGGGACGAAGGGCAGTGGAACGAGCACGTGCCAGCGCTGCTGGAGGGCTATCCCCTCGCGCTCGCGCTGCCGGTCTTCCGCGTGGCGGCCGTTGCGGCCTCGACCTCCTTCAACCATACCGGGTGGAACCAGTTGCGTTGGGCCTGCTTGCTCAACCCGGTGGATCCCGAGGCCGTCGCGACCTCCGCTAGGGCTGCGGCGGCCGATATGCTGCAACGAGTGCCGGAGCCTGGGATCGCCGAACAGCTCAATCGCCGCGTGGCCGAGCTGTTGCTCTATCTTAATGGCGACCGCAAGGATGACGAGGCCGCTAACGCCATGGAGGTGTCATTGGGTCGCAACTTTAACTACAACGACGACTATCTCGCCGATCCGGTACGCAGCATCTTCAGCCTCGAGCGCCGGCATGCGCTGGACGTTCTCAACGACAAGTCGCTACCGCTGCGCGTGCGCGCCCAACGCTGCGAGGCGATGTGGACCGATCCGAGCTTCGTACCGACCCCTGCCTTCTGCGATGAAATCGCCGAAGCGGCCGAGGCGATTGAGACTGTGAGCTTGTTCACCGGGCGTAACCTGACCGCGCAAGACAACGATTTCCGGAAGATGCAGGCGGTCATGGCGCGCTGCGCGCCGCACGCTCTGGCCGCGCTACGTCGCCAACTCGCCCGAACCCCTGCGGCTGCGAGTCTGCGCGCGCCCCGATCCTGGGAAATCAACCGTGCGTTGCTCTTGTACGGGCAGGAGGAAGCGGGCGCGGCGCGTGCCATGCGCGAGGTCGGACGCGAATCCCATGAGGGTGAGGAAACTCTAGCAGCGTCGGAATGGATTCAGGCAGAACTGCTGGACCTGGACGCTCTCGCTCAGGCCAGTCTCGTCATCCAGGCGGACTTGCTGCACATTCCTCAGTCGATCACAGACAACCTTTTGCCACTCACGACGCAGCAGGTCGATGAGCTGATCGAACGCTTCGGAAATGGCAGTCAGAAGCAGCAGCGTGATCTAGTGGTCGTCCTCGTCACGGCACCGCCGGTGCTCAGCGACTCCGCGTGGGCGTGGGTCGTTCAACTCACTACGTCGGACGACCCCATGGATGTCCGGCTAGCTTTCATGATCTTGGAGAGCGCAGACGCCAAGCGGCTCGGTCAGGACCTCGAGCGCCAAGGCTCGAGCTTCGTACCCGGGACGGATGCCATGGCGGCGCATGCCGCCACCGGCGCACTGATGGAGGTCACCAAGTCGCATGCATTTGATGAAGTAGCCAGTCGATTGGCCCCGTGGCGCTTGTTGGAAGCTGTGCGGGCACGCGGGGGTGACGCCTCTGAAGTTCGGGTGGCTGCTGAGCACCTAGACACGATTCTTGCGAAGGGTCCGCCGGGCGTCTTCGAGGTCGGCGCTCGCCTGACTGTCGAGCGCGATGATGACACGACCTCTCCACCTTGGCTTTCGGTTCGGCCTCCGGCGCCGCTGGAACCGCGCTCACCCGAAGCCTTCCGAGACATGTTTGACAGCGACGCCCAAGCGGCAGCGCAGGAGCGAGCTAGTGAACAGACGGAGAAGGCCATCAAGCAGGCCCGCAAGGAAGGCGCGAGCCTTTACCTGCAATTCGTAACCCGTGAGGACGGCTTGGCGCTGTGTCGGCATGCGCCGGAGGTGGTTCGCCGCTGGATCGAAGGCCACGAGGGTCTCAGCAACGATTTTCGGCGTCGCGTGCAGCAGGCCGAGGGCTTGTTCCTGGCCGTGTGCGAAGGCTTGCTGGAGCTGGACCCGTCCCGCGGCGTCAGCCTGCGAAACGCCCTGACCCGCGCAATGTTCACCCGGATCGTAGGGCGTGCCGGCGTGCCGGAGTTGATGCACGCGCTTTTCCGGGCACCCGAGTCACCTGCCGTCGTCGCGGCTCGCGACGCGTTGCTATCGCTGGAGGAGGCTAGCACCGACGCAGAGCTCTACGAGATCGCGCTGGTGGCTCAGATCAACGGTCACCGGGATTGGCTTGAAGATCACATCGCGCGCGACGCTGCCTCGCCGTTGCCGTGGCGACAGCAGCGGGGGGCTACGCTTGCCGGATTCCGGAGCGACAACCAATTGCCCACGGCTGACGCGTGGGCCGAAGGGCCGTCGACGTCTTGGGCCGAAGACGTGGCGCGCCGCTCGGCGCGGTTGCGTCACCACGAAGCTTGCGCGAGGCACTGGTGGCGGGAGTACTGGCGGCTGGAAGACCGCGAGAAGGCGTACTCGGCCTGGGTCTTGTTCTGGCAATGCGCCGACCGTCGCGCGCTTATGTGGCTGGCATCGGAAGCCGAGGCCAGCCCGAACTCGGAGGCGTTGAAGGCCATCAAGCGACGGCAGTGGGCCGTCACGCAGCCGAAGTGGAAGCACGGTGCCGAGAGCACACACCTGCACCTGGAGCGTAAGTTCCTCGGTCGTAACACCGAAGAGCGCGTTTGGCCGTGGCGATTGTCGCGACGGGACTGAGTTCACACGCTGGAGGCCGGCGGCAAGACGTTGGCGTCTACGGTGGCGCTGGACGAGAACGAGTTCCTGAGGGCAGACGGCCGCTAGAAAGCGACGGATACTGTATTTCGCATAATGTATATTATGTTACGAACGAAGTGGCCCGGCAGGGATCTCCCTCAACCCCCAGCCACCAACATCTCCCGCTCGATCAACCCCATCACGGCCTGCTTCCCCTCACTTGCCGGCAGTCCCCGCACGAGGTTCCGCAGCAGCCTCAAGTCCTGGGCCCAGCCCAGCCGGTCGCTGACCTTGTGCATCACCTTTCCTTTGCGTGCCACCTCTGCATGTCCATGCCCGTGGATCGCACCCAGCTCCTGCGCCGCATCCAGCTGCATTCGCAAACGCCGAACCTTCCGGCGCCACCGGTGCACGGTTTCCGGATCGTCGTCGTGCGCAGCTCGCTCGGCAGCTTTCTTTGCGCGACGTTCGCTGGCGGCCAACGCCGCCCGAATCGTCCGTTTTCGCAAGGTTCCCCATGGCTGGGCCTCGATCCGCTCCAGAACCCGCTCAACCACCATCCGTCTCTTCAAAAATCCAGGGTCTACGCCCAGCGAACGCTGCAGAATGCGCGTACGTCGCAGCTCCAGCGCCTCGATTATGGGCTGCCAGCCGGGATCAGGATGCAGAGTCTGGAGCCGCGTGGCGGTCTCGACCACCACATGGGCGTCGCGCATGTCCGACAACCCTTTGCCGAGCCGTCGCAGCGCGAAATCTTCGCGGTCCAGGTCCAGGTCATCGGCAACCAGCAGCGCCAGCAACGCCCGCATGCGCCGGACCGCCTTGCGTGCGGCATGGATGGCGTCGTTCTGATCGGTCGATGCCGGAAGCGCGTCCAGAATGGCTTGGCCGTCCTTTACGAGAAGGCCTCTGGCAATCATCCCGGGGACATCAGCTGGCATGGACGACCTTTGGCGGGACGATGCCCGGATTGTAACCAGCCTGCCCGACCCGGATGTGATGCGTCACGATAATACCCATCGTGACACGGAAGTGCGCCCGGTTCGACCGGACAACTACTGGCCCCAGGCCAGTAACAATACAGAGGCCACCGCCCACCCTGCGTGCTGAACTGAGCGTCGCTCCTCCACCTGGCGAATCGCTCATGGCCCAACCGCGTCGACGCATTGTCTGGCTGGCGATCCTTGCACCATGAGCACCGCCAGCCTCCGCCGAGGTATCAAGGTGGCAGCATTTGCCTGGCTGGCCGTGACCACTGGCTGCTCAACCATGGGCCCGCAAAGCATCCCGCGCGATCGCCAAGGCTATTCCTACGCCATCGGCGAATCCTGGAAGGAACAGACCCTGCTCAATATCGTGCGCCTGCGCTACGCCGACGCGCCGGTGTTCCTGGATGTCTCGTCCATCGTGGCCTCCTATGCGGCCGAGGGTCAGGTCGACGGCTCGGTGACCTTCCCGCCGCACGACAGTGCCACGCCCACCCTCGGCGGCTACGGCCGGTTCACCACCAAGCCCACCATTTCCTATGCGCCACTGACCGGCGACAAGTTCGCGCAGAGCCTGCTGCGACCCATCGCACCTGCGTCTGTTTTCCAGATGATCCAGGCAGGCTACCCGGCAGACTTCATCCTGGGCGCCACCACGCGTGCCATCAACGGCCACTACAACCGCTCGTCAGGCGTGAACGCGCGTCAAGCCGATGCTGACTTCACCGAGCTGACAGACCGGCTGCGCCACGTGCAACGCGCCGAAGGCCTTGGCATGCGGATCGAGCGTCGCGAGAATGGCGACGCCACCCTGCTCTTCTTCCGCGGCCAGGCCGAGCCGCAGCTGGACCAGGAAGTGGCGCGGGTGCGCGAGCTGCTGGGCATCCGCAAGTCGCCCGAGTTCAACCTGGTGTACGGGGCCACTGCGCGCAACGACACCGAAATCGCCCTGCTCACCCGCTCCATGCTGGAAATCCTGCTGGATTTCTCCAATTGCGTGGACGTGCCACCAGAGCACATCGCTCAAGGACGCGCGTTTGCCGGCTACCCGCCCGGCCAGGGCGATGCACCGCGCCGGCTGGCCACCATCCACAGTGGAGAAAAGGCGCCGGAGGATGCCTACGCGGCCGTGCGCTACCGCAACACCTGGTACTGGGTGGACGACACCGACATGAATTCCAAGCGCGCCTTCGCGTTCATGATGGTGTTCTTCTCGCTTGCTGAAACGGGCACCTCGGCGCCGGCGCCCGTTCTTACGATAGGTGCGAACTGACATGAAGACGTGGACGCTTCCCTTGGGTCTGGCCCTGTGCGGGATATCGGCCAGCGCTGCAGCCCAGCAGCACGATGCCGATGAACTGGCCAAACAGCTCTCCAACCCGGTGGCTGCGCTGATCAGCGTGCCGATGCAATACAACTACGACGAGACCTGGGGCGATGACGGGTATCGGCACCAGTTGAACATCCAGCCGGTGGCGCCATTCTCAATCTCCGAACACTGGAACGTGATCTCGCGGACGATCCTGCCGGTGGTCTACCAGAAAGACATCATTCCCGGCACCGACCAGGCTGGCATCGGCGACATCACCCAGAGCTTCTTCTTCTCGCCGAAAAAGCCCGCCGACGGTGGCCTGGTCTGGGGCATCGGTCCGGCGATGCTGTTGCCCACCGGCACCGATGATCTGGGCGCCGATACGTGGGGATTGGGGCCCACCATCGTGCTGCTGAAGCAGGAAGGCGTCTGGAGCTACGGTGCGCTGGCCAACCATATCGTCGATGTCGGCGGCGGCAGGCATCGCGTGGACATCAATTCCACGTTCCTGCAGCCGTTCGTCACCCGTGGCCTGGGACAGGGGCGCACGATCGGCGCGAACATCGAGTCGACCTACGACTGGGAGGCCAAGGAGTGGACGGTGCCGCTCAACCTGTTCTACAGCAAGGTCTCCAAGATCGGCTCGCAGATGATCAGCTACCAGGGCGGCGTGCGCGCCTATCTGGATACGCCACGCGGCGGCCCGGACTGGGGCGTGCGCGCCACCGTCACCCTGCTCTTCCCGGAATGAAGCGAGCTACAGCAGCGGCGTCACGTCCAGCTTGCGCTCACCGGCCAACGCGCTGAGCTGCTCCCGCGCCAGTCTCGCGAGGCTGGTATCGCCGCGCTGGGTGTACAACGTGTAGGCGAGCCAGGCCACGCGGTAGTCGGCAGCGGCATAGGCATCCAGTTCGCCCAGCACGGCAGTGGCCTGGTCGAGCTGGCGGGCGTCCATCAATACGCGGGCGCGCAGCAGGTTGGCACGCACGCGATCGTTCGGGCTGCCATCGCGGTTGGCCACCGCCAACGCAGTCTGCGCTTCGCGCATCGCTACGGCAGGTTCACCGAACCGGTGCTGCAGGACGGCGCGTGCAAACGCATCGCCTGGATCAGAATTCGTGGCAGGCGCCTCTGTTTCGGGCCGAAGCCAGCGCGCAGCGTCCGTTTCGTTTGCCGCCGCTTGCACCGCCACGATCGTCACCGTAGAGTCCAGGCGCTTCAGGCTTGTGCCTCCGCTACGCGCCAACTGATGCGCTGTCGCCAGATCGCCCCGTGCCACGGCCAACGCCATGCGCAGGCGCGCCACCAGCGAACCCTGCTCTGCGTTGGCGGCCAGCGCATCCACGGCGTCCGCCGCCTTGCCCAACTCGCCGTTGGCCAGCGCAACGTTGGCGCGGGCGTGCAGGATGACCCCGATCAGCTGCGGGTCTTCCAGGCCAGCGCGCAGTGCATCGGTACGCGCCAGCGTGGTGCGCGCCTGCGCCGGCTGCACCGCTTCCAGCTGGGCCATTGCCTTGGCGGCCAGCGTGGCGGCGAGGTAGTCGTTGACCTGGAAACGTTCGAACACTTCGATGGCGCTGTCGAACTCCTGCAGCGCCTGCGGCCAATGGTTGCGCATGCCTTCCATGCGCCCGAGGTTGGCGCCGACCATGGCGGCGGACACCACATCGCCGGTGCGCCGCATTGCCGCCCGCGCCTGGCCGAGGTCAGCCACTGCTGCTTCCAGATTGCCCTGCTGCACCTGGGCCACGCCTCGCCCGTTGTAGGCGTTGCCCAACAGGCTGGTATCCGCGTTGCCGCCGGCTTCGGCCAGTACGGCCAACGCCTGGCTGTAGCGGGCCTCGGCCTGGTCCGGCTGGCCTTCGCGCAGTGCCACGCTGCCCAGTCCCATCAGGCCTTTAGCGCGCACGCCTGCCGCAGCCGCTGGTTGTTGCGCGAGCGCGCGTTCGAACAGGCGTGCGGCGTCGGACATGCGCCCGGCGCGATACTCCAGCTGGCCTTCGCGCACCTGCAGCGCGGCGCTGTCACGTATCGCCTTGGGCGTGCCCTGGATCTGCTCGCGCGCCGCATCGAGCTGGCCGGCGTCGAGCTCGGCGTCGATCCGGCGCAGGCGCTCCTGGAGTTCGGTGGGCGCGGCGCGGTCGGCCGGGGTTCGCTGGATGCGGCGCAGCCAGGTGTCGGTCGCCACCGCCATCGCCTGCAGGGGCGTGTCGCCCACTGCATCCACGGCGACATCGGTGGCGCTGTCCAGCACGCGCAGCTGCACGCGCCACTGCGCGCCGGTACGCTGCGCGGTAGGCACGATCAGCCAGCGCGCTTCGCTGCGTTCCAGCAGTTGTTTCAGGTCGGCGTTGTCCAGCGCCTGGCCTTCAGCCAACCCTGCGCTCAGATGTAGTGTTTGTTCGGTGGGAGTGACCTGCAGCTTCGCGCCACGCAGGCGGTCGGCTGCATATTCCATTGCGCCCAGACGCACCCAGCTTGCATCAGCCTCGCCCGCGGGTACGCGCACCGGCAACACCGTTGCTGCCGTGCGAGTTGCGGCCGGGGATGCGCCGGGCATGGGTACCGGGCTACGGGTCCACCACCAAGCGCCAACGCCCAGCACCATCACGAGTGCGGCCAGCGCAAGCATCAAAAAGATGCGTACTGAATGCCTCGGCTTGTGCGGCACCGCCGCTACTTTGTGGGCCGCTACTGTCGGCTCAGAATGCGGGTCGGGAGCGGGCGCAACGACATCGTCGACCGCCGCCGTCGGCTCACTCGTCTTCACTGCTGGGCGCACCGCGGGCGCTTCCGGATCGAGCTCTTCAACTTCTGCGACCCACCGGTAACCAAAACCGGGCACTGTACGGATCATGGTCTGCCGGTCGCCGGCATCGTCCAGTGCCTTGCGTGCGCGGCGCATGGTCTGGGTAATCACGGTGTCGCTTACTTCTGCCCGCCCCCACACGGCGGAAACCAGTTCATCGCGGCCCACCGCACGCTGCCGGTTGGCCACCAGATACACCAGACACTCCAGAGACTTGAGCGGCAGAGGCAGGCGCTCGCCGTTGCGGCGGAGCTCGCGTAGAGGGTTGGCAGGGAATCGTTACGAACACGGCCAGATCTTCGCTAACCGATTGATGGATCGCTGAATTCTACCCTCGGCCGCACTTCCAGGCTCGGCCCTCCCCAGGAAGCTGTGGCACCATTCAATCATGGCCACCACGTACTACTTCTTGGACACCGAGTGGGCCGATGTAACGGGCAGCGAGCTGGTGAGTCTGGCGCTGGTGAACGAAGGTGGAGACCGCCTTTTCTACGCTGAGCGAGCCAGCCTGCCCGAGGCTCCCACCGACTTCGTTCGTCAAAACGTCTACCCGCTGCTAGACCGCGGCGACGCAGCCCTGCCTGATGCCGCCCTAACTACCGAGCTGCGCGCCTTCCTCAGCGAGGCCGACGCGCCGGCTGTGATGGCGGATTTCCCGAACGATCTCCAGCTGCTGCGGTACGCCCTGGATGGGTTTGAGTTACCCGATGACCAGGTTGCCGCGTGCGGGCCCCGGCCGGCCCCAGTGATGACGCGCATGTCCAAGGAAGGCCTTGCGGGATTGCTGGTGGAAGATTGGTTCGCGGCCTATCCGGAACATAGGGCCAGGCGCCACCATGCCTTGGTGGATGCGCAGGCCTTGCGGATGGCTTGGCTGGTGGCGACCGACCGCATCCCTGCTCCGGCGTGGGCCCACTCCTACCGTCGCGCCCGGGCATAGCGCCATGGCGTCTATCCCCGGTATGCTTGCCCCATGAACCGTCTGAGCCAGCTCGACCCTCGAATACCGGCGTGATCGCATGTATCGATCACGCCCCTGTTGCTCATGTTGGTCAGAGCGCCGGCCTTATACCCCGGTGAGAGCACGCGCCAGATAAGCGCGTACACGTTGGTTCGATTCCGACCAGGGGCACCACCGTCAACGACGGAAGAATGCTTCTACTTGCGCGCCATGACAGCGCTTGTACTTGCTGCCGCTGCCGCACAGGCACGGTGCATGCTCGCGCAATCCCGCACCGAGTGACTGGCCCAGGAAATCCCTCGCCTGCAGCAGGGGCTGGATTTCATTGGCGGGCACGCTGACCTCGCCATACTGGGATGATCGCTCGCCGCGGTTCATCACCTGGACAATCGCTTCGGACATCTGGATGAAGTGCTTGATCAGCAGGTCATCGCGTAATGGCATGCGGACGTTGTCGATGGCCAGGCCCTCGTAGCGTCTTCGCGGATCCGGCACAAAAAGAATGCGTATCTCACCTTCAGGCTTTGGCGTGATGTCGACCATTTCCCCTGCGGGACTGACCCACACGGCATGGAATTCTGCCTCAACCAGCACGTGCGGCCATTCCCACAGCTGCCACCCGCACAGCATCTGGCCACCGTCGCGCGCGACCTTGGCCTGCACGTTGGGAAAGCACTCGTGCACGATCGCGTCGGCTTCCGGCTGTACATCAAGATAGACCGGCTCTGCGCCGCGCACGACGGATTCGGTCAGGCGCCGCACGGCACGGGTGATTTCCGGGGGTGTGGTGGTTATTCCGCTCATGCCAAAGCTCCTTGTGATCGTTGCACCGGGTGTTCTCTTCGCAGGCTATGGCGCCGGCGTCTCTTCCGATGAGATCCGCTTGGCGCCTTTGCCGCCGGCACTGGCCGGCTGTAGCTGGGCCAACAGCGGCTCCAAGGTGCTCAGGCGCACGGTGGCGCGCAGCGTTTCCGCCTCGGCCTGCTCGCGTCGTTCGCGCTCCTGGGCCAGCTCGGTTCTGGCTTGTGCGAGGTCTTGCCGAGCGGTGTACAAACTCTGAGCGTCTTGGCCCCAGCGTACCTGCAGCGCCTGGTGTTCGGCCGCCGTCAGGCGCAGCGTATCGAGCTCGCCCTGTTGCGTCTGGATGGTCTGACGCAGCTGCGCCACCTCCTTTTCCAGTCGAGTATGACGCTCCAGCCACTGGCCGTTTTCCCGGTTGAGCTGCACAAGATCATGGTTCTTGGCGGTCAACGCCTCGTTGGCCTGGCGCAGGCCGACCTGTAGTTCCTGCACTTGGTGCTCGTGCCGGCGTTGCTCCTGCTCGCGCTGGTCTTTGACCGATGTGCGGTAGTGCTCAAGGGCTTCCCTGGCATGCTCATGCTTCTGCTCCAGGGAGCGCGCGTGGCTTTCGTGCTCTGCCAGCCGCGCCGTGAGGCCGGCAATGCGCTCCTCCAGCTGGGCCAGTTCGGTGGTGCGGCTGGCCACTTCGCCCCTGGCCACTTCACTCGCCTGGCGTTCTGTCTGTAGCAACGTCTCGGTGCGCTGAAGCTGCGCGCTGAGATTGCCGGCCTCCTGCCGGGCCTGCTCCAAGGCTTGGGTGCGCTCGTGCAGCTCGGCCTGGAACCGCTCTTGCGCTTGAGCGACCACGGTTTCGGCCTCGGCATGCAGCCGCTCGGCCAGACGAGCCACCAGGTCCTGCAGGGCGTCGCTGACGGCAACCTTGGCGCCTACGCCTTGCCCGTCCTCCTCTTCCAGCTCCTTCAGGTAGCGGTGGATGGTGGTTTTGGACCCCGTGTTGCCCAGCGCCACGCGGACAGCGTCTACCGAGGGGTTCTTGCCTTCGGCCCGGAGGCTGTCCCGGGCACGTTGCACATCGCTTTTGTACAAGCCAGACCGAGCCATGCGTTCTCTCCGGTTATTTCGTAATGCATTACATACCATGTAATTACGTACTACTCAACACCAAAGAAAGCCGAGCCAGCGACCAAAACATCAAGCGGGATAATATTGAATTATCCCGCTTGACAAGCGTTTCGGCCATTTCCAGCCGTCACAACAGTACGAAACCGCCCACGACGGCGATCGCTGGGTAGTATGGCTCAGAGCGGAATGGGGGCCAGAGTGCGGTCACTCCGCCATCGAGCTCGTTGGCCATCAAAGGACTGTGCATGCCGATCGAACGTATCGTCATCGACAACTTCAAGTCGTTTCGCCATCTGGACCTGCCCCTCAACGCCCACATGAACCTGGTGGTGGGCGACAACGAGGTCGGCAAGTCCACCCTGCTGGAGGCCATCCACGCGGTGGTCACCGGGTAGCTGCATGCGCGAAATCTTGCCTACGAGCTCACGCCCTACTTGTTTCATCAGCCCACGGTGCAGGAGTACTTCGCAGCCCTTGCTGCAGGCACGCCGGCATCGCCGCCGCGGATCTCCATCGAAGCATATCTGGGCGGCGACGCCGCGCTGGCGTCGTTGCGCGGCACCAACAACTCACTGCGCCATG
Organism: Stenotrophomonas bentonitica; assembly: GCF_013185915.1. Classification (NCBI taxonomy): domain Bacteria; kingdom Pseudomonadati; phylum Pseudomonadota; class Gammaproteobacteria; order Lysobacterales; family Lysobacteraceae; genus Stenotrophomonas; species Stenotrophomonas bentonitica. The sequence goes on along the minus strand of NZ_JAAZUH010000001.1, from coordinate 318,944 downwards.
ACACCGCCGGTATCCGGCTGCTGGTTGAGCTCAACGACGACTACCGCGAGGAGTTCAACGCCTACCTGCAGCAGCACCAGGGTGCGGTCAGCCTGCCGGTGGAGTACTACACGGTGCGCTGGTACTCCTTTGCCAACAATGGCGTCACCGCCCGCAGTATTCCGTTCGACTCGACCATCATCGACACGCACGGCATCAAGACCTTGTCCGGTGCCGATCGCTATATCGCCGGCATCATCGAACAGGCACTGACGCCTGCGCAGCGCGTCTCGCTGTCGCTGAGCTTCCGCCGCATGCGGCAGAGTTTCTCCGAAGAGGCGGATGTGGCGGCAATCAATGCCTACCTGACCGAGCACACCGGGGACATCAGCCACCGGGCGCTGACGGTGGGTGTGGACACATCGCCGCGCTCAACGTGGGAAACCAGCTTGTCACCTTACCTGGATGAGCTCCCGTTCACCCAGGCCGGCAAGGGTGAGCAAAGCGCGGTGAAGATGAAGCTGGCGATGCACGCGGCGGGCGCGGCCCACGTGCTGCTGATCGAGGAGCCGGAGAACCATCTGTCCTATTCCAGCATGACCCAGCTGATCGACAAGATTGCGGCCCTCTCCACCGCTCAGCAGGTGATCATCGCCACCCACAGCAGCTTCGTGTTGAACAAGCTGGGCGTGGACAACGTGATCCTGTTCAGCGCGCAGGGCCAGATGAAGCTGGATCAGCTGCCGAGCGATACCCACGACTATTTCATGAAGCTGCCTGGCCACGACACGCTGCGGCTGATCCTGGCCAAGCAGGCGATCCTGGTGGAAGGCCCTTCCGACGAGCTGATCGTGCAGCGCGCCTACAGCGACCACCATGGCGTGGCGCCGATGGCTCGCGGCGTAGACATCATTTCGGTCAAGTCGCTGGCATTCAAGCGCTTCTTGCAGATCGCGGATCGGCTGAAAATCCAGGCCAAGGTGATCACCGACAACGATGGCGATATCGCCGTTGTGCAGGAACGCTATGCCGAGCACATCAACGCGATCTACTACGATTCCGACGAAAGCGCCCCATCGCTGGAGGAACAGTTAATCAAGGCCAATTCGCTGGCCGAGCTCAACACCGTGCTGGGCAAGACCTTCGCCGATGAGGTGGCGCTGCTCAAGTACATGAAAGGCCATAAGACCGATACGGCCCTGGCGATCTTCAACAGCCCTTACTCGATCAGGTTCCCGGACTATGTCCAGCGTGCCATCGCCTAACCGGGTACTGCTCTCAGCGGCCGGCTCTGGCAAGACCACGCTGCTGGTCCGGCAGGCCTTGGAGCGACCTGGGCGCCGCATCGCCATTGTCACCTACACGCTGGAAAACCTTGAAGAGATCCGGCGCTCGTTTGAGGTCCACGCCGGCGCGGTCCCCGCGCATGTCACCTTGCACAGCTGGTATGGCTTCCTGCTGCGCCAGTGCATCCGCCCGTACCAGGCGGCACTGTGCCCTGAGCCTCGCATCGAGACCATCCTGTTCGTAGAAGGTGTCACCAACAACCGGGCCCCACGCACCCAGGTGGCGCGCCACTACCTGGCAGGCAACCGGATGTATTCGGACCGGGCGGCCGACTTTGCTGTGCGTTGCGACGAACTGACCCAAGGTCAGGTGATCGCGCGCTTGGCGGCCATGTACGACGAGCTCTACATCGACGAGGTCCAGGACCTGGCCGGCTACGATCTAGATCTTGTCGAGCGGCTGCTGAAGAGTGATATCGCCGTTACGTTGGTAGGTGATACTCGCCAAGCGACGTATGCCACCAACTATGCGCAAAGGCACAGCCAGTATCGTGGCCCCAATCTGGCAGCGCTGTTTCAGAACTGGGAGTCGGATGGCTTATGCCAGCTGGATCACCGCCTCATCAGTCTGCGCTGCATCCAGGCCCTGTGCGATATGGCTGACACGCTCTATTCGCATATGCCCCGAACTCAATCAGGCAATGGCGAGGTCACCGGGCACGATGGCATCTACCTCGTCGCGCCAGGGGATGTTGCGGCGTACATGCAGGAGTTTGCCCCCACCGTGCTTCGGCATGACCGGCGGCAAGCCTGCGACGGACTGCCTGCGGTGAACTTCGGGCAGTGCAAGGGCCGCACCTATTCCCGGGTCCTAATCTTCCCCAACGGGCCGTTGACGCAGTACCTGCGCACGGCAGATGCGGCGCGTATCACTGCGCCACCGAAATACTACGTGGCCTTTACCCGGGCGCGGCAAAGCGTGGCATTTGTGTACGCCGGCGTGTGTACGCTGCCGGGGCATCAGCTCTATGTCCCCAGCGCAAGCGCATAGAGAAGCGTTGGATCTTGTGGCATTCGGGGTTACCGGCGCCTAAGCAATACCTGGCTTGATAGGTGGCGGCACCCACTATGATTGCATCCTACAAGGATGGTTGTAGAATCGGCGAATGAACGATGACTCTGCCGTCTCAGCGCTGTCTGCTCTTGCCCACTCTGATCGCCTGGCCGCATTCAGGATGCTTGTCCGCGCAGGTCCCGACGGCATGCCGTCGGGTGAAATTGCTGAAGCGCTCGCGATTCCGCCCCCTCGCATGAGCTTTCACCTTGCGACCCTGGAGCGGGCGAGCCTACTGCGCTCTTGGCGCGACGGGCGGCGTGTCCTGTACGCCGCCAGCTACGAAGACATGCGCCAGCTTCTTGAATTCCTCACCGAGGACTGCTGCTCCGGGAATCCGGACATCTGCGGCGCCCTCAATAACCTCGTCACTCCTTGTACCGTGGAGACCTGCGCATGAGCTTTCCTCAGCCGTTTAACGTCCTGTTCCTATGCACCGGCAATTCAGCCCGATCGATCCTGGCCGAGAGCGTCCTTCGCAAGATCGGCGATGGCCGTTTCAAAGCGTTCTCCGCCGGTAGCCATCCCAAGGGTGAGGTGCACCCACTGGCAATCGAAACGCTGCGTCAGGCCGACTACCCAGTCGAGGGGCTGCGCTCCAAGGCGTGGGACGAGTTCGCCGTGCCGGATGCCCCGACCATGGATTTCGTTTTTACCGTCTGCGACCAGGCCGCCGGCGAGGCCTGCCCATTGTGGCCGGGACAACCGATCACCGCGCATTGGGGCATCGAAGACCCGAGCCGAGAAGCGCGCGGGGACATGTGGCAACGCGCCGCCTTTCGGCAGGCGCTGATGTACATGGAGAACCGCATCAAGGGGTTCGTGGCGCTTCCGATTCACACCCTGACCCGGACGAGCTTGGCCGCGCAGGTGGGCGAAATCGGGAAGTTCGAGGGCACCTCATCTCCCCGACCCGACGTGGCTTGAGGCGATCACCATGTCACTGACGATCTACCATAACCCGGCCTGCGGCACGTCTCGGAATACCCTGGAAATGATGCGCCAATCCGGTGAAGACCCGGTGGTCATCGAATACCTGCAGGCGCCGCCCACGCGCGAGAAGCTGGTCGAGCTGCTGGCCGCGATGGGCATGCCCCCTCGTGAACTTCTGCGCCAGAAGGGAACACCTTACGCGGAGCTGGGCTTGGACAATCCCGCGCTCACCAATGAGCAACTGGTGGACGCGATGATGGCGCATCCGATTCTGATCAACCGCCCCATCGTTGTTTCCGACCGGGGCGTGGCCCTGTGCCGACCGTCCGAGAAGGTGCTCGCGCTGCTGGACAAGCCTGTGTCCTCCTTCACCAAGGAAGACGGCGAAACCGTGACGGTTGCCGGAGCGTCGACGTGATCGATCGCATTGCCGCAGATCTGCCGAGCATCGACGCAACGCAACTTGCACCGATCGACGTTGACGCACTAGCTGGGCCCGGCGACCCCAGGCACCCGCCCCGGATCCTCATCCTCTATGGCTCGCTGCGGGAACGCTCTTATTCCCGGCTGCTGGCAGAGGAAGCCGGCCGACTCTTGCGCTGGTACGGCTGCGACGTGCGAATCTTCGATCCGCATGACTTGCCACTGCCTGACGGAGCCACCCCGGATCATCCGAAGGTGGGTGAGCTGCGCGAGCTCGCGTACTGGTCCGAAGGGATGGTTTGGGTCAGCCCGGAACGCCACGGCGCCATGACCGGAATCATGAAGGCGCAGATCGACTGGATTCCGCTGGCCGACGGGGCCAAGCGCCCGACACAAGGCAAAACCTTGGCGGTGATGCAGGTGTCTGGCGGCTCGCAGAGCTTCAACGCAGTAAACCAGCTGCGCGTACTGGGCCGTTGGATGCGCATGGTCACCATCCCGAACCAGTCCTCGGTGGCCAAGGCCTTCCAGGAATTTGATGAGGCTGGGCGCATGAAGCCGTCTGCGTACTATCAGCGCGTTGCTGACGTTTGCGAGGAGTTGGTGAAGTTCACCTGGCTGGTGCGTGGTCGCTCAGCGTACCTGACCGATCGCTATTCCGAACGTGTTGAGAGCGCCGAAGAACTGTCCAAGCGCGTGAATCAGCGCTCCATCTAACCCTTGTCGGAGCGGTGCATGCTTGCCCTTGCGATTTTCATCGTCACTCTTGTATTCGTCATTTGGCAGCCGCGCGGGTTCGGTATCGGTTGGTCGGCACTGGCCGGCGCCGCAGTAGCGTTGGCCACCGGCGTCGTCGGGTGGGGTGACGTCGCCACGGTGTGGGGGATTGTCTGGGATGCGACGTTTACTTTCGTCGCACTCATCATCATCTCGCTCATCCTAGACGCGGCCGGCTTCTTCGCATGGGCGGCGCTGCACGTGGCGCGCTGGGGCGGCGGCAGTGGTCGGAAACTCTTTCCGCTGATCGTCTTGCTTGGCGCTGCGATCGCGGCAGTGTTCGCCAACGATGGCGCGGCTCTCCTGTTGACGCCGATTGTTCTTGCCATTCTGTTGCGCTTGAACTTTCCACCCGCGAGTGCGCTCGCGTTTACTGTGGCCTGCGGTTTCATCGCTGATACGGCCAGCCTGCCGCTGGTTGTCTCGAACTTGGTCAACATCGTCACCGCGAACTTTTTTGACGTCTCGTTCGGGCGCTACGCAGCGGTCATGGTGCCGGTGAATCTGGTGTCGGTCGGCGCCACGCTGATCGTCCTGTGGCTCTGGTTCCGCCGCGACATTCCCCGCACCTACCCGGTCCACGATCTTGAAGCGCCGCATGAGGCGATCCGCGACAAGGCGGTCTTCCGCGCCGCCTTGCCCCTGCTCGCATCACTGCTCCTTGCCTACTTCGTGACCGGGCCGCTGGGCGTCCCGATCGCCTTGGTGACGGGTGTGGCTGCGCTGGTGCTGATGGCAATTGCGGGTCGCTGGGCGACAGGCGGCCGAGGCGCCACCATGGCCGTGACCAAGATTCTGCGTGGCGCGCCCTGGCAGATCGTGCTGTTCTCGGTTGGCATGTATCTGGTGGTTTATGGGCTTGGCAACGCCTGGCTGACAAAGGCTGCAAGTGCGGTGCTTGAGTGGCTGGCGGCGCAGGGAACCTTTGTGGCCACGATCGGCACCGGCTTCGCAGTGGCGGGCCTCGCTTCGATCATGAACAACATGCCGGCGACGCTGGTGGGCGCACTGGCCATCGACGGGGCCAATCTTCCGGGCGCCACCCGCGAATTGATGATCTATGCCAACGTCGTGGGCAACGACCTTGGCCCCAAGCTCACTCCGATTGGGTCGCTCGCGACCCTGCTGTGGCTGCACGTCCTTGCCGGCAAGGGCCAACGGATAACGTGGGGACAGTACATGAGGGTGGGGCTGATCCTCACGCCGCCGGTCTTGTTGGCCACGCTCGTCGCCCTCTGGATCTGGCTGCCGCTCGCTCAATGACGCTGTCGGCACATAGGGTCGCCGGCAGCGATCACATCTTTTTCAAGGGTGCAGCAGTGGGTGGCGGCGGCACCGGTCCTGGGTCATTGAAGCACAGCATGACTTGATCGATGCCAAATTGGTCGGCAAGCACCCGCGCGGTCACCGCGTGCACCAGGTCCAGGTCGACCGAGGGCGCTGCGACAGTGATGGTGGCCGCGATCGCGCGGCCATGCTCTTTGGCGGGGACCAGGCGCAGGTCATCGACCGCCTTCACGCCGGGGTCGGTAAACATCGCCGCACGCACCTGTTCCAGGTTGATCTCGTTCATGGTGTCGAAGACTCCAAGGCACTGCCACCGGCGCGGGGAGCTCGGTCGCGATGCAGCCAACGATAGAGCACTGGCAGAACCAGCAAGGTCAATGCAGTGGATGAGACGATGCCGCCGATGACCACGGTGGCCAGCGGCCGCTGCACCTCCGAGCCGGCACCGATATTCAAGGCCATGGGCAGGAAGCCCAGCGAAGCCACCAGGGCGGTCATCAGCACCGGGCGCAGGCGGCCAAGGGCGCCGTCACGGACAGCGTCGTCCAGCGGATCGCCCTGTTCGCGCAGGCGGCGGATGAAGGCGATCATGACCAGTCCGTTGAGTACGGCCACGCCCGACAGCGCGATGAAGCCGACGCCGGCGGAGATCGACAGCGGAATCCCGCGTAGGGCCAGCGCCAGCACACCACCGGTCAGCGCCAGTGGAACGCCACTGAACACGATGGCCGCATCCTTGGCCGAGCCGAAGGCCATGAACAGCAGGGCGAAGATCAACGCCAGTGTCACTGGAACGACCACGCCGAGGCGTTGGGTGGCCGAGATCAGCTGCTCGAAGGTGCCACCGTAGTCGATCCAGTAGCCCTCCGGGAGCCTCACATCCTGGCCGATGCGCGTGCGCAAGTCGCCGACGAACCCGCCCAGATCGCGCTCGCGCACGTTGGCAGTGATCACCACCCGCCGCTTGCCGTTCTCGCGGTTGATCTGATTGGGTCCGCGCTCCACCTGGATCTTCGCCACTTCCCGCAGCGGCACCGTACGAGGCCCACCATTGGCGCCGGTGGCCAGGCGGCTGGACTCATCGACACTGGTGCTTGCCGGCAGTGGAATGGGCAGATCTGCCAGCACAGCCGGGTCTTGGCGCTGCGATTCGGGCAGGCGCACCACCAGATCGAAGCGGCGATCGCCTTCAATCAACTGACCGGCGACACTGCCCCCGATGGCGGTGGCGACCGTTTCCTGCACGTCGCCCGGATTCAGGCCGTACCGTGCCAATGCCGCCGGATCTGGCGTGATGGTGAGCAATGGCAGGCCGGAGACCTGCTCGGCCTTGACGTCCTCGGCGCCGGGGACGCTGCGCATGACGCGCTCCACCCGGCTGGCCAGACGGGTCAGCTGGTCCAGGTTGTCACCGTAGACCTTGACTGCAACATCAGAGCGGACGCCGGAGATCAACTCGTTGGTGCGCATCTGGATGGGCTGGGTGAACTCGTAGTTGCTGCCCGGAATTTCCTTGGCCGCCGCCTCCAGCTCTTCCACCAACTCGGCCTTGGGCTTGCGCGGATCGGGCCACTGGTCGCGGGGTTTGAGCATCAGGAAAGTGTCGGCCATCGACGGCGGCATAGGATCGGTGGCCACCTCGGCGGTGCCGATCTTGGAGAAGATGTTGGCCACCTCCGGGAACTGGGCCAAGCGCTTCTCCAGCGTTTCCTGCATAGCCACCGACTGCTCCAGGCTGGTGCCGGGAATACGCATGGGCTGCAAGGTGATGTCGCCTTCATCCAGGCTCGGTACGAACTCCGAGCCCAGGCGAGTGGCCAGCACGCCACAGCCCACCACCAGCACGGCCGCGCCTGTCAGCACCACGACCCGCCGGCGCAGCGCCCAATCCAATAGCGGCGTGTAGCGGGCGCGCGACCAGCGCATCAGACGGTTGTCGTGCTCAGCCACGCGGCCGCGCAGGAAGGTGGCGATCGCTGCCGGCACAAAGGTCAGCGACAACACCATGGCACCGGTCAGGGCCAGCACCACCGTGATCGCCATCGGGTGGAACATTTTTCCTTCCACCCCGGACAGCGCGAAGATCGGCAGGTAGACCGCCGCGATGATGCCCAGGCCAAACAGGCTGGGACGGATCACCTCGGCGGTGGCCGAGGCGGTCAGGTCATAGCGCTCTTCATCGTTGAGCTGGCGGCCCAGTGCGTGCTGCGCCTCCCCGAACCGACGCAGGCAGTTCTCGATGATGATCACCGCCCCGTCCACGATCAGGCCGAAGTCCAGCGCGCCCAGGCTCATCAGGTTGCCCGACACGCCGCCACGGACCATGCCGATGATGGTGAACAGCATCGCCAGCGGAATCACTGCGGCGGTGATCAGCGAAGCGCGCACATTGCCCAGCAGCAGGAAAAGCACCACCACGACCAGCAGCGCGCCCTCGATCAGGTTCTTGGACACGGTATTGATGGTGCGGTCCACCAGCGCGGTGCGGTCATACACGGCCTTGGCATGCACGCCCGGGGGCAAGCTGGCGTTGGCGGCGTCCAGCTTGGCCGCAGCCGCTTGGGAGACCTCCCGGCTGTTGGCGCCGAACAGCATGAAAGCGGTACCGACCACGACCTCATGGCCGTTCTGGGTGGCCGCGCCCGTGCGCAGCTCCTTGCCTTCGCCGACGCTTGCGACATCGCGCACCCGGATGGGCACGCCATCGCGCCGGTCCAGCACGATGTTGCCGATCGCCTCCAGATTGGCCAGCTGGCCGGGCACGCGCACCAGGAACTGCTGGCCGTTGCGTTCGATGTAGCCGGCGCCGATGTTCTGGTTATTGCGCATGACCGCGGCGACCACGTCGTTCAACGTGAATCCCAGCGCCACCAGCTGGGCCGGGTCGGGGGTGATGTGGATCTGCCGCTCAAAGCCGCCGATGGTGTTGACCTCGGTGACGCCAGCGGTAGTGCGCAGCTGCGGCCGGATCACCCAGTCCTGCAGGGTGCGCAGGTCCGTGGCCGTGTACGGCGTGCCGTCGGGCTTGCGAGCGTTGGGCTCGGCCTCCACGGTATACATGAAGATCTCGCCCAGGCCGGTGGAGATGGGCCCCATTTCCGGGTCCAATCCTTCCGGCAGCTGGGAAGCGATTTGCTGCAGGCGCTCGGCGACCTGCTGGCGGGCGAAGTACAGGTCGGTGCCGTCCTTGAAGACGACGGTGACCTGCGAAAGCCCGTAGCGCGACAGCGAGCGGCTGTAGTCCAGTTTGGGCAGGCCGGCCATGGCCGTTTCGATGGCGAAGGTCACCCGTTGCTCGGCCTCCAGCGGCGAGTAACCCGGGGCTTGGGTGTTGATCTGGACCTGGACGTTGGTGATGTCCGGCGTGGCGTCGATGGAGAGGTGGCGGTAGCTCCACACGCCCAGCGCAACCAGCGCAGCGGTGAGCACCAGCGTCAGCCAGCGATGGCGAATGGACAGCCCAATGAGGCGTTCGAGCATGGCGGGCCTCAATGGTCTTCTTCGACGGTGGATTTTTCGATGTCGGCCTTGATCAGGAAGCTCTGGGCCACTACCACCTGTTCACCGGCCTTGAGGCCTTCCAGCACTTCGGCGCGTTCGGCGTCGCGGCGCCCCAGCTTGACCGGCCGGGTGTGGTAGGTCTCGCCCTGCTGCACGTAAACCACGTCCTGGTCTTCTGCGGTCTGCAGCGCAGTGATCGGTACCACCAGCGCCGCCGATTGGCGATCCACGGTGACCCGCGCCTTGACCGCCGAACCCGGCCGCCACAGACCATCGGTGTTGGCCACGGTGGCGCGCGCGATGGTGCTTTGGCTGGCGGTGGCAGTGCCGGGCAGGACGCGCTCCAAGGTGGTTTGCGCCGTCACTCCATCGCTCAAGCGGGTGACCGTCACCGGCACGCCGGCACCGATGTGCTGGGCGTCGGCGCCGAAGATGTGCAGGTCCACCCACAAGGTGGATAGGTCGGCGACCTCGAACAGCGGCGCGCCCTCAGCCGCCGCCATGCCCACGGCGGCCGTGCGCGCCATCACCACGCCACTGATTGGCGCAGTGACGGTGTAGCTGGTCAGGCTCAGATTGCTCTCTACCGTGGCCAGTGCCTGGCCGGCCCGCACCTGATCACCCACGCCCGCTCGCACGGAGCGGACCGGCCCGGGGAAGCGTGCAGTGACCTGCGCGATGCGCCCGTCAATCGGGGTCAGCAGCCCTTGTACCTCATGCTCATCAGCAATCTCACCTGGACCCGCCGGCGCGACCTGGATACCTGCCGCCTGCGCAGCTTTGGCCGCGATCTTGGTCTCCAGCGGCGCTTCCTCGTGCTCGCCGTGTTCTTCGCCCTCAGCGGCGGCGCCGCCCTCGGAGGCTTCGTTGGGGGCGGACGCATTGCAGGCAGTTAGCAACAGGGCCATGCCCAGTGCGGTCCAGGAAAAACGGCTCATGGGCTATCTCCAAATGAAGCGGCCGCCGGCGGCGTTACAAGCGCCTGGCCGGTCAGTCGTTGAATTTCGATCAGGGCGCGTTGCGCATCCAAGGCTACGTCCAGCTGCTGCTGGGCCATGGCCGTGCCGTCGGACTGCAGCTGTGCCCATTCCAGGTAGCTGATCGCGCCGGCGCGATAGGCGCGCTCGGCAGCCTGCTCGGCCCGGGCCAGCTTCGGCAGTACGTCGCCTTGCAGCCGCGCCACCTCGGCCTGCGCCACGGTATAGCGGCCATGGGCCTCGACCAGCGTGGAGTACAGCGACAGGCCCTTGGCCTCACGCTCGATCGTCAGGACCTCCAGCTCGGCTTCGCCGGCGTGAATCTCCGGCTGTGCACGGCTGCGGCTGCCCAGCGGCATGGACAGGCTGGCCACCAGCGCGGTGTCATCGGACTCCTGCAGGCGGCGCACACCGAGCTGCCAGGACAGGTCCGGCGCGGCCGCCGAACGCGCCAGCTGCAGTCGTGCCTGCGCGATCCGACGGGCGTCGGCAAACTGCGCCAGTTCCGGAGTCCGCTCCAGCTCCTCGGCCAGCGTCTGCATGGATGCGATCGCCGGCAAGACCATGGGATCGGCCGCGGCGACCTCGAAGCTGGGAGCACGTTCGCCCCACAGTGCGGCCAGATGCTGACGAGCGGCGATTCGCTGCTGCTCGGCCCGACCACGGGTCAGCTCGGCCCGCGCCAGCGCTGCCTGCGCGGTGAGCACCACCGATTCGGGCGAAGCACCGGCCTGCAGGCGCTGCCGGGCGGCCGCCACGGTCCGCTGGCGCTGGCCGACATCCACGTCCGCCAGCCGGCGCTGACGGTCGGCGCCAACGACGGCCAGATAGCGCTGCGCCGTCTCGGCGAGCAGATCCAGCCGACCGGTCTCCCGCTGCACGGCCAGCGCATCGATCCGGCTCTGGGCCAGGGTACGACGCGCGTCGAGCTTGCCGCCGCGCTCCAGGACCGAACTCAGGCTCAAGGTCAGCTCGGCGCTGTCCAGACCACGGGCCGCGCCCGTGCCTAAGGCATTTTCGACCTCGGCACCGACCGTCCACGGTGGGCGTTGAACGGCCTGATCGCGCTCGGCAGCGAGCACTGTGGCCCGCGCATCGACCAGGCGCAGCTCGGGATGGGTTTGGGCCACACGCGCGAACGCGTCGTCCAAGGTCATCAAGTCGGCAGCCGCCGCCGGCGTCGTCACCGCGCCGCCCAACAGCAGCCATGCGGCTATAGCCGCCAATCGCACATGCATGGAAGTACTCCGAAGGTTCTCGATATCGACATGGCGCCGGCGCATGCCGGCCGACCTCACCCTGCGATCGGCGGTCGGAATGGCGCGATCAGGTGCGCGGGCGGATACCGGGGCGTATCGGCGTCCAGCTCGTGCAAGTACCGACCGATGTCCGCCACGGCCAGTAGGATCTCAGGGGCCGGCACGGCTTGGCCGCAACACAGCACCAGCTGCTGAAGCCGATGCAGGGCGACGTCTACGCCACGCTCGGCAGCTGGTGGCGCCACTGCCGGGCCACGGTCGGCAGCGGCCAGATGGGTCTGGGCATGCAGCTCGCCGACCAGTGCCAGCACCGGCTGCGCCACCAGGCCCACGGCCAAGTGCGCCAGCAGGAGCCAGCGCAGGCCAGAACCCAGCCGGCCAAGCCTGGTCATGCAGCCGTCTTGCGCGCGTCGGCACGTGCCCGGCGGGCATCACCCAAGATCTCGAAGGCTTCCTTGATCACATACAGGCCGATCAGGGCGCCGATCACGAAATCTGGGTACGGGCTGGCCAGCCACCACACCAGGAGGCCGGCCAGGATTACGCCAACATTGGCGACCACATCAGCCCGGGTGAACAGCCAGGTCGCCCGCAGATGCACCTCGCCGGACTTCAGCGGCGCCAGCATGCGCAGTACCGTCACGTTTACCACCAGCGACAGCAGGGCGGTGCCAATCATCCAGCCGCTGACCGGCTCGGCACCGAACATTACGCGGCGGCCGACCTCGACCAACACGCCCACACCCAGCACAAGCAGCACGCTGCCGCTGACCCACGCGGCATTGGCCTTGAAGCGCGCCGTGCGCCCGATAGCGACCAAGCCAATGGCATAGGCGGTGGCATCGGACAGCATGTCCAGAGCGTCGGCCAGTAGGCCAGTGGAATGAGCAACCCAGCCGGCGATGCCGCCGATCACGGCCATCGCCGCGTTCAACGCTAGGGCGATCCAGAGGACGCGCCGCTCCTGCGCATTCTTGGCCTCGTGGTGGCAGCCGCAATCACTCATCGGAACATCTCCATTCGCAGGGAAGCCGGGCCCGGGCGGGCCGCTGGCATGACACAGCCGGTGAGGGTAAAGTCCGTAGCTACTACGGAGTCAAGCGTACTACGAATGAAAATCAGTGAGGCTGCCGACGCCAGTGGATGCCACCTTGAGACGATCCGCTATTACGAGCGGATCGGCCTGCTGCCGCGCCCGGGGCGCACGGGGAACGGTTACCGGGTCTATGGACCGGCCGATATCGAGCGGCTGCGCTTCATTGCGCGTGGCCGGGACCTGGGCTTCAGCCTGGAAGAGGTCCGCAGCCTGCTGCAGTTGGCCGGCGATGAGGAGCTTTCGTGCGGGGACGTGGATCGGCTGGCCCGCAGCCATCTGACCGACGTGCGGGCGCGCATGGCTGACCTTCAGCGCATGGCCAGCGAGCTGGAACGGGTGATTGCCAGTTGCCACGGCGGTCAGCGGGCAGAATGCACCATCCTGTCAACGCTGCGACAGCCGGCCTCGGTGGAGGCCACGCGCCAGTGACCGAACTGGACCGCTACCTCGATGCGGCCACGCGCCAGAACACGGTGCGCAGCTATGCGTCGGCGCTGCGGCACTTTGAGGTTGAGTGGCAAGGCCACCTCCCAGCCACACCTGACAGCGTGGCGCGGTACCTGGCCGCCTATGCGCAGACCTTGGCCACCAGCACCCTTCGCCACCGGCTGGCCGCCATTGCCTCCTGGCACCGCGACCACGGCTTTGTCGACCCGACCCGGTCGCCGCTGGTGCGCAAGGTGCTCAAAGGCATCCAGACCCTGCACCCGGGCCAGGTCAAGCAAGCCGCGCCGCTCCAGATTCGGCGGCTGGTCGAACTCGATGACTGGTTGGCTGCAGCGATCGCTGCGGCACAGGCGCGGGGCGACGGAGCGGCGGCGCTGCGTCACCAACGGGACCGAGCGTTGGTGCTGCTCGGATTCTGGCGTGGCTTCCGCGGCGATGAACTGCTGCGTCTGGACGTGGCCCATCTCACTCTGGTGCCGGGACAGGGGATGACCTGCTTCCTGCCGCGCAGCAAGGGCGATCGGCAGGCGGCCGGCGTCACCTACAAGGTGCCGGCGTTGTCGCGATTGTGTCCGGTGGATGCGACCCAGGTGTGGCTGCAGGCGGCCGAACTGCAAGAAGGGCCGGTATTTCGGGCGGTCAGCCAATGGGGCCAGGTGAGCGCCGAAGGCCTGCATCCCAACAGCTTGGTGCGCCTGCTGCGTGAGTTGCTGGCCAGTGCTGGTTTTGCCGATGCTGGGCTCCACAGCAGCCATTCGCTGCGCCGCGGCTTTGCCAGCTGGGCCAACGACCAAGGCTGGGACATGAAAGCGCTGATGGAGTACGTGGGCTGGCGCGATGTGCAGTCGGCCATGCGTTACCTGGACGGGCGTGACCCGTTCGCCCGGGATCGCATTGAAGCGAGCCTGCCCAGCCCAACCTCGCCAGCTCCGACGATGGCGCTGCCGGCGCCCGAGGGAAAATCTGCCCTGCAGCTGCGCCTGCGCATGGTGCTGACCCCGTTTGCCCGCGCCGGCCGCGGCGCGGCCAAGGCCCGGGGGCGAATCGAAGAGATCTGCTTGGCCCCGTTCCAGGCTGTGCGGCTGAACACCGCCAGCAGCGAGTACCGGTTGACAGCTCCCACCGATCCCGACCGGGATCTGGATGAAATCCTGGCCACGTTGCTCGATGACATGCACCGCATGGCCGATACGCACCAGTGTTTCCTGGAAGCGTCTCTCAATACAGGCGATGGCCGGCACTGGGATTGATCCCCTCATAACCTTCGGATCCAATGGCTACCCTTCACGAGACCGCCTACCCGCGACTGAAGCCTGATCCCACCGCCAAGGAACTGGAGGAGATCTACACCCCGACCGCCGCTGAGATTGCATTCGCCAAGCAGCTCACCACCAAGCCGGGACCGCAGCTGGCGGTACTGATTCATCTCAAGCTCTTCCAGCGCCTGGGTTACTTCACGGTGTTGGCCGAAGTGCCCGAGCGGATCCGGAAGCACATCGCCAAGGCCGCCCGACTCGGGCGCGTATTGGACACCGACCAGCTCGAACGCTACGACGCCTCCGGCAGCCAGCGCCGGCATATGCCGCAGCTTCGGAAGTTCATTGGGGTACGTCCCTTGGACAAATCAGGCTTGGCCTGGCTGGACACGGTGGCCACCGGAGCAGCCCAGACCAAGCACACCATCCCGGACATCGTGAACGTCCTGCTCGAAGAGCTGGTGCACCACCGCTACGAACTGCCAGGCTTCCGCACCCTGGAGCTGGCCGCCATTGGCGCGCGTGAACGAGTCAATCTGGGGTACTACCGCAGCATCAGTCACGCGCTGACGCCCGCAACGCGCACGCTCATTGACGAATTGCTGCGCGCACCGGAAGGCTCCAGATTTACTGGCTGGCACTCACTCAAGCGCGAGCCTGGCCGGCCGACCAACAAGGAAGTTCGTTTTTATCTGCAGCACATCCGCATGCTGCAGCAGCTGGCCGACCAGCTGCCTCCCATCGATGTGCCGGTGCCCAAGCTCAAGCAATTCCGTGCAATGGCTCGGGCCTATGACGCCAGCGAGCTGGCCGAATTGGCTCCGGACAAGCGCTATGCGCTGGCCACCATCTTCATTCGCGCCCAGCATGCCAAGACGCTGGATGACGCCGCCGAGCTGTTCATCAAGCAGGTGCGCGGGCTGGAGAACACGGCCCAGCAGAAGCTGCTGGCCTACCAGCTCGAACATGCCAAGCGGGCCGACTTCCTCATCGGCCAGCTCAAGGAAATCCTGCAGGCCTATCAGCTCGACGGCAGCGATAGTCAGCGCGTGGATGCCATCGACAACAGCCTGGAAGCGGAAGTATCGACCTTGCTGGCCGAATGCGAAGAACATATGGCCTATGCAGGGAAAAACTACCTGCCTTTCATGCTGCAGCCCTACGGCGCGGTCAGGCCGCTGCTGTTCAATGGGCTGGAGCTGATGAATCTACGGGCAACCAGCCACGACGCCGGCATGGAGCCGTTGATCGCGGCCGTGCTGTCACTGCGCAACCAACGGCGCGAGCTGATCGAGGTTGCTTCCCTCGGCCTGGACCCGGAGAAGGATTTTGACTGGATGTCCAAGCTATGGCGTCAGCACGTGTTCGGCAAGCGCGCCAGCGCAGCTGGCGCCGGCTGGATGCACCGGAAATATTTTGAGCTGGCCGTCCTGGTGCAGGTTAAAGACGAGCTGAAGTCCGGAGATCTCTTCATTCCCAGCAGCGAACGGTTTGATGACTACCGCGAGCAGTTGGTCGATGAAGCCACCTTGGCCCAGGAGCTGGAAGCCTATGGCCAGGTGTCAGGCCTGCCCACCGACGCCGAGTCGTTCGTGGCAGGGTTGCGCGCACAATTGACCTCCCTGGCCGACGACGTCGACGCGCGTTTCCCGGAGAACGTGCATGCGGACATCCTGGAGGGGCGCCTGGTGCTGCGGAAGGGGCAACGCGCCGAAGTCTCCAGCGCGATTACCACCGTGGATCGCCTCATCGCCGAACGGCTTCCAGAATCCAGCATCGTCGATGTCCTAATCGATGCTAGTCAATGGCTGGATCTGCACCGGTTTTTCCGCCCGATCGCCGGCACCGAGAGCCAGGTTGAAGATCTGCCCCGACGTGTGATCACCACGCTATTTTGCTATGGCTGCAACCTGGGGCCGACGCAGACGGCGCGGTCGATCAAGGGCTTCAGCCGGCGCCAGGTTGCTTGGCTGAACCTGAAATACGTGACCGAGGATGTGCTTGAGAAGGCCATCGTGGAGGTTATCAATACCTACAACAAATTCGACCTGCCGGGCTATTGGGGCAGCGGGAAGAGCGCCTCCGCAGATGGCACCAAATGGAGCGTCTACGAGGACAACCTGTTGTCGGAGTACCACATCCGCTACGGCGGCTACGGCGGCATTGGCTACTACCACGTGTCCGACAAATACGTGGCACTGTTCAGCCACTTCATTCCCTGTGGCGTGCACGAGGGCATCTACATCCTCGACGGCCTGCTGGCCAACACTTCCGACATCCAGCCTGAGATCGTCCATGGCGACACGCAGGCCCAAAGCTACCCGGTCTTCGGTTTGGCCCACATGCTGGGCATCCAGCTGATGCCCAGGATACGAAACATCAAGGATCTGACATTCTTCCGGCCCGAACCTGGCAGAACCTATAAGAACATCCAGGCACTGTTCGGAGACAGCATCGACTGGCAACTGATCGCGACCCATCTCCACGACATGCTACGGGTGGTGATCTCAATCCGTTTGGGGAAGATCACCGCGTCCTCGATCCTGCGCCGGCTGGGCACCTACAGCCGGAAGAACAAGCTGTACTTCGCCTTCCGGGAACTTGGCAAGGCCGTCCGAACGCTGTTCTTGCTGCGCTACATCGACGACAACGAGATTCGGAAAACGATCCATGCTGCGACTAACAAGAGCGAGGAGTACAACGGCTTCGTAAAATGGGTGTTCTTTGGCAGCCAGGGGATCATTGCTGAGAACGTCCAACACGAGCAGCGCAAGATCATCAAGTACAGCCAGCTGGTCGCCAACATGATCATCCTCCACAACGTGGAGGGCATGAGCCGGACCTTGGCTGAGATGCGGAAGGAGGGGATTGAACTGACGCCCGAGATCCTGGCCGGCCTGTCGCCGTATCGAACCAGCCACATCAATCGCTTCGGCGACTACCACCTCGACCTTGATAGGGAAGTGGCGCCACTGAGCTATACAGCGAAAGTCCTTGAACAGGCCCCATAGACGGGGACATCCGCCACCGGGACAAGGCATTTATCATTGCGTTTCAACCGCTTAGGTGGTTTGTGGCCCGGTACGTAACGATTCCCTGCCGACCCTCGCGTACGGCCGGGTCCAGCACGTAATCGCCGAATCGATACTGGATAAGGCGCATCAGCCTGGCCTGCCACTCGCACTTCTGGGGATCCCCATCCTACGACACGCGCGCCCCGTCGTGCTCAGCGGACACGCATATGAAATGCGAACACGCGACGCTCGCTGCTACCCAGTTCCTGCCCGCATTCGAACAGCAGCTCGCCCTGCCCTGCTGCAAGCGCACGAAAGCGCCAGGCATGGGCGCCGGCTACCCGGGCCGGCTCCTGCTCCAGATCGAGCAGCGACGACGGCGTGGCACGCAACCAGCAGCGGTAGCCGCTGGCTGAATGGGCGGGAAGGCGCACTTCGACCCTCTGACCGGTCAGCACCTGCACCGGCCGACCGTCATCGTCGCGATTCAGTACAAGCACCGGCGGCGTCGCCGCCGCCGGTGCTGCACCCGGGCCATCCTGCCCGTCCCCGCCCTTGCACCCCACCAACGCCCAGGCCAGCAGCGCTGGTAATGCGCAACGCTTCAAATCAGTTCACCTTCACCAGAAGACGCGAACCGGTGGTTTCCTGAGTGGCGCTCACGGCCAGGTAGTAGCGGCCCTGCGCCGGGTTGACCACGGTGATGGCCTGGTTCACGCCCGGCCGCGCTGAAGCGCCAGCGTTCTGATTCGGCAGCGGATCCATTTCGTAACCGGCCAGCAGCTGCAGTTCGCCACGGCCACCGTAGGTGGTGATTTCAAGCTTGGTCTTGCCCGGCGCCACATCGATCACATACAGGTCGCGCTGGCCGGCGCTCATCGCCGGCAGCAGCATGGCGGTGCCCGGGCTGGTCGGGATGCCGTCGATCGGCTGGCCGAACGTACGCGCACGTGCCACCGCTGCGGCGGCGTCGAGCAGGCCGGCGCCATTGGGCTGGGTCTGCTTGACCGGGAACGCGCGCGAGGTGGCCTTCAACAGCCCTTCCACCTGCGAAGGCGTCAGCGGCTGCGGTGCCACGCTCTGCATCAGCGCGACCACGCCGACCACATGCGGGGTCGCCATCGAGGTGCCGGTGTAGCCCGCATAGATGTCGCTACCCGGCACGGTGGTGCCGTTGTTGAGGGTGGACCAGATGTACCCGTTCGGGCTGCCTTCGGTGCCGGCGCCGCCGGGCGCGGCCAGGTCGATGCCGGGACCGTAGTTGGAGTAGCTGGCGCGCTGGCCGGAATAGCCGGTCGCGCCGACCGTCACCACGTTCGCGCAGCTGGCCGGGGAATGACCGGTCACCGGCGCGTTGTCATTGCCGGCGGCGACCACCACCACCGTGCCCAGGCTGATCGCGGTGTTGATGGCGGCCTGGGTGTCGGCGTCGCACTCGTGAACACCGCCAAGGCTCATGTTGATCACTTCGGCCGGCGTGGTGTTGTCCGGCACGCCGTCGATATGGCCGCCCGCGGCCCAGACGATGGCGTCGTTGATGTCGGAGGTGTAGCCACCGCAGCGGCCGAGCACGCGCATCGGCAGCACTTTGGCGTTGTAGGCGATGCCTGCGCCGCCCACGCCATTGTTGGTGACTTCGGCGATGGTGCCGGCCACGTGGGTGCCGTGCCAGCTGCTGTTGCTGGCCGGTGCACCGGCGCCGCATTCGTTGGCGGCGCTGTAGTCGCCGATGTCCCAGCCACCGGGTACGCGGGTGTCATCGGCACGGTGCGAGACGAACGCGTCGGAGATGAAGTCGTAACCCGGCAGCAGGTTGGCTTCCAGGTCGGCATGGTGGGTGGCACCGGTGTCGATCACCGCCACCACCACACCGGCGCCGGTTGCGCCCGACTCCCACGCGGTGGTGACGCGCGCGCCGCCGGCACCGGTGCCGTAGTGCCACATCTGGTGGCTGCTCAGCACCGGGTCGTTGGGCACGGCCGCCGCGTGCATCAGGCGGTCTACGCGCACCGATTCGACGTTGGGCTGGGCCGCGATGGCACGCATCAGGGTCTCGGCCTGGCTGCGGTCCAATCGCTGCGAAGCGCGTACCACGTGCTGGCCGCCGTAGGTGGCGCGCAGGGTTTTCACATGCAGTGCGGAAGTGCCCTGCAGCGCGGCGATACGCGCGCCCAGCTGCGGGCGCGCACTGCTGGCGGCGGCATCCAGCGAGCGCTGGCGTGCGGCAGGCTGGGTGCGCTCGGCGGTACCCGCCTTGTAGGTGACGATGAAGCGCGGCGACAGCGTGGCGTCGTTGATCGAAGAAAGATCGACGGTGCCGGCAAACGCCGGGGCGCAGGCGCTGGCCACCAGCAGGCTCAGAACGGAACGACGGAAGTTCATGGTTGGATTCCTGGAATGCGGTTGCTGGAAGGAGGAATTACAGATCGACACCGAAGCCGACGCCGGCCGAGCGGTCGTCGCTGCTGAAGGCACCACCGATGCTCATCGAGACGCGCTCGCTCAGCGCCTTGGAATAGCCGACCGAGAGCGCGCTTTCGCCGTTCTGCCAGCCCACGCCGGCGGCCACGCGACCGCGCGGGCTGCGCGAGTTGGCGGCGTTGATCGCCATGTTCATCATCGCGCTGCCCATCGCACCCTGGCGGTCCAGGCGCTTGTCCTGGGCGTTGAGGCGCGCGTTGACGTCGTTGCGCAGCAGGTCGAAGCTGTCGTTCAGGCCCTGCAGGCGCGAATCCGCATACGCGTTGGCGCGGGTCAGGGTCTGGGTGGCGGTGTTGTCGGTGTAGGTGTTGGCCGAGGCCAGCGTGGCGGCGTCGGCGTCCTGCATCTGGCCGACGTTTGCCGCGTCATTGGCATCGGTGCCGGCGGCGACCTGCGTGATGCGACGCTGCTGGCTGGCGTTGCCGACCGACACGGTATTGGCCTGGTCGGCCACCGCGCCCTGCCCCAGTGCAACCGCGCCGCTGGCGCTGGCATGGCTGTCCGCGCCGAGGGCGACGGCATTGTCAGCACTGGCATCGACCGTGGCATTGCTGCCCACCGCGACGCTGTTGGCGGCACCCACATGCGCACCGCTGCCCACGGCGGTGTCGTTCGTATCCTTGGCGTTGGAACCGCCTCCGACGGCCAGGCCGTCACCACTGCCCATCGGCACGTCCGAAGCGACCGGTGTCGGCCCTGCCGGTGCGGCTTCCAGCACGGCCACGCGGTTCTGCAGCCCGCTGAAGGCGGCATCGATCGCGCTGAAGGTGGTGCCCGCGTTGGTGTACGCCGCGCCCTGGAAGCCGAAGCTGGGGGCGCTGATGCCGGTGGCATTCACCGCCGCGCCGCCGCCGAGTGCGGTCGCCACGGTATCAAGCTGCGAGCCGATGGTGCCGCCCACGTCGGCGACCACCGCGTCGAGCTGGCGCTTGTTCACCGCGTCGGTGGCATCCACGCCGTTGTCCACGTTGACCACGCGGCGCTCGGCACCGGCGCTGCCGACCGAGACCACGTTGTCCTGGTCGGCGCTGGAATTCATGCCGATCGCAATGCTGTTCAGGCCGTACACCGTGGCGCCACTGCCGACGGCCACGCCGCCGGCGGTTTCTACCACCGCGTAGCTGCCAATAGACACTGCGTCGTCACCACCGGCATAGCTGTTGTAGCCGCTGGCGATGGCGAAGTTGCCGGTCGCAAATGCATTGGTGCCGCTGGCGAGCGACGATTCGCCGGATGCATAGGCGTAGGTGCCGATAGCCGTGGCAGTATCGCCACTGGCGGTGCTGCCTTCGCCCAGCGCAGCACTGCCTGCGCCCTGCGCCTGCGCCGCAGCGCCCAGCGCGGTGCTGCCCAGTCCACTGGCCTGCGCGGCGGTGCCCATGGCCAGCGCAGAGTCTTCACTGGCCTGCGCGCCGGTACCGAACGCGATGGCATTGCTGGTTTCACCACTCACGCCCGGCGCGGTCTTCGAATCTACGCCGAAGGCGATGTTGGCAGTGCCGGTGTAGCCGTCGGCATACGCGTTTTCACCGATGGCGATATTGCGGTGCCAGGTGGCAATGGCCTGGTCGCCCAGCGCGATGCTGGCCACGCCGTAGGCCACGGTCTGGGTGCCGATGGCGATGGCGTCGGCGTCGGCAGCCGTTGCTTCTCGGCCCACGGCAACGCTGGAACGGCCTGCGGCTTGGGCGAAGAAGCCGCCGGCGAACGAGCCGGAGACTACGGTCGGGTCAACGCTGTCGTAGTTGCGGATGACGCTGGTCGGCCCCGGGTTCTCGGTGTCGCGGTCACCGGTGCTCGCAGCTGGGCCCAGAGCAGTACTGTAGTTGCCGAAGGAATAGGTGCCGCTACCGAAAGCAGCGCTTCCCAGGCTGGTCGCGTAGGCCTTGCCGTAGGCGTTGGTCAGGTTGCCCGGGCCGCGCGGCGCGGCGCCAAACGCCTGCGCCCAATCGAGCCAGCCGCCCACGGCCACCGAGCCAGTGCCCAATGCGAAGGAGCTGTAGCCCATCGCCGTGGCGTAGGGGCTGTAGGAGATCGACGAGTAGCCGACGGCGGTGCCGTTGGTGCGGATCGACTGCGCGCCGGCGCCGATGATGGTGGAGTTCTGGTCTGGCAGCCAGTTCGGGCTGTAGGACGTGTACAGCACGTCGCCGGCCGTGCCCGCGCCCGCTCCAATCACCACGTTGTTGTTGCCCCGGGAGGTGGCACCGTTGCCTATGGCGATGGAATTGACCGCCGATTCCGCTGTCGTGAGCTGGGCAAAGCTGCCGGCCCAGTTGCTGCTGAACGTCGTCTGGTTGCCCTTGATGCCGGTGACAGTAGCGCCATTGCCCAAGGCGATGGAGCCATTGCCGTTGACCGTGGCGTTGTTGCCGACGGCCACCGAATTCTGCGCAGGCGTTTCGGTCAGGGTCTCGAGCTTGGTGATGACGCCGTTGGAATCCTGGCTAACGGTCAAGGCGCCGTTGATCGAGCGCACCTGGGTGCCGGTGCCCATGGCGATGTTGTTGCTGCCGTTGGCGGTGGCACCCGTGCCGACAGCGATGGCGTTCACGCTGCTGCCGTTGGGCGTGGTGGTCAACTTGCTGCTGGACTGCTGCTGTGGGCTGCCCTGGGTGTAGAGGGTAGTGTTGGTGGTTGTCGACCCGGCATGCACGGCCCCGGCCTGGTTGCCGATGGCCACGCTGCCGTCGGTGGCGGTGACCGCACGCACGCCTATGGCGGTGCTGTTGTTGCCCAATGCCTGGGCGGCGGCGCCCACGGCGGTGGCGTTACTGCCGCTGCCCCAGGTCACTTCGTTGGGGTCCACCGCGCCATCGCCGTCGAGGTCCACCCAGCTGCCCACGGCGGTGCTGCCCTTGCCGCTGGCGTTGGCGTCGGTGCCGCAGGCCAGGGACTGGTCGCCGGTGGCAGTGCTGTCGACAGGCAGGACCACGCCATTGGCGTCGACCAGCTGGCAGTTCACGCCGGCGGCGTAGGCCGGCAGGGTGAGGACTGAAAGAAGGGCGGCAGTCAGCGCTTTGCGATGCAGGGTGCAGTTGGTCGGAAGCATGAGCGTGCTCTGGGTTGGAAGACCCTAGAACGCCGCATCCCCGCCGGAAACGCATGACGCTGCCGTGACATTGGCCACAAACGTGGTGTCATCGGTGTGACATAGATGACATTGTTGTGAAATCGGAGCGAATCCGGCACGCCGATGGCCGTGACGCGTCACGCTTATCAGGCTTCGTCTTCGTCCAGCAGCTGTGCCACGTAGTTCGCAGCGTGCTCCATCACCGCATCGAAGTCGGCACCTTCCGGAATGTTGGGCTGCAGGAACTTTCGTTCGCCCAGCGCAAGCAGGAACACGAATGCCGGCTTGCCCTCGGGCTGCCAGGCGGTGACCCGGTAGGCGGCGCCACGGTAACTTCCGTCCAGGGTGGCGCTGGCCACCGGCGCGCTGGGCGGCTGTCCGCCGGGCGGTTCGTTGCCGTCACCCGTGCCCTCGCCTTCCAGCGGGCTGCCGGATTCGGTCGCGTAGCGCACTGCGCGCGTGGTGGGATACCGGCTGTACCGCCGGGACCCAAGATCGGAGATGCCACACAAGGCACCCGGCTGTGGTTCGGCCGAGGACGCCATCGACGCATACAACACCCGGTTCGAAGCTACCCTGGCCATTGCCCTGCCCCATACGGATCATCTGGACAAAGTCTGGGCCGATGGGGCGCGTCCGCGCATCAGTAAAGCTACCTA
Source organism: Stenotrophomonas bentonitica (assembly GCF_013185915.1). NCBI lineage: Bacteria > Pseudomonadati > Pseudomonadota > Gammaproteobacteria > Lysobacterales > Lysobacteraceae > Stenotrophomonas > Stenotrophomonas bentonitica. The sequence continues at coordinate 295,382 of NZ_JAAZUH010000001.1, read as the reverse complement.
GTCACACGCGATGCACGCAGGGCGTCCACGCGGGCTTAATGGGGTGCGGACAACCCTGTGCCTGACCCGGCATGCACGCCGGCAAGGGGTGAGCCATGCTTCCTGCTTCGATCAGGCGTATCGCCGTTCAACTGTTCGACAACGGCGTTCTGCGCCTGATATTCGAGAACACCCGCAACATGGCGGTCTCCACGCTGATCACCGCGGCCGGCCTGGAGGTGGTGCGGGACGGACCGGGGGAGCTGGACCTGGTGAATCCGACGCTGGTGGGGTATGTGGTGGCGGCGATCGGGGGGTCGTTGCTGCTGCTGAACCTGCTGGATGGCTTGTGGCGGTTGAGCCGGATGAAGTCGCATTTGGTGCTGCAGGTGCTGTTGTGTGCGGCTTACGCGTTTATTTTCTGGCGGGTGGTTCTGCTGGTGCTGAACTTCAAGGCGGGGGGTGGGATGGGGATGGGGAATTGACTGCGTGGGGATCGTTGTTCCGTGGGACACGCGTGGCGTGTCGCTACGCGTGTTCGGCCGGCATTGTCAGCGGTCTTCCTTGTAGATTTTTCCGTCCTTCATGATTACGTTGAAATTTGCGTCCGGGTTGGTGATGACCGCTATGTCCGCCAACGGGTCACCGTTGACGAGCAGCAGGTCGGCCAGGGCGCCCTCTTCCACCACGCCCAGGCGGCCGACGTAGGGGCTGCGCTTGCCGGACAGCGCCAGCAGCTGGGCGTTGGTGCCGGTGGCCATGATCAGGGTCTCGGCCGGGGTGTACCAGCGGGTCAGGCTGGCCAGGATGCGGTTCTGCTGGCCGGCCAGCGCGCTGGAGAACAGCACGTCGGTACCGAACGCGGTCTTGAGCTTGTACTTGATCGCGAAGCGGTAGGTCTGGTCAGTGCCGGCAAACACTTCCTGCGCCTTCAACCATTGTTCCGAACCCCGCGGGAATGCATTCGCCAGCTCCTCCGGTAGCGGTTGGGTGCTGAGCCAGGTGCCGGTGTCACGGATGCGCCTTGCGGTGGCGTCGTCCATCAGGCTGCCGTGTTCGATGCACTTCACGCCGGCGCGGATGGCCCGCTGGATCGCTTCGGGGGTGTAGGCATGCACGGCGGCGTAGGTCCCCCAGTCACTCGCGGCTTCCACGGCGGCGCGGACCTCCGGCTCGGTAAAGGTGACCACGTCCAGCGGGCTGTGTGGTGAGGACACCCCGCCACCGGCAGTCAGCTTGATCTGGCTGGCGCCGCGCATCAGCTGCTCGCGCACGCGCACACGCAGTTCGTCGGGGGAATCGGCAATGGCACTGTCGCCCAGTACGTCATGGCGCGAGCCGGGCGCGCCCAGCGTACGCGGCAGGTCGGAGGCCTGGCGGAAATCACCATGGCCGCTGGTCACGGTGATCATCGCGCCGGACGGGAAGATGCGCGGCCCTTCCACATGCCCGGAATCCACCGCCGCCTTCAGGCCCCACACCGCTCCGCCGACGTCACGCACGGTGGTGAAGCCGCGCATCAGCGTCTTGCGCGACTCGGCGCCCGCCACGATGTTGATGTAGCCGTTGTCGGCGGTCATCAGCGTCTGGATCGGAATGCCGGCGAACATGCTGTGCCAGTGCGCGTCGATCAACCCCGGCATCAGCGTGCGACCCCGGCCATCGATGACGCGCGCGCCGGCCGCGTCGATGGCGCCGGTGGAAATCCGGGTGATGGTATTGCCCTGCACCAGCACGTTGCTCGGACCGGAGAGGCGGGCGTGGGTGCCGTCGAAGATGCGCACGTTGGTGAACAGTACCGCTGGAGACGGCGCAGCCGCAGGCTCCGCCAGCGCGCCACCCGGATCCTGCTGGATCACGGAATGCGCGGAGGTACCTGTGGCCAGCACCATCGACAGCGCGATGCCCAGGATGCAGAAAGACAGACGGTGCAACATGGCACTACTCCCCCGTAGCGGTGGTGAGTTGGGTATAGGAGCGGTTGCGTTACTGCGATGTGCAGCGTGCACCGTTCTGCGGGATTTACTGGTCGCAATTTCACCAACGGCTAACGGTGGCCGGGAGGTAATTGCGTGGTCCACCCTGGAGCGACCGTGATGACCGTCCTCTCCCGCCTTGGCAAGGATCCCGGCTCCATCGGCATGGCCATGAAATCGAGCTGGCCGCGCCTGCTCATCGTTGGCATCCTGCTGCTGGCGCTGGGTGCGTTCGGCATCTACGCCTCGTCCTTCATGGTGCGCACCATGACCGTGCTGATCGCCGGCCTGTTGGTGATTGCCGGTGCGCTGCAGCTCACCGAAGCCTTCCTGCTGCACGGCCTGCCCAGTTTCGCGATGACCATCGCACTGGGCGCGGCACAGATCATCGGCGGCATCGCTATCTACACCCACCCCGAGTGGGCTGCCTATGCGGTAGCCACCACGGTGGCCGCGGTACTGGTGGTGCAGGCGATCGCCCAGATCAGCCTTGCATTCCGCTTCAAGCCCGGCGGCAAGCGCTGGATATCGTTGGTCTCCGGTCTGGTCGCGTTGGTGGCAGCCGTGGTCTGCGTGAGCGGCGTCGCCTGGGCCGGGCGTGCATCCGCCTCGTGGGGCGTGGGCCTGGCGCTGGTCGCCATGGGCGCGGCCTACATCGCCATCGCCCTGTTGTTCCGCCAGGACCGCGACCCCGGCTAGTTCCGGACCCTGCATCAGAAGGCGCCTTCCAGGTACGTGTAGATGTAGTTGGAGCCACCGTCGACGGTACCCAGCATCTGCGCCGAACCGAAGATGCCGGAGCGGTGCGAGACGCCGAAGCCGAAGTACAGCTCGTGCCAGCGCTCGCTGCCGAAGATGTCGCCCAGGCTCACGTCGATGCTCGGATCCAGGTAGTTCAGCACCTTGGAGGTATTGCGCTCGCGCTGTGCCTGCGCCTGCACCTCCGCATACGGCACGCGCTCGGCATAGGACACGCCGAAGCCGAAGCCGATCCGGGTCTTGACCCGGTGCGACCATGGGAACCCGTAGTAGAAGCCCTTCATGTACGCGTCGATCTGCCAGGCGTCGGGCTGGTGGCCGCGTTCGTTGTGGCGCAGGATGCCCACATAGCCCACCAGGTCCAGCGGCCAGCCGTTGAGCCCGGACACGAACGGCCTTCCCACGTGCACGCCCCAGATGTCGGTGGGGTCGTCATCGTTGAGGCTGACGCAGCTGAAGGTCATGATCTTGACCAGATGGCAGCCATCGGCAGAGTCGCGGCCGTAGAACACCTTTATGTAAGTCGGGGTGTGGTCGTCGTCCCAGCGGACCTGGCCATTGCCGAAGTCGTAGGCCGCACCGACCATGCCACCCCATTCGAGGTTGCTGTCCACCAGCGGGCTGTTGCGCACCTCGCTGGAGTAGCGCTTGGCGTACACGCCACCGAGCAGACTCCAGTTTTCCAGGATGCGGTAACGGCCGTACAGTCCGGCGACCACGTCCACGCCACTGCCCGCCGAGTAGGCGCTGCGCTCGGGCGTGACTTCGTAGTCCTCCACGCCGAAGTAATAGTCGTTGAGCTTGGAACTGCGCCAGTTCAGGCTGATCACCGGCTGCAGGGCCCAGCGGTCCCCGCGCCAGGTGTGGCCATAGGCGGCGCGGATCTCGGTGCCGTTGGAGTTGTTGGAAAGGTCCTGGCGCACACTGAGATCCAGCGCATGGTCGTTGTGCTTGAAGTAGTAGCGCGCCCCGATGTCTGCTTCGCTGTTGCGGGTTTCCATACCTTCCAGGATCTCCGGGGTTTCGTCTTCCGGATACCCTTCCAACCGGCGCTCGACGAACAGTTCTAATCCCTGGTTTTCCTGCGTGGCAAAGCGGACGCCGGCCGCGTTGGAGCGCAGGAAGAAGCGCTCGCCCTCGTACAGATACAGCGGCATCAGGTCGACACGGTCATCGGCCCCCTTGTACGGCGACGATTCGATGCGGCTGAGGAAGCCCAGCCCGGCCGCGCCGGGTTCTTCCAGGATGGTGCCGAGCATGGCGTCCTGCGCGGCCAGCGGCGCGGACGCGGCCAGTGCGGCGGCCAGCAACGCAGGCCGCCAGCAGCGGGCATTGTGGAGGTATCGGGTTCGGGCAGACATGTGGCCTCCTACTTCACGAAGTCGTACTTCAGCGCGGTCTGCAGTCGGAACACATCACCACTCTCACCACTCTGCTCCTGCAGCTTTCCGTACAGCAGTTCGGCGCCCCAGCTCCAGCTGGGCGCGGGCTGCCAGACGATGTTGGCGGCGGCGTAGTCGCTGCGCCGGAACACGCTCGGGTCGAGCAGGTCTTCGCGCTCCAGGTACAGCCGGCTGTAGGTCAGCGTGGAGCGCCAGCGCTGCGACCAGTGGTGGGTGTAACCGACCCAGCCGCCGTACTGCTGCAGCAGCTTCAGGTCGCCCTGCGGGTCGACGATGCCGTCCAGGTTCAAGCCGCCAAGGTCGCCAAGGAACGCGGCGATGCCCTCGCCGCCGACCGCACCGAACACCACGTAGTCGCCCCGGTCGCCGCCGCCCCAGGTAGCGCTCAGGGCCAGGCCGCCGGCGGTGGCGCTGTCGCTGCCTTCGTTGCTGTCCCTGGCCGAGTCGTACGCCAGGTAGCGCAGCAGGCCCGACGCCTGCAGGCTACCCCACCCTGCTTCGTGGCGCGCGGCCAGCACCAGGTTGGGTGCGGCGGTGCGCGAGCGCTGGGTCAGGCCATTGAACCGCAGTTCCGGGGCGCGATGTTCGGCAGCGAGGATGATCTGGTTGCCGTTGCCCAGCGGGAAGTACTGGCGGATGCTGGCCAGCCGTGCCGATGGCGAGGCCGGCGGACCGGCGAAGTCCAGCGTGTCCGGGCCGGAGTCCAGGTCCATGAAGGCCGACCAGCCGAAGCCCACGTAGGTATTGCCGAGCTGGCCCCAGGCGTGCCGCAGGCGATAACCGTAACTGCCACCGGAACCGAAGAAATCGTTCTGTACCAGGAAGCGTAGTTGTCCGGCACCGGTTTCGCGCCGACCTTCGATGGTGAAGCGGGTCTGCCGCGCGTGCATGTTGAAGCGCGTGCTGTCTCGGCCACCATCGACCGGGATTTCGGAGGTGATGAACTGGTCGCTGTCGCCGGCATCACCGCTGTCGAACATCGCATCGAGCTTGGCGTACCCGCCCAGCCGCAGCCAGGTGCCGGTACCGGGAATCTGGAAGAAGCCCTCCAGCTCGTCGCCGGGCGGCACTTCGTTGTCGACGCGGGCGCTCGCCTGCTCGTCTTCGTCGAAGGTTTCGCGCGTGGGCAGCGGTGACTCCGGAACCTTGAGCGCTTCGGGCGTGGCAGCGAGCAGTGGCGCAGCCGGTACGCTGGCAACCGGCGCTGCACTCGGTGGCGCAGCAGGCGGTGGCGCTGTGGCCACCGCAGGTGCCGCCGGTGTCGTTCCGGCCTGCCCGGCCTCCAACGCCTGGATGCGCGCGGTCAGCATCTCCACGGTCTGGCGCAGGCGCTGGATCTCCGCGTCCTGACTGGCGTCGCGGGTCTGGGCGGCGGCAGCGCCGGGCAGCAGCACGACGGCCAGGCAGAGCGATCGGGCGGGAATGCGCATGGAAAGCGTACCTCACTGGAGTTGCGGATCACGGGTGCACTGCACGATCAGTCGACGGGTCGCTCCCGCAGGTCCTGGCCGCCGCCGAGTGCGGCATACAGGTTGACCGCGTCCTGCAGCGCGGCGGCGCGCAGCTGCAGCAGGTTCTGTTCGGCGGCGAAGTGGTTTCGTTCGGCGTCGAGGACTTCCAGGTAAGGCGTGAGGCCCACGTCGTAGCGGTCGTGAGCGGTCACCACCAGCGCCTGCTGCACTTCCACCGCGCGCACCTGCGCGGCGATCTGCAGGTCGTTCTGTTCGGCCGCGACCAGCCCGCTCGCGACTTCGCGGAAGGCGTTCTGCACGGTGGACTGGTAGGCCACTTCGCGCTCGTCGCGGCCTGCGTTGGCCGCATCCACGCGCGCGCGGCGGGCGCCCCAGTCGAGCAGCGGGAGCACTGCACCCGCCCCGAACGACCAGACACGGTTGCTGTCCGAGACCAGGCCGGAGAGTTCGTTGGACGCATACCCGCCCGCCCCGGTCAGGGCGATGATCGGGAAGTACAGCGCCCGGGCCACGCCGATGTTGGCGTTGGCTGCGCGCAGCTGGTGCTCGGCCAGGCGCACGTCCGGGCGCGCTTCCAGCAAGGCCGAAGGCAGCCCCGGGTCGAGCCGGGTCAACTGCGCGTCGGGGTCCAGCGGCAGCCCGGCCGGCAGGGTTTGCGGCAACGGCGTGCCCACCAGGAACTGCAGCAGCTGCAGCGCCTGGCCCTGGGTACGCCGCAGCTGCGCCAGCTGCAGCTCGGTCTGGGTGACCAGCGCGTAGGACTGGTTGAAGTCGATCGACGAGGTCAGCCCGGCGTCCATGCGCAGCTGCGCCAGCTCCAGCGTTTCGTTGCGACTGGTCAGCGAGCGCTCGGCCAGCACGATGCCCTCCTGGCTGGCCCGCACCGCGTAGTAGCTCGCGGCCACGTTCGCCACCAGCGAGAGCTCGGCGGTGTTGCGCGCTTCCACCGTGGCCAGGTACTGGCGCCGTGCGACCTCGCTGAGGTTGGCCACGCGGCCCCAGAAGTCGAGCTCGAACGAGGGAATGCCGACCTGCACGCCGTAACTCTCCAGCGTGACCCGGGGCGCGTTGTCGGCCGGACTCAACGGCCCGCGCTGGCGCTGGCCCGAGGCACTGGCATCCAGCCCGGGCAGGCGCTGGCTGCGCTGGATCCGGAACTGCGCGCGTGCCTGTTCGATGCGTGCGGCGGCGCCTGCCAGGTCGCGGTTGTAGGCCAGCGACTGGCCGATCAGATCACCCAGCACCGGGTCGTGGAAATAGGTCTGCCACGGAATCGACGGCGCGGCGCGACCGTCGGCAGCCGAGGGCGGGAACGTGGCGGGTACCGGTGCATCGGGGCGCTCATAGGTGGGCGCCAGGTTGCACGCGCACAGCTGGCACGCCAGCAGCACCACCCCTGCCCGTCCGAGCATGCGCTTATGCATGGTCGCCCTCGCTCTTCGCCGGGGCGGCGGTCGCCGGATCCACCTGCTTTGCCCGCGCACGGCGGCGCAGCACGTAATAGAACAGCGGGGTAAAGAAGATGCCGAACACCGTGGCGCTGAGCATGCTGCCCAGCACGCCGGTACCCACCGCCTGGCGGCTGGCCGCACCGGCCCCGGTGGCGATCACCAGCGGCACCATGCCGACGATGAAGGTCAGGCTGGTCATCAGGATCGGGCGCAGGCGCTGCTGCGCCGCCTGCAGGATCGCATCACGCACCGGCACCCCGCGCGACTCTTCATCCAGGCCGAACTGCACGATCAGGATCGCGTTCTTCGCGGCCAGGCCGATGATGGTCACCAGGCCTACCGTGAAGTACACATCGGCGGACATGCCGCGGGCGGCAGTGAACACCACCGCGCCGAGGATGCCCAGCGGCACCACCAGCAGCACGATCACCGGGGTTACCCAGCTCTCATACAGTGCTGCCAACAGAAGGAACGCAACGATGAAGGCCAGGCCCAGCAGCATGCCAACCTGGCCGGACGCCTCGCGTTCTTCGCGTGCGGTGCCGGTCCATTCGTGGCGCATGCCGGGTGGCAGCACGTCGTCGGCGATGCGCTCCATCTCCACCAGCGCCGCGCCACTGGACACGCCCGGCGCGCCCTGCCCCGAGACCGTGGCAGAGAGGAAGCCGTTGTAACGCTCCACCTGCTGCTCGCCCACCGTCCAGCGCGTGGTGGCGAACGCGGAGAACGGGACCGACTGCCCGTTGTTGCCGATCACGCGCAGGTCGGAGACATCCTCGGCGCGCATGCGCTGTTCCGCATCGCCCTGGATGAACACCCGAAGCACGTTGCCCTGGCGCACGAAATCATTCACGTAAGCCGAGCCGAACATGATGCCCAGCGCCTGGTTGACCTGGGAAAGCTGCACGCCCAGCGCACGCGCCTGGGTGCGGTCGATGTCCACGAACAGCTGCGGCGCGCGTGGCATGCCTTCCGGACGCACGCCCATCAGCCGGTCGCTGGCCGCTGCACGCGCAGTGATGCCCATCGCCGCCGCGGTCAGTCCTGCACCGCCCACACCGCTGCGGTCCTCGATCATCATGCTGAAGCCGCTCGCATTGCCCAGCGACTGGATCGCCGGCGGATTGAGCGCGAACACCTGCGCCTGCGGAATGCGGGTGAACGCCGCACTCATGCGCGCGGCCAGCGACATCGCGCTGTGGTCGCTGCCACTGCGTTCGGCCCACGGGTGCAGGTCGACGAACGACATGCCCACCGCCTGGCCCTGGCCGAAGAAGCTGAAGCCGATCACGGTGGCCACGTTGCGCACTTCCGGCTGCTGGCGCAGGATCGCCTCGGCCTGTTCCGCCGCAGCGCGGGTGCGCTCCATGGTGGCGCCGGGCGCGGCGTTGTACGCCACGAAAATGTAGCCCTGGTCCTCGGTGGGCAGGAAGCCGCCTGGCAGCCGCGCATACAGCAGCCCGGTGAGCAGGGTCACCACCGCGAACACGCCGATCCACAGCCACGGCCGCACCAGCATGCTGCCGACCCAGCCGGCATAGCGACGGCTGCTGCGGTCCAGCCCGGTGTTGATCGCGCTGAACAGCCGCCGCGCGGGGCCGCCTTTGCCCTCCTGTTCCTTGGCCGGACGCAGCATCGCGCCGCAGATCGCCGGGGCCAGGGTCAACGACAGGATGGTGGACACCACCAGCGAGACGCTGAGCGTGACCGCGAACTGGCGGTAGATACCGCCCGCCGAGCCGGGAAAGAACCCCATCGGAATGAACACCGCCAGCAGCACCAGCGTGGTGGCGATGATCGCACCGGAGAGCTGGCCCATCGCCTTGGCGGTGGCCTCGCGCGGTGGCAGGTCCTCCTCGCGCATGATCCGCTCGACGCTTTCCACGATCACGATGGCGTCGTCGTTGAGGATGCCGATCGCCACCACCATCGCAAACAGCGACAGCAGGTTGATCGAGACCCCGAACGCAAGCAGGCCCAGGCAGGCACCGAGCAGCGACACCGGCACCACGATGGTCGGCAGGAACACCGCACGCCAGCTCTGCAGGAACAGCAGCACCACGATGGACACCAGCACCAGCGACTGCAGCATGGTCAGCGCCACGCCATTGACCGATTCGACGATGAAGGGCGTGGTGTCGAACGGGGTGCTCCACTGCATGCCGTCCGGGAAGCTGGATTCCAGCTCCTGCATGCGCTGGCGCACCGCCGTGGCGGTGGACAGTGCGTTGGCGCCGGTCGCCAGCGACACCGCCAGACCGGCGTTCTCCTGTCCGTTCAAGCGCAGGTTGAAGGCGTAGTTGTCGTTGCCCAGTTCCACCCGCGCCACATCGCCCAGTCGCACCGTGGCCGCGCCGGGCGTGGCGCGGATGATGACCTGGCGGAACTGTTCCGGGGTGCTGAAGCGACCGCGCATCACGATCTGCGCGGTGGTCTCGGTCGAGGGCGTGATCGGTTGCAGGCCCAGGCCGCCACCGGCGGTCTGCGCGTTCTGCTCACGCACCGCCGCCATCACCTCACCGGGTGAAATGCCATAACTGACCAGCTTCTCGCGGTCCAGCCAGATCCGCATCGCGTAGCTGGAGCCGAACAGGGTCACATCGCCCACGCCATGCACGCGGCGCAGCTCGTCGGCGACGTTGCTGTTGGCATAGTCGCCCAGCTCCAGCGCCGAATAGCGGCCCTTGTCCGACTGCAGCGAGACCAGCATCAGGAAGCCGTTGCTGGCCTGGGTCACGCGCACGCCCATCTGCCGCACTTCGTCGGGCAGTCGCGGCTCGACCCGGGCCAGGCGGTCCTGCACCTGCGAACGGGCGATGTTCAGGTCGGTGCCGCTGCGGAACGTCACCCGGATCTGCGCCGTACCATTGGCGCGGCTGGTCGAGGTCATGAACAGGAAGTCGTCCACGCCGCTCAGCTCGTTCTCGATGACCGAGGTCACGGTGCGGTCCAGCGTCTGCGCATCGGCGCCGACGAAAGTGGCCGAAATGCTCAGGCTGGGCGGTGCCACGTCCGGATACTGTTCCACCGGCAAGGTGCTGAGCGCGATGCCACCGAACAGGATCGCAAACAGCGCGATGACCCATGCCAGGACCGGGCGGTAGACGAAATAGCCGCTCATGGAGCCTTGGCCTTCGCCTTGGGAATCGGCTCGGACTGGATGGACACCGGCTGGCCGGGTTGGATCTTGTGCCAGCCGTCCACGATCACCCGGTCGCCCGGGGTCAGGCCGCTCTGCACCACCCAGCGGCCATCGGCCTGCCCGGCGAGCGTCACCGCACGCCGTACCGCCACGTTCTCATCGTTGACCAGCATCACGCTGGCCTCTTCCTCGCCGACCTGGATCGCGCGCTCCGGCAGGCTGGTGCCGTTGCGGATGCTGCCCAGCTGCAGGATGCCGCGCACGAACTGCCCCGGCAGCAGCCGGCCATCCGGATTGGGGAAGCGCGCACGCAGGGTGCGGCTGCCGGTGGAGGGGTCGATCGCGGTTTCGCTGAAGTCCACCACGCCCTGGGTCGGCAGGCGTTCGCCACCGTCGAGCAGGATGGTGACCTTGACCTGTTTGTTGTCGCCCACGTCGATGCGGCCGTCGGCCACGCCGCGCTGCAGTTCGTTCATCGAGATGTTGGAGGGATTGAAGATCACGAACGCCGGGTCGACCTGGTCGATCCGGGTCATCAGCGTGGCGGCGGCCGCACTGACCAGCGCACCTTCACTGACCTGGGCGCGGCCAGTGCGTCCCTGGATCGGCGCGCGTACGGTGGCGTGGTCCAGCTGCAGCTGGGCGCGATCCACCGCGGCCTGTGCTTCCATCAGCGCCGCGTCGGCTTGGCGGAACGACGCCTGCGCCGATTCGTACTCCTGCACGCTCACCGCCTTGCGCTGGACCAGCGTGGACAGGCGTGCGCGTAGCGAGGACGTCTGCGCCTTGGCCGCGCGGGCAGAGGCCAGCGAGGCGCGGGCCTGCTGCACCCGTGCCTGCAGGTCGCGTGGGTCGATCTGGAACAGCGGTGCGTTGGCCTCCACCTCGGTGCCGTCCACGTACAGCTGGCGCTCGACGATGCCATCGGCGCGCGCCCGCACCTCGGCCGAGCGGCTGGCTTCCACCCGCCCCGGCAGCTCCACCATGTTGGGCACGCTCTGTGCCTTCACTACTTCCACCGCGACCAGGGTCGGGGGCCGCTCACCACCCGCCGGCCCACCGCCCCGCCCGCAGGCCGCCACTCCCAGCGCAACCGCCGCCAGTACCGATGCACGCGCCATCCACCCTGGGAATCGCATCCTTCCGGCCTCCGTTAAAGACTAGAACGTCACCACGTCCCGGATCAGCGGACACGTCATGCAGTGACCACCGCCACGCCCGCGCCCCAGTTCCGCCCCCACGATGCTGATCACTTCAATACCCTGCTTGCGCAGGTCGGTGTTGGTCTGGGTGCTGCGGTCGTAGGCCACCACCACGCCCGGTGCCATCGCCACCAGGTTGTTGCCGCTGTCCCACTGCGAACGTTCGGCGGCATAGCGATCACCGCCGGACTCGACGATGCGCAGCTGCTTGAAGCCCAGCGCCTCGGCGACCACGTCGTTGAAATGCTTGGTTTCGAACACGATCTCGAAGCCCGGGTCCTTGTCGCTGGGATACAGCGACACAGTGCGGATCTGGTCGACGATGCCCGGGAACACGGTCACCACGTCGCGGTCGGCGAAGGTGAACACCGTGTCCAGGTGCATGGCCGAGCGCAGCTTGGGCATCACCGCCACGATCACCCGCTTGGCCGCACCGTTCTTGAACAGAGACTGCGCCAGCTGGGTGATGGCGGTGCGCGAAGAGCGCTCGCTCATGCCCACCAGCACGATGCCGTTGCCGGGAATCAGCACGTCGCCGCCTTCCAGCGTGGCGTTGCCGTAGTCCACGGTCGGGTCGCCGAACCAGATCGGGAAGTCGGCCTTGGTGAAGTCGGGATGGAACTTGTAGATCGCCGTAGTGAGGATGGTCTCCTCATGCCGGGCCGGCCAGTACAGCGGATTCAGCGTCACGCCCTGGTAGATCCAGCAGGTGGTGTCGCGGGTGTACAGGGTGTTGGGCAGCGGCGGCAGCAGGTAGCCGACCAGGTCCGGCACCTCGCGCACCTTCTGCAGGGTCGGGCCGGCGAAGTCGTCGGGCAGGTCCAGCACGCTCAGGCCGCCGATCAGGGTTTCGGCCAGTTGCCGCGCGGGCATGCCCTGCAGGTAGGCGCGCACCTCGCCCATGAACTCCACGCCCACTTCATTGGCGTTGATCTGATGATCCAGGATCCAGTTGCGCGCGTCTTCGATCTCCAGCGTCTCGGTGAGCAGGTCGTGCATTTCCACGACGTCCACGCCACGGGCGCGCATCTTGGACATGAAATCGAAGTGGTCACGCTTGGCGTTGTCGACCCAGATCACGTCGTCGAACAGCAGGTCGTCCTTGTTGCGCGGGGTCAGGCGGCTGTGCGCCATGCCCGGGGAACAGACCATCACTTTCCTGAGTACGCCAACTTCCGAATGAACGCCATACACCGGTGCAGTGGACATGTGCGGACCTCTCTCGATCACGAAACGTGGGGAAGACGTGGCCCCGCGTGCCGTCGCGGTCGGCCGTTGGATGTAGTGAGCGTGCGTGAAGAAGTAGCCCTGAAAAGGTAATGCGTGCGTGAACGTCGGTTTGTGGATAGTGCTGAAAAACAGGGCTGAATCTGCAATCTGTTGCCGCCCAAGGCGTTGCATGGCTCTTCACATGCGCGTTACCCGCCGCGTAGTTAATCGCTGCTGCAAGGACCGGTTTCACGCGCACGGACGGCGGCATTCCCTTCAGTGTTCCGCGCATTCATTCGATGGAGACACATAATGAAACTTCCTCATGCAGGCGTTGCCACGGCGATGCTGGCGTCTGCCCTGTTCATGGCAGGCTGCGCTACCCACACCACGCCCAGCACGTTCAACCGCTCTGAAGTAGGCCGTGCCCAGGATGTACAGATGGGCACCATCCAGTCGATCCGTGGCGTGCAGATCCAGAACGACTCGCGCGGCGTGCCCACCCTGGTCGGTGCGGCGATTGGCGGCGTAGCCGGCAGTTCGATCGGCGGCGGAAGCCGTGCCAATGCCGTCGGCGCGATCGCCGGTGCCGCAGCCGGTGGTGCCGCAGGCAATGCGCTTTCGCGCAATGCACGCAACGGCGTTGAGATCACCGTACAGCTCGAGAACGGACGCACCGTGGCCGTGGTCCAGGACGGTAACGCCAGCGACTACCGCGTCGGTGACCGCGTGCGCGTCTCCAGCGACGGCACCACCACCCGCGTCACCCGCTGACCCGTGCACCCACCCGAGGGAATCGCCATGCGCCGCCTGCTGATCGCACTGCTTGCCGTGACCGTGACCGCCCTCGGTGGGTGCGCCACCTCCCCCACCCTGAGTACCCAGGACCGCTTCAACCTGTACGTGCAGCATGCCGGGCCGCCGGTAGCTTCGTTCCGCCTTGCACGCTTCGTGCGCCAGACCCAGTGGACACCGCTCGGTGACCGCGCACTGGCGGTGTGGACCAGCCAGAGCGTGGGCCACCTGCTGGAGCTGCGTGGCCGTTGTACGGGACTGTCGATCGCGCATACGGTGGAGATCACCAACTCCTTCGGCACGGTCAACGCACGTTGGGACAGCGTGATTCCGCGCACCTCCAGCGTGGCCATGCCGCAGTCCTGCCGCATCATCCGGATCCGCCCGCTGGATGGCACCGCGATCCGCGACGCACGACGTGAAATGCGCAACACCATTTACGGCGAGCGTCCGGCCGACCTGGTGGAAGACACCGGTCCTGACATCACCGACCGGCCGGTCGATTGATGGAAAAGCTGCGCAGCCTGATCCGCCGCAATGTATCGCGCAGTCTGTTCGATGCGCGATGGCTGATGGCACCGTTCTACTTCGGGCTGGTGATCGCGCTGCTGTTGCTGCTGTTCGTGTTCCTGCGCCAGTTGGCCAACTACGCACTGCGCATCACCGACCTCGGCGCCGCCGACGCGGTGCTGATGGCGCTGTCGCTGATCGACCTGTCGCTGGTCGCCAACCTGCTGCTGATCGTCACCCTGGCCGGCTACGAGAACTTCGTGACCCGGATCGACTCGGGCGGCGAACGGCGGCCGCAGTGGATGGGCATGGTCGACTTCGCGGCGATGAAGAACAAGCTGATGGGGTCGATCATCGCCATCTCGGCCATCGCCCTGCTGCGCATCTTCATGAAACTGGAAGAAGGCAGCCGGATCGACCCGGAAACGCTGCGCTGGATGTCGGCCATCCACGGCATGCTGCTGCTCTCAGCCCTGGTGCTGGCGGTCACCGAGCGCTTGGCCCGCCACCGCATGCGGCCACCGCAGGATCCGCCGCCGAACGTGCCGCCGCCGTCCTGACTCAGCCGCCGCTGGGGTTGCGCCGCCGCTCGATCTCCTGGCGGCGCAGCGGGTCCAGCAGGTCCTGCAGGCGGCGCGTGTCGCCGTCGCTCCAGTCGCCCTTGCCCAGCACCGCCTGCCAGCCGGCCACGTAGTGCGCCGGCGCGAACACGTGGCCATACCCCATCGGAGTGCGGTCGGCCAGCAGCATGTCCAGTGCCAGCTGCAGCATGCTCACCAGCGGGTACCAGCGCACCTCCCTGGAGACGTCCGGCGCACGCGGCTCGGCCATCCAGTCCGGTTGCCGCCACGCATCGTACGGCGTGAAGAAGGTGATCGGGTCGCTGGCGTACTGCAGGTACACCACGCGCATCCGGCCCCACGGTGCGTCGGCAGGCACCGGCGTGCCCTGCTGGTTCATGAAGCGCACCGAACGGCTGTCACGGAACACGGGCAACCACTCGGGCGAACCCGGGTTGCGCTGGTTGGTGGTCTGCCGCCAGATCCGCGTGGCGAATGGCGGCCCGCTCCACAACGCGCCGTCGATCGGCGTATCAATCATGTCGAACAGGTTGACCGAGCGCTCCGAATTCATCGCGCCCAGGCTCAGCCCATGCACGAACAGACGCGGCCGCGATTCCACGGGCAACGTGCGCCAGTAGGCGTAGACCTCGGCGAACAGCAGGCGCGAGGTCTCCTCGCCATACTCCGGTTCGACCAGCAGCGAGAGCGGGCTGGACAGATACGAGTACTGCACCGCGACGCTGGCCACGTCGCCGTGCAGCAGGTACTCCAGGCTGTCGGCCGCTGCCGGGTCGACCCAACCGGTGCCGGTGGGGGTGATCACCACCAGGTTGGCGCGCTCGAAGCCGCCCTGGCGCTGCAGTTCGCGCAAGGCGAGCCGCGCACGCGCACGCGCGGTGCTGGCAGAGGGCAGGCCCGCATAGACACGGATCGGCTGCAGTGCCGGCTTGCCAGTAAAAGCCGCGATCTGGGCCGCTTCGGGCCCGTTGCGCACGAAGTCGCGGCCGGTACGGCCCATCTGTTCCCACGCCACCAGCGAACCGGGCCCGCCGGTGCTGCCTGGGCGCGTCGGCGCCGTCGCTTCGGGAGGAATCAGGGCATCGGCCCTGCGGAACGACGCATCTGCGGCATGCAGCGCACCGCGCAGCAGCACGCCGTTGGCGATGTTGAAGAACAGCACGGCGGCCACCACGATGCCCAGCAGCCGCGCCACCGGTGCCGGCATCACCCGCCGCGACAGCGCGCCTACCCGTCGCGCCACCCATGCGAAGGCGCGGCCCACCAGCAGCAGCACACCGAATACCAGCAGCGCGATCGCCAGCAGGCGCAGCGAGAAGCCCTCATCCATCGGCGGCAGGCCCATCACCGCGCGCACCGAATCCTGCCAGGGACGTACCCACCAGGCGGTCAGCACGCAGGCCAGCAGGCTCACCCACGGCAGCCAGCGCAGCAGCTGCTGCAGCCGGCCTTTGCCAAGCTCAGGCAGCATCAACCGGTGCCACAACCCTGCCAGCGCCACGCCCAGCAGATAGCCCAGGGCGAAGCACACGCCGCTCAGCAGGCCCTGCGCCACGTACCCGCGCGGTACCAGGCTGGGGGTCAGCGACGCGATGAAGAACAGTGCCCCTAGCACCTGCCCGGTGCGGCACAGCGGCCCCCGATACGGTGCGGTCAGTCGGTCGAATACGCGACGCATCACAGTCTCAGCCATCCGCTGCCCATCCCGACCAATGCCATCACGGCCATCGTACACAGCGCTACGAGCACCAGCAGCTCCAGTGGCCGGAACGCAATGCCGCGCTGCCGCTGCCACACCCAGAACAGGATCGAGCCCGGTACGTACAGCAGGCTGGACAGCAACAGGTAACGGCTGCCCCCGGACAGCAGCATGGCCGCCGCATACGCCGTGGCGATGGCGGCGATCCAGCGCATCCGTGCATGCCCGCCCTCGCCGGCCAGCGACAGCTTGAACTGGTAGGCCGCCACCAGCAGGTACGGCACCAGCGTCATCGCGCTGGTCATCTTCAGCGCCAGGGTGAAGGCATAGTCGGCGAACCAGCTGACCAGCAGGAACGCCTGGATCACGCCATTGGTCAGCCACAACGCCGCATCCGGCACCCCGGCCTTGTTCTCGCGCGCCAGCGCCCGCGGCATCGCGTCATTCAACGCGGCCGAATGTAGTACCTCGGCGGCCAGCAGCGACCACGACAGGTAGTTGCCCAGCACCGACACCAGCAGGCCGATACTGATGAACAGCGCGCCCCAGCGCCCGGCGATCGCCTCCATCACCCCTGCCATCGACGGCGTGGCCAGTGCGGCCAGGTCCGGGCGCAGCAGCACGCCATAGGACAGGATGGTGACCATCACCAGCAGGCACAGCACGCCGAGGAAGCCGGCTACGGTGGCGATGCCCACGTCCTCGCGGCGACGCGCATAGCGCGAGTACACGCTGGCGCCCTCGATGCCCACGAACACGAACACCGTCAGCAGCAGCGTGCCCCGGGTCTGCTGCCACAGGGTGGACGCGGCCGGCGGCTCGAAGCCCCACAGGTTCAGCGCGAACACGTCGGCGCGGAAGCCGACGAACAGGAACACCACGAACACCGCCAGCGGTACCAGCTTGGCCACCGTGGCGATGGTGTTGATCAGCGCCGCTTCCTTGATCCCGCGCAGGATGAGGAAGTGGAAGCCCCACAGCAGCACCGACGCCGACAGGATCGCGACCACCGTGGTGCCATCGCCGAACGCCGGGAAGTACTGGCCCAGCGTGGCCTTGATCAGGATCAGGCAGGCCACGTCGGCCAGGCAGCAGCCCAGCCAGTAGCCGACCGCCGATAGCAGGCCGGCGTAGTCGCCGAAGCCGGCCTTGGCATAGGCGTAGATGCCGGCGTCCAGTTCGGGCTTCAGCCGCGACAGCGACTGGAACACGAACGCCAGCATCAGCATGCCGGTACCGGCGATCAGCCAGGCCAGCAGCGCGCCGTACACGCCGGTGGTGCTGCCGAACGCGCCCGGCAGCGCGAAGATGCCCGAGCCGATCATCGAGCCGACCACCAGCGCGGTCAGCTCCAGCAGCGAGAGTTTGCGGTCGCCTGCAGCGGGCGCCATGGCCGGTCAGATCTGGATGTAGCCGGTCGCGATCCAGTAGACGCCAACCACGGCGGCAACCACGGCCACGCCCAGGATGATGAAGTCCGACGCCTTGGTGAAGATCTTCCCGCCCTGCTCGCGCCGCGCCCAGAAGTACAGCAGGCTGCCCGGCGCGTACAGCACCGCCGAGAGCACGATGAACTTGATCCCGCCCGCATACAGCAGGAACACCGTGTAGACCGTGGCCAGGATGGCCAGCACCATGTCGCGGCCGCGCTCGTTGGGCCGCTCGTTGTAGGTCTCCCCGCGTTTGGTCAGCTGCAGCCCGTAGGCCGCGACCAGCAGGAACGGGATCAACGACATCGCGCTGGTCAGGTTTAGCATCAGCGAGAACGCGTCGCGCGACCAGTAGGTGCTGATCACGATCAGCTGGATGATGATGTTCGTCGCCCACAGCGCAGCCGACGGCACGCCATTGGCATTCTCACGCGCAAAGATCGCCGGCATGTCCTTGGTCCGCGCCGCGGCCGACAGCACCTCGGCACAGATCAGCGACCAGGTCAGGTACGCACCCAGCACCGACACGAGCAGGCCGACGCTGACGAAGATCGCACCCCAGCGCCCCACCACCGCCTCCAGCACCGCCGCCATCGACGGCTGGCGCATGCCGGCGATGTCGGCGCGCTCCATCACCGCGAACGGCAACAGGGTCACCAGCACCATCAGCGTGGTCACCACCAGGAAGCCGGTGATCGTGGCCGCACCCACGTCCTTTCGATCCTTGGCGTAACGCGAGTACACACTGGCGCCTTCGATGCCCAGGAACACGAACACCGTGACCAGCATGGTCGCGCGGACCTGCTCGAAGATGCTGCCGGAGAGGTCGCCGCCGTAGAAGTTGAAGCGGAACACGTCCATCTTCATCGCGAAGGCAATGATCACCAGGAACACGACGATCGGAATGACCTTGGCGATGGTGACGATCTTGTTGATCGCCGCGGCCTGCTGCACGCCGCGCAGGATCATGAAGTGGAACAGCCAGATCCCGGCCGAGGCGACCAGGATCGCCACCACCGTGTTGCCGTCGCCGAAGACCGGGAAGAACGCGCCCAGCGTCGACTTGATCAGCACCCAGTACGACACATTGCCGATGCAGCTGCCGATCCAGTACCCGAATGCGGACAGGAAGCCCGGATAGTCGCCGAAGCCCTCCTTCGCATACGCGAACACACCCGCGTCCAGGTCCGGTTTGCGCTCGGCCAGCAGCTGGAACACCCGCGCCAGGGTGTACATGCCCAGGCCAGCGATGGTCCACGCCACCACCGCGCCCAACGGCCCGGTGGCGCCGGCGAACGTGCGCGGCAGCGAGAAGATCCCCGCCCCGATCATGCCGCCCACCACCATGGCGGTCAGCTGCATCCGGGTCATCTTCACGACATTCGAGGACATGGCCGGCACCCGCTTCGGAATGGAGGGTTCAGGATGGAGAGGATTTCGTAAATGAGGCGTGAGACGCGTGTTGTTATCCGAATGCCGACATGTTTTCGCACGCACCACCTGCGACACCCGGTCGCACTGTCTGCACGGCACCACTTGACGAATGTCAGGGCGCGGCACGGGAGGCAGGCAGAAGCTGTTCACGAACCCGAACCACCACTGGAAACGACCATGTCCTACCGCCCCGACGCTGCCCAGCTGTTGAACGCCCTCGAGAACGTGATGGTGATCTCCACCACCGACCTGAAGGGCAACATCACCTATGCCAACGACCTGTTCTGCACCCTCACCGGCTTCAAGCGCGAAGAGCTGATCGGCCAGCCGCACAGCATGGTCCGCCACCCGGACGTGCCCAAGGCGGTCTACAAGGACATGTGGGACACCATCAAGGCCGGCAAGACCTGGACCGGGATCGTGCCGAACCTGGGCAAGGGCGGTGTTTTGTATGTGGTCGACACCACCGTGCAGCCGCTGTTCGACGAGGCCGGGCAGATCACTTCCTACATCAGCATCCGCCGCGTGGTGAACGACCTGATGGGCAACTTCGAAGCGGTGGAGTTCAGCAAGGAGAAGTTCGACGAGTTCTACGAGGCCGCGTGAACGCCCCGGCCCCCATCCAACGCGTGCTGGTGGGCTACGGCTCCGAATCCGGCAACGCCCGCGCCCTGGCCCACCGCCTGGGCGCGTTCCCGGCCCTGCAGGCGCACGCGCCGCAGGTGCTGCCCTTCAACGAGATCGACGTGGCCCGCCTGGGCGCCGGCGATGTGCTGCTGGCCCTGTCCAGCTCGTTCGGCGACGGCGAACCGCCGGCCAATGGTGAGCACTTCGCCGAAGCGCTGCGGCTCGCCCCTGCCCTGCCCGGCCTGCGCTATGCGGTGTTCGGGCTCGGCGACACCGGCTACCCGCGCTTCTGCGGGTTCACCAAGGCGCTGGACTCGCTGCTCGGCGAACGCCAGGCGCACCCGATCATGAACCGGGTCGACGCCGACGCCTGTTACGAAACCTTCTTCGAACGCTGGGCCCCGGTGCTGGGCAGCGTGCTCAACGGCGAGCCCGAGGCCGGCCGCGACCTGCACCTGCAGGTCACCGCGTATGGCGAGGACAATGCGTTCAACGCGCCGGTCATCGAACGGCGCCGACTGAGCGGCAGCTGCCCTGCGGCATGGCATGTCACCCTGGACCTGCGCGGCAGCGGCATCGTCTACCGTGCCGGCGACACCCTGCATGTGCTGGCGCCGAACGACCCTGCGCTGCTGGATGCGCTGGCGGCGTGGTACGGCGACCCGCAGGCGGCCGAGCTGCTGCGCCACAAGGAACTGCGTCTGCTCAACAAAACCGTGCTGCGTGAACTGGCCCGGCTGGGTGGCAGCGACGGGTTGAAGGGCCTGCTCAAGGTCAGCCAGCGCCAAGCACTGGAAAGCTACCTTCATGGCAGCGACCTGCTCGATGTGCTGCAGGACCATGCCACGCCGGAAAGCGTTCCGCTGGCGCGGCTGGCCGAACTGCTGTCGCCGTGCCTGCCCCGCGCCTATTCCATCGCCTCCGCGTTCGGTGACACGGTCAGCCTGTGCATCCGCGAGGTCGCCTACGTGCATCGCGGTCGGGAGCGTCGCGGAACCGCCACCGGCTGGCTGCTGGCGTCCAACCTGGGCGTTCGCATCTATTGCCGCTCCAACCCAGGCTTCCACCTGCCGACTGAACCGGACGCACCGTTGCTGCTGATTGGCACCGGCACCGGTATCGCGCCGCTGATGGGGCTGGTGCATGAGCTGCAGGCCAGCGGCAGCCGCCGCGAGGTGCACCTGCTGTTTGGCGAGAAGCACCGCGCGCACGACTTCCTGTACCAGGAGGAGCTGGAGCAGTGGCACGACGAAGGTCGATTGACCACGCTGCGCACTGCATTCTCACGCGACGGCGCCAGCAAGTTCTACGTACAACACGCGCTGGCCGAACACGCCGACCCGATCCGCCAGCTGCTGGCGCGCGGCGCGCACCTGTACCTGTGCGGCAACAAACAACACCTGGAAGGCGCCATCCAGCAGGCCGTCAATGCGCTGTACCCCGAGGGTGCGGTCGATGCGAGCACCTGGTCCGCGCTGCAGGCCCAACAGCGCCTGCACTGCGAACTGTACTGAGATCCACAGCGCCCCGCCTCAGGGGCGTTTGACCTTCCCGTCCGCCAGTTCCACCACCTGCTGGCCGAACATCGCCACATCCGCCGGGTCGTGGCTGATCAGCAGCAGCGGCACGTCGGTGGCATCCAGCACCTCCTGCAGTTCCTCCCGGAGGTGCGCGCGCAGGTCATGGTCGAGCGCGGCGAACGGCTCGTCCAGCAGCAGGGCCTGCGGACGCGTCACCAGTGCACGGGCCAACGCGGTGCGCTGGCGCTGCCCACCGGAGAGCTGCGCCGGGTGCATCTGTGCCAGGTGCTCGATGCGAAGCGCCGCCATCCAGCGTTCTACCTCGGGATCCTGTTCACGACGCGAAGGATTGAGCCAGCCGCGGCGCAGCCCGAACGCAATGTTCTGGCGCACGGTCAGGTGCGGAAACAGCGCGTAGTCCTGGAAGAGGTAGCCGAGCCGCCGTTGCTGTGGCGGCAGGTGCACGCCCTGCCCGGCATCGAACAGGGTTGCCCCATCCAGCCGCACATGGCCGGCCTCCGGCCGCAACAGCCCCGCGATGGCCTTCAGGGTCAGGCTCTTGCCCGCGCCCGACGGTCCGAACAGCACCACCTGGCGTTGCGTGCACTGCAACTGCACGTCCAGATCGAACTGCTGGCCCGGGGCGCTGAAACGGCGACGGATGTCGAGGTCAAGCCACATCGCGCGCCTCCTGCCGGCGTCCCACCAGCCGCGCGGCGGCGAGCAGGATCACGATGCATACCACCGAGGTCAGGATCACCAGCCCGTTGGCCTTGCTGTCCTGCCCGGCCTGCACTGCTTCGTAGATCGCAATCGACAGCGTCTGGGTGCGCCCCGGAATGCTGCCCGCCACCATCAACGTGGCACCGAATTCGCCCATCGAACGCGCGAACGCGAGCAGCAGCCCGGCCAGGATCCCGCGCCATGCCAGTGGCAGGCTGACCCGCAGGAACAGCGCGAATTCGGACACGCCCAGGGTGCGCGCGGCCTGCTCCAGCTGCCCGTCCACCGCTTCGAAGGCGGCGCGTGCGGGCTTGAACACCAGTGGCAGCGACGCTACTGCCGCAGCGATCACCGCCGCCTGCCAGGTAAACACCAGGTTGATCCCAAACGTGGACTGCAACCAGGCACCGAGCGGGCCGTTGCGGCCGATCACCACCAGCAGGTAATAGCCCAGCACGGTCGGCGGCAGCACCATCGGCAGGGTCAGCAGCGTGTCCAGCAGCTCACGCCCGGGGAAGCGGCGGCGCGCCAGCAGCGCGCCCAGCGCCACGCCCACCACCAGATTGATCGCCGTGGCCCAGCCGGCCACCTTCAGCGACAACCACAACGCGGTCCAGTCCAACGCCATGAATCAGGGCGCGCCGAAACCGTGCTTCTTCAGGATCGCCAGGCCCTGCGGCGAGCGCACGAAGGCCACGAAGCGCTTCGCCTCGGCCGCGTTCGCGCTGTCCTTGATGACCGCCAGCGGATAGGTGATCGGCGTTTTCAGCGGTACCGCGAAGGCCTGCCGCACCCGGTCGCCTCCTGCGCGCACGTCGCTGGAGTAAACAAAGCCCGCATCCACCTCGCCACGCGCCACGTAGTCAAGCGACTGGCGTACGTTCTGGGTGGAAATGGTCTTGGCCTTCATCGCCTCCCACAGCCCGGCCTCCTGCAACGCCGTCTGCGCGTAGCGACCCACCGGCACGCTGTCCGGATTGCCGATCGCCACGCGCTTCACATCGGCCCCACCCAGTGCCGCCAGCGAGGTCGGCGCAGTGCGCGCGTCCTTTGGCACGACCACCACCAGCTGGTTGCTGGCGAACAGCTGCCGGGTATCGGCGGCCAGCAGGTTCTGCTGCGCGGCCTGGTCCATGGTTTTTGTGTCCGCAGTGGCCAACACGTCCACCGGCGCGCCGCGCGCAACCTGCTGCAGCAGCACCCCGGAGGCGGCGAAGTTCAGGTCGACCTTGGTCCCGGGGTGCGCGCTTTCGTACGCACTGGCGATGTCACGGAAACTCTCGGTCAGGCTCGATGCGGCCGAGACCGTGAGCCCGGCCGCGCCAGCCGGCAGCGCCGTCGCCAACACCGCCAGGCACAGCAGTCCACGTAGCGTACGAATCATGTTGCGGTCCTTGGGTCAGTGGAGTCGGTGTCGCCGGCCGCGGCCATCGCCGCCAGCCGTTCGGGTTGCAGCAGCAGGATTTCGCGCTGGTTGACCGCGATCACGCCGTCGTCGGCCAGCCGGCGCAGCACGCGGCTCGCGGTTTCCGGCGCCATGCGCAGGTAGTTGGCAATCTCGGTGCGGGCCATGGTCAGGTTGAAGCGCACCGCCGAAAATCCGCGCCGCGCGTAGCGTTCGGACATGTCGATCAGGAACGCGGCCATGCGCTCTTCGGTGCGGTGGTTGGCGGCCAACAGCGCCACCTTGCCGATCTCGGCGCTGAGCAGGCTGAACAACTTGGCCTGCAGGCCCGGCATGCGGCTGGCCAGCTGGCTCATCTTCGGGAACGAAATGCGGCACAGGTGCACGGTGTCCAGTGCCACCGCATTGCAGGGATAGCGCGCACCGTGGATGGCGTTGAGCCCGATCACTTCGCCGGGCAGGCTGAAGCCCAGCACCTGCTCGCTGCCCTGGCTGTCATCCACGAAGGTCTTGACCATGCCGGCGCGTACCGCCGCGATCGCATCGAACGGTTCACCGGCACGGAAGATGTAGTCGCCGGCGTGGAACGGGCCCACGTGGTCGACCAGCACATGCAGCTCGTTCAGCGCCGTCTTGTCGTAGCCCTGCGACGTGCATGCATCGGAAAACGCACAGGTGCTGCAGAAATGCAGCGCATCGCCATCGTCGGCCGCGGCCGGGTTCGGGGTGGAACGGCCGGACCGGCCCTGGGTAAGCATTGAAGACGTCATCATTCCTGGATCGGGGCCCGCATCGCGGCGGGTCGGAAGCACGCTGCGATGATACGCCAGAGCAGCATGCCCTCCGCGCGAAGGCGCAGCACCGGGCCGTCCCAGTACGCCCAGCCCTGGGCCAGGCACGGGCCCAGCTGCGCTCGCGCGTCTTCGAAGGCGTCGTCCAGGGTGCAGCCGTGGCTCCACTCGAAATCGGCCGCATCCAGTGCATGGTCGCAGGCGATGCGCTGCACGGCATCGTTGGCCAGCGCTTCCTGGTCGGACAGGATCAGTCCGGCCACCACCCCGGCATGGCCGGCATCCATCCGCGCCTGCCAGCGCGCCGGATCCTCGTCCAGCCGGCACAGCACCTCGCCGACCTGGCTGCAGGCACCGGCGCCGATGCCGATGAAGTCGGTTCGTTCGCGGCGCGGCACGCCGACCACGTCGCAGTACCGGTAGGTATCGCGCAGGGTGGTCGGCGGTGCGCGTTCGGGGTGCTGGTAATGGTCGCCGCCGATGGGCACGTAGCCGGCCGCCACCAGGTGCTGCCACGCCTGGTACCACGTGGCCGCGCACGGGTCGGCCGGCATCGCGCACGGCGCCGGCAGCAGGATCCGCGCCGGGCCCAGCGCGATGGCCTGCTGCAGGCGGTGCAGGTACTGCGCATCGTCGCGTGCGGGCATCCGCAGCTGGTAATAGCAGGCAGTGAAAGCGGCCGTCTGACCACGCGCCAGCAGGCCGGGCCCGTCCGCACCGGGGCGGTCGATCACGGTCAGCCGGGTGCAGCCCACTGCGCGCAGCTGCAGCGGGTCGCAGCCACTGCCCGCATCCACCCGCACCTCCACCTGTGGCCGCGCTACCGTGCGGAAGTGGGTGGGCACGGCTTCCAGCAGCTGCGCGATCTGCGTGGGCGCCAGGCATTCGGCCAGGCCCAGCTGCAGCACCAGCGCCACCACTTCGCGGTCGTCGGCGACAAGCGCCGACTGCACGCGCAGCCCGTCCAGCAGCGCCTGCAGGTAGGCGGCGGCGTCCACCGCGCCGCGTGCGGTCTGGAACCCCAGGGTCAGCGAACGCGGAATCAGGTGCTCGTTGCTGGCCAGCAATGCACCGCGCCACGCCTTTTCGCCGAAGCCGCTGCTGAACTCCAGCGCGCCGGGGAACAGCACGTGCACCGGCTGCCGCAGCAGGCAGCCGGGCAGTTGCTCGGTGTCGCCCGGCACGGTCTCAGCGACCAGCACGACGGTCTGCCGCAGCGGCGTCGATGGCCTCGGGCAGATCGGTCTGGCTGTCGATCTGCGGGAAGCTGCGGCGTTCCATGCGCCGTATCGCGAAGTGCATCCAGCCCAGTGCGGCGGCCACCACCAGGAACAGCAGCATGAAGCAGCTACTCCATATCCCGATCACATCGTTCAGCGCGCCGAACACGATGGGCAGGATGAAACCGCCCAGCCCGCCGATCATGCCCACTACTCCGCCGACCGCACCCACATGGTTTGGGTAGTACACCGGAATGTGCTTGTACACCGCTGCCTTGCCCAGCGACATGAAAAAGCCCAGCACGAACACCAGCACGGTGAACATCACCAGCCCGATCGCCAGGTGGAAGCGGATCTCGCCGTGGATGCCCTGCACCACGTACACCGTGTCCGGGTAGGCCAGCAGGAAGGTGCAGATGGCCGAGACGCCGAAGGTCCAGTACATCACCCGGCGCGCGCCGTAGCGGTCGCTCAACCAGCCGCCCACCACGCGGAACAGGCTGGCCGGGATCGAGTAGCACGCCGCCACCATGCCGGCATGCGCCACGTCCATGCCGTAGGCGCCCACCAGGTAGTGCGGCAGCCACAAGGCGAGCGCCACGAAGCCACCGAACACGAAGAAGTAGTACAGCGCAAAGCGCCACACCTGCAGGTTCTTCAGCGGCGCCATCTGTTCGACGAACGGCACCGGCTTCACCCCGTCACGGCGGCGCTGCTCCAGCGAAGGATCTTCCTTGGTGAACAGGTAGAACAGCACGGCGGTCACCGCCAGCGCCACCGCCCACACCTTGGCCACCATCATCCAACCCGACGCCACCATCACCAGCGGTGCCAGCAGCTTGGTCACCGCCGCGCCGATGTTGCCGGCGCCGAAGATGCCCAATGCGGTGCCCTGCTTGCTGGCGGGGAAGAACTTGGACACATAGGCCACGCCGACCGAGAAGTTGCCGCCGGCGATACCCACGCACAGCGCGGCGATCAAAAACTGGGTGTAGGTGGTGGCATGGGTCAGCATCCAGGTGGCGACCGCGCCGCACAGCATCACCAGCACCATCACCTTGCGCCCGCCGAACTGGTCCGACCAGATCCCCAGGAACACCCGGCTCAGCGAGCCGGTCAGCACCGGGGTGGCGATCAGCAGGCCGAACTGGGTGTCATTGAGCCCCAGGTCCTTGCTGATCTGGATGCCGATGATGGAGAAAATCATCCACACCGCGAAGCACACGGTGAAGGCGAAGGTGCTGATCCACAGGGCGCGCTGCTGCTCGCCGTGACTGACACTCAGGGAGGGGGTATTCATGCGTCGGCCTGCGCCTCGATCTCATCCAGCCCGCGTACCGGGTAGCGTTCCTGCAGCGACAGCAGGTAGGCCTGCACCTCGCGCTGGCGCACCTGCAGTTCCAGGTAGTCGCGGATCTGCGCGTGCACGGCCTCGAAATCCTGCGCCGCGCCGGCTTGCAGCTCGTCCACCACCACCACATGGTGGCCCCAGCGCGATTCCACCGGGAACCCCGCCATGCCCTGGCGCAGGCGGAACACCTGGCGGTCGAACTCGGGCGTGGTCTGGCCGCGCTGCAGCCAGCCCAGGTCGCCGCCCTGGTCCTTGGAAGGACAGGCCGAGAACCGCAGCGCCAGGTCGGCGAACAGGTGCGGCTGTTCGCGCAGTTCGGCAATCAGCTTCTCGCCCTGGCTCTGCGCCTTCAGGCGTCCCGCCACGTCGTCGGCCGGCGCCGCCAGCAGGATGTGCCGCAGCTTGATCCGGTCCGGCGCGCGGAAGCGTTCGCGGTTCTGCTCGAAATAGCGGCGGCAGGCGTCTTCATCCGGGGCACGCTCGCCCACCTCGGTTTCCAGCAGCTGTTCGATCAGGCGCTCTTCGTCGATCACGTCGTCGCCCTCGTCCGCGCCCGCCAGCCCCAGGCGCTCGACTTCCAGCCGCAGCAGCTCGCGCACCACCAGCGCACGGGCCGCATCGGCGCGCGACTGCTCCGGCCGCAGGGCGCGATGGAACTGCATCTCGCGGGCGATCTCGGCCTCGCTGATCGCGGTGTCGGCCACGAACAGCCGGCACGGCGCCGGCTGCCCGAACGAACGCGGCCCCTCCCCCGCCGGGTCGGCGTGGTGGTGCGCGGCCTCGGCCGGCACCGGCTGGGCGGTGTCGATCATGGTGATCGGCAGGATTCTCGGCAGCGTGCCCATCGCTTACTCCCTCGGTCCGTAACGCAGCGTGGCCTGGCGGCGGCGCACCACCTGGTAGGGCCGCCACAGGTAGCTCAGCGGAATGCTCCAGACGTGCACCAGGCGGGTGAACGGCGCGATCAGGAACAGGGTCAGGCCCAGGAAGATGTGCATCTTGTAGACCCAGCTGACGTCGGTGATGAAGTCGGCGGCACCGGCGCGGAAGGTCACGATGTGCTGCGCCCATTCGGCCAGCATGATCATCACCCCGCCATCCATGTGGCCGGACGAGATGCGGATGCTGTACATGCCCAGGCACAGCTGGGCGAACAGCAGCACCAGCACCAGCACGTCGCCGAAGCTGCCGGTGGCGCGCACCCGCGGGTTGAACAGCCGCCGGACCAGCAGGATGCTGATGCCCACGAAGCACAGCGCGCCGAAGAAGCCGCCCACCACCATCGCCAGCAACTGCTTCTGCGAGGAGGTGATGAAATGCTCGTACAGCCAGTGGGGGGTCAGCAGGCCGACCAGATGGCCGCCCAGGATCGCCAGGATGCCGATATGGAAGCAGTTGCTGCCGATCCGCATGCCACGGTCGGACAGCATCTGGCTCGAGCCGGTGCGCCAGGTGTACATCGACTTGTCGAAGCGCGCCCAGCTGCCGATCAGGAACACCGCGATAGCGATGTACGGGTAGAACTGGAAGGCGAATTGATGCAGATAGTGGTTCATGGCTGGACCTCTCGGTTCACAGGGCGGGCCGGCGACCGGTGTGGGGGATCGCATTCCTGCGAGGGCGCGTCGGTGCCGAAGCGCACCGCCTCCTCTTCCCACAGCTGGTCCATCGCGGCCACGGTGTCGTCGCGGACTTCCTCACTGGCGCGCTGGCGCATCACGTCCAGGTTGACCTTGCCGTCGCCGGCTTCCACCAGGATCTCGAACAGCAGCGCATGCGGCGGCTCGCGTTCGCCGGCACGTGCGGCCAGCATGCCGGCGATGTGGCCGATGTGGTGCAGCCAGTCGCGCGCCTCGGCCTGCGGGCGCTGGGCCAGGTACTCCAGCAGCAGCGGCAGGTAGTCCGGCAACTCCTTGGCATCCAGCTCGAAGCCGTTGCGGCGGTAGGCGTCGATCAGGTCGACCATGGCCTGCCCGCGGTCGCGCGATTCGCCGTGGATGTGCTCGAAGATCAGCAGGCTCATCGCCCGGCCGCGGTCGAAGGTGGCCAGCCAGCGGTCCTGTGCCTCCAGCGGGTCGAGGGCGAGCAGGTCCTGCACGAAGGCTCGCAGCTGCGCTCGGCGGCCCCGCGACAGCGCCGGGTCATCGGTGGCGTCCAGCAGCTCCCCACCGTGCTGCCACAGTTCGTCGCGGGGGTAATCCAGCAGCACCCCGATCAGTTTGAGCAGGCTCATTCGACCACCTCATGCTTCTGCTGGCGGTTCGGATGCACGGTGAACGTGGTCGTCTTGCGCTGGCTGAACAGGTCGGCCGGGCTGTCGCCGTTGCAGCCGTTGCCGAAGGTGAAGCCGCAGCCGCCGCGTTCGCCGAACGCATCGTTGGCGTATTCGCGGTGCGCGGTGGGAATCACGAAACGGTCTTCGTAGTTGGCGATGGCCAGGTAGCGATACATCTCCTCCACCTGCGCCACGCTCAGCCCCACTTGTTCCAGCACGGCGGTGTCTTCCACCCCGTCCACGTTGATGCCACGGCGCCAGGCGCGCATCGCCATCAGCCGTTCCAGCGCCCGTACCACCGGCGCTTCGTCACCGGCCGAGAGCATGTTGGCCAGGTAGCGCACCGGAATGCGCAGCGAAGCCACATCCGGCAGTTCGCCGTTCATGCCCACATGGCCGCGCTCGGCCGCCGACTGGATCGGCGACAGCGGCGGCACGTACCAGACCATCGGCAGCGTGCGGTACTCCGGGTGCAGCGGCAGGGCCAGCTTCCAGTCGATCGCCAGCTTGTACACCGGCGAGATCTTCGCCGACTCCAGCCAGCTGTCCGGAATGCCTTCGGCCCGCGCCGCCGCGATCACCGCCGGGTCTTCCGGATTCAGGAAGATGTCCAGATGCGACTGGTACAGGTCTTTCTCGGCCGGCACCGAGGCCGCCTCGGCAATACGGTCGGCGTCGTACAGCATCACGCCCAGGTAGCGGATCCGGCCCACGCAGGTTTCCGAGCACACCGTGGGTTCGCCCATTTCGATGCGCGGGTAGCAGAAGATGCACTTCTCCGACTTGCCGCTCTTCCAGTTGTAGTAGATCTTCTTGTACGGGCAGGCCGACACGCACATGCGCCAGCCACGGCACTTGTCCTGGTCGATCAGCACGATGCCGTCCTCCTCGCGCTTGTAGATCGCGCCCGAGGGGCACGCCGACACGCACGCCGGGTTGAGGCAGTGCTCGCACAGGCGCGGCAGGTACATCATGAAGGTCTTCTCGAAGGCGCCGTAGATCTCCTTCTGCACCTTGTCGAAGTTGTAGTCGCGGGCGCGCTTGGAGAACTCCGAACCCAGGATCTCTTCCCAGTTCGGCCCCCACTCGATCTTCTGCATGCGCTGCCCGGTGATCAGCGAGCGCGGCCGTGCGGTCGGCTGGTGCTGGCTGTCGCCGGCGTCGTGCAGATGCTGGTAGTCGAAGTCGAACGGTTCATAGTAGTCGTCGATCTGCGGCAGGTCCGGGTTGGCGAAGATCTTGGCCAGCATCCGCCAGCGGCCGCCGGCGCGCGGCACCAGCTTGCCGCTGCGGTTGCGTACCCAGCCGCCGTTCCACTTTTCCTGGTTTTCCCATTCCTTGGGGTAGCCGATGCCCGGCTTGGTTTCCACGTTGTTGAACCAGGCGTATTCCACGCCTTCGCGTGAGGTCCAGACGTTCTTGCAGGTGATCGAGCAGGTGTGGCAGCCGATGCACTTGTCCAGGTTGAGGACCATCGCAATCTGTGCGCGAACTTTCATTATGCGACCTCCTGCTGTTCGGTAGGCTCGGCTTCGCCGTCCAACCAATCGATCTTCTTCATCTTGCGCACGATCACGAATTCATCGCGGTTGGTGCCGCAGGTGCCGTAGTAGTTGAACCCGTAGGACAGCTGCGCGTAGCCGCCGATCATGTGGGTGGGCTTGAGCACGATGCGGGTTACCGAGTTGTGGAT
Organism: Stenotrophomonas bentonitica; assembly: GCF_013185915.1. Classification (NCBI taxonomy): domain Bacteria; kingdom Pseudomonadati; phylum Pseudomonadota; class Gammaproteobacteria; order Lysobacterales; family Lysobacteraceae; genus Stenotrophomonas; species Stenotrophomonas bentonitica. Next base: position 264,735 of record NZ_JAAZUH010000001.1, on the reverse strand, counting down.
GCCGCCGCGGGTGCCGGTGATCTCCGAACCCGGCACGTTGATGATCCGTTCCTGGGCGTGGTACATCATCGCCATGCCGGGCTTCACGCGCTGGCTGACCACCGCACGTGCCGCGATCGCGCCGTTGACGTTGAACAGCTCGATCCAGTCGTTGTCGACAATCCCGCCTTCGCGCGCGTCGTCCTCGCTGATCCACACGATCGGACCACCACGCGACAGCGTCTGCATGATCAGGTTGTCGCTGTAGGTGCTGTGGATGCCCCACTTCTGGTGCGGGGTGATCCAGTTCAGCACCAGCTCCTTGTTGCCGTTGCCGCGCTGGTTCAACAGCGGTTCCACCGTGCGCGTGTTGATCGGCGGTCGGTAGCCCATGAAGGCCTCGCCGAAGTCGATCATCCACTCGTGGTCCTGGTAGAACTGCTGGCGGCCGGTGACCGTGCGCCAGGGAATCAGCTCGTGCACATTGGTGTAGCCGGCGTTGTAGCTCACATGGTCGTCTTCCAGCCCGGACCAGATCGGCGAGGAGATGATCTTGCGCGGCTGCGCCTGGATGTCACGGAAGCGGATCGCCTCGTGTTCCTTGCCCTCGGCCAGGTGGGTATGCTCGCGCCCGGTGAAGGTACCCAGCGATTCCCAGGCCTTCACCGCCACGTGGCCGTTGGTTTCCGGGGCCAGGTGCAGGATCACTTCGCAGGCGTCGATGGCCGAGGAAATCGCCGGCCGCCCCTTGCTGATGCCCTCCTCGTGTACGGTATGGTTGAGCTTGCCCAGGAAGTCCACTTCGTCGCGGGTATCCCAGCTCATGCCCTTGCCACCGTTGCCCAGCTTGTCCAGCAGCGGGCCCAGCGAGGTGAACTTGCGGTACAGGTTCGGGTAATCGCGCTCGACCACCACCATCGACGGCATGGTCTTGCCTGGAATGGCCTCGCACTCGCCCTTCTTCCAGTCCGAGACCCCGAACGGCATCGCCAGTTCATTGGGGGTGTCGTGCAGGGTCGGCACCAGCACCAGGTCCTTTTCAACCCCGAGCACGCCCGGGGCCATGTCGCTCAGCGTGCGCGCCACGCCCTTGAAGATTTCCCAGTCGCTGCGCGATTCCCACGCCGGATCCACCGCCTTGGACAGCGGGTGGATGAACGGGTGCATGTCCGAGGTGTTGAGGTCGTCCTTCTCGTACCAGGTGGCGGTCGGCAGCACGATGTCCGAGTACAGCGCGGTGGTGCACATGCGGAAGTCGAGCGTGACCAGCAGGTCCAGCTTGCCTTCCGGCGCTTCGTCGCGCCACTTCACTTCCTCCGGCTTGATCGCCCCGGCCTCGCCCAGGTCCTTGCCCTGCAGGCCGTGCTTGGTGCCCAGCAGATGCCGCAGCATGTACTCGTGGCCCTTGCCGGACGAACCGAGCAGGTTCGAGCGCCAGATGAACATCATGCGCGGGTGGTTCTGGCGCGCGTCCGGGTCGGCGAAGGCGAAGTCCAGGCTGTGGTCCTTGAACTTGCCCAGCGCGTAGTCGGCCGGTGCCACGCCGGCCTGTTCGGCTTCGCGGGTCAGCTGCAGCGGGTTGCGGTCCAGCTGCGGCGTGCACGGCAGCCAGCCCATGCGCACCGCGCGCAGGTTGAGGTCGGCCAGGCTGCCGCTGTACTTCGAGGCGTCGGCCAGCGGCGACAGCAGTTCGTTCACCTGCAGCTTTTCGTAGCGCCATTGCCCGGTGTTGAAATAGAAGAACGAGGTGCCGTTCATGTGGCGCGGCGGGCGGCTCCAGTCCAGCCCGAACGCCAGCGGCTGCCAGCCGGTCTGCGGGCGCAGCTTTTCCTGGCCCACGTAATGCGCCCAGCCACCCCCGGTCTGGCCCACGCAGCCGCACATGACCAGCATGTTGATCAGGCCGCGGTAGTTCATGTCGTTGTGGAACCAGTGGTTCATGCCGGCGCCGACGATGATCATGCTGCGGCCACGGGTCTTGTCGGCGGTGCGCGCGAACTCGCGGGCGATCTCGACCACGTCCGCGCGCGGCACCCCGGTGATCCGTTCCTGCCAGGCCGGTGTCCCCGGCACATCCTGGTCATACGAGGTGGCCACGTTGGCGCCACCGAAGCCCCGATCCACGCCGTACTGCGCAAGCAGCAGGTCGTACACGGTCGCCACCAGCGCCTCGCCGTCATCTTCCAGCGCCATGCGCCGGACCGGAATGTTGCGCTCCAGTACCTCGTCCACCGGCGCGGCGGTCCAGCGTTCGTTCTCCACCCCACCGAAGTACGGGAAGCTCACCGCTTCGATCGCGTCGTGGTCACCGGCCAGGCTCAGCCGCAGGCGGGTCGCCGAGCCGTCGCTGGCCTTCTCCTCGATGTTCCACTTGCCCTGCTCGCCCCAGCGGAAACCCACCGAGCCGTTCGGAATGGTGATCGCGTTGCTGGCTTCATCAATGGCCAGCACCTTCCATTCCGGGTTGTTGGCCTCGCCCAGCCCGCCCAGGTCGCTGGCACGCAGGAAGCGGCCTGGCACCAGCCGGCCGTCCTCGCGGCGCTCCAGCCGCACCAGCATCGGCATGTCCGAGTACTGGCGGCAATAGTCCTGGAAGTACTGCGACGGCTTGTCCACATGGAACTCGCGCAGGATCACATGGCCGAACGCGAACGCCAGGGCCGCGTCGGTGCCCTGCTTGGGGTGCAGCCAGTGGTCAGTGAGCTTGGACAGCTCCGAATAGTCCGGGCAGATCGCCACGGTCTTGGTGCCGTTGTAGCGCGCCTCGGTGAAGAAGTGCGCGTCGGGCGTGCGCGTCTGCGGCACGTTCGAGCCCCAGGCGATGATGTAGCGGCTGTTGTACCAGTCGGCCGATTCGGGCACGTCGGTCTGCTCGCCCCACACCTGCGGCGAGGCCGGCGGCAGGTCGCAGTACCAGTCGTAGAACGAGAGGCAGGCGCCGCCGAGCAGCGAGAGATAGCGCGCACCGGCGGCGTAGGACACCATCGACATCGCCGGGATCGGCGAGAAGCCCACCACCCGGTCTGGACCGTACTGCTTCACCGTGTACAGGTTGGAGGCGGCGATGATCTCGTTGGCCTCGTCCCACTGCAGCCGCACGAAGCCGCCCATGCCACGCCGGGTCTTGTATTCGCGAGCCTTGGCCGGGTCTTCCACGATGCTGGCCCAGGCATCCACCGGGCTCAAGGTCTTCCGCGCCTCGCGCCACAACCGCACAAGCGCGCCACGGATCAGCGGGTACTTCAGCCGGTTGGCGCTGTACAGGTACCAGGAGTAGCTGGCGCCACGCGGGCAGCCACGCGGTTCATGGTTGGGCAGGTCCGGTCGGGTACGCGGATAGTCGGTCTGCTGGGTTTCCCAGGTGACCAGCCCGTTCTTCACGTAGATCTTCCAGCTGCATGAGCCGGTGCAGTTCACGCCGTGGGTGGAGCGCACGATCTTGTCGTACTGCCAGCGCGAGCGGTAGCTGTTCTCCCACTCGCGGCTTTCGGTCTTGGTGAAGCCATGGCCGTCGGCAAATGGCTGGGCGTCCCGCTTGAAGAACTGCAGGCGATCAAGAAAGTAACTCATGGTGAATCTCCCTCGGCATATTCTTTGGCATCGTGGCTGGGTAAAGCAGTGGCTGCGGTGCGGAGGTTTTCAGCAGGGCGTTTCAGCGCCGCGCCGGTAGTACCACCACCAGGTCACGGCCAGGCAGGTAACGTAGAAGGCAATGAATCCATACAGGGCCAGGCTCGGACCCCCGGTCAGGCTGATCGAGGTGCCGTAGCTCTTGGGAATGAAGAAGCCGCCATAGGCACCAATGGCGCCGGAGAAGCCGACCACCGCGGCCGATTCGATGCTGGCCTGGTGCGCGGCGGCCTTCTTGCCGGCCGCATCGGCGGTGGCGGACAACCGCTCATGCAGGGTGCGGAAGATCACCGGGATCATCCGGAAGGTGGTGCCGTTGCCGATGCCGCTGAGCACGAACAGCGCCATGAACGAAACCAGGAAGCCGTAGAAGTTGCCGCCCTGCCCGTCCTGCGGCAGGAAGTGCAGCACCCCGGCCACCGCGGCGATCATCAGCGCGAACACCCAGAAGGTCAGCCGCGCACCGCCCCAGCGGTCGGCCATGCTGCCGCCCACCGAGCGCATCAGCGCGCCCAGCAGCGGGCCGATGAAGGCGTAGGTCATCGGGTTGACCGCCGGGAACTGGCTCTTGACCAGCATCGGGAACCCGGCCGAGAAGCCGATGTACGAACCGAACGTGCCGATGTACAGCCAGCACATCAGCCAGTTGTGCTTGCGCCGGAAGATCACCGCCTGTTCGGCGAACGAAGAACGCGAGGTGGTCAGGTCGTTCATGCCGAACCACGCCGCCACTGCCACCACGGCGATGGCCGGTACCCAGATGAACCCGGCGTTCTGCAGAAACAGCGGCGCACCGCCGTCGGCCGCCGGCTGCGGCGCCCCGCCCAGCGCACCGAACACGCCAACGCTGATCACCAGCGGAATCACCAGCTGCGCCACCGAAACGCCCACGTTGCCCAGCCCGGCATTCATGCCCAGCGCGAAACCCTGGCGCTGCTTGGGGTAGAAGAACGAAATGTTGGACATCGACGACGAGAAGTTGGCCCCGCCGAAGCCGCACAGGATCGCGATGGCCACGAACACCCAGTAGGGCGTGTTCGGGTTTTGCACCGCGTAGCCCAGCCACAGCGTGGGCAGCAGCAGCGAGGCGGTGGACAGCGCGGTCCAACGCCGCCCGCCCACCAGCGGAATCACGAACGAGTAGAAGATGCGCAGGGTCGCGCCGGACAGGCTGGGCAGCGCCACCAGCCAGAACAGCTGGTCGGTGCTGAAGCTGAACCCGATCTTCGGCAGGCTGATCGACACGGCGGAGAACAGCATCCACACCGCGAACGCCAGCAGCAGTGCCGGCACCGAGATCACCAGGTTGCGCGTGGCCACCCGATGGCCTGTCGCCGCCCAGTAGGCGGGATCTTCGGGTTGCCAGTCGCTGATCACGCGACTGTCCTTTCGGTTGTGTACCACTTCGCTACCGGCTGTCATGCAGGGCTCCTGGCTGTGGAGTGACGACGGGCGTTGTGTGTGCGGGTTCGGGGTCATGCGACCATTTGACCGGTCGGACGTCGTAGACGGGTTGATCGAAATCAATCGCCCCGCCCCGATCCCACCTCACCTGACATAGATCAAGTCGGGGCGGCCTCCGGGGTACGGCGTCGCACCGCGCCGCGCTGGCGCACGCTGTCGCGGACATCGACGTCGAACTGGAGTTTCAGCAATTCGTGGCCGTGCGCGAGCGCGAAGGACAGGCCGTCGCGGCACGGCAGGCGGTCGCTGTAGGCGCGGATCAACCCCTCCGGCAGCAGGATGCGCGGGGTGTTGCCTTCGTAGACCAGTGCGGCCGCGTCCTGTTCGCCGAGTGCGACCAGCAGCGCCCACGGCGGCGCAGTGCCGAACCGGGTCAGGTTGCCCAGCGTGTCGCCCGCCAGCAACCGGGCCAACTCGTCCTCGTCCAGGCGGATGCGTACCGATTGGTGCTGCAGCTGCACTTTCATGCGACCAGCTCCTTGAACTGTTCAGGGGTATTGCAGTTGCTGAGGCGTCCAGCCGCGTCCTCAAGCGCGGGCAGTTCCACCGTACCGAGCGTCTGTTGCAGAACGCGCAGCGAGCGCGGACCGTCCGCGTCGGCCAGCAGCTTCGCGAGCGTTGCACGCGTGCGCGCATCGATGCGCAGCCGCATCGGCAGTGGCTGTCCGGCAAAGATCGCGCAGGCCGCCGCCGGCGCATCGCGCAACCGGTGCAGCAGCGCCACGTCCAGGCGAGGCATGTCAACCGGCACCACCCAGGCAGTGCTGTCGGGCAAGGTCTGCACCACGCTGTACAGGCCGCCGAGCGGACCTTGCCCCGGGATGACATCCACCACGCCATCGAAGTCAGGATAAGCCCCGCTCACCACCACCCGATGTGCACCGGCCTCACCCAGCAACGCCCGCATGTGCGTCAGCAGGCTGCCTTCCTTCCAGGGCAGCATGGCCTTGTCGCGGCCCATGCGCCGCGACTGGCCGCCGGCCAGTACGATCCCGGCGAGCGCAGCGTCAGTGCGTGGCGCGCTCATGCGCGTGTTCCGGATGGCACAGCGAGCACCCCTCGCTCCACACGCTGTCGCCGTCCTCGTAGTGTTCCTGTTTCCAGATCGGGGAACGGTGCTTGACCGCCTCGATCAAGGCCCGGCAGGCGCGGAACGCCTCGTCGCGGTGCGGGCTGCCGGCAGCAACCACCACCGCGACCTCGCCCACCGCCAACCGGCCCTTGGCATGCCCGACATACAGCTTCAGGCGCGGCCCGAACTCGGCCTCCACTTCGGCCGCGAGCTGCTGGAACGTGTTCAGCACCAGCGGCACGAACAGGTCGTAGCTGATGCCCTGCACGGCCCGCCCGTGGTTGAGGTCGCGGACCTTGCCGATGAAGATGTCGATGCCGCCGAAGCCGGGATCGGAGACGAACTCGATGGCCTCGACCGGATCCAGCGCGGCGTCGCTGCGCTCCACCACTTTCAATTGCTGTCGCGCGTGCATGCTCATCCCCCGCTCACCGGCGGCAGCACCGCCACCCGCCCGTCGCCTGGCAGCGGTTCGCTGTCGCGCAGCACCCGCTGCTCATCGGCAAACGCCGAATAGGCCAGCAGCCCACTGCGAAACGAAGGCCAACGCTGCGTCAGTTGTTCGTGCAGCGCCCTGCGCAGGTCGGCGACCGAATCGCCGTCCACCTCCACCTCCAGCACCCGCTCGGGCACCAGCTCGGAGAACGCACCAAACAGCTGTACCTGGATCATGTTCATGACACCTCCATCGCGGCCAGGCGCACCGGATCGCGGTGCCCCCAACCCTGTACCTGCACCGGCGTACCCGCCCGCGCGATCTCGTCATCATTGATGTCCAGCACCACCCAGGCATTGGCCTGCAGCATGGACATCAACCGGAAGGATTCCTGCCCGGCCAGCACCCGTGCCGACAGCTGCCCGTCCGCCCCCAGCTCGACCCGCGCACGCGCATGGAAGCGCAGCCCGGGCGGCTTGCGTACATCGGCGCGCAACGGCAGCTGCAGCGTGGTTTCAGCCGGCATACCGAGCAGCCGGCGCAGCACCGGCTCCACGAAGAAGCGCTGGCCGACAGCAGCGGACACCGGGTTGCCCGGCAGCCCGAAATACAGCGCGCCGTCCGGCAACCGCGCGAACAGCAGCGGCTTGCCCGGGCGGATCGCCACCTTGTGGAAATGAATGGTCGCCCCACGCGCGCGCAGCGCCTCGGGAATGAAGTCGTAGCGCCCCTGCGATACCGCGCCGGTGCTGAGCACCAGCTGCGCCCCGGCGTCCAGCGCGCTTTGCAGCGCCGCATTGAACGCGTCCACATCGTCGCCGACCACGCCCTGCCAGACCACGGCGGCACCGGCGGCCTGCAGCCGACCGACCAGGTACGGCCGGTTGCTGTCACGGATCTGCCCGACCTCCAGCGCCTGCGCTGCATCGCTGACCAGCTCCTTGCCCGTGGCGATCACCGCAACGCGAGGCTGCGCACGCACCTCCACCTCGCCCACGCCGGTGGCGTGCAGCAGGGTGCAGGCGTTCAACGCCAGCGTGCTGCCCGCTTCCAGCAGGACTTCACCGGTCTGCACGTCCTGCCCACGCAGGCGCACGTGCTGGCCCGGCGTCACGTCCTTCAGCAGTTCGATCCGCTGCGGGCGCCCGTCGCTCGAGGCCACGATGCGCACCTGTTCGACCGGAATCACGCTGTCCAGTCCGTCCGGCATGCGCGCACCGGTCATGATTTCCCAGGCGCCCTGCCCGCCTTCGCTGGCGGCGTCACCGGCCGCTAGCCAGCCCTGCACCTCCAGCTCGGTACCGGCGGCCATCGGCGCGCCGTTACAGCGCAGCGCGAAGCCGTCCATCGCCGAATTGTCGAACGGCGGCAGGCACTGCGGACTGCTCACTTCGCGCGCCAGCACGCGCCCGGCGGCCTGTTCAAGCGGCACGGTTTCGACCGGCAGCGCGGTGGCGCAGGCCAGCATGCGTTGCAGCGCGTCGGCGTACTCGATCATCGGTGATCTCCACCGTCGACCATCGCCAGCGCATGGCCCAGCACCGGCGCCAGGATGTCGAGGCACTGCGTGGCCGCACGCGGGCTGCCCGGCAGCGCGAACACCAGCATCTGGCCCAGCTGCACCACTTCGGCACGGCTCAACCACGCCAGCGGGGTGTGCTGCGCGCTCAGGCTGCGCACCATCTGCGCCAGGCCATCCACGCGGCGACCGCCGACCGAGAGCAATGCTTCCGGGGTCAGGTCGCGCGGACCCAGCCCGGTTCCGCCAGTGCACAGGCACAGCCGCACCCCGGAAATTTCCAGCGCCTGCAACCGGCGCGCCAGCGGCTGCACGCCATCCGGCAGCACTTCGGCCACGGTCACGTGGCCGCCCAGTGCCTGCAACCCGTCGACCAGGCGCGGGCCGGAACGGTCCTCATAGGTGCCATCGCTGGCACGGTCGCTCAAGGTAATCACCGCACACGACACACCCTGCAGCTGGCGCGGCGGACGCGGCTGGTAACGCTCACGCTCGGCGTCGTCCATGCCCTTGGGGTGGATCCACAGCCCGCGCTTGCCGCCTTCCTTGAACAGCAGCCGCACCGCGCCGATCTCCAGCGCCGGCTCCACCGGCTTGCTCAGGTCGTACAGGGTCAGCAGTGCGGCGTTCACGCCCGCCAGTGCTTCCATCTCCACCCCGGTGCGCGCTTCGCTGGCGCATTCGCACCAGACCCGGATCGCCTGCCGCTCCGGCACCGGCGCGCAGTGCACGCGCACCAGTTCCAGCGGCAGCGGGTGGCACAGCGGCATCAGCGCCGAGGCCATCTTCGCGCCCTGCAGCCCGGCCACTTCAGCCATCACCAGCGCATCGCCCTTGGGCAGGCGGCGCTCGACGATCAACGGGTAGGCCACCGGCCCGGCCAGCAGTTCGCCCACGGCGACGGCGCGCCGCCGGGTAACGCGCTTGTCGCGCACATCGGCCATATGAAACGCTGCGGACATCTCGCCACTCATGTAGTGCTCATCCTCCAATGGATGCCAGGTTCGGGGTCAGGCCGGTCTGGCCCTGGTGCAGCCCATGCCCGGCGGCCTTCAGGCCCAGCTGGGTGGTGATGCGGGCCAGCAGCGCGTCGCGGTCGTCTTCGTGCTGCAGCAACGGCCGCAGCGGCACCCCGAACTCGCCGAACAGGCACAGTCGAAGGTCGCCGCGCGCGGTCACCCGCAGCCGGTTGCAGCCCTGGCAGAAATCTTTCGAATACGGCGCGATCACGCCGATGCTGCCGCGATGATCAGGATGGGTGTATTCCCGCGCCGGGCCTGCGTCGGCCGCACGCGGGCGCAGTCGCCAGCCGGCGGCCAGCAGCTGGTCCACCACCACGCTGGCGCGAAGGTGGTGGCGTTCAAAATAGTCGGCGTTGTCGCCGGTACGCATGAGTTCGATGAAGCGCACGCTGATCGGGCGGTCGCGCAGGAACGCCATCCACTCCGGAAGTTCGTCGTCGTTGAGGCCGCGCAGCAGCACCGCGTTGAGCTTCACCGATTCCATGCCAAGCGCCTGCGCCAGTGCCAGGCCTTCCTGGATCTCCGGCAGGCGGTCATGGCCGGTAATGGCCTTGAAGCGCTCGCGGCGCAGGCTGTCCAAGCTCACGTTGAGCGCGGTCAGCCCGGCGCGGTGCCAGCCCGGCAGGCGGCGCGGCAACAGGGTACCGTTGGTGGTGATGGCCACCTTGCGGATGCCCGGCACGCCGGCCACGCGCTCGATGATCTGCTCCAGATCCTTGCGCAGGCTGGGCTCGCCGCCGGTCAGGCGAATCTTGTGCATGCCCAGCGTGGCGAACGCGCGGACCAGCCGGCCGATTTCATCGACCTCGAGGAAGCGCGGACGGCCATCGGCTTGGTAGCCGTTGGGCAGGCAGTAGCTGCAGGAAAAGTTGCACGCCTCGGTCAGCGACAGGCGCAGGTAGGGAAAGCGGCGACCGAAGCCGTCGGTGAGCTGGGTCATGTCAGGGGTACCTCGCTCTTCCACCACATATCCTTCCGTTCGAAACACAAGCGTTCAGGTATACGACAGCGCGTGCGAAATCCGTGTTGTTGCGATGGCCTACAGCTTAGGCCGCGTCATCGCGTCGCGGTATGACTTAAATCAATGCGGCCCCATGCCGGGGCCACAGCGGTTGTGGCAGCATGCAGGTCCACCTGCTTCACCGCGATGACACTGCTCATGATGCTGAATGACTTCGATGCCCTGTTGAATGCCGCGCGCAACCAGCCGGAACCGCAACGGTTGCTGTTCGTGTTCGTACGCGTGGAGCTGCCCGAATCGCCCACCGCCGACCAGCGCGAGCGGCATGCGCGCGGCGAAGGCGGCACGCTGGGCCCGGTGCTGTGCGTGGACAAACTGCCCGGCGAGGTGCCCTCGTTCGCGGCGCTGCTGCAGGAATCGGAACATACGGACATAAGCTGGGACCTGGTCTTCGTGGCCGCCCAGGACGGGCGGGCCGGGGTGGCGCCGTCCAGCGACGAGGCGGCGCAACCGCTGCGCTTGATGGTCAATGCCATCAACGATGGACAGATCCACCGGTTCGCGGCCTTCGACCGCGACGGCGATCCGGTCCAGTTCTATTGATTCACCAGTTGAAGGGTCAGGAAGAACACCACCAGTACGGTGTTCAGTCCCCAGGCGACGGTCAGCCCACGTGCGGCCACGCCCAGGCCGGGCGTACGGGCGGTCGGTGCGGCGCGCCAGACGGCGGGAATGATCCAGCCGGTGTACAGCAGCAGCACCGCAAACAGACCCAGCACCAGCGGTGTGTTCTGCTGCGCCAGCGCCCACAGCGCCACCGCCCACAGAATGTTGCTGGGAATCACGCCCTGCAGCCAGAACACGCGCCACAACCGTGAGTGGCGGCCCGGGCCGGACTCCAGTGAACCCGTAGACGTTGCGGCAGTCATGATTCTCCCTGTGACCTGCATCACGCGGTGCAGGTAATGTGGAACCCTGTGCTGCCAGAGTGCCCCCGCCGCTACAGGCGCGTCAACCGTAGCGGACGCGCGCGGCGTGGGCGCTAGACCAGTAAAACTACTGGTTCTGCACTGCGGACAACGCAAACTCCAACCCGGCGCACACGGCGGCCACCTGCGCGGCATTGCACTGCGTCGGCGTGGTGCGCGGGCTGTCCGGATACACCTCGGTGGTGGTGGCGAAACGCGCGTCGGTGAAACCGGCGCAGGCGCCGATCGAGCGCGACTCGCCCCAGACCACACCGTTGGACTGCAGCGGCAGGCCTACCAGGTGGCCGTGCGCATCGGCCGGGGCGATATGGGTGATCGGCGCCACTGCGGCGATCAGCGCCTGCTGGAACGCAGGTTCGGGATTCTCGCTGTTGCCGATCACATAGAACCCGTCCGGAATCGACTCGGGCACCCACGCCTTGCCATCGCGCGAGGCCAGCGCCGGGTCGAATTCATGGGCGTCGCTGTCGGTGGTTTCGTGCAGGTCGATGTGCACCGTCAGCGTATCGTTGCGGGCGGCGATCCATGCCATCAGCGCGGCCGATTCGGTGATCAGGCCGCTATCACGGAAACTGCGGTTCGGGTCGAACGCATCGTGGTTCCAGCGCTGGATGCGCTCATAGCCCCACGGGCAGACGCAGGGGGCCACGATCAGGTTGATGCGGCCGGCATAGGCGGCCGCATGGTCGCGCAGGAACTGCAGCGCGCCATGCACGCCGCTGGTTTCGTAGCCGTGCACGCCGCCGGTGACCAGCGCGGTGGGCAGCGCCGGGCTCCAGTCGCGGGTCATGGCCAGCAGCAGCGGGTAGCGGTCGGTGCCGGCCTGCAGGTCGCCGTACTGCACCACGGTGAATGCTTCAGGCAGTGCGTTCAACGCGGCCACCACATCGTCGGCGTAGCTGCGCTGCACGACCTGGCGTGCGCGCCATGCCGCCCGCTCGCCGTCACCCCAGGGCTGGCCGGGCGTACCGACGGGGTAGAAATGGGGGGTGGTCATGGGGCGCTCCTGAAACGAATGCGCCCATTGTACGTGCGCAGGGTCATGGCTTTGACACGCGTGGCGTATGTACGTGCGCAGGGACATGGCTTTGACACGCATGGCGTGTCACTACGACCCGTGGTCGCTCGGGATGGGGGTCGGGCGTTGACGGTGGGTTGAACGCGTCGCTCGAACGTTGATGGGGTGCTGGATGCGTAGGGACACGCCATGCGTGTCCAGGGGGCCGACACTGCCGGCCCCCGCCCATTTTCCAACCCTATGCGGCTTGTACCTCTTCGTAACCGGTGAAGCGCATGTCGCTGGATGCCCTGCCCTGCGTCAACGACCGCAGCGACGTGGTGTAACCGGACAACTGAGCCAGCGGCGCGTAGCCCACCACTTCCGCACGGCCGCCCTGGTCCTCGATGGACGCAATGCGGCCACTGCGGCGGTTGAGGTCGCCGACCACGTCGCCGACATTCACCGACGGCACGTGGATCGCCACTTCCATCACCGGCTCCAGCAGCGTGGTCCCGGCCTGCACCAGCGCGGCCTTCACCGCTTCGGCACCGGCACGGTGGAAGGCCATGTCCGACGAATCCTTGGCATGGGTCTGCCCGTCGACCAGCGCCACCTCGATGCCCACCACCGGATGGCCACGCGGCCCTTCCTGCAGCGCGCTGCGCACGCCCTTCTCCACCGCCGCCACGAACCCGCGCGGAATCACGCCGCCCACGGTGCGGTCGACGAAATGCACCTCGCCGTCCTCGCGCGGACTGACATCCAGCACCACCCGCGCGTACTGGCCCTGGCCGCCGGTCTGCTTGACCACCTTGCCTTCCACCCCACGCACGGCCTGCCGCAGGGTTTCCTGGTAGGCAACGCGCGGCGCGCCGGTGCGCACGTTGACGTTCCACTCGGTACGCAGCCGCTCCACCATCACCTCCAGGTGCAGCTCGCCCATGCCCCAGACCAGGGTTTCACCGCTGTCCGCCTCGGTCTCGACGCGGAACGACGGATCTTCCTGGGCCAGGCTGGACAGGCCCTGCGCGATACGGATCAGGTCGGCCGCCTTTTCCGCGGTCAACCGCCACGCCAGCACGGCCTGCTGCGCGCGGATCGCATCCAGCAGCAGCGGGCGCGACGGCGCGCTGAGCGTTTCGCCGCTCACCGCGTCCTTCCAGCCCAGCACCGCCACGATGTCGCCCGCCACCGCCTGCTTGATGTCGTGGGTCTGGTCGGCCTGCACCCGCACCAGCCGGCTGACCCGGCGTCCCTGCGCGTGCTGCGAACTGGCCAACGCATCGCCCACTTTCAGCGTGCCCGAATACACCCGCACGAAGCTCAACGCACCGTGGTGCTGGTGGGTGATCTTGAACAGCAGCGCCGCCAGTGGACCGTTCGGATCCGGTGGCAGGCTGACCTCGCCGTCTTCCGCGGTGGCGACCACCGCCGGACGGTCTTCCGGCGCGGGCAGGTAGTCCACGATGGCGTCGAGCAGGGTTTCGATGCCCTTGCTCTTGAACGCCGCACCCGCGAGCACCGGCACACCCGCACCGGCCAGCGTGGCCCGGCGCAGCGCCGCACGCAGCGCCGCTGGTGCCACTGCCTCACCGGCCAGCCAGGCCTCGGCCAGCAGCTCGTCATGGTCGGCCACGGCCTCAACCAGCTCTTCGCGGCGCGGCTCCCACTGCTCGTGTTCGGCAGGGGTCCATGCGCTGCGCGTCGGTTGCCCGGCGTCGTCCCACAGCACGGTGCTGCGGTCGACCAGGTCGACCCAGCCGTGGAAGTCGCTTTCCGCGCCGAGCGGGCAACCGATCGCCCACGGGCGCGCCTGCAGTTTGTCCTGCAGCTGCGCCAGCACGCGCTCGAACGAGGCACCGATGCGATCCATCTTGTTGACGAACGCGATCAGCGGCACGCCATGCCGGCGCGCCTGGTGCCATACGGTTTCCGACTGCGGCTGCACGCCGTCCACGGCCGAGAACACCGCCACCGCGCCGTCCAGCACGCGCAGCGAGCGTTCCACTTCGATGGCGAAGTCGATATGCCCGGGCGTGTCGATCAGGGTCAGGTGGTGGGTCGGCTCGTCGCGCGGCGCCCAATGCGCCTGCACGGCGGCGGCGCCGATGGTGATGCCGCGCTCGCGCTCGATTGCCGAGAAGTCGGTGGTGGCGGCGCCGTCATGGACTTCGCCGACGCGATGGATCTCGCCGGTTTTCCACAGCAGGCGTTCGGTGAGCGTGGTTTTGCCAGCGTCGATGTGGGCAATGATGCCGAGGTTGCGACGGAGGTTCTGATTCTGGGTGTTCATGTGAAGTATCTCGCTGCCAACTCTGGGGAGCCGCACGCCGCCGTTGGCTATCGGGCGTGCGGCCAGGTTTGGGGCTCGGCGATCTGGTGCATGGCACGTTCTCCTTCGAACGGTTCTGAAGCAGGTTTGGGAGGCGGAAACGAAAAGAGCGCCCTGTGGGCGCTCTGTCTGGGGTCCTGCGGTGATCGTGGATCGATCAGCCGTCCGTGGAGCCGCAAGGCAGACGCGCCCGTTCCGCGCTAGCGCGGTTACGAGTAAAGAACGTCAGGAGCGGCATCGAAGTCATCACGGTGTATCAGGAAGGTGTGCCGCGCATTCTAGACCTGTAGCAGCCGGGTGCAAGCGGTTTTTAACAGCACAGATGGAACGCTGAAGCGCCTGAAGCAGCAATAACTCTTACAACAGAACACCTGCCAAGTCACCAAGGTTGGACGAAACCCGCGACAAAGCGTCACATGCGAATAGGTCGCAATTGCATTGAACGATCAAGTCCCAGAAAATATAGGAATGAACCTCTCCCCCGCATCGTCCCGCCGCCACCTGCTCACCCTCGCCTGCTGCCTGGCCCTCGCGCCGCCCGCCCTGGCCCAATCCGCCACCAATCTCGACGCCGTCCGGGTCAACGCCTACCGCGCCACCAACAGCACCAGCGGCGCCACGAAAACCAGCACCGCCATCGCCGAAACCCCGCAGTCCATCGCGGTGATCGAGCGCGCCGAACTGGACGCTCGTGGCGTGCAGTCGCTCAACGACGCCATGCGCTATGTGGCCGGGGTCAGCCTGGAAAGCAGCGGCATCGACAACCGCGTCGACGACTTCCGCATCCGTGGTTTCGACGCCGGCAGCTGGGCCAACAACGTGACGCTCGACGGCATGCGCGCCCCGCAGGGCAGCCAGTGGAACCGCAGCATGTTCGACAGCTGGAACCTGGACCGGGTCGAAGTACTCAAGGGCCCGTCTGCGGTGATGTACGGCCAGGTCGCCCCGGGCGGCATGGTCAACCAGGTCAGCAAGACGCCTACGCCGGATCAGGCGCAGCAGCTGAGCCTCGGCGTTGATGCGAACGGCCAGTACAGCGCCGCGTTCGATGTGGGCGCCGGGACGGAAGACAACGCACACCTGGGCCGCCTGGTCGGCCTGTACCGCGACGGCAACACCCAGATCAAGCACACCGCGCAGGAACACTGGTTCCTCGCCCCCAGTTACACCTGGCAGATCGCCGAGCGCACCCGCCTGACCCTGCTCGGCATGTACCAGAAGGACGACGGCGGCTCCACCTACCAGTTCCTGCCGATGGCCGGCACGCTCAACCCCACGCAATACGGCCATATGAAGAACAGCACCTTCATCGGCCAGCCGGACTGGAACACCTTCGACCGCACCCTGTGGACGGCCGGCTGGCTGTTCGAACACGCATTCAACGACCACCTCACCCTGACCCAGAACGCGCGCCGTACGCATGTGGATTCGCTGTATCGCGGCGTGGTCACCTTCGGCGCGCTCAACGCCGACGGCCGCACCCAGAACCGGCGCGGCGTACAAGGTACGGGCGACTCGGACGGCGACACCTTCGACACCCGCCTGCAGGCACGCTTCGCCACCGGCGCGGTCGACCACACCGTGCTGCTCGGCTGGGACTGGCAGCGTGCGGATTGGGAAGGCGTGCGCAGCGCGATGAGCAACCCGCGTCCGATCGACATCTTCAACCCGGTCTACTACCCGTACACCCCCACTGTCACCAGCGAGACCCCGACCAGCGGCATCAACCGCCAGAGCGGCGTGTACCTGCAGGACCAGCTGGCCGCAGGCAACTGGCGCCTCACCCTGGGCGGGCGTTACGACTGGACCAAGGACGACACGCTCAGCGCCACCCGCAACATCGCCACCGGCATCTCGCAGCCGGGCCCGCACAACGTGATCAAGAACGAGGCATTCACCGGTCGCGGTGGCCTGCTGTATGTGTTCGAGAACGGGCTGACCCCGTACATCAGCTATGCCGAATCGTTCCAGCCCGCGACCAAGTCGCCACTGGACAGCTTCACCCAGACCGCGTTCGAGCCGGTCACCGGTGCGCAGTGGGAAGCAGGCGTGAAGTATCAGCCGGCGAATGTGGACGGCCTGGTCACCTTGGCCGTGTACGACCTACGCCAGGAAAACATGATCGTCGACGACCCGGTCGCCAGCCACCGCAACTGCGGCGCCACCGGCACCGCCGTGTGCTCGATCCAGGGCGACGAAGGCCGCGTGCGCGGTATCGAACTGGAAGGCCGCATCACCCCCATCGCCGGCCTGAGCCTGATCGGTGCGGCGTCACGGATGGACTCGGAAATGCTGCACTCGAGTGCCTACGGCGGAAAGCAGCTGGCCATGGTGCCGGACCTGACGGCCTCGTTCTGGGCCGACTACACCTTCCAGGCCGGCGCCCTGCGCGGGCTCAGCCTGGCCGCCGGCGCCCGCTACAACGGCGTCAGCTACGGCGACAGCGCAAACCTGTACCGCATTCCGTCGTACACCCTGTTCGACGCCGCGATCCGCTACGACCTGGGCCAGTTGGGAAGCACCGACGTCAAGCTCGCGCTCAACGCCAGCAACCTGGCCGACAAGCGTTACGTCTCCACCTGCACCGGCGTCTCGTCCTGCTACTACGGCAGCGGCCGCACGGTAATGGCCACCGCCACGCTCGCCTGGTAAAGCGCTTCACGCGCGGTGAACTCCAACGCGAAGAGCCGGGCTCTGCCCGGCTGTGGGTGCCAGGCAGAGCCCGGCGCTACCCGTGTTTCGCGTAGCGACGCACGGGTAGCGGCTCGATCCGCTTACAGATAGATCAGATTCAGAGTCGCGCCGCCGTTGATCTGCACATCGCCGTCGATGGTCAGGTCGTTCTTCGGCTGGATCTGGGCCTTCACGTCCAGCCGGGCCTGCATTGCCTTCATTGGCGCGGGGCCAGTCACGACGGACGCTTCCTTGGCGAACCCGATGAGTGCGGACTTCGAGATGTTGAAGAAGCGGACAAGCGAGCTGCCGCTCCAGGTCGCGCCATCGTTGCTGGAGTACGTTGCATACCCGGTGCCGCTGTCAACCAGAACTTCTTCCAGATGCAGGTCAGCACTGCCGATCCTTTCGTCCGAGGGCGTCAGACCCAGTCCAAACCGCTGCGGATTGGGAGAGGTACCTTGCACGTTGTCCGTGCCCTTGAAGGCGAAGCGGACTTCGGACTGGCAGGCGACGTCCATCGACAGGGAAACGGGCTCAAGGTGAGTCACCTGGTCCGCATTGAGCGTATCGGCACGAATGTCACCGAAGTCGGCAACGCCGCCCTCTCCCAGCTGCACAGTGCAGGCACCCGGGAAGATCTTTCCGGCGATGGACAGGTCAGCCGACTGCGCGAACGCGGTCGGAGCGATGGCGGCCGAAGAGGCAATGGCCAGGGTGAGCAGCTTGGTGGTGAACTTCATGGGGTTTTCCTTGCGGCGAGTAGGTTTAGCGATTGGGTAGGTCAATCGCAAACGCTTGCTTGATTGACCTCTTGGAACGCCGCAAAGATTACGGGTCGATCACGCCACCACACATGCAACAACTTTCAAACCCGGGTGCAACTAGTTGTAAATGGCCATGCGCGACAATCGGTGTCGTCCCAGCTGCCGTTTGGAGCACCACGCACGGCGTGGCGTTCGACGTCGCATGCGCCAGCCGGGCGGCAGCGTCACAGATATACGATCTCGATCGTCACCGAGCCATCCAGCAGGATCTCATCACCTCCCTCCAGCGTGGAGGCGGGCGCCAGCTGCACGTCCACCTGAATCGGTGCGCTCAGGTTGTCCACCGCGGCCGGTACCGCATGCCCGGGCTGGGCGAAGGCGTACACCGTCGACTGCGCATCGAAGCGCTGCAGCGGCGAACCGTCCGGGTGCGGACTCCAGGTGCTGGCACGCTCGCCGGCGCCCTCAACCACCTGCATCAACTGGCCGTCGGCCATGACTGCGCCGAACGACAGCCCGTAGATGCCCGCCACCCCACCCTCGCGCGGCGTGATCGCAAAGCGCCCCGGGTCTGGAACGCCCGCTGCCCATCCGGCCGCATCCGCACCGGCGCGGTTGTCCAGCAGCTTCACCGCCAGCAGCGCGGGCCCGCTGCAGTTCAACTGCAACTGCACCGTGCGCGGTGCCAGTGCGGTCGCGAAGTCCGCGTGCAGGTTGCTGCGTGGCACCGTGCCCAGGTCGAGCGTGGCCGGGCTCAGCCGCGGCGTGCACGCGCTGGGCATGGCCTGCGCACGCTGGCCCAGGGCCACGAACTGCCGCGCGTCCTCGGCGTCGATGAGCCCTTCCGCTTCCCACGCCTGCGCGTCGCGCACCGAGGCCAGGTCTGCGGTCACCCAGGCCTGCACGTCGATCTGCGCCGACAACCGGCTGCCCGGTACCTGCATGCCCGCGCGCATCGGCACCCAGGCATGCTCGGGCACCCATTCCAGCAGCTCGGCGATGGTGCTGGGCGGCTCGCCGGGGACCGTCACCAGGCCGATGTCCACCGGCTGTTCGTCCACCCGCACGTCGTGCACGCGCAGCGTGTAGAAGCCCGCACCGCCCAAGTCGAACGTGGACGGATCGCGCGAAGGCGCATGGAACAGCATGGTCAGGTTGATCGGTTGTGGGCACACCAGGTTGAGGAACAGCGTGTGCGCAGGCAGTGCCATCCCGCTTGGCCTGATCAGTCCAGGCCCGCGCGCCAGGCCCGGTCCCTGCCCCGGCAGGAACGGACGGCTGATGCCCTGCATCCGGGTGAGCTGCCCGTAGTCGATCATCCCCGGCGACAAGGTCATCGTGCAGCGCTTGAGCGGGTCGATACGCGCCTGCGCGGGCAGCCACGCCAGCAGCAGCAGCGCGCACAACAGAATGCGTGCAGCCACACCGTGCATGCTCATGACGAAGGCTCCGCTGCGCCGGGCGTGCAGGTCACCGTGGCTACCGGCATGATCACGTCTTCATCCTCGTCCTCATCCAGCGGGTAGCTGAGCGTGCACACGCTTTCATCGGGCAGGTGCAGCTCCAGTGTTTCGCCGTCCACCGCGTCGTAGACGAACAGCGAACCACCGGCGGTCACCATGCCCACCAGGTCGTCGTTGGTGCGGAACGCGGTTGTGCCGTGCGGCAGCGCAGTGCCGTCCGGGCGCTTCGGCAGCAGCTGGATGCGCCGGCTGTAGCGCGTCGCCAGGTCGACCTGCGCGACTGCACCACGCCCCGCCTCCAGCGATACCGCACCGTTATCCAGCTGCATGTTGCGCGGCAGGCTGGCGGTATCCACCTCCAACATGCTGGTGGTGTACGGCGTCAGCTGCGCCACCACCGCCTTGCCCCAGGGATCGGTCCAGACCGGGCCGTAAGGCGTACTGATCTCCACACCCGACACCTTGTCGGTCAGCGCCACGATCCCGAACGTGTCCTGGATCGGATACGGCGACACCGTCACCCCGCGCCCGTGCATCGCCACCCCGCCACTGAGCAGCACCGAGCTGGACGAATTGCCCAGGCTGGAACGGGTGTACGACCCACTGGTCTGCAGGTAGCGCGCCAGCCACGCTGCCGAGGCGCTGGTGTCGGTCCGGCCGCTGAACGTATCGCGGTCCACCCCCAGCCGATAACTCAGGGTGCTGCTCGGCGCGTCGGTGTAGGACAGCCCCATGCGCTCGCCGGAGCGGTCGTGCTGCACGTTGGTGCGCGCGCGGCGGCGCTCGCCCAGCGGCACGCTCACGCTGAGGTACACCCGGTAGGCGTCGCCCTCCACCGTGTCGTTGCGGCTGTCCGGCACGTCGCGCTGGGCCAGGTCGCGATCGGCGTTGAGCGACACCGTGGCCCAGCTGAAATTGCGGCCCCACGACAACGACGCGCGCGAAGTCGGGCGGCCATCGAACACCGTAGCGCGCGAGTACCCCGCGCTGATCGAACCCAGCCAGCGCGTGGACCAGCTGAGCGACACATGGGCCTGCTCGCGGTAACGCGCGCGGCTCGTGTCGTCGGTGGTGGCCGCCAGCACATCCACCAGCTCGCGGTACTCGCGCGACTGCATCGCCACACCGGCATTGAGCGAGAGCTGGCTGCCCAACGTCTGCTGCAGCCCAAGCCCGGCATGCCAACCGCGACGGGTGCCTTCGTCATCCTTCGCATGGGAGAGCAGCACGTACGGACTCAGTGAGGTTCCGAAGCGCCATCCCACGAATCCACTGCCGCCCAGCGCGGTGTAGTCCTGCGCGGCCATCGCCGCCACGCTGCCCGTGCCCCAGCCACCGAGCGCCCCGCTCCAGCTGGCGCTGGCCACCCACGGTTGCCGCCCCGGCGCCAATTCCACATTGCGTACGCGCCCCACGGCAACGGTGTAGCCGCTCTGCGGCCGCACCAGCCCGGCCAGCGCCACCGCCGGCACGGTGAAGCCGTGTTCGCTGCCATCGGCCTCGACCACCTTCACGTCGACATCGGTCAGTGACGCCAGCGGCGGCAGTCCGGACAGGGTGAAACGCCCCGCCTCCACCACGGTGACGTACAACAGCACGTCGCGCTGGCGCACCTCCACCCGCGCATTGGAATTGGCGATGCCGCTGATCACCGGGCCCTCGCCCACCTGCAGCGCGGCTTCCGGCAGCAGCTGGATGCCGGTGATCGAAGTGCCGGGCAGCACCGGGGTCAGCATGTCCAGCTCGCCCAGCTGCACCACCGTCTTCCAGCGGGCGAAGGTGCGCTGCGCGTAGCTCTGGGTGACGTCGAACGTGGTCTTCTCGTCCGAGCGCGTGTAGCTCTGGCGGCTGCGCAGGATCCAGTCGCCAGCATTGAATCCGGCCTCGGTAATGGCGGCCACGTAGGTACTGGCGCCGCTGCTGCTGTCGCTGCGGGTGGTCATCACGCTGTAGTTGAACAGGGCGCCCACCCCACCCTGCACGTAGCCGCCCACGCCTTCGCGCCCGGGCTGGCGGCTGTCGCCGGGCACCAGCAGGGTCACCGTGCGCTGGCCGGGGTCCTTCTCGACCACGGTCGACGGGTAGGTCGTTCTGAAGTCATCGCAGGCCACCGTGCCGCCGGGGCCGGTGGCCTTGGGCAGTTTGAGTGCGGCGCGTTCCAGCAGGGCCTCGTCCAGGCACAGCTTGCCCCCCTCATCGAAGGTGACGTCCACCTGGCCGATACGCTGCTGGTTCACCATCAGCGTGACCGACTGCTTGCCGGGCGTGTAGCGGGCGCCGCGGCTCAGGTACTCGCCCAGCTTGGGATCCAGGCCGCGCTGGCGCAACAGGTCGGCGTCGAACACCAGAACGTCGTCGTCGTCCTCCGGCGCATCCTGTGGCTCCTCCGCCGGCGTTTCCTGGCCTCGCGCAGGCGTGGCCAGCAGGCAGCCGCACAGCAGCAGGCCGCTCATCCATGTCGCCGCTTGAACGGTCGGTGTCCGGCCCATCGCCCCGTGCCTGCTGCCATGAATCCCCCGATTCACCAGCCGCCACAACCGCGCCCGTCGGTTGCAGCCTTACCGCGCAACCACTGTTTACAGGTAGATCACGTTCAGCGTGATGTTGCCGGTGATATCCACTTCACCAGTCAGGCGCATCACGTCGGTGGGCTGGATCCGGACCCCGACCACCAGGTTGCCGGTCAATGCGCTGATCGGCGCCGGTCCAGTCGTCACACCCTGTTCCGTGGTGAAGCCGCGCAGGGAATCCGGAATGAGCGGGGTCAGTGGGGTCGCGGTGGACGCATCCCAAGTGGTCCCGCTGTCCACCGACTGGGTGCCGTAAGCTGCAGCGTCGTCCGCCTTCGGCTCTTCGACACTCAGCGCGGCACCCCCAATGCGTTCCGATTCCGGGGTCATCCCCAGGCCATACATCTGGGTGTACACCGAGCTCTCCTGCCGGTTGTCGATGCCTTCCAGCGCAAAGCGCATGGCAGAATCGCAGGCAACCGCCAGGGTCATCGTCCGTGGCTCCAGGTCTGTCGGAACATCGGTATTAAGATTGGCGGTATTGAGCGTGCCAAGTTCGATAGTGCCGTTGCCGCCCAGCTGGATGTCGCACGATCCTGGGTGGATGATGCCGGTGACGGACACGTCGGTCGACTGCGCGAAGGCGGCCGGAGCTGCGACTACAACTGCAAGCGAAAGCAAGGTCGTGGCGAACTTCATGACGGCATCCTCTTCCGGTAGATGTACTTACAGGTAGATCAGGTCGACGGTGGCACTGCCATGGATGGGCACGTTGTCGTCGATGGTCAGTGCATTCGTAGGCTGGACGTAGGTACGGACTTCCAGGTCCACCTGCAGCGACGCGATCGGATCTGGTCCGGTCACCACGCCTGGGGCGGTGGAGAATCCGTTGATCGACACCTTCCCGAGCCAGGTGGAGCCCTCGTTCCCGCTGGGCTCCCATTGCTGCCCCCCGTCTTCCGAGCGCGTGTAGTGGACGGGCGACCCATCCGAGCTGGGATCTTTGAAACTGATGACCGCACCACCGATCTTCTCGGCATCCGGCGACAGTCCCAGCCCATAGCGCGTTGCGACCGAGGCGCTGTCACCGGTGTTGTCAATGCCCATGAAGGCAAACCGCACCGGCACCAGGCATGTCACGGTCATCGCGACCCTCACCGACCCCAGCGATGTCTCTTCCGTCGGGTCAAGCTTCTCCGCGAGCGTAGTGCCAAGATCGACCACCCCACCGCCTGCCAGCACAGTAGTACAGGCACCGGGAAGCAGGTTACCGACGATCGTCAGCTCTGCAGATTGCGCAAGGACAGGCGTCGCCGCCGCGTACAGTCCGAGCGTCATCAGGGCCGTCGTGAACTTCATCATCGCAACCTCCGCAGAGACAGGCGTGCCGGGCTTGCTGCTACAGGTACATCACATTGATGGTGGCATTGCCCCGGATTGGCACTTCGCCGGTGAGGGTCATGCCGGAGGTCGGGGCGATGTAGGCTTTGACCTCAATCGTGCCCGTCATGGACTTGACGGCATCCGGCCCGGTGGTAACCCCCTGGGTGGTCGCGAAGCCGATCATCCCGTCACGCGGGATGGGGGCCGGACCGGGGACAACGCTGTCGGACCAGGTTTCGCCCTGGTTGTATGAAGTGGTGGCAAAGCCGCTCGCATCGTCGACAGTGACGGCCGTGAATCCAATGGTCGCACTGCCGATCTTCTCGTCGTCGGCAGTACGGCCGAGCCCGTAACGGTTGGTGACGAACGAAGTATCGCCGGTATTGTCGACGCCCTGCATCGCAAATCGCACCGCAGAATCGCAGGTAACGGTCATGGTCAGGTCTTTCGAGCCGATCATGGTGCTGGTGTCTTCCTCAAGCGAACTGGAGCGGATGTCGCCGAAGTTGGCGACGCCTTCGTTGCTCAACGCAACGTTGCATGCGCCCGGAAGAATCTTGCCGACGATGGTCAGCTCGGTCGACTGGGCAAGGGCATTCGGCGCGAAGGCAGCCGAGCACGTGATGGCCAGGGCCAGCAGCGGGGTGGTGAACTTCATGGGATAGTCCTCGTGACGGATTTGGCGAACGATGTGGTTGGTCAATGGCACGTTGATGCGCGATAGACCGTATTGATCGCCGCAAAGAGTACGGGTCGATTGCGCCACACCACATGCAAGGTGTTTCAAAACGGGATGCAATGTGTTGTATTCGCGCAGCGAGTGGTGCAGCCCTCGGGCGTCCTGCCGCTACTTTTCGCCAGTCACCTTTTCCGCTGTTATCGGCGCCTCGAAATGATCGGTCTGGTACCCGTATACAGTCGCTGGATGGATGCGGACCTCGGTGTCATGCGCCGCACGGGCCGGCCGCTTCATCGTAAGGCGCGCACCAGGCAGTACGTACGAACGGGACAGTCCCATCACTGTTTTGGAGGGCAGCGATTCAAACTCCTGTGACAGACGTACTACGTACGGACTGTCGTTCTTCACCGTCAGTTCGCCGTTGTGCTCGACCCATTGGAGACGCTTCCACGGTTCCCGCTCCAACGGCAGCTTCGAAGGATGAATGATCAGCGGCAGGTTCTGGCGCACGCTCACCCCCACCTCGTTGCGCTTCGTTGTACGCGAAGGCGTACCCTTGGCACCCTCGAACACCACCCTGCGCAGCCGTTGCTTCGTCTCATCCTGGACCTGTTCCACCGCGGTGAAGGTCACCTGCTGCGTCCCGTCGGGCTTCACGCTCGACGTGCCCGACGCCGGAGAGACTCTTACGATATCTGCCGTATCCTCGTCGATGGGCAGGATGTCGACCAGCAGCAGGTCCTCTGTCCCGCCCGTATTCGTGACCGTCATTTTGGTGGGGTGCTTCGGGTCGGTCGACACGATCACGATCGACTTGTCCGGTTTCATTCCGTCGGCGCAGGCGGTCTGCGCGCTGCCCAACACCACCAGGCCCGCGACAAGGGCGGGAACAGCAAAGCGTGCGATAGCCATGGGACCAGCTCCTCAAGGGTGTCCTGGCTGCGTACTACCCGCGCTAAGAGATGGAGCAATGCGCAGCCAATGAATCCCCCGATTCACAAGCCCCCGGACTGGTGCCGGGACGATGCTGTTGCCTTGCTGGCGCATTCATGCGCCTGCGGCCGTGAAGTGGCGGTGAAGAAAAGTCGCCGGCGCCCCGCGATGTGCGATGCGCCGGCGGCGGTGGAGCACTTACAGGTAGGTCAGGTTGATCGTGGCACTGCCGTTGATCAGCACGTCTTCGTCAATGGTCAGCGAATCGGTCGGCTCGATCTGCGCGATCACCTTCAGGCTGCCCTGCAGGTTCTTGATCGCGGCCGGGCCGGTATCGACCGACTCTTCCTTGGCAAAGCCAAGCATGTCAGGCATCGCCAGGGTGAAGTGGCCACCGCTGTGGCTCTCGTTCCAGGTCAGCCCTTCGTCATGGGAGAAGGTGCCATGCGCCGGCACGCCGTCCGCGGTGACGTCGGCGACCAGGATGTTGGCGTTGCCGATCTTCTCGTCCTGGGCGGTCATGCCCAGGCCGTAGCGGTCCGACTGGGTCGAGCTCTCGGCGGTGTTGTCCACGCCTTGGAGGGCGAAGCGCACTTCCGACTCGCAGTCAACGTTCATCGGCAGCGTTACCGGAGCAAGCAGCGTGGCGGCGTCCGCGTTAAGCGTTTCGGCGCGGATGTCGCCCAGATCGGCGATACCTCCGCCGACGCTCACCGTGCAGGCGCCGGGGAAAATGTTGCCCGTGATGGACAGGTCCGCCGACTGCGCAAAGGCGGTCGGGGCGATGGCGGTCGACGACGCGATGGCCAGGGCAATCAACGTGTTGGAGAACTTCATGGAACAAGCCTCGTGATAGGGGGGGCTCCGACGCACGGTGGAGACCGTGCGCCGGAGCGAACGACGTACTTACAGGTAGGTCAGGTTGATGGTGGCGTTGCCGTTGATCGCCACGTCTTCAGTGACGGTCAGGCCGCTGGTCGGGGCAATGGTCGGCTGGACCTGCAGGGTGGCCTGCATGTCCTTGATTGCGGACGGACCCGTGCCGACACGCTCGGTGTTGAAGCCGATCAGGCTGCCCTTCGGAACGTGAATCCCGGTCGGGATCAGGATGATCTGCCAGGTTTCGCCGTTGTCGCCGGAGATCATTGCGTGGCTGCTCGCACCGTCGATGATGACGTCTGCCATGCCCAAGCGGGCACTGCCGATCTTCTCATCCGCAGCGGTAACGCCGAGGCCATACTCATTGGCATTGGTCGAGCTGTCACCTGCGTTGTCGACGCCGCTGAAGGCGAAGCGGACGGCCGATTCACAGGCCACGGTCATGTTCATGTCGATCTGGTCCAGCTTGGTGGCGCTGTCAGTCTGGAGCGAATCCAGGCGGATGTTGCCCAGGTCGGCGACACCGCCGCCGTCGAGATCGACAACACAGGCACCCGGGAAGATGCGACCGTTGATGGACAGGTCAGCCGACTGCGCGAAGGCAGACGGGGCGATGGCGGCCGAAGAAGCGATGGCCAGGGCAAGCAGCGTGGTGGAGAACTTCATTTGGGTATTCCTTGTGGGTTAGTGGGCAAAACAATCGGATTGGTCAATCGCGAGCGAGTGCTTGATTGACCCTTGTGGAACGCCGCAAAGATTACGGGCCGATTGCGCCAGCTCGAATGCAACTTTGTTCAAAACGGGGTGCAATAATTTGTATTTGAGCTGGAAGCGACACAGCATCAAAAGGCCGGCGCATTGCGCGTAACCGGCTGTTTTCCAGCGTCGAATGACAAAAGTCGGCGCGCGTGAGTACAACGCTTCGCGGTATTACGCCGCGCCTGACGGAGACAGTGTGCTATGTGACTACCACGAGCGGGACGTTCCGCTGGGGGTGGCGCAGCACCACTACGGCCTGCTGGTAGACACGTTCGATGTGCTCGCGGGTCAACACCTGGTCGGGCGTGCCGTCTGCGGCCACCCTGCCCTGTTCGAGCAGCACGATCCGGTCGGCGTAGCCAGCCGCAAGATTGAGGTCGTGCAGGACAACGATCACGCAGGCGCCGTCGTCGGCCAGTGCGCGCACCGCTTTCAGCGTGCGCTCCTGATGGCGCAGGTCGAGCGCGGCGGTGGGTTCGTCCAGCAGCAGCAACGGTGTGCCCTGGGTCAGCACCCGGGCGAAGGTTGCGCGTGCCGCCTCCCCGCCGGACAACGTCTGCACTTCGCGCCCACGCAGGCCCACCATCTCCGCCTGGCCCAGTGCCTGCTCCACCAGCGCCCCATCGCGCATCGCATCGGCGGGGTGTGGCAGCCGTCCCATCGCCACCACCTCTTCCACCGTGAACGCGAAGCGCACCGCGTGATCCTGCGGCATCACCGCGCGTTCGCGCGCGAGCGCCATCGCTTTCCAGTGCGCGATGGGCTGGTCGTGCAGGATTACCTTCCCGGCGTCGGCCGGTACATCGCCGCTGGCCACCGCCAGCAGCGTGGACTTGCCTGCACCGTTCGGGCCGACCAGCGCGGTCACCGTGCCGGGCACGAAACCCAGGTGGATGTCGTGCAGGATGCTGCGCTCCCCGTAGCGCACCCCTACCCCGTCCAGCTGCAGGAACGGCGTGCTCATACGGTTCCGCTCCGGCGCTGGTGCAGCACCAGCCACAGGAAGAACGGCGCCCCCAGCGCCGCCGAGAACAGGCCGAGCGGAATCTCAGCCGGCGGGTCGAGTGTGCGTGCGGCGGTGTCGGCCACCACGATCAGCAGCGCGCCGGTTACTGCCGAGACCGGCAGCAGCCAGCGGTGCCCCGGGCCGACCAGCATGCGTACCACGTGTGGCACGACCAGCCCGACGAATCCGATGGACCCCGCAAACGCCACCGCCGCCCCCACCAGCAGCGCGCTGAACGCGATGAGCTTCAGGCGGGTGCGCTTCACATCCAGCCCGAGGTGCTGCGCCTGGCGCTCCCCCAGCGCCAGCATGTCCAGCGGCGTGGCCAGCCGCAGCAGCGCGACCGTGCCCAGCACGAACACCGGCAGCGCGGCCGCCACGTCCGCCCAGTCCGCCTGCGCCAGCGAGCCCATCTGCCAGAACACCAGCGACTGCAGCTCGCTCTCGCTGGCAATGTAGGTCAGGAACCCGATCGCCGCCGAACAGAACGCGGCCATCGCAATGCCCACCAGCAGCAGCGTGGCAGTGCCGGTGTTGCGCCCCGGCCGGGCCAGCGCATAGGTCAGGCTGATGGCTGCCGCGCCGCCGGCGAATGCGGCCAGCGGCAACGTCCAGCCGCCCACGCTGCCCGCGCCCAGCACGATGGCGGCCACCGCGCCGAGTGCCGCCCCCTGCGTCACCCCCACGATGCCCGGGTCAGCCAGCGGGTTGCCGAACAACCCCTGCAGGCTGGCTCCCGCCATGGCCAACGACGCCCCCACCAGCGCCCCCAGCAGTGCACGCGGAATGCGCAGGTTCCAGACCACCGCCATGTCGCGCGTGCTGACCTGCGAGGGGTCGAGCAGCCCCAGTTTCACCGCGACCGCCTGCACGACTTCCAGCGGCGGCAGGCGCAAGGGCCCGACCGCGAACGAGGCCAGGATCGCGCCCAACAACGCGAACGCCATCACGGCCAGCACCCAGCCGCCCGCGCGGCGACGCGTTCTGCGCTGCATCACTGCCCCCAACTCACGGCGACGGCAGCGCCGCCAGCGCCTTTGCCAGTGCCAGCGCACCGCTGCCCGAGCCGACGCTGGCCGCCTTGAGCTGCACGTCCGGCATCACCCAGACCCGGTTGGCCGCGCCGGCCGGGGTCTGCTTCAGGGTGGGATACGCCTTCCAGAGTCCCGCCTCGCCGCCAAACAGCTGCAGGTCGTTCTCGGTGACCAGGATCACGTCCGGGGCGGCGGCTACAACTCCTTCGTTGCTCAGTGCGGAATAGTTGGCCACGCCCGCTTCGGTACCGATGTTGATGCCACCGGCCAACCCGATCAGCTTGCCCGACGCACTGTCCGCCCCTGCCACGGTCGGCGCGCCCCCGGCGCCGGTGGCCGAGAGGTGAATCACCCGCGGATGGACCTTGCTCGCCGCTGCGATCGCGGCCGCTTCATCCAGTTGCGCCTGTACCTGCGCTGCCAGCTGCGTGCCCGCCTCGGCCACACCGAGCGCGGCCGCCACCTTGCGCACCTTGTCCGGCGCCGACTGCAGGTCGTCGATCACCACCGCCGCTTCACCAGCGCCGCGCAGCTTCTTCGCCAGCTCGGTGTGGCGGCGCAGGCTGTTGCCGAGGAACAGCGTGCCCTCCAGGCTCAGCACCCCTTCCACGCCGGTGGTGCGGTTGAACAGGAACTGCTTCGGCGCGCTGCGGCCGGCTTCCGTGGCCGAACGCAGCGGCGCGGCATACACCTGTGCGCCCATGCCGAGCGCTTCGATCACTGCGATGACATCGTCACCGCCTGCGACGATCCGCGAGGTGTCCTTCACCGTCACCTGTTCGCCGTCGTCGGAGGTGACGATCGCCGGCAGTACGGCCGCCAGCTCGCTGCTGGTCGGGACGTCAGTGCCGGCCACGCGCAGCCAGCCCTGCGGCAAGGTTGTACTGGCTGCCGCATCGGCCGTCGCATTGGCCTTGTCGGGCGCGCCAGCCGCCGCAGGTTCGGCTGGCTTGCCACCACACGCCACCAATGCGGCCGTCATGGCCAGCACCAGCACGCTTCGCCGCAGGGACAGGAAATTCAACATGTATCGCTCCAATCAGGCGCGCGCAGGACCGCAGCCCTGCACGCGGGTCATCAACGCTTGGCCGGGGTGATGCGGGTGATGCGGTCGCCCTTGGGATCTTCGGCACCGCGCGACTTGTTGACCGCGAACACGTTGCCCTTGCCGTCCTCGCGCACGTGGTTGGGGAAGGTGCCGCCATCCAGATTGCCGACCACCTTACCGTCGCCGTTTACCACGGTCACCGTACCGGCGCCGCGATTGGTCACGTAGGCCAGGCCGGAAACGGGCTCGAACGCCACGTTCAGCGCACCGGCGCCCACCGGCACGTCGTGCAGCACCTTGCCGCTGGCCACGTCCACGATCAGCAGGTTGTCGGTGCCCTGCGAGGCCACGTACAGGCGGTTCTGCTTCGCGTCGAAGGCCACGCCCGAGGCGCTGATCGCGTTGCCCAGGTCGATCACCTTGTCGACCTTGCCGCTGGCCACATCGATCACCGCCGCTTCCGGCGTACCGATGCTCACGGTGAACAGCTTGCCGCTGGCTTCATCCAGCACCAGGCTCATCGGCACGAATTTCTCATCATCCACGCCCGAGGCCAGAGTGATCGGTTCGAGCGGCTTCAGGGTCTTCGCGTCGAACACCGACAAATGATCCTCACCGGCCGCCGAGGCGAACACCTTGCCGCGCTTGGCATCCACCACCACGTCCCGCGCATGCGGCACCGCGCCGACCGGGAACTGGTGCACCAGCGACAGGTCCGACTGGCGGTACACCGCCACCGTGTCCTGGCGGGTGTTGCTCACCCACACGTTGCCGTTGGCATCATCCACGCCCACGCCATACACGGCGAACACGCTGCCGCCCTTGGCGTCGGGCACCTGCGCCGGGGTGATCGCCTTGACCACCTTCAGGGTCTTCGGGTCCACCTTCAGCAGCTGCGACTGGGTGACCGGCGGGCGGCCCACCGCTGAGGTCACGAACAGGGCATTGCTACCGGCGCTGTAAGCGCTCTGGTACAGACCCTGGACCAGCTTGCCCGAGGTCTGCTGGAACGCCTGCTGCCCGCTCAGCGGCAGATGCGGCGAAACCCGCAGCGCCACCACCGCCGCAGCGGCCGGGTTGCTGGCACGCACCACCAGCGGCTGCTGGCCCGGCACCGCATCGGCCGGCACCTGCACGCTGGCCTTGAAGTTGCCCTGCGCGTCGACCACGTACGGCGTGTCGTTGAGCACGGTGGCACCGCGCAACAGCGTCACCTGCTGGCCCGGCACGAACGCACGGCCGGTGACCTCAGCGGTGCTGCCCGGCACCACGTTTTCATTGCGGGCACTGACCTGGCCACGGAAACCATTGGCCGGCGCGTCGAACACCGGCTCGGCCGACACCGCGCCGGTGACCAGCGACAACGCCAGGGCCAGGCCGGCGACACGTGGCAGGGAAACGAAACGGGACATAGCAGACTCCTTCTGTAGGGGCGCGCCAGCGGCGCGTGTCACAAGGGTTGCCTTGGCGTTGCCGCCTGGGTAAGGGAAAGAAATGTCACTCGGCGGCGGCATCGGCAGCGCCTGCCGGTGCAGGGTCACTGCGATCTGCGGCGCCATACAGCGCTGCCAGCGTCGCCTTCAGCGAGGCCGGCAGCATCGGCCCATGGCCAAGCCCGGGGAACTCGCGGTAGGTGACCTGCACGCCCGGCACCTTGGCCAGGCGGTCGCTCAGCGCGTGCGCGGCATCCGGGGTGGCCCCGGCAATACGGCGCAGATGGGCCACCACGCGTGGATTGTTCATGTCGCGCACGCCGCGGTTGCCGGTGCGCTCGTCGCCGCCCAGCATCAGCCAAACATTGGCCGGTTCGGGCTTGGCAAAGAACGCCTGCTCCATCGCGCCCTGCGGCGCGCCCTGGCTCCACCACAGCGACGGGCTGGCGCTCACGTAATTCTGGAAGGCGGTCGGCTGCGTATACAGCGTGCTGAGCACGAACAGCCCGCCCAGCGAATGGCCCCAGAGCGATTGTTGCGCGGTGTCCACGCGCGCGCGGCGTTCCACCTCGGGCTTGATCTTCTGCTGGATCACTTCAAGGAACGCCTTCGCGCCACCGCCACTGGACTGCAGGGTGCCGTTCTCATCGTCGGCGGTGTCCACCCACGCGGTGTAGTCCAGCGTGCGTGCGGCCGAGTCGATGCGCAGGTCGTTGTCGTAACCGATGAACACCAGTACCGGCGCGGCATGTGCGGCGAGGTCGCTCAACAGCGCCTGGTCGAAAACCATGGCGGCGGCATTGCCGTCCAACATGTACAGCACCGGCGACGGCGCTGTGGCCGCTTTGGTCGGCACGCCAAGATTGACCCGCCACTTCCGCGCGGGCTCGCCGCTTTCGACGACGAAACGTTCGAAACGGTAGCTCTGCGCGGGCTGGTCCAGAACGGTCTCGCCCACCTTCTGCAGCGGGTTGCGCTGCTGGGCTGCAACCGGTGCGGCCGCCACCATGCCCAGCACTGCTACCGCGCCCACGTTGCGCAACCAGGGAGAAAAAGAAGAGATCAGGCTGGAAAGCACGGCAGGCACGACTCAGGGCAAGGCGATCGCCCCAGTGTACCGCAAATGCGAATGGGTATCACTTGCTAAATCCGGCCCCTCAAACAAAAAGTCCGGCCCTAGGGCCGGACTTCGGGTTATTCCGTTGGGGCAGGACCTTATTCTTCTTCGTCCTGGCCGCCCTGCTGGTTGCGCTCGCGCTTCTGGTCCTGCTGTTGCTGCTGCTGGCCCTGGCGCTGCGGATCCTTCTGGTTCTGCTGGTTCTGCTGACCCTGCTGGTTCTGCTGGCCCTGCTGCGGATTCTGCTGGTTACCCATGTCGTGTCTCCGAGTGCCCGACATCGAAGTGAGGCCGGTGACCCCACCGTAGGGATTTCCGCGTTACCACGACGTGCGCGAAAGCCCTCTGGCCGTAGACGTATCGCGCATCTCGGTAAACAGTTCAGCGCAGCCGTCGGCACCGTCACGCTGTTGTCGCATGCGCATGACGCGGTGCTGCTACGGGCTTGCGTCGAAGATCACCGTGACGTCACCGCGATAGTGGCTGCCGGCATGATCCAGCATGCTGCGCACCGCATCGCCGTTCACCGCAAAGCGCAGGTTCGACGGCCGCCGGACGATGAAGACATCGGCCGCCAACACCGGCGGCACCATCGTCGTGGTCAGTGGCATGCCCACCACATCCACGCCCGTAGTCGAATCGTGGAATCCAGGCAGCGTCAGCTGGATCTCCAGCGGCACTTCCTCTGCAGCCTCGGTCACGTTTCGAATGGCACACCGCCCATCGCTTAACGGATGCTGGCACTGCAGCGACACCTCGAACTGCCCAGAGCTGCTGAGGCTGAAGGGCACCTCGCGCTCCAGCGATTTCGGCGCGATGCCATGATCGCTCCACTGCGTCCAGCCACCCTTGGGCGCCAGCACCGCGCGCTCGCTGCCCGGCGGAAGATCCAGCTGGAACGCATGTTCGACGGTCAGTTCGAAGTGGACATTGACGATGTTGTCCTCCAGCACCACCCCATTGCCAAGGTCGAAGTCCGCGCCCTCGCCAGTGCCGCCGATTCGATAAGTGGTCACGCCCCGATACACCCCACTCCGCATACCCAGCGGCTGCGGCGTGGTGAGCTTGTAAGTGAAATCGAACTCGCTCATCCGGTAGTTGTTGGTGGCCAGCCAGTGCAATGCGCAGGCAATCGCACCCTCGCCCCCATCCCGGCGCAGGAACATCCGCATGGCACTGTGGTTGCCGGCTTGGTTGTTGGTCAGGCCCAACGAGCAGTTGTTCGGGCCACCCGTGGACGCCGGCTGGGCCGGTCCATCGCCCTCCCGATCCCACAGCCGCATCGCCGCGCCGATGATGTTGAAGCCCAGCTCGAATGTGTGGGCGCCGTCATCTGAGGTAACTGCCACCGTCCGGGAAGTTGGCATGCCGATGTAGAAGCCGTTCGGACCATAGTTGGCTTCCTTGATGCCGTCCTTGGTGCCACGGATCTTGGTATCGATGCTCCACCAATTGTTGCGGATGCAGCTCTGCAGGTGGGTATCGGCACATACGCCCGACCATGGCGTGGTGTTGGTGAAGGCACGTTTGTCCGGGTCATTGATATCCGGCTTGAACTCGGCGCTGATGTAGATGTCGGCCGCATGGGCAGCGGCAGCCGTGAAAAGCAGGAGAACCAGCGGTAGCGCTGCCGCGCGCCACCGGCTGGGCTGCGGGGTCGCAAGGGTTACAGTAGAAATGGCACTTACTCCTTCAAGAGGTACGATAACTACATGTCGCCCCGTCGCCGGGACGGGTGTTACGGCGCTGCGTCGAAGATCACGGTTACATCCCCCCGGTAGTGACTGCCCGGGTTGTCCAGCATTTCGCTCACCGCCTCACCGTGAACGCCAAAGTGCAGCTTTGATGGGCGGCGAATGATGAACGTATCGGCGGTGAACACCGGGGGCACCATCGTGGTGGTCAGCGACATGTCCACAGCATCAAGGCCAGATGCCGCATCACGGAATCCAGGCATGGTCAGGCGAATATCCAGCGGGACTTCGTGCGCCGTGTCCGTCATGTTCCTTATGGCGCATCGCCCGTCAGCCGTCGGATGCTGACACTGCAGCGACACTTCGAACTGCCCAGAGCTGCTTACGCTGAAAGGCACTTCGCGTTCCAGTGACTTCGGCACGATTCCGTAATCACTCCACTGCGTCCACCCGCCTCGGGGCATCAGCACTGCGCGATCGCTGCCCGGGGGAAGGTCGAGCTGGAATGCATGCTGCACGGTGAGCGAGAAATGCACATTGATGATGTTGTCCTCGAGCGTGACGCCATTACCCAGATCGAAGTCAGCACCCTCACCTGTCCCGCCGATTCGGTATGTGGTCGTTCCCGTGTAGATCCCACTGGGCATTCCAAGCGGGGCAGGCGTAATCAGCTTGTAGGTGAAGTCAAACTCCTGCATTGCGTAGTTGTTTGTCTGCATGTACTGCAGCGCGCACTCGGCAACCCCTTCCCCGCCGTCCCGACGCAAGAACATCCTCATGACACTGTAGTTGCCTGCACCAGCGTTCTTCAAACCCAAGTCGCAGTTGCGGGGTGCAACCGGCCCAGGCTCGGGCGGCCCATCCTGCTCCAGGTCGGTCAGGCGCATTGCTGCGCCAATGATGTTCAATCTTAGGTCAAAGGTGTGCGCGCCATCGTCGGAAGTAACCTGCACCACCCTTGGTGCCGGCATGCCAATAAAGAAGCCGTTTCGACCATAGTTGGCTTGGGCGATAGCGTCTTTGGTGCCGCGGATCTTGGTATCGATGCTCCACCATTCATTGTTGATGCAGCTCTGCAGGTGCCCGCTGTTACACACCCCCGACCACGGCGTGGTGTTGGTGAACTCACGCTTGTCCGGATCGCTGATGTCAGGCTTGAACTCAGCGCTGATATGGATGTCGGCGCCGTGCGCACTACCCACGCCCGCGATCAACGCAAATGCGCACAAGCCCTGCCGCAAGCGACGCTGCAGACAGGTCGAGAAGAAATCGCGGATCATGGCATTGCTCCAGCAGCCGACGCCGTCGTTTCAGACTGCGCCGTGGTCAGGCTGGACGACGGGCACTGCAGCACGCCTGCCATCCAGGTATCGCCCTCAGGGCGGGTGGTGGTGCCGTCGAGCTGGAAGCTGCAACCGGTCACGGTGGGATGGCGCACTTCCATGCTCGGCGCGCGGGCGCTCATTTCCAGCGCGAAGAAGCCGTCGGCTTCCGCCACGCTGCGTCCGGCATGGTTGATCACATGGGCCCCAGCCAGCGGCTTGCCGTTAGCGTCCTTCAGGTGGCCCATCACGGTGAACGTATTGAGCACCTCGACCTTGCCGTAGGACACCCCACCCTTGTTGAGGTGGTAGTCCAGGCTGGCCGGCTGGATGGTCGCCGCCGGTGCGGCACGTCCGTGGAAGTCGATCTGCAGCGAACCGGTTCGGTAGGCAGTGACCGGAAGGAAGTTGCGGCCCGGGTGAAGGGTATAGGACCCGCCCCGGCTGTTGTGCGCACGCAGCTCCACGTCCGGCAGCTCGGAACTCACGTCCACGATCATGCCGGTGCTGGTGCTGCCAACCTGAGCCGCACCGGCAATCGCGAGCTTGCCACCGCCGATGGCCATGGTGCTTTCCAGGTTCACGCCGCCACTCAGCTGGCCGCCCAGCGAAGAACGCTGGGCGTGTACGTCGCCGCGGAGTGCAGGATGCTCGAACAGCGCGGTGCCGCTCAGGCCCAGGCCGTCGCTGTCGGCGGTAGCCTGGCCGCCCACGCTGCGCAGCAGGCCTTCCTCGAAGCTCTGCTGGGCGCCGGCGCTGGCATACAGGCTGCGCCCGCCATCGGTGGCGGTGCGACTACCCAGGCTGCCGGTGTAACGGCGGCCGTCGTCGCCAAGCGCGATGTTGAGCGTGAAGTCCACGCCGCGATTGCGGCGCATGCCACTGCTGCTGTTGGCCGGACGGTCGAACACCGAGGCGCGCCAGGTGGCGTCGCTGCCGAACAGGGTCTGGCGACGGCTGAACGACAGGTCCACGCCGACGCCGTCGCTGACGCCACGGTTATGCGACACGCGCGCGGCCACATGGCTGCTGTCGCCCAGGCGGTGATTCACGCTCAGCGCGCTGGTCTGCAGCCAGCCGGAGCGGGTTTCCGTCAGCTCGGTATCGGGCGGGTACGGTGCGTAGCCCTCGTCCCACGGGCGACGGCGCTCCTGCCAGGTCCGGTTATGCGAGACGATCACGGTGCCATGGCGATAGCGCCACAGCCCCTGCAGGTCGACGCCGCGCCCCTGGTCGCTGGTGTAGGCATTGGTGAACAGGTTCGCGCTGTCGCTGATCTGCCAGTCCACCGAACCGGCGAACGCATTCGCGCCGTCCAGGTGCTGCGCGGACAGCCCGACCACCGCACGCGGGTGGGCCAGGTAGTTGATGATGCCGCCCGCCGCAAACGCGCCCGCGTTCGGGTCGTCAATGCTGTCCAGCAGGGTGTGCTGCACGCCGGCGAAGGCGCTGTAGCGCCAACGGCGGCTGGGGTCGCGCCAGTTGCCGGGCTTGTGGATCACGGTGGTTTCGCGCGAGCTCTCGCGGCCATCTTCAATGACCCGCAATTCCACTTCGTAGATGCCACCGGGGAGGCGCCGCGTGTCCAGCTCCTGCAGGCCCGGCTGCAGCGGCTGGGTCAGGATCAGGCTGCCGTCGCGGAACACCTCCACGGTGCCCTCGCGGTTGGCGGTCACGTACACCGGGTACAGGCTGGGTGCGCGTGCGTCGATGGCCAGGCTGTCAGAGGATCCCGCCATCACGCCCACGGTGGTGTGGTTGACCGAGCCGGCTGCGCGCGGCTGCCGGGTGACGCCCTGGAAGTTGGGCAGGAAGTAACCTGCACGCAGGAAGTTGTCGCGGAACTCGCGCTGGGCGTACAGGCTCTGGACCGAGTGGCGCAGTTGTCCGTCCAGATCACCGCTCCGGTCGACCTGGTAATTGCCGGCCAGGGTCCACTGCCCCAGGCTGCCCTGCAGGTCCAGCGCATAGCGGCCGGACGCATCCATGCCCTCGCCTGCATAGGCGTTGAGCTGGTGGCGCAGGATCAGGCCGCGACTGCCGCCTTCGGGCAGCGCATGGTGGCGCACGTCGTTCGCGGCGCGGCCGCCGCTTTCGGTGGCAATGGACAGCAGCGAACTTTCAAGGCTGTAATGCAGGCGGTCCAGGCCGGCGTCGCAGAACTGGGCGCACGCGCCGAGCGGACGCGGCGTGGCCAGCACCTGCAGCCAGCGGGCACGCTCGGTGGCCGGCTCGGTACTGTCGTCGCTGTCGGTGAACTCCAGCAGCGACAAGGTATTTTCGCGGGTCAGCAGCGCCCGGGCGTCGCCCAGGAACTGGCCATCGCGTTCCACGCGTACCACCAGGGGCACGTCGAAGAAGTGGTCGCGGAAGTCGTCGGGCAGGCCCCCTGCCTGGTCGAGCAGGGTCAGGCTCTCCAGAGCGGCAGGCGCAGCGGATGCTGCAGCACTGCTGCAGTAGAGCATCACGGCGGTGGCGATCGGAAGCAGGCGCGACATGGACATTCCTCAGGAAAAAGAGGGGCGCGGGAGCGCCCCTCGGGTAACAACAGAAACGCTTACGGGGTGCCGCTTTCGAACATCATGAAAACGTTGCCCTGGTAGGTGCCGTGCACGTAGCCGTCGCCGGTCGCCGGAGCGGCGGTGATGGCAACCTGCGCACGCTTGCTGGCAGCGGCTTCGGTCGAGGTGGCCACTTCAACGGCGTTGCCGGCACCGACCTGCAGTTCCTGGCCGGCGACATTGACCGCAAGGTCGATGGCGTTGCCGGCGCTGGTCAGCATGGCTTCGGTGGTCAGGTAGGCGTTGATGGCACCCAGGCCGCTCTTCATGTCGACCTGCTGCTGGATCGGGGCCAGGCTCTGGGTCGCGATGTTCCAGCGCATCTGCTGGGTCTGGCCGGCCCAGTCGCCAACCGGCGAGATCTGCAGGCCGTTGGCCGACGGAACGGTGGCTTCAACAGTCACCTGGATCGGGAACTGTTCGGTGGCGGCCATGGCAGCGGCCGGGGTCAGGATCAGGGCAGCCGCGGCGGCCAGGATGGTGGTCTTGAGGTTCATTGCTTTACATCTCCAAAGGGAAGGTGTCGCCTGGAGTCCGGCGACGGGACGGCGGTTCCGGGCGGAACCTAGGGGCTGAGCAGGACATCCTTGCGGGTGTCCCCCTCAACGATCTGGAAGCGGTGCACGTGCTCGGCACTGCGGGTGAAGCGCTCGGTGCGCTCCGGGAGCAGGTGGATCTTGCGAGTGGGCGAGCACTTGGCGGTCTTGTCGGCCGCGCTGCACTGGCGCACGTCGTCCAGCAGCACCGTGGTGTTGCCGGCATTGCGCAGCTGCACGTGTTCGCCGGTGGTTTCGGTCTGCACGTCGTAGCGGGCCTGGTCCGGGTGCACGATCACGAACACGCCGTAGCCGGTCAGCACGTTCACGCCGGCCGAGAGCTCCTTGCGGTAGTCGTCGCGCTGCGCGTCGGTGAGGGCGAACTCGTCTTCGGACTGCGGCAGCACCGGTACGAAGCGCACGCGGTAGTAGCGCTCGGTGCTGCGGTCACCCTGCACCAGCAGGCGGGTGGCCTGCTGGCCCTGCGCCGGCACGATCATCCGCGACGGGCTGGCGACCAGCCCGGCCTGGGCGCCGGCTGCTGTGTCGACCGGGATCTCCTGGTGGCTGCCGTCCACGGCGTAGCGCACTTCGCTGATCTGCACGCGCACGAAGGCGGTGGCATCGCCGGTGTTGCGCACACGCTTCAGCAGCGCGCCCTTGCCCGGCTCGGCGTACTCGTACATCGCGCCCACATGGATGTTGGGTGCGGCGGCCTGGGCCGAATGAGGCGATGCCGACATCGCCACGGTCATTGCTACCGCCAGCGCGGTCATCAGACGCTTCATCGAAGATGCTCCTGTGATTAACGGGGTGAATGCGAAGGCCGGTTGTCATAACTGCCTTCAATCGAGTGCGCAGCGTAGGCGTCAGCCGCCTGTCGCCCCATGCAACTTTTTTCAAGTAGCACTGCAACAAGTTGCAAACGTCGATGGTTTTTGGTTTTTCCGAAGCCCGGATGCACATCCGCGATGAACAGGTGCGCAGCGTAAAATTCTGCTGCGGTGCGGCACATTCAATTTTCATCAATGCGCCACTGCAATTTGTTGTATACGCGCGCAAACGAAAACGCCCCGCAGATGCGGGGCGTTTTGTTTCTCTCTTATTAGTAGGGTGTGAAGGGCGTTACTGCTTCGCCGCCTGCTGCCACTGCGCAACCTTCTCACGCGTCTGCGCCAGCAGCGCATCCAGCGCCTTGCGGTCGTAGACGTGGCCACGCACCACCACCGTATTGATGGCACGGGTGGCCTGGATGTCCTGCAGCGGGTTGGCGTCCAGCAGTACCAGATCCGCCGCCTTGCCCTGCGCGATGCCACCGTAACGGTCCAGCGTGCCGAACCAGGACGGACCGGCGCGGGTCGCCGAGGACAGCGCCTGCGCCGGGGTCAGGCCTTCCTTGACGAACAGGCTGAGCTCGTCGTGCAGGCCGATGCCCGGGTAGTTGAACGAATTGAGGAAGCCCGCATCGGTACCCGCCATCACGGTCACGCCCGCTTCCTGCAGCATCGGCAGCACCGCCGCGACCTGGTGGTACTGCTGGTGGCGCTGCGCGATCTGTTCCGGGCTGGCCTTGGCCGCACGCTCCACGCGCCACTGGTAGGTGGCCTGCAGCTTGGGACCGATGTAGGCGAGGTACGGGTCGTTGGCGTGGTTGTCCTGGTCCAGGAAGTCCAGGATGCGCCCGCCATTGAGGGTCGGGGTGACATACACGCCCTTGGCCACGAATCCGCGATACGCGGCCATTGCGGTGTCATGGTCGAAGCCGGCATCCAGGCGGCGGTTGGCTTCGGCGCGGTCGATCCGTTTGGCGGCGAAGTCGGCAGCGATGGCCGCTTCATCCTTGACCCCCGCCTTGTACGCGTAGTCCAGGTGCTCGATGGAACTGATGCCCGCGTCCACCGCCTGCTGCACGGTCAGCGCCATCGGGATGTGGCCCGAGGCACGCAGCCCATTGGCGCGCGCACCGCGTACCGCCTCCAGGAACAGCGGCGGAGTCAGGGTGCTGTCAGTGATCTTCACGAAGTCGACCCGGTCGCGCTTGAGCTTGACGAAGGCCGCATCCAGGTCGGCCTGGCTGCCCACTTCAATGGTGCCCTTCCAGACCGGCTTGATGCCTTCGATCTTGGCGCCGGAGCTGAACAGCTGCGGGCCTTCCAGGCTGCCGTCTGCAATCTGCCCACGCCACTGCAGCACCTGCTCCGGCAGGTCGCCGGAGCAGTCGCGGATGGTGGTGATGCCATGCGCGATGTACAGCGGCAGCAGCGCCTTGTTCTCTTCGATCAGTTCGGGACCGCCACCGAAGTGCACGTGCATGTCCCACAAGCCGGGAATCAGGTAGCGGCCCTTGCCGTCGATCTTCCGCGCTGCGGTCCACGCCTTGGCGATGGCGCGGTCGTCGCCGACCGCCACGATATCGTCGCCACGCACCACCACCGCCTGGTCGGCCACGGTGGTGGCGTGTTCTATATCGACCACGGTGGCATGGCGGATGATCAGGTCGGCCCGTTCGGCCGCCAAGGCGGAAGGGGCAAGCGCAAGCAGCAGCGGGAATGCAGGCAGCACGATGGAATTCATGTGAGGACGCAGTAGCGGAAGGACCACCGCACCATACGGCGCGGCGGCCCCCATTCACCAGTTAAATTTCAGCATGCCGCACATTCGATATCCGAATGCCGCTCAGACCTCGCCCTGCATCGCCGGTCGCGTCTGCACCGTGGCCAGCCACGCCGCCACCGTCGGGTACGCCACCACGCTGGCACCCACATACGTGCCATAACCCACCACCTGCGCCACCACCAGGTCCACCAGCGAGTAGGCATCGCCCACCATCCAGGCCTGGGTGGAGAGGCGATCTTCCAGCAGTGCCAGCAGCTGCTGCGCCGCCTCGCCCGCCGCAGCGGCCTGGGTGGCGTCGCGCAGCGGACCGTCGCCGCTGGCCAGGAACATCCGGTTGATGACCGCCGCAAAGGTCACATAGGCCCAGGCGCACCACGACAGCGCCTGCAGGCGCTCCGGGGTGTCGGCCGCCGGCCACAGCCCACGCGCCACGCCGAAGCGGTCGCCCAGCCACAGGTGGATGGCCAGCCCTTCGAAGATCGGCGTGCCGTCCACCACCAGGCACGGCACCTTGCCGTTGGGGTTGATCGCCAGGTACTCCGGGGTGCGCTGCTCACCGTTGCGGATGTCGATCCGCACCCGGTCGTGGGCCACGCCCAGTTCGGCCAGCGCGCACGCCACCGGGGTGGCGCTGGACATCGGGTGCCAATAGAAGACGAGGGACATGCAGTACTCCTTGTAGGTGTCAGGGGAGAAAGGTGCGTTGCCGGGGGGCCTTGCACCGTGGACACAGGCTAGCCACCATTGCGGACAGATCCTGTCCTCGACAGGCGCGACCCTGCCGCCATGCTTACGACCTCTGCCCGTCTGTTGCGCCTGCTGGCGCTGCTGCAATCCCGGCCGCACTGGCCCGGCAACACGCTGGCCACCGACATCGGCGTGCACCCGCGCACGCTGCGGCGCGATATCGAACGCCTGCGCGAACTGGGCTACCCGATCCAGGCCAGCAGCGGCGTCGCCGGCGGCTACGCGTTTCGCGCCGGGCGCGCGTTGCCGCCGTTGCTCCTCGACGATGAGGAGGCATTGGCTGCTGCGCTCGCCCTGCGCATGGCGGTGAGCGGCACCATCAGCGGCATCGAACAAACCGCGATCACCGCGCTGGTGAAGATGGAACAGGTGATGCCGGCGCGCCTGCGCCGCCGCCTGGATGCGCTGCGCACTGCGATCCTGCCGATCGACCAGAGCGGGCCGCTGGTGGACGCGCGCCTGCTGGCGACGCTGGCTGGCGCCTGCCGCGATCAACTGCAGCTGCGCTTCGACTACGCCGACCGCCAGGGCCAGCCCAGCCACCGCCAGGTGGAACCGCAGGGCGTGGTGCACGCCGAGCGGCGCTGGTACCTGGTGGCGTGGGATACCACGCGGAACGACTGGCGCACCTTCCGCATCGACCGCATGACCAGTACGCCCGACGTAGGCGTGCACTTCCGCCCACGTCCCTCCCCGGCCAACGGCGACCTGCGCGCCTTTGTCAGCCAGTCGTTGACGATGGGCCCGCACGGCGACGAAGCACGGGTGATCCTGCACGCGCCCATCGAGACCGTGCGCGAACGCATGCCCGGGTCGGCCGGCGTGCTCGAAGCACTGGATGCGCAGCGCTGCCTGCTACGCTGCGGTGCGCACCCGCAGGGCGCGGTGGTGTACTGGTTGCTCGCACTGGAACTGGAGTTCGAGGTGCTGGGCCCACCCGCCCTGCACGTGATGATGCGCGACGCCGGCGCACGGGTGGCGCGCAGCCTGGCCCGCGCCAGCGCGGTAGTTGCAGAGTGACTATGCTGCACCCTCTGCATTCGTTTTCTGGATAGCACCATGCCCGCCAATGCCACGTCGCATCGCACCCTGTTCGAGCTCGACCTGCTGCGCGCGATGGTCATGGTCGCCGACTGTGGCAGCTTCACCACCGCCGCCGCACGCCTGCATTCCACCCAGTCCACGGTCAGCCAGAAGATCCGACGCCTGGAACAGCTGGCCGGCCACCCGCTGCTGGTGCGCGGCAACCGCGACGTACACCCCACCGATGCCGGCCATTCGTTGCTGGGCATCGCCCGCCAGATGCTGGCGCTGAACGACCAGATGGGCGAAGCCTTGGCCGGCGCCACGGTGGCGGTAACGGTGCGACTGGGCGTGCCGGAGGACTTCGTCAACCCGCGCACCACCGCCCTGCTCGGTCGCTTCACCCGCCGCCACCCGCAGGTGAAGCTGGAAGTCACCAGCGGGCTCAGTCGCGACCTTGCTGCGGCGTACGACCACGGCGAACTGGACCTGGTGCTGGTCAAGCAGCGCCGCAACAGCCGCCAGGCCATGGCGTGCTGGGCCGAACCGATGCGCTGGGTGGACAGTGCGCGCAGCCCCTGCATCACCCTCGATCCGATTCCGCTGGTGACCTTTCCACCGCGCGGGCTGTACCGCGACGAGCTGATCGCGGCGGTGGAAGGCCTGGGCCGGCGCTGGCGGATCGGCTTCACCAGTTCCAGCCTCGGTGGCATCCAGGGTGCGGTGGCCGACGGCATGGGCATCAGCCTGCTGCCGGCGCGCGCAGTGACCCGTGAGCATCGCGTGCTCACTGCGAAGCAGGGACTGACACCGATCGACAGCATCGAGATCGCGATGCTGCACCGCCCCACCGCCGATGCGCTGGTGGTGGAACTGGCGTCACAGTTCGCGCGCCTGCTCGACCGCGAGCGCCGCTGATCACATTTCGCTGCAGGATTCGGAATGGTGCGTTCGGATGCGCGCAGAAAGTGACGCAGCTCTCGTACCGGGCATAGGAGTAGTCCTAATCTGACATCAGAGTATCTACCCAGCACGGTGAAGCAGTAAGAATGGCGCAAATCCCACGATTGCGTGCCTCCATTGTCTCGACGCTATCCCGGCCCCGTGTACGGACCCCTGCTACCCAGCGTGGTGAACATCGCCCTGCTCGATGATCACGACGTGGTACGCCAAGGCAGTTACGTCCATCTCTCCCAGGACCCGCGCTTCCACGTGGTCGGCAACCATGCGGGCACGCGTGCCCTGGTCACCACGCTGCTGCATCATCTGGTCGACGTGGCGATAGTCGATTACACGCTGGCCGAAGGCGACCTGCAGGGCATGGAACTGCTGCGCATGCTGCGGCGCCGCTTTCCCCGGGTGCGGGTGCTGATGTTCTCGGCCAACGTGCATCACGTGATGATCTCCAACACGCTGGCGGCCGGTGCGGCGGGCGTGATCTCCAAGGGCGAAACGCTGGATGAGCTGGCCCGGGCGATCCTCCGGGTGGCCGCCGGCCATGACCATGTGCCGGTCAACTACCGCGACGAGCACGCCGAGCACCGGCTCTCCCAGGCGGAGCGCGAAGTGCTGCAGCTGTGCCTGAGCGGCATGACCGTCACCGACATCGCGCAGCAGCGCCACCGCAGCATCAAGACCATCAGCACCCAGAAGCATGCGGCCTTCCGCAAACTCGGCCTGCGCACCGACCGCGACCTGTTCACCCTGCGCCACCAGCTGGCGGTGTGGTGAGCGCCAACCGCATGGCCGCCGGCACCCTGGCCGGGGTGCTGGCCGTTGCCCTGTTGCCGGTGGCCTTCGCGCAGCCGGAACCGCGCCTGGTGCGGGTGGCCACCGACCCCACCCAGCACCGGCTGCTGGCCGCCGACAACCGCGCCATGCGCGACGCCAACCTGATCAGTGGCTACGCGCAACTGGTCTCGGAGCAGACCGGCATGCGCTTCCAGGAGCAGCCGGTGGAGTCGACCACCGCCGCATTGCAGGCGATCTGCGATGGACGTGCCGACCTGATGCTGCTGCTGGGCCCGCTGGACAATGCACCCTGCACGGCGCTGGCCGCATCGCCCGCGTACTACCGG
Source organism: Stenotrophomonas bentonitica (assembly GCF_013185915.1). Lineage (NCBI taxonomy): Bacteria > Pseudomonadati > Pseudomonadota > Gammaproteobacteria > Lysobacterales > Lysobacteraceae > Stenotrophomonas > Stenotrophomonas bentonitica. The sequence continues at coordinate 220,070 of NZ_JAAZUH010000001.1, read as the reverse complement.
GGCCAGACCCTGCTCGCCAGCCGCCACATCCACGCGCAACCACCCGAGTTCGCGCACCTGCGCCGGGTGGCGGTGATACGGGGCAGCCGTCTCTCCGAATGGCTGGCCGCCTACCACCCGCACCTGCAGGTGGTCGGCCTGCCCACCCTGCGCGAAACGCTGGCCGCCGTGGAAGCCGGCGTGGTGGATGTGGCGATGGAGCTGGACGTGGCGATGCGTCCGGCGGTGCGCCGCGAGTTCGGCGACAGCCTGCTGCTGCATGGGGGTCCGTCCAGCCTGCCGGGCACCCTGCACCTGGTGGTGCGGCATCGCGACCGCCCGATGCTCGACCAGATCCACCAGGCGATGCGCTCCATCAGCCCGCATGAGCATGCCCTGCTGATGCAGCGCTGGACCAAGGCGACCTACCTGAGCGGGCCGTCGCTGCAGGTGATGTCCCGGCACTTCCAGTGGGAGCTGCTGGCGATGGGCCTGACCGTGGTGCTGCTGCTGGGCGGCGGCGGGTGGATGTACCGGGCGCGGCAATCGGCACGACGCAGCGAGCGCCAGCAGGCGCGCTTCCTCGCCACCATGAGCCATGAGGTGCGCAATGCCGCGCAGGCCCTGGTGACCTCGGTCGACCTGCTGCACCAGTCGGCGCTGGACCACGGCCAACGCCAGCTGGTCAACGCCGCGCGCTCGGCCGGGGTCAGCCTGCGCCACCTGCTGGGCCATGCACTGGACTACGAGCGCGTGGCCAGTGGCGAGTACCTGCCCATCCCCGGCTGGCAGGACCTGCGCCAGCTGGCCCGCGAGTGCATGGCCGTGGCTCGCCCGGCGGCCGACGCCAAGGCGCTCACTCTGGTGCTGCTGCAGCACACCGAGCCGCTGCCGCGCATCTGGATCGATGGCGATGCGCTGCGCCAGGTGCTCAGCAACCTGCTCGGCAATGCGGTGAAGTTCACCGAGGTGGGTGAAGTGGAAGTCACCCTGGCGCTGCAGGCGCGCGACGACAGCGTGCAGCTGACCCTGGCGGTGCGCGACACTGGCATCGGCATTCCGGCCAACCAGCACGAGGCCGTGTTCAAGCCGTTTTCGCAGGCGCATGCCCGCCACTCACGCGAACTGGGCGGCGCCGGTCTCGGGCTGTCGATCTGCCGGGACCTGGTGCGCGGCATGGGCGGCCAGCTGCGGCTGTACAGCGCGCCGGGCGAAGGCAGCTGCTTCGAGGTGCGGTTGCCGGCGGTGGTCGAAGGCGGCGGCCAGGGCACGAGCGCGCAGCCGCTGGCCGGGCGCACCCTGTTGCTGGTCGAGGACCACGCGCTCAACCGCACCGTGGTAGCCCGCCAGCTCGAAGTGCTGGGCGCCTCGGTGATCGCCTGCGGCGACGGCGCCAGCGCGCTGCGCAGCCAGGCCACCGAACCGTGCGGGATCGTGCTGCTGGACTGCGTGCTGGACGACATGAGTGGCTACGAGCTGGCGGCGCAGCTGCGCGACCTTGAACGCTGCCATGCGCGCATCCCGGCGGTGCTGGTGGCGGTCTCGGCCAACGACTCGGCCGGGCACGAGGAGCGCTGCCGCAGCTGTGGCATGGACGCGGTGCTGTGCAAACCGCTGGAGGTGGCCCGATTGTTGGAGGTGCTGCAGCTGGGCGATGCGCAGGCGGTGGGCGACCTGCACACGACCACGACGCTGCCTACCGAGTCCTTCTGGGACAGGTTCCTGCAGTCGCTGCAGGACGAGCTGATGGGCCTGAACGATGCCCTGCGCCAGCAGGCCGACAAGCGCTTTCGCCACCACGCGCACCGCCTGTCCGGGGTGCTGCGCATGCTCGGGCAGTCGGCTCTGGCGTCCATTGCCGACGACCTGCACGAACTGGACCTGGACGATGCCACCGGCTGGGTCGACGCCGAGCGGCTGCTGGGCTACCTGCGCCCGGCCGTGGCCGAACTGGTGCGTGCCGCGCTTACTTCAACTGCAGCGGATAGCGCTGCCACAGCACGTGCACCAGGAACCCCGTGAGTTCGGCGTCCTTGGCGGTGATCGAGGCACGGATCTTGTCCAGCAGCACCATGTCGCTGCAGGTGCGCACATCGGCGTGGTCGGCCTGCCCGGCCCGGCGCGCACGGTAGCGCGCCGCACGCTGCGCATCGGTCATCGCGTAGCCGAACGTGGGCGGACGCCCGCGCTTGCGCGGCAGCATCAGTTCCAGGGTGCCGGGATCTTCTTCATCACGCATGACAGGGGCGGTGGCGGCACGAACGGGGGCGAAACAATATCGTGATAAAGCACGGAAATCCAGCAAAAACCGCCGAATTTGAACATCACGTGCCTCCGCCGGTAGAGCCAGGCCCTGCCTGGCTCCGCAGGATCCCATCACCGCGCGACAGACGCCTCGGCCAACCGGCCCCCCAACCACACCAGGGCAAATCCAGCCACCAGACTGATCCCGATATAGGTAGGCATCACCCACCCCTTCCCACCCCGCACCAGCAGCACCGCTTCCAGCATCATCGAAGAAAACGTGGTCAGCCCACCGATGATCCCGACCACCGCAAACGCCCGCCAATACACCGCCGCACTGCCCCGGGTCTGCAGCCACACCGCGACGTAGCCGATCGCGAACGCACCCACCAGGTTCGCGGTGAGCGTGCCCCACGGAAAGCTGCTGCCGAACTGCCGCCACATCGCATCGCCGATCACGAAACGCAGCGCGGAGCCCAACGCCCCGCCGATCATCACCAGCCCGAGCTGCTGCCACCACGTTCCGAATCCGCCCATCAACCCTGCCCCTTGCGTGCCCGGGCCTGCTCGCGCTCGGCGCGCAGGCGGTCCAGCTTTTCCTTGAGTTTGATTTCCAGCCCGCGCGCCACCGGCTGGTAGTACACGCGCTCGCCCATGGCATCCGGGAACCCGGTCTGGTCCAGCGCGATGCCGCCGTCGGCGTCGTGATCGTACTGGTAGGTCGCACCGTATCCCAGCTCTTTCATCAGCTTGGTCGGCGCATTGCGCAGGTGCAGCGGCACCTCCTGGGTGCCGGTCTCGCGGACTTCCTTCTTTGCCAGGTTGAAGGCCGCATAGCCGGCGTTCGACTTGGCGGTGCTGGCCAGGTAAAGCACCAGCTGCGCGAATGCCAGTTCGCCTTCCGGGCTGCCCAGCCGCTCGTAGATGTCCCAGGCCTCCAGCGCCATCGACTGCGCGCGCGGATCGGCCAGGCCGATGTCCTCGATCGCCATCCGGGTCAGCCGCCGGGCCAGATAGGAGGGGTCGCAACCGCCATCCAGCATGCGCGTGAGCCAGTACAGCGCCGCGTCGGGATTGGAGCTGCGCACCGACTTGTGCAGGGCCGAGATCTGGTCGTAGAACTGCTCGCCGCCCTTGTCGAAGCGACGGGTGCGGTCGGCCAGCACCTGGACCAGCATCTCCGGGCTGATCCGCCCGCCTTCGCCGCCGGCCAGTTCGGCCGCGATCTCCAGCAGGGTCAGGCCACGCCGCACATCGCCATCGGCGGCGGTTGCGATTTCCAGCAGCGCCTCGGGCGTGACCTGCAGCGCTTCGCTGCCCAAGCCGCGTTCGCTGTCGTGCAGCGCCCGCTCCAGTGCTTCGACGATGTCGGCCGGCGACACCGCTTCCAGCACGTGCACGCGGCAGCGCGAGAGCAGCGCGGAGTTCAGTTCGAACGAGGGATTTTCGGTGGTGGCGCCGACGAACACGATGGTGCCGCGCTCGATATGCGGCAGGAACGCGTCCTGCTGGGCCTTGTTGAAGCGGTGCACTTCGTCGACGAACAGCACCGTGCGCCGGCCTTCGGCGAAGCGCTGCGCCGCTTCGGCCAGCACCACGCGCACTTCGGGCAGGCCCGACAGCACCGCCGAGATCGCACGGAACTCGGCATCGGCGTAGTGGGCCAGCAGCAGCGACAGCGTGGTCTTGCCGCAACCAGGCGGCCCCCACAGGATCATCGAGTGCACGTGCCCGGACTCGACCGCGCGGCGCAGCGCACTGCCCGGCGCGAGCAGGCGCTTCTGCCCGACCATTTCATCAAGGGTCTGCGGGCGCATCCGCTCGGCAAGCGGGCGCATGTTGTCCCGATCCACGCTCAGCAGATCGGGGCCTGGGGATGTCGTTCGGAGTCTGGCCACGCCGCTATTGTATGGCGATCAATTCCCGATGACGTCGGTGCCCTTCGGCGGCGTGAAGGTGAAGGTGCCCGGCTTGAACGCCGGATTGCGCTTCCAGCCGCTGAAGTTGATCACCGTGCGCTGGTTGACCGCATCGGTCACTTCCATGCGCGCCAGGCCCTGGGCGTTGAAGCCCAGCGCGGCGTACTGGAACGAGGTCTCGGTCTCGCGCTTCGGGCTCAGCGACAGCCATTGCAGGCCATCGCGCGGCGCCGCTTCCTCGCTCACGTCGTACTGCTGGTCCAGCAGCTTGGGATTGATCAGCGCGGTCAGCGGGCTGTTCTGCTCTTCGGCACCCTGCGCACGCTTGGTCGCCTGCTCCAGGTCCTTCTCGTACACCCACACGTTCTTGCCGTCGGCCACGATCAGCTGCTCGTGCGGCTTGAGGTACTCCCAACGGAACTGGCGCGGCGCCGACAGCGCCAGGGTGCCGCTGGTGGATTCCTTGACCTTGCCCTTGCTGTCGATCACCTGCTGGCTGAAGTCCCCGGTCAGGCCTTTCAGATCCTTGGTGAACTTGTTCAGTTCATCGCGGGCACCGGCCCAGGCGGTAGCCGAGCCGACGCTGGCAACCAGCAGCGTGGCGGCGACGAGGGAGCGGCGGAAGGTGCTGTTCATGCAGGTATCCAGGCAAGATTTGGAGGATGTCCGGCAGTGTGCCCGGAGCATCCTGAATGGGGGATCAGGGCACCGACTGCACGGTGCGGAGGTCACCGTACACGACCTGGCCGCGGAAACCGCGCCGCACCTGCTGGTACAGCTCGCGGAACGCAGCATAGTCGCCCGGCTGGCACAGCGCGTCCGCGCCACGCACCGCCCGCTGGTGCAGGCGGTGCCGGGCCACGATGGCCTGCCCTTCGCGACGCCACTGCAGCTGGTACTCACCGGCGGCGTTGTGGAAGTCCAGGTCGCGCGGCATCGCCACGATCGGCACCCCGGCCGGGTACTGCAGCCGGTAGGTCTCTTCGCGCAGGCTGTCGTTGCAGTAGAACGGGGTCGCGTTGTCGGGCGCCGAGGTGGTGGTGTAGATGTCGCGGAACGACTCGCCGCCGGGCGGGTCCGGCAGCACCATGCCGCCGACCACGCCGAAGTCCACGTAGTCGGTGGCGTGGAAGTCGTAGCGGTAGTTGAACGGACGGGTCAGGTCCTGCGGGTCGCCCAGCAGGGTCAAAGTGCCGCTGCCGTCGAAGCCGGACGAGGCCATGATCGACTCCTCCACCCGCGCCCGGTTCTGCGCGTTGAGCCGCGCGAACGCGCCGCGCATGCCGATCTCGCTCACTTCGCGCGGCTGCTGCACGGTGCGGCCCTGCACGTCGCCACCGGGCGAGAACTCGAAGGTCACCTCGAAGCCGGAACCGTTGCGCGCGGCATCGTTGTCCGGGGTGCGCGCCACGGTGGCCTGGCGGGTATGCAGCACCGGTGCGCCCAGGTCGGCGTCGGGCAGCTGGCCGAAGCGCGCGTACGCGCTGGTGGAATCCAGGTACAGGTCGAACTCGGGTACGTAGGTGATGGCGTGGTTGAACCGGCCCAGCATCGGAATCGCCGGCAGGGTCGGCCCGCCGCCGGCGCCGATCAGCACCGGGGTGCTGTCGATTTCGCGCGCGGCCAGCAGCGCTTCCAGGATCACCACGTGGTCCTTGCAGTCGCCGTAGTGGTTGTCGAGGATGCTCTGCGCCGGGTTCGGCTCCAGCCCGCCGTTGCCCAGGTACACCGCCACGTAGCGGATGTTCTGCGAGACCCAGCGGTACAACGCGGCGGCCTGCTCGCGACGATCAGTAATGCCACGGGTGACCTCGTCGGCCAGCGCCTGGATGCCCGGGGTCACCTTGGCCGCCTCACCGCCCTTGAGCTGGTAGGCGCTGGCCACCTGCGCCCAGTCGCGGTAGGTGCTGGCCATGATGGTCGGGCTGAACTCCCACGGCTGCGCGGTCCAGTTCTGCACCGGCATCGGTTCGCTGCGGCGGTATTTCCAGGTCCAGCGGGCCTGGCCGTTGCGCACGGTCGGCGCCTGGCTGCCCTGCACGCCGCGCTGCTGCACGTACATCGGCAACGACGCCGGTGCGGTCAGCGTCACCTGCGCGTCGTCGTACTGCTGGAACACGTTGAAGGTTTCCCACAGGCTGAAGTAGCCCGGGAAATACGGCACGTTCTGGGTGCGCCGGGTCTGGTAGACCACCCGCGTGCCGGGGGCGAGGTTGGGAAACACCACCACCTTCACCTTGCGGTCGGCGTACATCGCCGCCGCGGCGCTGGAATAGCTTTCCTGGGTGTAGATGCGGTCGGCCGGCACGTCGCGGCGCTGGCCGTCGGCGGTGAGCGTGTAGGCCGAGAGCACCTCCAGCGTTTCCATCTTCTCGCTGTAGCTCAGCCGCACCTGGCTGAACTGCTCCACCGCCGCCTTGGTCTTGAGCAGGATGTCGTACGACTCGGTCTGCACGTTGCTGGCGTCGGCGCGGACTTCGTAGTCGGCGCGGTAGGCGACGAAGCTGAAATTGTTGCTGGCCTGGGTGTCGTTGGACGCCGGGGCGGAGGTGGGGGCGATGGCGGGCACGGGGGTGGGCGCCTGGGCGGCGGCCTGCGCCAGGACCTGTAATGGGACCAACGCCAGTGCGCCGACCATCTTCCATGCCATGCCGTTCATTGCGGGTCCTTTGAGTGCGCAGCCACGCAGGGCGTGGCTCTACCGGGGTGTTGCCAAGCGGCGTTATTTAGGCGGCGGTGGGGCCAGTACGCTGCGGTCGCCGTTGTGTTCGGGTGGGCTGACCACGCCGGCGTTTTCCATCGCTTCGATCAGGCGCGCGGCGCGGTTGTAGCCGATCTTGAGCCGGCGCTGCACGCCGGAGATCGAGGCGCGGCGGGTTTCGGTCACGATCCGCACCGCTTCGTCGTACAGCGGGTCGGACTCGTCGCCGGCCGCGGCACTGGTCTCGGGCAAACCGCCCGCCCCCACCACCACGCCATCGCCCATCATCTGCACTTCGTCCAGCACGCCGCTGATGTAGTCGGCCGGGCCGCTGGCCTTGAGGTGTTCGACCACGCGGTGCACTTCCTCGTCCGACACGAACGCGCCATGAACACGGTCCGGCAGCGCGGTGCCCGGCGGCAGGTAGAGCATGTCGCCGTGGCCGAGCAGCGTTTCCGCGCCGGACTGGTCCAGGATGGTGCGCGAGTCGATCTTGGAGCTCACCTGGAAGCCGATGCGGGTCGGGATGTTGGCCTTGATCAGGCCGGTGATCACGTCCACCGACGGCCGCTGGGTGGCCAGGATCAGGTGGATGCCGGCCGCACGTGCCTTCTGCGCCAGGCGCGCGATCAGCTCTTCGACCTTCTTGCCGACGATCATCATCATGTCGGCGAATTCGTCGATGAAGATCACGATGAAGGGCAGCGTTTCCAGCGGACGCGGTGCTTCGCCCAGTTCCGGGTTCGGCTTGAACAGCGGGTCCATCAGCGGCTGGCCAGCGTCTTCGGCGTCCTTGACCTTCTTGTTGAACCCGGCCAGGTTGCGCACGCCCACCGCGCTCATCAGCTTGTAGCGGCGTTCCATTTCGGCCACGCACCAGCGCAGGCCGTTGGCGGCCTCCTTCATGTCGGTGACCACCGGCGCCAGCAGGTGCGGAATGCCCTGGTAGACGCTCAGTTCGAGCATCTTCGGGTCGATCATCAGCATCCGCAGGTCTTTCGGCGAAGCCTTGTACAGCAGGCTCAGCACCATCGCGTTGACCGCCACCGACTTGCCCGAGCCGGTGGTACCGGCCACCAGCAGGTGCGGCATGCGCGCCAGGTCGGCCACGGTCGGGCGCCCGGCGATGTCCTTGCCCAGCGCCAGGGTCAGCGGACTGGCCGACTTGTCGTACTCCTTGGAGCGCAGCAGTTCGGACAGGTAGATCATTTCGCGGGTGACGTTGGGGATCTCCAGGCCCACCACCGACTTGCCCGGAATCACGTCGACCACGCGCACCGACTTCACCGACAGGCCGCGTGCGATGTCCTTGTCCAGCGAGCTGATCTGGCTGACCTTGATGCCCGGCGCCGGCTCGATCTCGAAGCGGGTGATCACCGGGCCCGGATAGGCGCCGACCACCTGCGCGTCGATGCGGAAGTCCTTGAGCTTGAACTCGATCTGGCGCGACAGCGTTTCCAGCGTGGTCTCGTCGTAGCCCTTGGGCTGCGGCTTGGGGTCGTCCAGCAGCGCCAGCGGCGGCAGGTCCGAACCGTCGCCATTGACGCCACGGAACATCGGAATCTGGGTCTCGCGCTTGGCGCGGTCGCTCTTTTCCAGCACCGGCTCCGGGCGCGGCTCGATCTTGACCGGCTCGCGCTTGGCCCGCACTTCCGCGTCGACCTTGCGCACTTCCTGGCGCTCCTCGCGCATGGCGCGGGTCTGCTGCCATTCGTTGGCCTGCTCTTTCTTCTTGCTGAGCAGCGGCGGCAGGGCCAGCACGGCGCGGCCGATCTTCTCCATCACCACGAACCACGAAATACCCGTGGCCAGCGTGATCGAAGCCAGCAGCAGCACCAGCACGAACATGTTCGCGCCCAGCGCGCCGAAACCGGCACTGAGCGAATTACCGACCAGGCGGCCGAGGATGCCGCCGGCATGGCCGACATCGCCACTGAACAGGCGCAGGTGCAGGAAGCCGGTACCGGCGATCAGGAAGCCGACCAGCCCGACCAGGCGCAGCGCCGGGTCCAGGTCATGCTCGCCCTTGCTTTCGCGCTTGAGGCCGAACATCGCAAACCAGGCCAGCGCGCCGAGCACGATCGGCAGCAGGAAGGCCATGTAGCCGAACAGCTGCAGCAGCACGTCGGCCACCCAGGCGCCTACCCGGCCGCCCATGTTCTGGATCGGTGCGACCACGCTGCCGGTGTGCGACCAGCCCGGGTCGGACGCGGAGTAAGTGAACAGACTGGCGATCAGATACAGCAGCGCCGGCGCGATCGCGATCAGGCCGAGGTCGCGCCACAGACGCTGTTTGCGCGGGTTGTCGACCGGCGCCGCAGCCGCGGCACGGCGCGACGCCGCTTTGCCGTCGGCAGACTTGGATCGTTCCGGGACCTGCTTCGCCACCTTAGACCAGACCTTGGGAATGCACTGTTAGTCCTTGATAATAAACGACTGATGCCAACGCCGGTAGGGTTGGGCGCCAATTCCCTGGCGCAACGGTCGCGAATGCCCTGCTGGCTCACCGCGTTCCGCTGCTCGCCTTGAATCAGCCGCCCCCAGCCGCCACTCTATGACCTGTCTTGGACGCCGGGCAATGCACCGCCAGCGCCCCGCCCCATCATCTCTTTGCGAGTCTACATGAGCAATTCCAAGCCTTCCCGCCACCAGAAGCTGGTCATCCTCGGTTCCGGCCCGGCCGGCTGGACCGCCGCCGTCTACGCCGCGCGCGCCAACCTGAAGCCGGTGGTGATCACCGGCCTGCAGCAGGGCGGCCAGCTGATGACCACCACCGAGGTGGACAACTGGCCGGGCGACGCCCACGGCCTGATGGGTCCGGACCTGATGGCGCGCATGCAGGCCCACGCCGAGCGCTTCGAAACCGAAGTGATCTTCGACCACATCCACACCGCCGACCTGCAGCAGCGCCCGTTCAAGCTGATCGGCGACAGCGCCGAGTACACCTGCGACGCGCTGATCATCGCCACCGGCGCCACTGCCAAGTACCTGGGCATTCCGAGCGAAGAGGCCTTCAAGGGCCGCGGCGTGTCGGCCTGCGCCACCTGCGACGGTTTCTTCTACCGTGACCAGGACGTGGTCGTGGTCGGCGGCGGCAACACCGCCGTGGAAGAGGCCCTGTACCTGTCCAACATCGCCCGCAAGGTCTACCTGGTCCACCGCCGCGACACCCTGAAGGCGGAAAAGATCATGCAGGACAAGCTGTTCGCCAAGGTCGCCCACGGCAAGATCGAAACCGTGTGGCATCACCAGGTGGAAGAAGTGCTGGGCAACGAAGCCGGCGTCACCGGCGTGCGCGTGAAGTCCACCCTGGACGGCAGCACCCGCGACATCGACGCCCACGGCTTCTTCGTCGCCATCGGCCACCACCCCAACACCAGCCTGTTCGACGGCCAGCTGACCATGAACAACGGCTACCTGGACATCCGCTCGGGCCTTGGCGGCAACGCCACCCAGACCTCGGTGGAAGGCGTCTTCGCCGCCGGCGACGTCGCCGACCAGCACTACCGCCAGGCGATCACCTCGGCCGGCTTCGGCTGCATGGCCGCCCTGGACGCCGAGCGCTACCTGGACGCGAAGGGCGAGCTGGGCTGAGCCCAGGCCACCCGGGTCAACGAAAAGGCCGGCGCCCAGCGCCGGCCTTTTTTGTCCCCCCTCAACCATCGTTGCTGCAGGTCTGCCAGTGCTCGATGGGCGCCGACGTCACCCCATCGGCGTCGCGCATCACCGTGCTCCAGTTGACCATGCCGTAGCCCGTCCCCTGGCAACTGAGGCGCAGCTGGATCGGCGACTCCGACGCCTCGCTGATCGTCTGCTCTCCAGCCTGGCATGCCCAAGGCTGGGAGCAGAACGCGGGCGTAAAGCTCAACGTCACCGGAAACTGCGGGCTGCCATTGAAGTGCACGCTCGTCTCCGCGCTGCCGTTTGAGGGCACGGTGACGCGGTTGATCTTCGTGAGCGCCAAAGGCGCGCAGGTCTTGCCTTCCCGGAACAACCGATACCCCTTTTCCACTCCCTTCATCGATGCAGACCGGAACACCGGGTCCTGCAGCGCCGCAGAGTCGTCGGCATTGGAGTGATAGGCGATCTCCACCAACACCGACGGCATGGTGCCGATTCGATTCTCACCATGCCGACCTTCATTTGCAGCGTCACGGACAGGGAAGGTTTCGTAGCCGGGCTGCGCTCGAATCACCTCGCGCATCCCGCACAACACACTCTCGGCCAACGGCCTGTCTGCGGGCTTGTCGCCGTGGTAGAAAACCTCGAGCCCGCGCACCGTGGCAATTTCATTCCCATTCGTAGGCAATTTCATTCCCATTCGTATGCAGACTGATCATGCCACCCACGGCAAGATCATTCGCGTACAGAGGCCTTGCGCGTATGTCTTCCCGCACTTCGCGATCGCGTGCGGTGTCTGTCGGCAGTGAGTTCCATATGTCGGCACGTTCTGGCAGGACTTCCTTCAGGTGGTATCTCGCCGACATCTGCTCCCAGGGACGACTCGATTCGGGGTGGAGGTCCAGCGACCGGGTCCGCGCCCGCGAAACCACCAATCCACTCCTCTGCTCCAGCAGCGCCTGCAGCTCATCGCCGTAGGCGGGGGTGATGGTGTCCTCCCGAAAGCCGAACGCAACAGGACGCTGAAAGTCCCAGTCCTGCGAGGGGAACACGCGAACCAGACCGTGGCTGGATGACACCAGCACCGTGGCGTTGCCGGGATCGACCCTCGCTCGAGCCGGAACCGCAAGGTCGCCGGGGAAGTAGTACTTCAACGGCTTTCCCTCGAAGAGAAAATCCACGTCATGGACCTTTACGCCGACAGCTTCCGCGTAGTACCGCAAGGTCGTTGCCAGTGAATGAAGGAAGGTCTCTGCGTACTCCTGCTCGATTCCAGGTCGGAATCCGGGTCCGAAGTCGGCGGTCAGCCGCGAAGTGGTCGTGTTGATGGTCACTGTGACGCGGACGGCAGCAAGACGGCCACGTGACTGCAGGTAGTCAGACACCTTCCTTCCGGCCTCCTGCTCCAACACTGCAATGAGCTCCGGATCGACGTACTTCGCCGCGACTGCAGACCCCGCCTCCTGCCCGGACGCGTGCTCCACGGGAATAGCGGCTAGAGCAGCCGCGACGAACAGAGCCCCGCAGGTCGTTGCGGCTGAGTACAGCTGTTTCCTGATCATTCGTTTGTCTCCTTGATAACGAGTTGCACCTCATTGGAAGCGCCTGGCAAATTTGCGCCGCCTGCAAGGAATCAGGCGCGCGCTACTTCACGCTTCCAGATACGCCCCAAATGACTTTTCTATCGAAACGAGCGACTCCATCGACAGCGCCTAAAACCACCCCTTTCCCATCGCCCTGGCCTATCCTTTGGGCATGCCCGATACACGCTTTCTTCATCGCCTCGCCGACCTTCCCGCTGCCGATTGGGATGCCCTGCATGACGGGTGCAACCCGTTTGTCAGCCATGCCTTCCTGGCGGGGCTGGAAAAGCATGGCTGCCTGCGGCCGGAATGGGGCTGGCGACCGCGCCACTTCACCTTGTGGGAAGACGGTCAGCTGGTCGGCGCCGTGCCGGGGTACCTGAAGGACAACTCGCATGGCGAGTTCGTGTTCGACCACGCCTGGGCCAACGCCTATGCGCGGCACGGGCTGGATTACTTCCCGAAGTGGCTGGGTGCGGTGCCGTATTCGCCAGTGACCGGACCGCGCCTGCTGGCCCGGGATGCCCGGACCGCCAAGGCACTGGTCGACGCCCTGCGCAGCGAGGTCGGACGCATGGGCTGGTCGTCCGCGCACGTGAACTTCCATCGGGTCGATGACGACGCCGCCTTCGGACCGGAGTGGCTGCTGCGCGAGGACATCCAGTTCCAGTGGCACAACCCGGGCAGCTGGACCGACTTCAGCGGCTTCCTCGCCGCGATGGACCACAAGCACCGCAAGAACATCCGCCAGGAACGCGCCAAGCTGGCCCGCACCGGCGTCACCTACCGCATCGTCCATGGCGACGAAGCCAGCGCCACCGACCTGCTAGCCATGCACCAGTTCTACCTGCAGACCTTCAGCGATTATGGCAATGCGCCCGCGCTGACCCTGCCGTTCCTGCAGCACCTGGCGGCGACGATGCCGCGCCGGCTGGTGATCTTCCTGGCACTGCTCGACGGACAACCAGTGGCCGGCGCGCTGTGCCTGCGCGGTGCCGACACCCTGTACGGGCGCTACTGGGGCGGAGCCACCCTGCCCGGCCTGCACTTTGAAACCTGCTACTACCAGGGCATCGAGTACTGCCTCCGCGAAGGCCTGGCGCGGTTCGAGCCTGGCGCCCAGGGCGAGCACAAGCTGGCCCGCGGCTTCCTGCCGACGACGGTGCGCAGCCGCCACTGGATCGCCGAACCGGCGTTCGCCGAGGCCCTGGCCGGCTGGTGCGAACAGGAGCGCGCCGACGTGCGCCGCTATGCGCAGGTGCTGGCCGGGCACAGCCCGTTCAAGGACGGCGAACCGACATGACCCGACACCTGCCGTGGAGGCTGGAAGACCGCTCCGACGCGCCATTCCCGCCAGCTGAAACCGCCCTGCGCGAGCCGGACGGACTGCTGGCGCTGGGCGGCGACCTGGCGCCGGTGCGGCTGCTGAACGCCTACGCGGGCGGGATCTTCCCGTGGTTCTCCGAGGGCCAGCCGCTGCTGTGGTGGTCGCCGGACCCGCGCATGGTGTTCCGCACCGACGGCGTGCGCCTGTCGTCACGGTTCCGGCGCAGCCTGCGTGGCAGCGGCTGGACCCTGCGCGCGGACACGCGGTTCCGCGAGGTCATCCAGGCCTGCGCGGCCAGCCCCAGGCCGGGACAGGATGGCACCTGGATCACGGGGGAGATGGTGGAGGCCTACGTGGCCCTGCATGAGCTCGGATACGCCCACTCCATCGAGGTGCTGGACGGCGACCGGCTGGTCGGCGGCATCTACGGGGTGGCGATCGGGCGGATGTTCTTCGGTGAGAGCATGTTCAGCGCGGAGAGCGGCGGCTCGAAGGTCGCCTTGGCAGGGCTGGCGCATTACCTGGGCTCGCAGGGTTGGCCGTTGATCGATGCACAGGTTGAGAACGACCATCTGCTGAGCATGGGAGCTGAGCATTGGCCCCGGGAGCGATTTCTAGGAGTGGTGCGGGAGCAGGTGCAGATGCCGGAAGCGCCGGAAAGTTGGAGCGGCCGGTTCGGAACACAGGCGGCGGCAACCCTGGCATAGTGCCGGCCGCCGGCCGGCTCCCGATATCGCCTGGAGCCGGCCAGCGGCCGGCACTACGGTTGATCGGGCCACGGTGGTTGATCGGGCCACGGTTGTCCCCCCGGTTAACGCAAACTTTGCATCCCGGGGCCAACCTGCGTAAAATGCCCGCTCTTAAGGCCAGCTCGGCCGTTTATAGACCTGCACAGGACTACATGTCGAAAGACGACTCCATCGAGTTCGAAGGCACCGTCAGCGAGACGCTGCCGAACACCACTTTCCGCGTTCGACTGGAAAACGGGCATGAAATCATCGCCCACATCTCCGGCCGCATGCGCAAGAACTACATCCGCATCCTGACCGGCGACCGCGTCAAGGTTGAAATGACGCCGTACGACCTGACCAAGGGTCGCATCACCTACCGCATGAAGTAAGCGGTAAGGCGGCTTCTGCGGAAGACGCGTTCGAAGGCCGGCCCTGTGCTGGCCTTTTTGCGTGGGCGCCATTCAGCCTGACTGGGTAGGCCAGCAGTCACCCTGACCGCCTTCACCCTGACATCAGTCAGCCTGCCTTGATGCAGATTCGCGGCAGGCCGCCGGCGCGCACAGTGGCTCCCGGTCCACTCCGGACCGCAACCACCTTGGCCCCCGCCATGAAGATCCTGATTCCGCTTTGCCTGTTGATGGTGTCCAGCGTTGTCGGCACGGCGACCGCCCAGACCGCGCCCGCCCCGGCAGGGTCGGACTGCGTTGCACTGTCCACCGACCAGCAACTGATCCGCAAGGGCGTTGACCGCAGCATGCTGCTGCGCAGCGGCACCGACCACTACATCGTGCATTTCCAGGGCTCCTGCAGCCAGGCCGCCTTCTCGAAGAAGCTGGCATTTGAAACCCCGAACAACGAAGGCCAGCTGTGCGGCGCCCGCGCCAGCAAGCTCAGGACCGATTCCGGCAGCTGCGACGTGGCCAGCCTCGAACCGATCAGCGCCGAGTCGTTCGCCAGCCGCGCAAGGCGCTGAGGCCGCAAACGAAGAACGCCCCGCGCGAGCGGGGCGTTCGGGTCACTCCACCGTTGCCGGCAGCAACCGCTCCGGCTCGGCCTGGGTTTCCACGAACAGCTCGTCGTCGCGGACGTCGATGCTGACCCGGCCCCCATTGACCAGCTTGCCGAACAGCAGCTCGTCGGCCAGCGGACGCTTGATCTTGTCCTGGATCACGCGGGCCATCGGGCGGGCGCCCATCAGCGGGTCGAAGCCGTGGCGGGCCAGCCAGTCTCGCGCGGTCGGGGTGGCCGACAGGCTGACGTGCTTTTCCTGCAGCAGCATTTCCAGCTCGATCAGGAACTTGTCCACCACGCGCAGGATGTGCTCGAAGCCCAGCGGCTGGAACTGCACCACCGCGTCGAGGCGGTTGCGGAACTCCGGCGTGAAGCTCTTGCGGATGATCTCCATCGCGTCGGTGGCGTGGTCCTGGCGGGTGAAGCCGATCGACCGCCGCGAGGCCTGCGCCGCACCGGCATTGGTGGTCATCACCAGCACCACGTTCTTGAAGTTCGCCTCGCGCCCGTTGGTGTCGGTCAGCACGCCACGGTCCATGACCTGCAGCAGGATGTTGAAGATGTCCGGGTGGGCCTTTTCCACCTCGTCCAGCAGCAGCACGCAGTGCGGGGTCTTGACGATCTTTTCGGTGAGCAGGCCACCCTGGTCGAAGCCGACATAGCCCGGGGGCGCACCGATCAGGCGGCTGATCGAATGCGGCTCCATGTACTCGCTCATGTCGAAGCGGACCAGTTCGATGCCCAGCTGCAGCGCGAGCTGCTTGGTCACCTCGGTCTTGCCCACGCCGGTGGGGCCGGCGAACAGGAAGTTGCCGATCGGCTTTTCCGGGTTGGCCAGGCCCGAGCGGGCCAGCTTGATCGCCGAGGACAGCGTTTCGATGGCCGGGTCCTGGCCGAAGATCACCATCTTCAGGTTGCGCTCCAGGTGCTGCAGCACGTCCTTGTCGGTGGCGCTGACCTGCTTGGCCGGAATCCGCGCCATCTTGGCCACGATGGTCTCGATCTCCTCGATGTCGATCAGCTCCTTGCGCTCGCCTTCCGGCAGCAGCCGCTGGCGGGCACCGGCTTCGTCGATCACGTCGATGGCCTTGTCCGGCAGCAGGCGGTCGCCAATGTGCTTGACCGACAGGTCCACTGCGGCCTGCAGCGCGTCATCGGCGTAGGTCACGCCGTGGTGCGCTTCGTACTTGGGCTTGAGCCCCTGCAGGATCTCGTAGGTTTCGCCCACGGTCGGCTCGACGATGTCGATCTTCTGGAAGCGGCGGGCCAGCGCACGATCCTTCTCGAAGATGCCGCGGTACTCCTGGAACGTGGTCGAGCCGATGCAGCGCAGTTCGCCCGACGCCAGCGCCGGTTTGATCAGGTTGGAGGCATCCATGGTGCCGCCCGAGGCCGACCCGGCACCGATGATGGTGTGGATTTCGTCGATGAACAGCACCGCGTTGGGCATCTTCTTCAGCGCGGTGAGCACGCCCTTGAGGCGCTTTTCGAAGTCGCCGCGGTACTTGGTGCCGGCCACCAGCGCGCCCAGGTCGAGCGAGTAGATCACCGCGTCGGCCAGCACGTCGGGCACCGAGCCTTCCACGATCCGCTTGGCCAGGCCTTCGGCGATGGCGGTCTTGCCCACGCCGGCCTCGCCCACGTACAGCGGGTTGTTCTTGCGGCGGCGGCACAGGACCTGGATGGTGCGCTCGATCTCGTCGCGGCGACCGACCAGCGGGTCGATCCTGCCGGCGCGCGCGGCGTCGTTGAGGTTGCTGGCGAACTCGGCCAGGGCGTCGCCCTTGCCTTCGCCGTCACCGCCTTCGGCACGCCCTTCGGCGTCGGACGACGGCGGCACTTCGCCCTCCTCGCCCAGCTTGGCGATGCCATGGGAGAGGTAGTTGACGATATCCAGCCGGGTCACGTCCTGCTGGTTGAGGTAATAGACCGCGTGCGAGTCCTTCTCGCCGAAGATCGCCACCAGCACGTTGGCGCCGGTGACCTCCTTCTTGCCCGAGGACTGCACGTGGTAGACCGCCCGCTGCAGCACGCGCTGGAAGCCCAGGGTCGGCTGGGTGTCGCGGCCGTCATCTTCGGCCAGGCGGGAGACGGAGGCCTCGATGGCCTGCTCCAGCTCCTGGCGCAGGCGCTCAGCGTCGGCACCGCAGGCCTTGAGTACGGCCTGGGCGGACGGGTTGTCGAGCAGTGCCAGCAGCAGGTGTTCCACCGTCATGAACTCATGGCGGGCCTCACGGGCGCGCTTGTAGCACTGACCGATGGTGTGTTCGAGGTCTTTACTGAACATGTTCTACTCCGGCGGCAGTTGTGAACAATATGCGGCCTACGTGCTCAATTTCCATCACCCTAGCGGATCAGTGCGTTCAGACGGCGTTAGTACTCACGCGGACGCTCCCCAGAGCCCCCGGTGCCGTTATCCCAATTGACGGTCGCCGGGGATGGAACCGGCCATGGCTGGAACCGGGTTACCCGGCCTTTTCCATCGTGCACAGCAACGGGTGCTGGTTCATGCGCGAGAACTCGTTGACCTGGGCCACCTTCGATTCGGCGACCTCGCGGGTGAATACCCCGCATACCCCACGGCCGCGGGTGTGCACGTTGAGCATCACCTGGGTGGCCTTTTCAAGGTCCATGGAGAAGAAGTGCTGCAGCACGGTCACCACGAAATCCATCGGGGTGTAGTCGTCGTTCAACAGCATCACCTGGTAGAACGGCGGCGGCGCGACCTCCGGCCGGGCCGGTTCCAGCGCTACGCCGTGGTCGTGATGGGGGTCTTGGGAGGGCTCGCGAGGCATCCAGACATTATAGCCGCCGGACCCGCCGGATTGGACGTTGGCCCCCTGCCCCCGTCACAATCCCCGCATGCAACGAGACATTCACAAGGTTTTCATGAGATCGACCGTCGCCGCGCTGCTGCTGGCCACCGCCGTGTCCGGGGCCCATGCGGCGTCGCCGGATCCGTCCATCGGCAAGGTGCTGGATACGCTCAAATACCCCTACGAGATCGACGAAGACGGCGATTACAAGCTGGTGTTCGACGTGGAAGGCGGCCGCACCCAGCTGGTGTTCGTGCGCTCGGCAGTGGAAACCTACGGCGCGCACCGGATCCGCGAGGTCTGGTCGCCGGGTTACAAGGCCGCCTCCGGCGCGTTCCCCGCCGACGTCGCCAACCGCCTGCTGGAAGACTCGCAGGACGCCAAGCTGGGCGGCTGGGTGAAACAGGACACGCTGGCGATGTTCGTGGTGAAGGTGGACGCCAACGCCGGTGCGCCGGCACTGGGCGACGCCATCGAGGCGGCCACCCACACCGCCGATGCGATGGAAGCCGAACTGACCGGAACGGACGAGTACTGACGTGAACGCAGCGCAGGACACCCGCTGGACGCCGCATGTGACCGTGGCCACCGTGGTGGTACGCGACGGGCAGCTGTTGCTGGTGGAAGAAGCCATCGACGGCCGCGCCGTGCTCAACCAGCCGGCCGGCCACCTGGAACCGGGCGAAAGCCTGGCCGAAGCCGCGCTGCGCGAAACACTGGAGGAAACCGGCTGGACGGTGCGCCTGACCGCCTTCATCGGCACCTACCAGTGGACCGCACCGGACGGCACCCCGTTCCTGCGCTCTGCCTACGCGGCCGAACCGGTCGCGCATGACCCGACGCTGCCGCTGGACACCGGCATCCTGCGCGCGCTGTGGCTGGACCCGGCCCAGCTCCGGGCCGACCCGGCGCGGCTGCGCAGTCCGCTGGTCTGGGAGGTCATTGCCGACTTCCTGGCCGGCCAGCGCCACCCCCTTTCCATCGTCAAGGAGATCGCATGAGCACCCCACGCATCATGGTCGGCGTCTCCGGTGGCGTGGACTCCTCGGTCGCGGCCTGGCGCCTGGTGCAGCAGGGCGAGCCGGTGGCCGGACTGTTCATGCAGAACTGGGCCGATGACGGCAGCGGCGACTGCCGCGCTGAAGACGACCGCCGCGACGCGGTCGCGGTGTGCGGCCTGCTCGACATTCCGTTCCATTTCCGCGACTTCTCCAGCGAGTACTGGCAGGGCGTGTTCGAGCACTTCCTGGCCGAGTACGCCGCCGGGCGCACCCCGAACCCGGACGTGCTGTGCAACCGCGAAGTGAAGTTCAAGCACTTTTTGGACGCGGCCCGCGAACTGGGTGCCGAACGCATCGCCACCGGCCACTACGCCCGCGTGGCCAAGGTCGGCGGGCACTGGGCGCTGCTGCGCGGCGCCGACCGCAGCAAGGACCAGAGCTATTTCCTGCACCAGCTGGGCCAGGCCCAGCTGGCGGCCACCCTGTTCCCGATCGGCGACCTGCAGAAGAACGACCTGCGCCGGATCGCCCGCGACGCGCGCCTGCCCACGCATGCCAAGAAGGACTCCACCGGCATCTGCTTCATCGGCGAGCGCGACTTCCGCGAGTTCCTGGGCCGCTACCTGCCGGCGCGCAGCGGGCAGATCCAGGACCCGGACGGCACCGTCATCGCCGAGCACCCCGGCGTGTTCTATTTCACACTGGGCCAGCGCGAGGGCCTGAACATCGGCGGCGTGCGCGGCCGTCCCGCGGCGCCGTGGTACGTGGTCGGCAAGGACGTCGCCAGCAACGTGCTGTACGTCGACCAGGACCGCGAGAGCCCGTGGCTGCAGTCGACCCGGCTGCACTCGGAAACCGCGCACTGGATCGCCGGCGCCCCGCCCGCGCGGGAATTCACCTGCACCGCGCAGACCCGTTACCGCCAGCCGGACGAACCCTGCACCGTGCGGGTGCGCGACGATGGCAGCGTGGACGTGCGTTTCGCCCGGCCGCAGCGCGCCGTCACCCCGGGCCAATCCCTGGTGCTGTATGACGACGAGGTCTGCCTGGGTGGCGCGGTGATCGCCGCCACCGACGCGCCACTGGAACAGCGCCTGCGCACCGCCCCTTCCCCCTTCGAGGTATCTGCTGCATGAGTTTTTCGATCGACGACCGCGTCCTTGCCCTGGCTGGCATCGCCCAGGCGCTGCAGCAGGTGCGCCGCATCGCCGAAACCGGCCATTCCGAGGCCAGCGTGGTCCGCACCGCGATCGACAGCGTGTTCCGGATCGACGCCGACAGCCCGCAGGCCGTGTACGGCAGCGCGGCCAACGTGGCCCCGGGCCTGCGCCTGCTGCACAACTATTTCCGCAGCCAGGGCCAGGACGAGATCCTGCCGCGGCTGGCGCTGGCGGTGCTGCAGCTGGAGCGCCGCTTCGTGCGTGAGCACGCGGTGGTCGAGCAGGTCAGCGAGGGCATCGCCAAGGCCCGCCGCCAGGCGCTGGAGCTGAACGACAGCGCCCACCCGGACGTGCTGGGCAGCCTGGGCGGCCTGTATGCCGACACCATCAGTCACCTCAAGCCGCGCGTGATGGTGCAGGGCAACCCGCACTACCTGGGCCAGGCCGGGGTAGTCGCCGAGATCCGCGCGCTGCTGCTGGCGGCGGTGCGTTCGGCCGTGCTGTGGCGCCAGACCGGCGGCCAGTACTGGGATTTCCTGATCTCGCGCAAGGCGATGATCGAAGCGGTGGATCGCCAATTGCGGTAAAAAAGCCGCGCGATGCCTAAAGCTCAGGGGGGCACGGCCGATACATTCTCCGTGCACCTCCCCGAGAACGTTTATGTACTCACGCCTTTTCACTAGTCTGGCCGCTCCCCTGGTCCTGACCCTGCTGCTTCCCTTCGCCATCGGCTTCGCCTGGCCGGCCGCCCTGACCTGGGCGATCCTGACCACGATGACGCTCAGCTGGCTGGGCTTTGCCTGGTGGACCATCCGCGCCCAGACCCAGCGTTCGCCCGAACATGCCCGCCTGATGCGCGAGCAGGACCAGCTGCTCACCGAGCTGCGCACCTTCGTCGGCAACGAGATCGACGGCTCGCGCGCCGAGATCGAACGCGCCCGTGACCTTATCCGCCAAGCGGTGGGTGGCCTGGGCGGCAGCTTCGACGCGATGAACCGCAAGTCGCGCCAGCAGAGCCAGGCGCTGGCCCGCATCGTCGACCGCGCCGGTGAAGACGGCGGCGCCGGTGTCGACGTGGCCCGCTTTGCCCAGCACGCCAGCCAGCGCATGGAGCAGCTGGTGGAAGCGCTGGAACAGGTGAGCGGCCAGAGCAGCACCACCGTGCAGCACATCGATCAGATGGCGCAGCACCTGGACGGTATCTTCTCGTTGCTGGAAGACGTCAAGTCGATCGCCGACCAGACCAACCTGCTCGCCCTGAACGCGGCCATCGAAGCGGCCCGGGCCGGTGAAGCCGGTCGTGGCTTCGCGGTGGTGGCCGACGAAGTGCGCAACCTGTCCGAGCGCTCCACCACCTTCAACGAGCAGATCCGCAAGCTGGCGCACAGCTCCAAGGACGCCATCGCCAAGGTCCGCGAGACGGTCTCCAACATGGCCTCGCGCGACATGGACCGCTCCCGCGAAGCCCGCCACGAAGCGGCGGCGATGCTGGACAACGTGGCCCAGATCAACGCTTCGCTGGGCGACGGCATGCGCGAGATCTCCGAATGCGGCCGTGCCATCGACAGCAGCGTGGCTGAAGCGGTGCGCGCCCTGCAGTTCGAGGACATCGCCACCCAGGCCCTGGGCGGCGTACACACCCACCTGGACCGCCTGACCTCGATCAACCGCGAAGCGGTGGGCCTGCAGGAGCTCCTGCACAAGAACGGCGGCGTGTTCGACGCCGAAGTGGCCACCGCCCTGCAGCGCACCGGCAACCGCCTGCGCGACATGCGCAGCGAGTGGGAGCGCCCGCCGCACAAGCCGGTGAGCCAGCAGAGCATGGCCGCAGGCGCGGTGGAGCTGTTCTGATCGATGATGGTTGCCGGCAACGGCAAAACGCGAAGCCCCGGCACTGCCGGGGCTTTCGTGTGTGTGACCTTTCCACCTTCGCGTAGATGACCGACCGATGCTGTTGAATACCGCCCCCCATCACGCAATGCCAGGCGCCACGAGCGACGCGCCTGCCGACGTGCCCCACCCTGCCCCGGCGCCGGTCGCGCCGCTTATCGGGCGCGCATTGCTGGCGGCCCTGGAACAGATGGCGCAGGCGGAACTGGCAGCGATGGCGGGGAACGCAAAAGACGAACCACGCCTGGATCCGACGTTGGCGTGGCTGGGATGGGATATGGGCCTGTCGGGAGCCGAGATTACGGCCCCTGAAATTAACGAAGCAACCTGACACCGCGTAGAGACACGCCATGCGTGTCCCACGGATAGGTTACGTGCCCGGAACGATTCCAAGCCGGTGAAAATGCACCGGCGGTTTACGGAGAAACCGGAATCCGCGTGGATTCCATCGCGGCCCCAGCCAGCGACAATTGCCCCTGCGCCCCACCCTGCCGCAACCAGTGCGCCAGGTCTCGCGGGGTCAACGGCCGCGAATACAGGTAGCCCTGGATTTCATCGCAGCCCTGCCGGCGCAGCATCGCCTCTTCCTGCTCGGTTTCCACGCCTTCAGCCACCACCTTCATGCCCAGGGCATGCCCCAGATGCACGATCGCCTGGGTGACCTCGGCGGTGCCGGTGTCGTGCAGCATGCCCTGCACGAAGCTGCGGTCGATCTTCAGGCGGCCAACCGGGAAGCGGTTGAGGTAATGCAGGTTGGAGAACCCGGTACCAAAATCGTCCACCGCCAGCGGCACGCCGTGCCGTTCCAGCACGTCGAAACAATGCCGCAGCACGTCGGTGTCGCGGATCAACGCCGATTCGGTCAATTCCAGCTCCAGCCGCTGCGGCGGCCAGCCGTGCGCATGGCAGGTGTCGATCACCCGTTCGGCAAAGCCCCGGTCGCGCAGCTGCACGGCCGAGACGTTCACCGCGATGCGGTCGAACTGCAGGCCGGCACGGTCCCATGCCGCCGCCTGGCGGCACGCCTCGGCCAGCACCCAGTCGCCGATGCGCACGATTTCACCGCACTTCTCGGCAATCGGAATGAATTCGGCCGGGCTGCAATAGCCGATGCCCGGACGATGCCAGCGCAGCAGCGCTTCAATCGCCGGCGGCTGGTCGTGCGCGGCGTGCAGCAGCGGCTGATAAGCCAGGCTGAACTCCTCGCGCTCGATTGCCCCCAGCAACGCATGCTCGATCTCCAGCCTGCGCTGGATCCGCAGCAGGGCGTCCTGGCTGTAGTACTGATAGGTATTGCGCCCGGCTTCCTTGGCGGCGTACATCGCGGCATCGGCCGCACGCAGCAGCGTGTCGAAATCGCCGTGCTCGTCGTCCAGCATGGCAATGCCCACGCTGGCGCCGACCTTCAAGGTGGTGTCGCCGCGTTGCAGCGGTTCGGCCAGCGAAGCGATCAGCTTGCGCGCCACATGGCCGGCGTCTTCCGGGTCGGCCAGGTCGCGCAGCACCACGATGAACTCGTCGCCGTTGAACCGACCGAACAGGTCGACATTGCGCAGCGCCTGGTGCAGGCGCGCCGCAGCGGCCTTGAGCAGCGCATCGCCGGTGGCGTGGCCGAAGGTGTCGTTGATGGTCTTGAAGCCGTCCAGGTCGATGAACAGCATCGCCAGGGCCGCGCCGCGGTCGCGTGCTTCCTCGATGGCGTCGGCGGTCTGCTCGCGCAGCAGCATGCGGTTGGGCAGGCCGGTGAGCAGGTCGTAGTGGGCCAGCAGCTCGATCCGTTCGCTGGCTTCGCGCTCGCGGGTGATGTCACGGAACAGCACCACGTAGCGCGTCGGCAGGCCGTCGCGATGGTCCAGCTCAATCAGCACCTGCACCCAGACGCGCAGGCCGGACTGGCGGTAGAAGCACAGATCCAGCTGTTCGGGCAGGCCACCGGCCGCGATCCGCGCCAGTGCCGCCTCGAACGCCTCGCGCGAGTCCTGGGTGTACAGCGCCAGGGCCTGGTCGAGGGTGATGGGTTCCTTGCGCAGGCCGTGGATGCGGTAGCACTCCTCGGTCCACTGCGTGTGCCGGGTGAGCACGTCGATTTCGCAACCGCCGATCCGGCCGAGGGCCGAGACGCGGTTGAGCAGTTCGGTGCGCCAGCGGATCAGCGCGTCGGTCTGGTGCTGTTCGGTGATGTCCTGGACCTGGCCCAGCACGCGCTGGATATGCCCGTCCGGGCCCAGCAGCGGCTGCAGCCACAGCCGCAGGTGCAGCGTGCCTTCCGCACCGCGGGGCAGCTCCAGCGCCAGCGTGCTCGGCTTGCCATCGCGCAGCATGCGCCGCCAGGCCTGCCGCAGCAGGCCGCGCGAACGCGTTTCGAGCTGCCGCAGCCAATGCCGGCGGCCACCCAGCGGCGCGTCGCCCGCGCCCAGCAGGGCCCGGAACTCCGGCGACCACCAGAACTGGCGGCTGTCCGGGTCCCACGCCCAGCTGCCCATGCTGGCGATGCGCTGGGCTTCGCGCAGGTGCACCTGCTGCTCGCGCAGCAGGGCTTCCATCTGCGCCTGCGCCTGCAGGTCGGCCGGCGCGGCGCGGGTCTCAGCCACCACCGGCTCGGGCACGCTCAGGGTGAAGGCCAGCAGGTTGCCGTCGGGGTCGTGCACCGCACGCATCCAGCCGTCGAAGCTGCCGTGCGGGCCGCCCGGCAGCTGGCAGGGCACCAAGCCGCCATCAGCGGCCAGCAGGCGCAGGTCCTCCAGCAGCTCGCCATACGCCGCCACCGTGGCCGGCAGCCCGTGCTCGCGCGCGGCCGGGTTGGCGGCCAGCGGGCGCCCGTTGCGGTCCAGGATCACCAGGGCCGACGCCAGGGGGTGCTGCAGCAGACTCGCGATGATGCCTTGGTCCACGCGGTATGACTCCGATAACGCACCCGACAGCCGGGAACGTAGTCGTTAGCGGCGGATGCCGCCGATAGTTGAGTGCCGCGTGCGCCGGAGGGGCCGCACCTACTACTATGGACCGCCCCTCCGACCCCGGACCCGTCGCGCCCCATGCCTGTCGCCCCGCCCGGCCCGCCTGCCCAGCACCGTCGTGACCACCCGCTCGCCCGCGCCCTGCGCCGCGACCGCTGGCGGGTGGTGCTCGGCTACCTGGTGCTGGCACTGGTCTGGATCCTGTGCAGCGACGCGGCCGTGCAGGTGCTCACCGCCGACCTGGGCACCGCCGCGCGCTGGCAGACCGCCAAGGGCGCCTTCTTCGTCATTCTCAGCGGCGCGGTCATCTACCTGCTGCTGCGCCCGCTGGCGCACCACGTGCTGCAGACCCACCTGCAGCTGGAACACTCCGAGCAGCGCCACCGCCAGCTGTTCGAAGGCAATCCCGGCCCGATTCTGGTCTACGACCTGGACACGCTGGAGATCCTGGACGTGAACCCGGCCGCCTGCAGCCTGTTCGGCTGGACCCGCGAGGAATTCACTGCGCTGCCGATGACCGCGCTGTGGCCGCCCGGCGACGAACCCGCGCTGGCGGCCAAGCTCGAGCAGATCCGGGCCCAGCCCGGGCAGCTGTGCGAGATCACCGCCGACCTGCAGCTCAAGGACGGCACCGCGCGCAGCATCGAGATGCGCAGCAACTACCTGGATTACGCCGGCCGCCCGGCACGGCTGCTGATCGCTATCGACCGCACCCGCGAAGACCAGGCGCTGCGCCGCCGCGACCAGGCCCTGACCCGGGTCGAGGAAGCGCACGAGATGGCGCGGATCGGCGCCTGGGAAGTGGATCCGGCCACCGGCCTGGGCCGCTACTCCAACCAGGTCTACCAGTTGCTGGGCCGGCGCCCACCCGAGGCGCGGCGCTGGCACCGCTTCGAGGAGCTGCTGGTGCCGGCCGACCCGGCCACCGCCGCACTCACCGAACAGCTGCTGCAGGACCTGCGCGGCGAGCAGGTGCAGATCGACGTGCTGTTGCCGTTGCTGGCCATGGACGGGCGCGCGCTGATGGTGCACCTGCGCGCCGAGCGTGGCAGCGACGACGCCGGCCGCCCGCGGGTGGTCGGCACCCTGCAGGACGTGACCGAACGCGAGCAGTCGCGCCGCCTGCTGCGCGAACGTGAAGAGCAGTTCCGCGAACTGGTGCGGGTACTGCCCGACGGCGTGGTGATCCTGTCCGAAGAACACGTCCTGTATGCCAACGCCTGCGCGGCCGCGCAGTTCGGCTATGACCAGCACACCCTGCTCGGCGAGCCGCTGTCGGCGCTGGTGGTGGCCGGCGACCTGGCCCGGGTGCGCGCGCAGCTGTTCGCCAGCATTCCGCTGCCCGGCAGCGGTACCGAGGTGATCGGCATGCGCCGGCTCGATGGCGAGTGCTTCCAGGCCGGGCTGGCCGTCGGCGACGTGCGCTACGGCGGACGCAACTGCAAGCTGCTGATCGTGCGCGACCTGAGCGAGCCGGAGCGCATCCGCGAGGCGCTGGAGACCAGCAACCGCGAGCTGCAGGCGATGGCCGGGCGGCTGTTCTCGCTGCAGGAAGACGAACGCCGGGCGATCTCGCGCGACCTGCACGACGACATCGGCCAGGCGATCACCGCAATGAAGCTGTCCGCGTATGCGGCGCAGGACGAGACCGACCCGCAGCGGCGCGGCGAAGACCTGGCACAGATCATCCAGCTGGCCGACACCACGGTGGGCAAGCTGCGCGACATCTCCACCCTGCTGCGCCCGCCGCAGCTCGACGCGCTGGGGCTGGAAGCGGCGCTGCGCTGGCAGGCCGGGGTGT
Organism: Stenotrophomonas bentonitica; assembly: GCF_013185915.1. Taxonomy (NCBI): domain Bacteria; kingdom Pseudomonadati; phylum Pseudomonadota; class Gammaproteobacteria; order Lysobacterales; family Lysobacteraceae; genus Stenotrophomonas; species Stenotrophomonas bentonitica. Next base: position 193,329 of record NZ_JAAZUH010000001.1, on the reverse strand, counting down.
TGTTCCGTTCCTCGCCGATCGAACTGCTGGCCGAGATCGACGCACTGCCGCGCCGCCCTGAGGGCGACATCGAGCAGGCCTGCTTCCGCATCGCCCAGGAAAGCCTGACCAACGTGCTGCGCCATGCGCGCGCCAGCCAGGTGCACCTGAAACTGCATGACGTGCACGACCATGGCCTGCACCTGCAGGTCCGCGACGACGGCGAAGGCTTCGACCCGGACGGCCCGCGCGGGCTGGGCCTGATCGTGATGCGCGAACGCGCGCAGAGCGCCGGCGGCACCCTCAAGATCGAGTCGGCGCACGGCGCCGGCACCCTGGTCGACCTGTTCCTGCCGTACAGCAGCGACAGCGTGGCCACCCCCGATACGTTGGAACACTGAGTTATGTGGAACCCTTCCCTGCCCCTGGTCAGCATCGAGGACGCACCGCCGCGCCTGGGCGCCGGCAATCCCGAACTGCAGGCGATGGTGGCCGAGGCCGCCTCGGGCGGCACGCCGCTGATGCTGATGCACGTGGATATCGACCACTTCGCCTCGGTCAACGAGAACATGAGCGCCGAGGTCGGCGACCAGGCGCTGGTACTGGTGGCGCAGCGCCTGCAGCACCACCTGCGCGGGCGCGGCAAACTGTGGCGGCATGGCAGCGACGAGTTCCTGATCGCGGTGCCGCGCGCCGCCGACATGCCGTTGCCCGACGACCTGGCCGAAGAAATCCGCCAGCAGCTGGAGCTGCCGCTGTCGGTGCTGCCGTACACGCTGTTCATGACCGGCAAGCTCGGCGTGAGCCTGTGCCCGGAACACGCGACCGACGCCACCCGCCTGCTCGACCACGCCGAAGATGCGCTGTACCAGGCGGCGCGCGAAGGCGGCAACGCCGTGCGCATCCATGCGGTGAACACGCCCTCGAGCGCGCACAGCGAAAGCATCATCGCGCGCCAGATCGTCGACGCCATTCCCAATGGCGAGCTTAAGCTGCGCTACCAGCCGCTGGTCAGCGCTCGCGACGGCCATGTAGTCGGCATGGAGGCGCTGCTGCGCTGGCAGTCCCCTACCCTGGGCATGCTGGTGCCGGAGCGCTTCATGCGTACTGCCGAGCGGCTGGGCATCATCGTGCAGATCGGCACCTGGGTGCTGGAAGGCGCGCTGAAGCAGGCGCGGCTGTGGCGCGACCAGGGCTTCGACGATTTCACCATCGCGGTGAATGTCTCCACCCTGCAGCTGTTGCGCCCGAACTTCTTCGCCGAGGTGATGTCGCTGATGCAGGCGGCCGGGGTACCGGCGCACATGCTGACCCTGGAGATCAACGAAAGCGCGCTGACCAACAACGTCAATTTCGTGCACGAAACGCTGGTGAACCTGCGCAACGAAGGCATCAGCCTGAGCCTGGACAATTTCGGCACCGGCGACTCCAGCCTGAGCGCGCTGGTGCGCTACCCGGTCGACAAGCTGAAGATCGACCGCAGCTTCATCAAGAGTGCGCCCGCCGGCAACCGCGAAGCGGCGATCGCGCGCGCGATCATCGCCATGGGCCACCAGCTGGGCATGACCGTGATCGCCAATGGCGTGGAGTCGCAGGCCCAGCTCGGCTTCCTGCGCCGCAACGACTGCGACGTGTTCCAGGGCTACCTGTTCGGCGAACCGATGTCGGCCGACGCGGCCGGCATGACCCTGCGCCGCCGCTACCTGCGTCCGGAAGCATTCGCCGAGACCCGACCGGACCGCACCCTGCTGCTGCTGGACGACGAAGAAAACGTGCTGCGCTCGCTGGTGCGCCTCTTCCGCCGCGACGGCTACCGGATCCTGGCCGCAGGCAACGTGCGCGATGCCTTCGACCTGCTGGCGATCAACGACGTGCAGGTGATCCTGTCCGACCAGCGCATGAGCGACATGAGCGGCACCGAATTCCTGGGCCGGGTCAAGATGCTGTACCCGGACACGATCCGGCTGGTGCTGTCCGGCTACACCGACCTCAACACCGTCACCGACGCGATCAACCGCGGCGCCATCTACCGGTTCCTGACCAAGCCGTGGAACGACGACGAGCTGCGCAAGCACATCCACCAGGCGTTCCGCACGCATGAGGAACAGCGTCGCGCCAACACCGCCCAACCCGCGCCGATACCGGCGCCGGAAGGCGAATGAGCGACCTCAACGCGGCTGCTTGATCGGCAGCACCAACCGGAATGTCGACCCGACACCCGGGGTGCTGTCGAGGTCGATGCGACCATGGTGCTTGTTGATGATGCTGTATGAAATGGAAAGGCCGAGGCCCGTTCCGCTCCCCACCGGCTTGGTGGTGAAGAACGGGTCGAAGATGCGCTGGCGCAGCTCGGGCGAAATGCCGCCGCCGGTGTCTTCGAATTCCACCCACACATTCTCACCGTCCACGCCGGTGCGCACGGTGATCGTGCCGCGTTCGGCAATGGCGTGGCCGGCGTTGAGCAGCAGGTTCATGTAGACCTGGTTGAGCTCGGACGGCAGGCATTCCACCAGCGGCAGCTGGCCGAATTCGCGCTTTAGTTCCGCCTTGTACTTCAGCTCGTTCCAGATGATGTTGATGGTCGACTCCAACCCGGCGTGCAGGTCGACCAGCTTCCACGACTCGTCGCGGCCCGAATACGAGAAGTCCTTCAGGTCGCGCACGATCCGGGTCACCCGCTCGATGCCCTCACGCGACTCGGCCATCAGCTGCGGCAGGTCGCGGCTGATGAAGTCGATGTCGAAGCGGTTGCGGATGTCGTCGATTTCCGGAATCAACGCCTTGGGGTCCGGCGCACGCAGGGCGCGCTCGTAGGCTTCGATCACGGTGAACAGGCTGCGCAGGTATTCCTGCAGGCTGCCCAGGTTGGAATGCACGTAGCCGATCGGGTTGTTGATCTCATGCGCCACGCCGGCGGCCAGCTGGCCGATCGAGGCCATCTTCTCGGACTGCAGCAGCTTTTCCTGGGTGCCGTTCAGGCGCAGGTACGCCTGGCGCAGTTCGGCATGGCGCTGTTGCAGTTCGCGTTCGTAGTCTTCCTGGCCTTCGATGCGGCGGAACAGCGCCAGGTAATGGCGGCGGCCGGCATCTTCCTGCTCGTACAGGTGCACGATGACCATGCGCTCGCCGACCGGCAGGCTGCCGTTCCAGTGCCCGTGCTGGCGCGCATGTTCCAGCGCATCCGGCGGCAGCAACTGGCGCAGCCACTTCGCCGGGTCCAGCCCGGAACCGGCTTCGGCGTCGCCATCGGTTTCGGCCTGGCCGAGCATCGCCCGTACGGTGGCATTGGCCACGGCCACGGTTCCGTCTTCGCGGAACAGCAGCACGCCTTCATTGATGCGCTCGAACAGCGCAAGCAGGACCGGCTGCGGGGGCAGCGGTGCGGTGACAAACGTAGAGGACAGGGTCACGGTCGGATCGGGGGCCGCTGGAACAGAGCGCCCACTATATCCGTGTTGACCGCTCAGGCGACCGCGAGCGGGCGCCGGGTATGCAGGGTGCTGGACTGGCCCTTGGCGTCGTAGGCCGAGGATTCTTCGCTGCGGCCGAGCTGGCGCAGCGCCCAGTTGACCTCGCGGCGGCGGCGCGAGAGCAGCACGCCGTTGGCGCGGTTGCGCTCGGCCAGCTCCTGCAGCCGCTCCTGCTGCCCCACCGGCAGCACCTGCTCCAGCGCACGCAGCGCGTCGAGCTTGGCGCTGGTGGCGCGGATCAGCGACTGCACGTCATGCTCCACCAATGCCTGGCGTTCGACGTCCAGGGCATCGCTGAGGCGCTGCAGCGGCTCGCTCATTGCCAGCTTCATCCCTGCAGCTGCTGGTCCAGCTCGAGCATGTGCGAGGCGATCGCGTCCGGGTTGATCTTGTAGGTGCCGTTCTGCAGCGACTCGCGCACGGCCTGCACGCGGCCGGCGTCGATGGCCGGGGCGGTGCTCAGCTCGCGCTGCATGGCCTGCAGGCTGGTGGCTTCGCCGGTCAGCCGCAGGCTGTCGGCCGCTTCCACCGGGCGCGCCGGGGCATCGGTGCTCACGCTGGGCTTGTTACCCGGCGCAATGCTGCGCAGAAGGGTGGGCGCCTGCAGGTTGCCGTCGATTTTCTGGCTCATGGTGATGTCCTGGGAGTTACGGTTCACAAGGGATAACGGCACCACGGCCGCCATCTTTAGGAAAATTTACAGGTTGCAGTGGTCAGCGCGTCACAATTACGTCGCCGGAGGCCGCCACCGTACCCTGTACCACCTTGCGTGACGACAGATTCTCGACCGACACGCGTTCATTTTCACCGGCATCGGCCAGCGCCTTGCCGGCCACGCGGACCTCGACCCCACCAAAGCGGGAGACCAGGGCCACGCTGTCGCCACGGCGGATGAGACGCTGGGCGACCAGATCATTGGCCGACAGCAGGCTGCCGGCACTCAACGTGCGCCGCGCCACCCGCCCCACCGCCACGGCCGGGTCGGCCAGGGCGGCACCGGCGATACGGGCCACGTCACGCTGTGCAGTGGTGATATCGGCCGCGGTCAGGGTTTCTCCAGCGGCGATGCCCCGGTTGAGGATCAGCACCGGCTGGTTGCGCCGCACCTTCACCGGCACGAACAGGCGCCAGCCGCCGGCGTCCGGGCAGCTGACCTCCACCGTGGTGGTGCCGGTGGGTTGCGCCACCAGCGCCTGGCCGCAGGCCGGCAGGCGCAGCGCCGAGTCCAGCGTGGTGTCGCCCTCGCTGCCGGCCGGCAGCGTGGACAGGGCGGCGGCGCGGATGCTGTCCACCGGCTGCCAGCCACCGGCGGCGTGCACCGGCGCGGCGGCGAGCGCGACGGCGGCAATCAGCAGGGCGACTCTATAGATACGCATGGCGGCTCCAGGTACAGGCATTGCGCAGGGTCATGCAAGCGGCGTGCCGTTGCGACCTGCCGCGCGGCCCTCAAGGGAATGCCGGTGGCGCCGATACCGTCTCCATGTCACATGACCTGCTCAACCGCATCGACCAGCGCACGCGCCTGGCTGGCCACAACCGCCTCGCCCTGCTGTTGTTCCGCCTTGGCGGACGTCAGCTTTTTGGCGTGAACGTGTTCAAGGTGCAGGAAGTCCTGCGCCGCCCGGACCTGTTCCAGGTACCCGGCCTGCCCGGCCAGTTCGCCGGCGTGGCCGACGTGCGCGGGCGTTCGGTGCCCGTGCTGGACCTGGGCCTGGCGATCGGCCACCCGGAGCGTGAGCCGGACGCGGACAAGGCGCCGGGCTACCTGGTGGTGACCGAGTTCAACCGCTCGATCCAGGGCTTCCTGGTCAGCGGTGTGGAGCGCATCGTCAACATCGCGGTGGAAGACATCCACCCGCCGCCGGAACTGGGCGCCGAATCGAGCTACCTGACCGCCGTGACCCGCTTCCAGGGTGAGCTTATCCAGGTGATCGACGTGGAAAGCGTACTGGCCGACATCGCCCAGGTGCGCGGCGAGGCGGTGCTGGACCCGTCCCTGGCGCTGCCGTCCGACGGCCCGCAGCTGCAGGTGCTGGTGGTGGACGACTCGCGCGTGGCTCGCCAGCAGATCCGCAGCGTGCTGGACCAGCTGGGGGTGGGGGCCACCCTGCTCTCGGACGGCAAGCAGGCGCTGGACCACCTGCTGCAGATCCACGCCGCCGGCGAAAACCCGGCCGAGCGGTACTCCATGGTCATTTCGGACATCGAAATGCCGGCCATGGACGGCTACACCCTGACGACGGAAATCCGTCGCCACCCCGGCCTGGCCGGCCTGTACGTGCTGCTGCACACCTCCCTCTCGGGCGTGTTCAACAACGCCATGGTCGAGCGGGTGGGCGCGAACGCCTTCGTAGCCAAATATTCCCCGCACGAACTGGCCGATTTCGTCCTGGACCGCCTCCGAAAGGTCGCCGAGGCGGCGTAACGCCGCCGGACGCATCCCGCCCCCGTTCTGGCACAGCCCTTGCACCCTCCCCCACATCGTCCCGTGGGAGAGCGCCGTGCCCAACCTGATTTCCGACTATCTGGGTGTCCATGCCCAGGCCATGCCGTTGCGCGAGCAGCGCATGAAGCTGATCGCCAGCAACCTGAGCAATGCCGACACCCCCGGCTACAAGGCCCAGGACCTGGACTTCGACGCCGCCCTGCGCAACGCCCAGGGCGCCGACAGCAACGGCCTGATGCGCACCACCAGTGAGCAGCACTTCCTCACCGGCAACGGCCTCAACCCGTTCCAGATCACCAAGCAAGGCGTGCAGCCCAGCATCGACGGCAATACCGTCGACCCGGACGCCGAACGCGCCGCCTACGGCCGCGCCGCGCTGGAATACCGCGCCTCGCTGAGCTTCGTCGAATCCAAGGTGCGCTCCATGCTCACCGCGATCACGGGGCAATAAGCCATGAGCAACCTGCCCATCTTCGACATCGCCGGCTCCGCGCTGCAGGCGCAGTCCGTGCGCATGAGCACCCTGGCCTCCAACCTGTCCAACGCCGACACCGTGGCCGGCTCGGCCGACGCGGTGTACAAGCCGCTGGAACCGATCTTCCAGGCCGTCACCAGCCGCACCGACCCGAACATCACCACGGTGCAGGTCAAGGAAATCAGCCAGAGCGACGCCGCGCCGATCAAGCGCTACGAGCCCGGCCATCCGCTCGCCGACGGCGACGGCTACATCTACCAGGCCGACGTCGACCCGGTCGCGCAGATGGTCAACCTGATCTCGACCTCGCGCAATTACCAGGCTGGCGTGGAGATGCTGACCACCGCCAAGGAACTGGCCCTGGCCACCCTGACCATGGGTCGCTGACCCTTCTTATTGCAGGACACCCTTCCATGAGCACCACCAGCGGCGTCGGCAACACCGACATCTACAGCGCCTTGGGCCTGAACGCACCCAACAGCAGCACCGGCAAGAAGAAGGACACCCTGGACCAGGCCGACTTCCTGCGCCTGATGACCGAACAGCTGCAGCACCAGGATCCGCTCAAGCCGATGGACAACACCCAGATGGTGGCGCAGATGGCGCAGCTGTCGCAGGTGCAGGGCATCAACGACCTCAACAGCACGGTCAAGGGCTTCCAGGAGTCGATGGCCGGCGACCAGGTGCTGCGTGGCGCGGCGCTGGTCGGCCACGAGGTGCTGGTGCCGTCCAGCAAGTGGCAGCTGGAGGCCGAAGGCGGTACCAGCGGCATGGTCGCCGCGCCGGGCGCCGGCTACGTCACCGTGGACATCACCGATGCCAACGGGGTCAAGGTCACCCAGCTCAGCGTGGAAGCCAAGGCCGCCGGCGAAGTGACCTTCGAGTGGGACGGCAAGGACGCCAACGGCAATCGCGTCGCCGCCGGCAGCTACAGCATCGCCGCCACCCACACCGATACGGCCGGTACCCAGACCAAGACCAACACCTACGTCGAAGCGCCGGTGGAAAGCGTCACCGTCGGCTCGGACGGCCTGTACCTCAACCTCAAGGGCCTCGGTACGGCCCCGATCGACTACGTGCTGCGCGTCAGCTGAGTCCCTTCGTCACGCATCCAAGGAGAACCCCATGGGCTTCAACATCTCGCTGTCCGGCATCAACGCCGCCAATGCCGACCTGAACGTCACCGCGAACAACATCGCCAACGTCAACACCACCGGCTTCAAGGAATCGCGCGCGGAATTCGCCGACCTGTTCTCGGCCACCAGCTACGGCCTGTCCAAGAACGCGGTCGGTTCGGGCGTGCGCCTGACCAACGTGGCCCAGCAGTTCTCGCAGGGCAACAACGAACAGACCGGGCGCAGCCTGGACATGGCCATTTCCGGTGAGGGCTTCTTCACCATGAACATGAACGGTGCGCGCGTGTACTCGCGTGCCGGCAACTTCCAGACCGACCAGGCCGGCTTCGTCACCAACCCGCAGGGCGCACGCCTGCAGGTGTTCGCGCCGAACGCCGACGGCAGCGGCTTCGACGCCGGCCGCCTCACCGACCTGCAGTTGCTCACCACCGACAGCGCGCCCAAGCAGACCGGCAAGGTCAACGTGGCCTTCACCCTGCCGGCCAACGCCAAGCCGCCGACCGTGACCCCGTTCGACCCGACCGACTCCAACAGCTACAGCGAGTCCACCGGCGGCGTCACCGTGTACGACTCGCTGGGCGTCAGCCACACCCAGACCTCGTACTTCGTCAAGACCGCCGCAGTGAACGAATGGCAGGTCTACAACTACGTCGACGGCCAGGCCGTGGGAACCCCGACCACGGTGGCCTTCAACAACGCCGGCGCGCTGACCAACCCGGCCAATGGCCAGATCGTGATGGACCCGTTCACCCCGACCACCGGCGCCGGCACCCTGGCGATGACCCTGGACGTGACCGGCTCGACCCAGTACGGCGAGAAGTTCGCGCTGCGCAACACCCAGCAGGACGGCTACGCCGCCGGCAAGCTCAACGAGATCACCGTGTCCGAGGAAGGCGTGGTCTACGCCCGCTATACCAACGGCGACGACAAGCCGCTGGGCCAGGTCGCGCTGACCACCTTCAACAACTCGCAGGGCCTGGAAGCCAAGGGCAACAACCTGTGGGTGGAAACCTTCAGCTCCGGCACCCCGCGCACCGGCGCACCGGACAGCTCCAACCTGGGCAAGGTCCAGGCCGGTTCGCTGGAATCGTCCACGGTCGACCTGACCGAGCAGCTGGTCAACATGATCACCGCCCAGCGCAACTTCCAGGCCAACTCGCAGATGGTCTCGACCATGGACCAGATCACCCAGACCATCATCAACATCCGTTGATGAGCCACTGACCGCAGCTCGGGAACACCACGATGGACAAGGCTCTCTACGTCGCGATGACCGGTGCACGCGCGTCCCTGCAGGCGCAGGGCACGCTGTCGCACAACCTGGCCAACACCGATACGCCCGGTTTCAAGGAAGCGCTGGCCAATACCGAGGCCTTCCCGATCAAGGGCGCCGGCTTCGCCTCGCGCGTGGACGCCGTGCACGTGGACGCGGGCTTCAACCGCCGCCAGGGCGCCCAGCAGATCACCGGCAACGCGCTGGACCTGTCGCTCGAGCAGGGCAACTGGCTGGCGGTGCAGGCGCCCACCGGCGGCGGCGAGGCCTACACCCGTGGCGCCGCCCTCTCGATCACGCCCAACGGCCAGCTGGTCACCGCCGGCGGCCACCCGGTGCTGGATGAGAACGGCGTACCGATCGCGGTGCCGCCGCACCAGGCCATGGACATCGGCAACGACGGCACCATCTCGATCATCCCGCAGGGCGAAGGCCCGCAGACCATGGCGGTGATCGGTCGCCTGCGCGTGGTGCAGGCCGACGATGCGCGGCTGGAACGCGGCCTGGACGGGCTGATGCGCAACACCGACCCGCAGCAGCCGTTCGTGCAGGCCCAGGGCAAGTCGCTGGACAGCGGCCAGCTGGAAGGCAGCAACGTGGACGCGGCCGGCGCGCTGGTGCAGATGATCCAGCTGCAGCGCCAGTACGAAATGCAGGTGAAGGTGATCAAGCACGGCGACGACAACGCCCGCAGCGCCAACGCGCTGCTGCGCCTGGGCAGCTGACCGGGCGCCCCGACGTAATTCCGGCGCGGTTGTGGCACGCGCCATGCATCAGCCAGAACGACGGCCGCCCCATGCGGCCACCCGTACCAATACAGGAACAAGGCCATGAACCAGGCATTGTGGATCGCAAAGACCGGACTGGACGCGCAGCAGACGCGCATGTCGGTGGTGTCCAACAACCTCGCCAACACCAACACCACCGGTTTCAAGCAGGACCGTGCCAGCTTCGAAGACCTGCTGTACCAGCAGGTGCGCCAGCCCGGCGGTTCTTCCTCGGCGCAGACCCAGCTGCCGACCGGCCTGCAGCTGGGCACCGGCGTGCGCGTGGTGGCCACCTCGAAGAACTTCGAGCAGGGCAGCCAGCAGCAGACCGGCCGCGCGCTGGACGTGATGGTCAACGGTCGCGGCTTCTTCGAAGTGCAGATGCCCGACGGTTCCTCGGCGTACACCCGTGACGGCTCGTTCCAGCGCAACCAGCAGGGCGAACTGGTCACCAACAGCGGCTACCCGGTGCAGCCGGGCATCCAGATTCCCGAAGGCGCGCAGTCGCTGACCATCGGCACCGACGGCACCATCAGCGTGAAGATGGCCGACGACGCTGCCTCGGTGGAAATCGGCGCACTGACCCTGACCGACTTCGTCAATCCGGCCGGCCTGCAGGCACGCGGCGAAAACCTGTTCCTGGAAACCACCGCCTCGGGCCCCGCGCAGAACGGCAATCCCGGCCTGAACGGGCTGGGCAGCGTGGTCCAGGGCGCGCTGGAAGGCAGCAACGTCAACGTGGTCGAAGAGCTGGTGTCGATGATCGAAACCCAGCGCGCCTACGAAATGAACGCCAAGGCCATTTCCACCACCGACTCGATGCTCGGTTACCTCAACAACAACGTCTGATCGGTTTGAACCGGGACCCCGCCATGCTGCCTCTCACCCCTGCCCTTCGCCTGCTTTCCGCCGCCAGCGTGGTCGCCCTGCTCGGCGGCTGCGTGATCGCCGGCGACGTCCGGCCGTACCCGGCCATGGCCCCGGTGGTTCCGGTGGTCGCACCGAGCGCCCCGGCCACCGCCGGCGCCATCTACGCGGCCGGCCCGGGCCTGCAGCTGTATTCGGACCGTCGCGCACGCGATGTCGGCGACCTGCTGACCATCACCCTGACCGAAAGCACCACCGCACAGACCACCGCCAACACCAGCACCGACAAGGAATCCAACCTTGCCCTAAGCACGCCGACGCTGCTCGGCGCGCCGGTCACGCTGGGCGGCAAGGACATCCTGAGTGCCACCGCGTCCGGTACCCGCGACTTCACCGGCAAGGGCACCAGCGCGCAGAGCAACCGCCTGCAGGGCAGCGTGACCGTGACCGTGATGCAGCGCCTGCCCAACGGCAACCTGGTCGTGCAGGGCGCGAAGAACCTGCGGCTCAACCAGGGCGACGAGCTGGTTCAGGTGCAGGGCATCGTGCGCTCGGCCGACATCTTCCCCGACAACACCATTCCCTCCAGCCGCGTGGCCGATGCGCGCATCGTGTACGGCGGGCGCGGGCCGGTGGCGCAGTCCAATGCGATGGGCTGGCTGAGCCGGTTCTTCAACTCGGCGCTGGTGCCGTTCTGAGGTGGGTATGAAGAACATTATTTCGATCATTTTCGGGCTTGCCGCAACGTTCGTGTTGATCTCGTCGGCGCATGCCGAGCGCATCAAGGACCTGGCCCAGGTCGGCGGCGTGCGCGGCAATGCGCTGGTCGGTTACGGGCTGGTGGTGGGCCTGGATGGCAGCGGTGACCGCACCAGCCAGGCGCCGTTTACCGTGCAGAGCCTCAAGAACCTGCTCGGCGAGCTGGGCGTGAACGTGCCGGCCAACGTCAACCCGCAGTTGAAGAACGTGGCGGCGGTGGCGATCCATGCGGAACTGCCGCCGTTCGCCAAGCCGGGCCAGCCGATCGACATCACCGTGTCCTCGATCGGCAACGCGGTGTCGCTGCGCGGCGGTTCGCTGCTGATGGCGCCACTTCGCGGTGCCGATGGCCAGGTGTACGCCATCGCCCAGGGCAACCTGGTGGTTGGCGGCTTCGGCGCGCAGGGCAAGGACGGTTCGCGGGTCTCGGTCAACGTGCCCAGCGTCGGCCGCATTCCCAACGGCGCCACCGTCGAACGCGCCCTGCCCGACGTGTTCAGCGCCGGCGGCGACATCACCCTCAACCTGCACCAGAACGATTTCACCACCGTCTCGCGCATGGTCGCGGCGCTGAACAATGCGTTCGGTGAAGGCGCCGCGCGTGCAGTGGACGGCGTCACCGTGGCGGTGCGCTCGCCCACCGATGCCGGCGCCCGCATCGGCATGCTCGCGCGTATCGAAAACCTCGAACTCACCCCCGGCAGCGCGCCTGCCAAGGTGGTGGTCAACTCGCGTACCGGCACGGTCGTGATCGGGTCCCAGGTCCATGTGGGCGCCGCAGCGATCTCGCACGGGTCGCTCACCGTGACCATCAACGAGAACGCCAACGTCAGCCAGCCCAACGCGTTTGCCGGCGGCCAGACCGTGGTCACCCCGCAGTCGACCATCACCGCCACCAATGATGGCAGCCGCATGTTCAAGTTCAACGGCGGCAGCACCCTCGACGAGATCGTGCATGCGGTCAACGCAGTGGGCGCGGCCCCGGGCGACCTGATCGCGATCCTGGAGGCGCTCAAGCAGGCTGGCGCACTCAGCGCCGAGCTCGAGGTCATCTGATGCGCATCCAACCGTCGCTGGAACTCAATCCGGCCCAGGCCAACAGCCCGGCCAAGGTCGATAAGGTCGCGCGCCAGCTGGAGGGCCAGTTCGCACAGATGCTGGTCAAGAGCATGCGCGATGCCAGCTTCGGCGACTCGCTGCTGCCCGGCGAGAACACCATGTTCCGCGACATGTACGACCAGAAGATCGCCGAAGCGATGACCCGCGGCCGTGGCCTGGGGCTGTCGGCGATGATCTCGCGCCAGCTCGGCGGCGGCGACGGCGAAGCCGCCAAGCCCACCGATACCCGTCTGGATCCCGGCGCCGCGCTGCGCGCCTACCGCCTCAACGCGCCAGCTGCCGCGCCGATGGCGCTGCCCGGCGCCGAGCCGCTGCCCGGCGGCACCAGCGAAGTGGACCTGCTGCAGAAGATGAGCGGCGGCGCGCCGGCGGCCGTGCTGCAGCCGATGGAACGCGCGCTGGACCTGATCGCCGCGCGCGAAAGCAGCCAGATGCATGAAGCCATCGGTCGCAGCGATGCGTACGGCGCGATGCCTTCGCAGGATCCCGCCAGCGCCGACTGGGCGATGGCCGACGACCGCTGGAGCAACGTGGGCAACGCCGGCACCGCGCCCGGCGCGGTCGACACCCTCGCCGCCAGCACCGCCGCCGCGCAGCTCGGCCCGCACACCCCGGAAGGCTTCGTGGCCAGCATCTGGGGCCACGCGCAGCAGGCCGCACGCGAACTCGGCGTGGACGCCAAGGCGCTGGTCGCCCAGGCCGCGCTGGAAACCGGCTGGGGCCGCAAGCTGGTGCAGCGCAATGGCGGCGGCAGCTCGCACAACCTGTTCGGGATCAAGTCCACCGGCTGGAGCGGCGAGCGTGCCACCAGCGGCACCCATGAATATGTGGACGGCGTGCGCCGTAACGAAACCGCCAGCTTCCGCGCCTACGGCTCGGTGGGCGACAGCTTTGCCGACTACGTGAAGCTGCTCAAGAACAGCCCGCGTTACCAGAACGCCCTGCAGGCCGGCAGCGACGTGCGCGGCTTTGCGCAGGGCCTGCAGCGCGCCGGCTATGCCACCGACCCGCGTTACGCGGCCAAGATCGCCGCGATCGCCGGCGGCCCGACCATCGAGCGCGCCATCGCCGCCGTGGACGACGCCGGCCAGCGCCTGGGCCGCACGTTTGCCAGTACCGCCAGCCCTGCCGGGCTGGGGGCAATCCGTCGTTGAGGTAACCCATGTCCGTACTTTCCACCGGCTCCAGCGCCCTGCTCGCCTTCCAGCGCGCACTGGCCACCACCAGCCATAACGTCGCCAACATCAATACGCCCGGCTACAGCCGGCAGAAGGTCGACTTCGCCACCGCCACCCCGCAGAACCTGGGCTATGGCGATATCGGCAACGGCACCCGGATCACCGATGTGCGCCGCGTCGCCGACCAGCTGGCGATCTCGCGGCTGCTCGACGGCAGCGGCGAACTGGCGCGGCTGAAGCAGCTTTCCAGCATGGCCGACCGCGTCGACGCGATGTTCTCCGACACCGCCACCAATGTGTCGGGTGTGTGGTCGAATTTCTTCGATACGGTCAGCGGGCTGTCCTCCAATGCCTCGGGCACCTCCGACCGCCAGAACATGCTCGACGGCGGCAAGACCCTGGCCAGCCGCTTCCAGCAGCTCAACGGCCAGCTCGACACGCTCAACGGCGAGGTCAACAACGGCCTGATCGCCGGTGCCACCGAAGTCAACCGCCTGGCCGCCGAGATCGCGCAGCTCAACGGCGCGATCGGCAGCAACGCCAACAACGCCGCGCCCGACCTGCTCGACCGCCGCGACGCGCTGGTCGCCAACCTGATCGGTTACACCGGCGGCACCGCGGTGATCCAGGACGGCGGTTTCATGAACGTCTACACCGCCGGTGGCCAGGCGCTGGTGGTGGGCACCACCGCCAGCAAGGTCACCACGGTCACCGACCCCTACCAGCCCGAGCGCCTGCAGTTGGCGCTTGAAACCCAGGGCCAGAAGATCACCCTGGAACCGAAGATCTTGGGCGGCCAGATCGGCGGCCTGCTCGAGTTCCGCGACACGGTGCTGACCCCGACCCAGGCCGAACTGGGCAAGCTCGCCATCGGCCTGGCCAGCAGCTTCAACGACGTGCACCGCCAGGGCGCGGACCTGTACGGCAACCTGGGCGGCGACTTCTTCAACATCGGCAGCCCGCGCGTCACCGGCAACGCCAACAACGCCGGCACCGCCAGCATGACCGCCACGTTCGGCGACCTGTCCAAGCTGGACGGCCAGAACGTGGTGCTGAAGTTCGACGGCACCCAGTGGCAGGCCACCCGCGCCGACACCGGCGCCGCCATTCCGATGACCGGCACCGGCAGCGCCGCCGACCCGCTGGTGATCAATGGCGTGGAACTGGTCATGAGCGGCACCCCGGCCACCAACGACCGCATGCTGCTGCAGCCCACCGCCGGCGTCGCCGGCACGTTGTCGGTCGCGATTACCGACACTTCGCGCATCGCCGCGGCGGCGCCGGTGAAGGGCAGCGCCGCCCTGTCCAACAGCGGCACCGGCAAGCTCACCGGGGTCAAGGTCACCGACCCGACCAACCCGGCGCTGCGCACCCCGGCCGCCATCGTGTTCACCAGCGGCACCGAGTACACCGTGGACGGTGCCGGTCCGTTCACCTACACCCCCGGCCAGACCCTCAGCGCCAACGGCTGGAGCTTCGTGCTGGACGGTGCGCCGAAGACCGGCGACACCTTCAATATGGGGCCGACCCCGGCCGGGTCGTCGGACAACAGCAACGCCCTGCTGCTGTCCAAGGTCGAGCAGGCCAAGGCCTTCAACGCCGGTACGGTCACCCTGAGCGGTGCGCTGGGCGGGCTGACCACCCAGGTCGGCGCCGCCGCGCGCGCGGCCGACTACTCGCTGCAGGCGCAGCAGGTCATCACCGACCAGGCGCAGGCGTCGCGGGACGCGGTGTCCGGGGTCAACCTGGACGAGGAAGCGGCGGACATGCTCCGCCTGCAGCAGGCCTACCAGGCCGCCTCGCAGCTGATCTCCACCGCCGACAACATGTTCCAGACCATCCTCGGAGCCGTGAGCCGATGAACAACCGCATTTCCACCGGGATGATGTTCAACCAGTCGGTGTCGCTGATGCTGGCCAAGCAGGCCAAGATGAGCCACCTGGAACAGCAGATCGCCACCGGTCGCCGCCTGGTGACCGCCAAGGACGACCCGGTCGCCTCCGGCGCCGCGGTCGGGCTGGACCGCACCCTGGCCTCGCTGGAGCGCATGGAGCTCAACGCCGGCAACGTGCAGAACCGGCTCGGCCTGCAGGAAAACGCGCTGGCCCAGGTCGGCGACATGATGGGGCGCATCACCGAACTGACCGTGTACGCCAACAATCCGGCGCTGGCCGCGTCGGACAAGCAGTCGATGGTTACCGAAATCGAAGCGATCCGCGGCAATCTGCTGGCCTTGGCCAACAGTACCGACGGCACCGGCCGCTATCTGTTCGGTGGGACCGCCGACGACAGCCCGCCGTTCAGCCAGGTCGATGGCAAGGTCGTCTACAACGGCGACCAGAACCAGCGCCAGGTCGAAGTGGGTCCGGACACCTACGTGCTCGACGCCCTGCCCGGCAGCGAGATCTTCCTGCGCATCGCCACCGGCGACGGCCATGTCGACGGTGCCGCCAACACCGCCAACACCGGCACCGGCGTGCTCACCAACGTCACCCGCGACGGCAGCGACAACTGGAACGGCCAGGCCTTCAGCGTGCGCTTCACCGCTGCCGACCAGTACGAACTGCTCGACGCGGGCGGCACGGTGGTCTCCACCGGCAGCATGAAGGCCGGCGATGATCTGGTACTCAACGGCGTGCGCCTGCATATAGATGGCGTCCCCGCCGCCGGTGACAGCTTCGAGGTCAGTGCCGCGACCAGCCGCGACATCTTCAGCACCCTGGACAGCCTGATCGGTTCGCTGAAGATGGACACCGGCACGGCGGCCAAGTCGGCCGCGCAGCAGAACCTGCTGCAGAGTGGCCTGCGCGACGTGGCCCGGGCCTCGGAACGGATGATCGACTCGCGTGCGGCCGGCGGCGCCCAGCTCAAGGCGCTGGACAACGCGGCGGACATGCGTGAATCCAATACGGTCACGCTGAAGGGCACTCTGTCGCAGATGCGCGACCTGGACTATGCCGACGCCATCAGCCAGTACCAGCTGGAAAGCACCGCGCTGCAGGCGGCCCAGACGCTGTTCTCGCAGATGCAGCAGATGTCGCTGTTCAACGTCATACGCTGACCCGCCACACCACCTCCGCAAGGCCCCAAGGCCGCGATGCTCCAAGCATCGCGGCCTTTTTCGTTGCTGCGCCCTGCCCGTTCAGGTTGGGTCCGTGGCCCCTCCGGAAACCCCAACGAAATTTCCGGCTAAAGGTTGTTGACAAAGCGCCGTTATTCATTTGGCAACAACGAAGCACACAGCCAAACAAAAACAAACGGCGGCGCTTCGTTCCATTTCCGCACCGGGATTCCAATAAGGGAGACGACCCATGGCACAGGTAATCAACACCAATACGATGTCGCTCAACGCTCAGCGCAACCTGAGCACCAGCGGCAGCTCGCTCGCGACCACCATCCAGCGCCTCTCGTCCGGCCTGCGCATCAACAGCGCGAAGGACGACGCCGCCGGCCTGGCCATCTCCGAGCGCTTCGGCACCCAGATCCGCGGCACCGACGTCGCGATCCGCAATGCCAACGACGGCATCTCGCTGGCACAGGTCGCCGAAGGCGCGCTGAGCGAGATCGGCAACAACCTGCAGCGCGTCCGCGAACTGGCCGTGCAGGCCTCCAACGCGACCAACTCGGCCACCGACCGCAAGGCCCTGCAGGCCGAAGTCACCCAGCTGGTCAGCGAAATCGACCGCGTCGCCAAGCAGTCCGACTTCAACGGCACCAAGCTGCTGGACGGCAGCTTCACCAGCCAGCTGTTCCAGGTGGGCGCCAACGCCGGCCAGGCCATCGCCATCAACAACGTGGTCGACGCCAAGGCCAGCTCGCTGGGCAACGCCAAGTTCGCCCCGGCCGTGAGCAGCACCGCTGACGTGGCCACGATCACGGACCTGACCGGCGTCACCATCAACGGCATCACCATCGGCACCATCAGCGGCACCACCACCGCCGAGTTCGCCGCATCGGCCGCCGCGCAGATCAACAACCAGATCGGCGAAACCGGCGTCTACGCCGAAGTGGTCACCACCGCCGGCACCCCGGACACCCACCGCCTGAAGCTGACCCCGGTGGAAGCCGACCGCGACCTGGTCATCACCGGCGCCGCCCAGCTCAACCTGGCCAACTCCACCGCCGCCGCGCCCAGCTCGGTTGCCGCCACCGCCACCGGCGCGGTGGTCAAGGACCTGGACGTGTCCTCCTACGTCGGCGCGCAGAAGGCGCTGGAAGTGGTCGACAAGGCACTGGAATCGGTCAACAGCGTGCGCGCCGACCTCGGCGCGATCCAGAACCGCTTCACCTCCGTCGTCGCCAACCTGCAGACCTCCACGGAGAACCTGTCGGCCTCGCGCAGCCGCATCCGCGATACCGACTTCGCCAAGGAAACCGCAGAACTGACCCGCACCCAGATCCTGCAGCAGGCCGGCACGGCCATGCTGGCCCAGGCCAACCAGGTGCCCCAGAACGTGCTCAGCCTGCTGCAGCGCTGACAGTAGCCGCTCCTGAAGCACGTCATGAGCGTCTGAACCCATACACGTGCAACCGCTCAAGGACCTCTCCTAATGGCACAAGTCATCAATACCAACACGATGTCGTTGAATGCTCAGCGCAACCTGAGCACCAGCGGCAGCTCGTTGGCCACCACCATCCAGCGCCTGTCCTCGGGTTCGCGCATCAACAGCGCGAAGGACGACGCGGCAGGCCTGGCGATCTCCGAGCGCTTCGGCACCCAGATCCGCGGTACCGACGTGGCCATCCGCAATGCCAACGACGGCATCTCGCTGGCCCAGGTCGCCGAAGGTTCGCTGACTGAAATCGGCAACAACCTGCAGCGCGTCCGCGAGCTGTCGGTGCAGGCCTCCAACGCCACCAACTCGGCCAGCGACCGCAAGGCGCTACAGGCCGAAGTGACCCAGCTGGTCAGCGAAATCGACCGCGTCGCCAAGCAGTCGGACTTCAACGGCACCAAGCTGCTGGACGGCTCGTTCTCCAGCCAGCTGTTCCAGGTCGGCGCCAACGCAGGCCAGGCCATTGCCATCGACAAGGTCGTGGACGCCAAGGCCAATGCCCTGGGCGGCGCCCAGTTCGCCACCGGTACGATCACCCCGGCTGCTGCGGCCAACGCCGCGGCCGACGTGGCCATCACCGGCCTGAGCATCACCGACAGCAAGGGCAACAAGGTCGACTTCGACAACCTGACCGTAAAGAGCGCCGGCAGCGTGTTGGCCACCGGTACTGCCGCCGTCAACGCACTGGCCTCGCACATCAATGCCAAGATCGGCGAAACCGGTGTGTACGCCGAGGTGAATGACGCCGGCACCGGTGTGACCCTGACCTCGGTCAAGGACAGCGTGGACAAGGACGGTGCCTACAAGGCCTTCACCGTAGCCGCCACCAACGCGACCTACGTCGATGCCAACACCCCGGCGGCGCCCCCGGCCAAGCAGTTCGCCGACGCGATCGACGTGTCCACGGTCAAGGGCGCCCAGCAGTCGCTGGAAATCGTCGACAAGGCACTGAGCGCGATCAACAACACCCGCGCCGACCTCGGTGCGGTGCAGAACCGCTTCACCTCGGTGGTGGCCAACCTGCAGACCTCCTCGGAAAACCTGTCCGCCTCGCGCAGCCGCATCAAGGACACGGACTTTGCCAAGGAAACCGCTGAGCTGACCCGCACCCAGATCCTGCAGCAGGCCGGTACGGCCATGCTGGCCCAGGCCAACCAGGTGCCGCAGAACGTGCTCAGCCTGCTGCGCTGATCCACCCTCGAGTGTCGGGGCCGGTCTGACCGGCGCCGACGGCAACGTCCCACGCTCCACCCCCGCCTGAAGGAATTCCCATGGCACAAGTCATCAACACCAATACGATGTCGTTGAACGCTCAGCGCAACCTGAGCACCAGCGGCAGCTCCCTGGCCACCACCATCCAGCGCCTGTCCTCGGGTTCGCGCATCAACAGCGCCAAGGACGACGCGGCAGGCCTGGCGATTTCCGAGCGCTTCGGCACCCAGATCCGTGGTACCGACGTGGCCATCCGCAATGCCAACGACGGCATCTCGCTGGCCCAGGTCGCCGAAGGTTCGTTGACTGAAATCGGCAACAACCTGCAGCGCGTCCGCGAGCTGTCGGTGCAGGCCTCCAACGCCACCAACTCTGCCAGCGACCGCAAGGCGCTGCAGGCCGAAGTGACCCAGCTGGTCAGCGAAATCGACCGCGTCGCCAAGCAGTCGGACTTCAACGGCACCAAGCTGCTGGACGGCTCGTTCTCCAGCCAGCTGTTCCAGGTCGGCGCCAATGCCGGCCAGGCCATCGCCATCGACAAGGTCGTGGACGCCAAGGCCAATGCCCTGGGTGGCGCGCAGTTCGCGACGTTGGCAGTCGCCAAGCAGGCCGCTGCCGACGACACCGCAACCACCATCGACGAGTTCACCATCACCGACAGCAAGGGCACGGCAGTCAAGTTCGCCGAGCTGGTGGTGCCGAGTGCGGGTGATGAAGCAGCAAACGAAGTGGCTGCTGGCAAGGCGCTGGCCGCGCACATCAATGCCAAGATCGGCGAAACCGGCATCTATGCCGAAGCCGACGATGCCGGCGCGCTGACCCTGACCTCGGTCAAGGACAGCGTGGACAAGGACGGCGCGGCGGCGTTGTTCACCACCACCGATCTTGCTGGCGCCGCCACTGCTGCCGTACAGGGCAGCAAGGAGTTCGCCGACTCGATCGACGTGTCCACGGTCAAGGGTGCCCAGCAGGCGCTGGAAATCGTCGACAAGGCACTGAGCGCGATCAACAACACCCGCGCCGACCTCGGTGCGGTGCAGAACCGCTTCACCTCGGTGGTCGCAAACCTGCAGACCTCCTCGGAAAACCTGTCCGCCTCGCGCAGCCGCATCAAGGACACGGATTTCGCCAAGGAAACCGCAGAACTCACCCGCACCCAGATCCTGCAGCAGGCCGGCACGGCCATGCTGGCCCAGGCCAACCAGGTGCCGCAGAACGTGCTCAGCCTGCTGCGCTGATCCCGACTGACCAAGAGGCGCCGGGAAACCGGCGCCGCTTCCACCGCACTTCATACCGCATACGCCTGAAGGAATTCCCATGGCACAAGTCATCAACACCAACACGATGTCGTTGAACGCTCAGCGCAACCTGAGCACCAGCGGCAGCTCCCTGGCCACCACCATCCAGCGCCTGTCGTCCGGTTCGCGCATCAACAGCGCCAAGGACGACGCGGCCGGCCTGGCGATCTCCGAGCGCTTCGGCACCCAGATCCGCGGCACCGACGTGGCCATCCGCAATGCCAACGACGGCATCTCGCTGGCCCAGGTCGCCGAAGGTTCGCTGACCGAAATCGGCAACAACCTGCAGCGCGTCCGCGAGCTGTCGGTGCAGGCCTCCAACGCCACCAACTCCGCCAGCGACCGCAAGGCGCTGCAGGCCGAAGTGACCCAGCTGGTCAGCGAAATCGACCGCGTCGCCAAGCAGTCGGACTTCAACGGCACCAAGCTGCTGGACGGCTCGTTCTCCAGCCAGCTGTTCCAGGTCGGTGCCAATGCCGGCCAGGCGATTGCCATCGACAAGGTCGTGGATGCCAAGGCCAATGCCTTGGGCGGCGCCCAGTTCGTGACCGCCACGGTTGCCGCCCCGACCATCACCGCTGGCGCCGCCACCCAGGCCGCGTTCTCGCTGACCAGCGCCTCGGGCACGGTGTCGTTCGACGAGCTGAAGCTCACCGACACCACCGCCGCCAAGGCCGGTCAGGCGCTGGCCACGCACATCAACGCGAAGATCGGCGAAACCGGCGTCCTTGCTGAAGCCGACGCCACCACCGGCGCGCTGACCCTGACCTCGGTCAAGGACAGCGTGAACTCGGCCGGTACGGTAGTGCAGCTGAGCGGCACGGGCATCACGCTGGCTGGCAACACCACGGCGCCGACCAAGCAGTTCACCGACGCGATCGACGTGTCCACGGTCAAGGGTGCCCAGCAGTCGCTGGAAATCGTCGACAAGGCACTGAGCGCGATCAACAGCACCCGCGCCGACCTCGGTGCGGTGCAGAACCGCTTCACCTCAGTGGTGGCCAACCTGCAGACCTCCTCGGAAAACCTGTCCGCCTCGCGCAGCCGCATCAAGGACACGGATTTCGCCAAGGAAACCGCAGAGCTGACCCGCACCCAGATCCTGCAGCAGGCCGGTACGGCCATGCTGGCCCAGGCCAACCAGGTGCCGCAGAACGTGCTCAGCCTGCTGCGCTGAGTCACGCGCCTACGCCGCCGGCATACCGCCGGCGGCGCGGGCAACCCCGAGCAGCAGCAAACGAATTGCAGGACCGGGCCATGTCCATGGCATCCGTGGCCATGGCCCGCCCCTGCGGCCGAACTGTTATCAGCGCTGTAAGTTTGACTGAACTCCCCGGGTGGCTTCGTCTCCCCCCGTATTTTTCAGTAGCCTGAGCCCTCCCCTGCATTGGGGGAGGGTTTTTTACAGACCCCTGGCCGGACCGTACTGCGTCCCGCATGATTACCCCTGCAAAGCGCGTGCCAGTCTTCCGCGCCCTGCCCTTGGCACAACTCCTGCATCGACCCGGGTCTAAAGACCTTGCGGCTACGGCCGCTACATTCGTTGACAGACAGGAGAGACAACGTGGCTGACTTTGGTTACGGCGGCATCGGTTCGGGACTGGACATTTCCGGCATGGTGGCCAGCCTGGTCGCGGCCGACCGCAAGCCGGCGGACAACGCACTGAACCTGCAGCAGTCCAAGGCCAAGATGCAGTTGTCGGCCGTGGGCACGGTCAAGTCCGCGTTCGACGTGCTGAGCACCTCCTTGAAGGCGCTCAAGGCCTCCACCGCCTTCGACGCGCGCCTGTTCAACGTGACCAAGAGCGGCACCGACGACATCCTGACCGCCAGCGGCACCAACGATGCCGCCACCGGCACCCACGTGGTCAAGGTCGAGCAACTGGCGACCGCCAACAAGTGGATCGCCGACACCGCCATCCCCAAGACCAAGACCTTCGGCGCCGGAACCCTGACGCTGGACGTCGGCGTGGGCGACAAGATGAAGTCGCTCGACATCCAGGTCGAGGCCGACGACACCCTGTCCTCGATCCGCACCAAGATCGACAAGGCCGCCCGCAGCCTGGGCGTGCAGACCACCCTGATCGCCTCCGGCGACGACCAGTACCTGTCGCTGTCGCAGGAAAAGTCCGGCACCGCCAACGCGATCAAGCTCCGGGCCGGCAGCGGCAACGCCGACCTGACCGCGCTGGCCGCCAGCATGTCCGAGCGCACCCCCGCCGCCGACGCCAAGTTGACCATCGACGGCGTGGCCGTGGTCGCCAGCGAGAACACCGTCACCGACGTGGTCCCGGGCCTGACCCTGAACCTGAAGAAGGTCGGCGAAAGCAACGTCACCATCAGCAGCGACGTCGCCGCCGCGCGCAAGGTCATGCAGGACTTCGTGACCGCCTACAACGGCGCGCTCGCGGCGATCAACACGGCGACCAAGTACGACATCGAGAACAAGGAGCCCTCCTCGCTGACTGGCGACGCGCAGATGCGCGGTGCCGCCAGCCAGCTGCGCTCGATGATGAGCGGCGTGCTCAAGGACCTGGCCGCCAACGGCCTGGACCCCAAGACCCTGGGCCTGCAGACCCGCGCCTACCCGAACGCGGACGGCAGCCTGGTGCTGGACAACACCAAGTTCGAAGCGGCCCTGGTCAACCAGGCCGGCGCGGTGCGCCAGGCCTTCACGGGCGACGACGGTGCGGCCACCAAGCTGTTCAACATGGTCGACGGCTACACCAGCACCACGGTCGGCAAGGAAGGCGCGTTCGTTTCCCGCACCAAAAGCATCAATGCCACGCTGACCGACATCGACAAGCGCCGCAAGGCGCTGGACACGCGCATGGCGGGCGTCGAAGAACGCTACAAGAAGCAGTTCCTGGCGCTGGACGCCCTGATGGGCAAGCTCAGCCAGAGCAGCTCCGCGCTGAGCCAGCAGCTGAGCCAGCTGTCGGGTTGAGCCCGGACGCTCAAGTTGGGCGCGCGCGCGGCCGATATCGGTACCAACGTTGCAGGAGACATGATCCATGTACGGTTCCAACCGTCAATTCACCGAGCAGTACCGCAAGGTCGGCGTGCAGAGCTCGATCACCGATGCCGACCCGCACAAGCTGGTCGCGCTGCTGCTGTCCGGCGCGCTGGAACGCGTGCGCCTGGCCCAGGCCTGCCTGGAAGGCGGCGACCAGGCGCGCAAGGGCAAGGCGATCGGCGAGGTCTGCGCGATCGTGGGCCACCTCAACGGCTCGCTGGACCATGAGGCCGGTGGTGAAATCGCCGGCAATCTGTCGGCCCTGTACGATTACGTCATGCAGCGCCTGACCGAAGCCAACCTGCACAACGACCCCGAAGCCCTGCGCGAGTCGCTGGAGCTGCTGGGCGAGATCGATTCGGCCTGGAATGCGATTCCGCACGACCAGCGCCAGCCGGCCGCGGTCGCGCTGTGATGGAAGGCGCGCTGTCGCTGGCCTGCCTCAACGCCGACCTCGACGCGGTGGAAGCGGCGCTGCGCGTGGACGACTACGCCGCCGCCGGGGTCTGCCTGGACGACCTGGACCGCCACCAGCAGGCCTGGCTGGCCCAGCCGGGCGCACTGGCCGACGTGGCCGGGCTGACCGCGCTGGAAAGCCGCCAGCAGCACCTGCTGCGGACGATGGCCAGCCAGCGCGACGAAGCCGCGCGCCACCTGCGCCAGAACGTCGCCGCCGGCCGCGTGGCGCGTGCTTACCTCACCGCAGAAGCCCTGTCATGAGCGATCAGCGCCCCAGCGACATCCATCATCCGGCCGAAAGCGAGCTGTTCGATGAAACGCTGAGCTGCGACCTGGCCCTGCCGGCCGAGTTCCGGCTGGGCAGCGCGGTGATCCGCCCGGGCAGCGCCGAAACCCTGCTGCGCAGCGTGGCGCTGGTTGAAGACGCCCGCGTCGACGACGGCCATGACGAACGCGGCGACAGCGCCCAGCTGCAGCGCCTGGAAGCCAAGCTCGACCTGACCATGGTGCTGCTCGGCCGGCTGGTCCGGCAGAGCAGCCAGGAACTGGACCTGCGCCCTCTGCGCTGGTCGCGCCGCGGCATCCGCCTGGAGCTGGGCACCCGCACCGGCGCGCCGACCGGCAGCCTGGGCGTGATCCGCCTGCAGCCCTGCGACTGGCTGCCCGACCACATCGACCTGCCCGTCTCGATCCTGGCCGAAGCGGCCAGCGGCGCCGGCTCCTGCTTCCTGTGGCTGCGCTTCCAGCCGATGAGCGAGGCGCTGGAAATGGCGCTCGAGCGCCACCTGTTCAGGCTTCATCGGCGGCAGGTAGCAGAAAGCCGCCGCAGCCGCTGACCCCGGCCGTTGCGGCGCGAGCGACCGTAGTGCCGGCCGCCGGCCGGCTCCTCGCATGACCATGGACCTCCTGGAGCCGGCCGGCGGCCGGCACTACCCTTTAATTCGCCCCTCCGCTCCGGTAATGTGAAGAACTTCTTGACCTTCACACCCAGCCTGCCCGTGCGCGTTCTCATCGTCGACGATCACACCCTGGTCCGCGCCGGCCTCAGTCGCCTGCTTCAGGGCTTTACCGACGTGGACGTGGCCGCCGAGGCCAGCAACGCCGAGCAGGCCCTGCAGATGGCGCTGCTGCATTCGCCCGACGTGATCCTGATGGACCTGTCCCTGCCCGGCCGCACCGGGCTGGAAGCGCTGAGCGACATCCTGGTGCGTGCCCCCGGCACCCGCGTGGTGATGATGACCATGCACGACGACGCGGTGCACGTGCGCGACGCGCTGGACCGCGGCGCGGTCGGCTTCGTGGTCAAGGACGCCGCCCCGCAGGAGCTGGAACTGGCGCTGCGCGCCGCGCATGCCGGGCAGGTATTCCTGAGCCCGCAGATCTCGGCCAAGATGCTGGCGCCCATGCTGGGCAAGGAAAAGCCGGTCGGCGTGGCCGCATTGTCGCCACGCCAGCGCGAGATCCTGCGCCAGATCGGCAAGGGCGAGAGCAACAAGGAAATCGCCGCCGACCTCGGCATCAGCGTCAAGACCGTGGAGACCCACCGGGCGCGCATGATGGAGTCGCTGGGCTGCCGCCGCGCCAACGACCTGCTGCTGCTGGCCGCCCGCCACCAGCACGAACTGGAATAAACGGCGTCGGTTCCCCGACACCGGACAGGCCTCCCACCCGTCGTCGTCGGAATTTTGAATCGCAGACACGCCGCCCGGCCACGCAACTACAAGGCTTCCAGCGGTCGGCAGCGTCAAAGAACTGGAATACGGTAGGGAATCTCCCTACAGGGTGTCGGGAACCTGACGACCCCACTCAGGAACCCCCTGATTTTCCCCCCGAGGGATCAGAAGCAAGATGTGTTCCATAACGCACCGGGGACACGGTGCGACGGGGATACACCGCAATGAAGCCGACCATGTCGACCCAGCTGGGTCAGCAGCTCCACCTCACGCCGCAACTGCTGCAGTCGATCCGACTGCTGCAGCTGGACGGCATGCAGCTGGAGCTGGAGATCCGCCGCGCCCTGGAAACCAACCCGCTGCTGGAGCTTGAAGACGCCCCCGCGCAGGAAGCGGCGACCACCAGCGAGGCCGGCACCACGGTGGAAGTGGCCGCGTTCGACGAACTGCCCGAACCGGCGATGTGGGACGTGGCCGGTGCCAGCTGGCACGACGGCGACGATGACCGCCTGCAGCGCATTGCCGCCGACGAGTCCAGCGACCCGCAGCTGCGCGCCCTGCAGCGCCTGTCGCTGGAACTGGACGCCCGCGAGCTGGCGGTGGCCCGGTTCTGGCTGGAGCACTGCGACGACGCCGGTTACCTGGACGCCCCCCTGTCCCAGCTGACCCTGCTGGCCAGCGCCCACTGCGATGTCGACGCCGCCGGCGTGGAAGTGGTGCGCCAGCAGATCCTGCACGGCGACCCGGCCGGGCTGGCCGCGCAGGACCTGCACGAATGCCTGTCGGTGCAGCTGCGCGCCCTGCACGGCCGCGTGCCGGCCCGCCACCTGGCCCAGCGCGTGCTGGACAACGGCCTGGAGGCCCTGGCCGCCCACGACTACCCCGCCCTCGCCCGCCAGCTCGACGCCGAAGTGGCCGACATCCACGAAGCGGTCCGCCTGATCCTGTCGCTGCAGCCGCGCCCGGGCGACAGCCTGCTGCCGGACAGCACCGGCGCGGTCATCCCCGACGTGGTCGCCTGGCACGCCGACGGCCAGTGGCGCGTGGCCCTGAACCCGGCCACCAGCCGCCGCCTCAGCATCAACCCCACCTATGAGAACGCCCTGGCTGATGCCGGCGACAGCGGCCAGCCGCTGCGCGACATGCTGCAGGAAGCCCGCTGGCTGACCCGCGGCCTGTCGATGCGCTACGACACCCTGCTGCGCACCACCCGGGTCATCATCGAGCGCCAGGCCGGTTTCCTGACCCGCGGCGAAGAGGCGATGGCGCCGCTGACCCTGAAGGAAGTGGCCGACGCCATCGGCATGCACGAGTCCACCGTCTCGCGCATCACCACCGGCAAGTACCTGCAGACCCCGCGCGGCACCCTGGAGCTGAAGCACTTCTTCGCGGTGCGGCTGGAAGGCGCCAGCGTCTCCGGCCAGGCCGTGAAGGCCATGGTCCGCCGCCTGATCGACGCCGAACCGGCCGGCAAACCGCTGGCCGACGAAGCCATTGCGGGACTTCTGTCACGCCAGGGGGTGAATATTGCCCGCCGAACCGTTGCAAAATACCGCGAACAACTGGACATCGCGCCGGCCCGTGAACGCCGCCGGCACAGTGCCCGCACCCCGCTACTGGCCCGGGTGGGCTGAGGAAGTACACACATGAACAAGCTCACCGTACTGCTGGTGGACGACCACGAAGGTTTCATCAACGCGGCCATGCGTCACTTCCGCAAGGTCGAATGGCTGGATGTGGTCGGCAGCGCCGGCAATGGCCTGGAGGCCATCGAGCGGTCCGAGGCGCTGCGCCCGCAGGTGGTGCTGATGGACCTGGCCATGCCGGAAATGGGCGGGCTGCAGGCCACCCGGCTGATCAAGAGCCAGGACGACGCGCCGTACATCGTCATCGCCAGCCACTTCGATGACGCCGAACACCGCGACCACGCCCTGCGTGCGGGTGCCAACAACTTCGTCAGCAAGTTGTCCTACATCCAGGAGGTCATGCCGATTCTGGAAGGATTGAAGCCGGAGGCCACGCCATGAGCGAGTCGCGCATCCTGGTGCTGGACAACGACGCCGTGCGCGCCGAGCGCACCGTCAGCCTGCTGGAATTCATGGACTTCAACCCGCGCTGGGTCGCCGACCCGGCCGACTTCGACCACCGCCGCCACCGCGCCACCGACTGGATGGCGGTGATCATCGGCGGACTGGAACCGGGCGAGCGCAGCGAAGCGCTGTTTGCCTGGGCCGGCCAGGGCGCCCTGCCGCCGCCGGTGATGCTGATCGACGGCGACGCCAGCGCGTTCGCGCAGCGCCATGGCCTGCATGAAGCCAACGTCTGGCCGCTGGAAGCGCCGCTGCGCCACGCGCAGATGGAAGCGCTGCTGCGCCGTGCCAGCCTGAAGCGGCTGGACGCCGAGCACCAGGCCGGCGCCGTGCAGGAACAGGGCCCCACCGGCGACGGCGCTGCGGTAAGCGCGCTGCGCCAGATGATCGAACAGGTTGCCGCGTTCGACACCACCGTGCTGGTGCTGGGCGAATCGGGCACCGGCAAGGAAGTGGTGTCGCGCTCGATCCACCAGCGCTCGCCGCGCCGCGATGGCCCGTTCGTCGCGATCAACTGCGGCGCGATCCCGGCCGACCTGCTGGAAAGCGAACTGTTCGGTCACGAAAAGGGCGCCTTCACCGGTGCGTTGAGTGCACGCAAGGGCCGTTTCGAAATGGCCGAAGGCGGCACCCTGCTGCTCGATGAAATCGGCGACATGAGCCTGCCGATGCAGGTCAAGCTGCTTCGCGTGCTGCAGGAACGCAGCTTCGAGCGCGTGGGCGGCAACCAGACCATCCGCTGCAATGTGCGCGTGATCGCCGCGACCCACCGCGACCTGGAATCGCGCATTGCCGACGGCAAGTTCCGCGAGGATCTGTTCTACCGCCTCAACGTGTTCCCGATCGAAGTGCCGGCGCTGCGCGAGCGCGCCGAAGACCTGCCCGCATTGGTCACCACCATCGCCGGCCAGCTGGCCCGCACCGGGCGTGGGGAAGTGCGTTTCAGCCCGGAAGCGCTGCAGGCGCTTGCAGGGTACGAATGGCCGGGCAACGTGCGCGAGCTGACCAACCTGGTGGAGCGCCTGGCGGTGCTTCATCCGGGCGGCAGCGTGCGCGTGCAGGACCTGCCGGCCAAGTACCGCGGCGATTTCGCAGTCGCAGCACCGGTGGCGGTTGCTGCACCGGAAACCAACGGCGACGAGCGCCTCGACCTGCGCAGTTTCTCGTTCCACACCCCGACGGCGGGCACCGCTGCCGCAGCGGCAAACCCAGCAGAACGCGCCCCCGCCCTGCCCGACGCGGGCCTGGACCTGCGCAACCACATGGCCAGCATCGAGCTGACGCTGATCAACGAAGCGCTGGAGCGCACCCAGGGCGTGGTCGCCCACGCCGCGCAGTTGCTGGGATTGCGCCGCACCACCCTGGTCGAAAAGTTGCGCAAGTACGGAATCGAGCGCGACCAGGCAGAGCTGGCCGGCTAACGGGAACGGATGGGGATCACACGCGTAGCGACACGCCATGCGTGTCCTCGCGATGCCGGCGACAATCTGGCCCCAGACGCCCCGGCGCCGGAGATATCTAGACGCCGGAACGAAGAGCAGCCACGCAGGGCGTGGCTCTACCTTCACCTCACCATGACGGCCCCGGGCATAGCGTCGCCCACAGCCGTGTGCTGGGGCTTCGAAAACACGCTCCGGCTTACGGGGAATCGGGGGATTCACGCAGAACGCCAAACCGGCGTTTGACCGGCCAGGTGCGCTGCCACCCGAGGATTCCTGCCATGGATCGTTCCTGGTATCGCATTGTATTGCGTGGTGTTTCGCGCGCCTCCTTCGCCCGTTCCCTCCTCCTCGCCGGCGCCGCGCTGGGCGTGTTCCTGTCGACGAGTTCACCCGTACTCGCCCAGTCGTTCTGCAACCAGACCGGTGGTGTAGCCGCAACGGCCACGGGCGGCAGTGCGTTTTCGTGCGGCGACGGTGCCACTGCTGCAGGCGGCACCGCTGCTGCGTTCGGCACCGACGCCACTGCAAGCGGGGCCAACTCAACGGCTATCGGCGTCGCCGCCACCTCCACCGGTGAATTCTCAACGGCTATCGGCCGCGCCTCCAATGCCGCAGGCTTTGCTTCCACATCCGTCGGTTTCAACAATCAGGCTGTAGGACAAGACACCGTAATCGTGGGCGTCAACAGCAAGGCTAATCTGGAAGGTGGCATTGCTGTCGGTGTTGGCACCGAGTCCACGGGACTCAACGCCATCGCGATCGGCCAGGCTGCCAAAGCCGAAGGCCTCAGCTCCGTCGCGCTCGGTGCGGGTGCCGTCGCCACGGAGGCCAACACCGTTTCTCTTGGCGTCGTAGGTTCAGAGCGCAAGATCGTCAACCTCGCTGCCGGCGTGGCCGACACCGACGGCGTAAACGTCAGCCAGCTGAAGCAGTCCGCCGCCGACACCCTCACCGCTGCCAACCAATACACCGACGAACAGGCCGACGCGACGCTGGTGGAGGCCAACACCTACGCCGACACGGTAGCCGGAGACACGCTGGTGGCCGCGAACCAGTACACCGACCAGCAGGTCAACCAGCTCAGTGGCCTGGCGAACGCCGCCAGTGCGGACCTTGCACAGTTCAAGGCCGAAGCAAATGATCGCTTTGCCAATGTCGAGGGACGTCTGAACCGGATGGACGACGCACTGCATGCCATGGATCGCCGGATCAGCCGCCAGGGTGCGATGGCAGGGGCCATGGCCCAGAGCCTCGGCATGCCGGATGTCGGCAGCAACTACCTCGGCGCCGGCATGGGCTGGTCTGAAGGCGAGAACGCCTTTGCCGCCAGCTTCCGCCGCCGCTTCACCGAGCACTTCACCGCATCGGTGGGTGCCTCCCGCAGTGGCGATGAAAGCGTGGTTGCCGTCGGTGCCGGGATTACCTGGTAAGCGCCACTCACGCTACATGTGTACATAGACGCCCGGACCCTCCGGGCGTCTTCACATCTGCCGCCCAAACCCTGCGCCGGTTTCCCGACGCCGACCTTCCGTCGCGCGCCTGCGTCGTCCCGTCGCAGCGGAACTACGTCACACATTTCTCGACGCCCGTCGTACACCGCAGGCCTTCACGCGCCGCCATCACCACAACACTGAACCACTCAGCCGTTTCGGCACGGGGCTTGCAACGTCATCACCCGAGATCCCCCAATCAGCCGGAACGTTCCAGATGTCACATTCCGTTACTTCGATCCTTTCCCAGATCCGCAGCTACCAGACCCAGGCCACCCAGCCGGTCGGTCCGCTGGAGACCCCGCAGACCAATGGGCTGCAGGGCCTGGCTGCCCCGCAGGACGTGCAGGGCGCAAGTTTCACCGACACCCTGCGCGGCGCCATCGCCGGCGTCAACGAGGCGCAGCAGAAGTCCGGCGCCCTCGCCCGCGCCTTCGAACTGGGCGAACCCGGCGCCGACCTGGCCAAGGTCATGGTCGCGTCCCAGCAGTCCCAGATCGCCTTCCGCGCCACCGTGGAAGTCCGCAACCGTCTCGTCCAGGCTTACCAGGACGTGATGAACATGCCGCTGTAAGGATAGAACCGCATGGCCCTGTCGCTCACCAAGGAATCCCTGAACGCCGAAAAGGCGGGCCAGTGGTTCGACCGGCTGCAAAGCCTGCAGATCACCCGTCGGCTTGGCCTGATGGCGATGATCGCCGTGGCCGTTGCGGCAGGCCTGTTCGTGTTCTTCTGGTCGCAGAAGCCCGGCATGGTGCCGCTGTACACCGGCCTGGACCAGAAGGCCACCGCCGAAGCGACCGACCTGCTGCGCGCCGCGCAGATTCCGTTCGAGCTGGACCCCGCCACCGGTGGCATCACCGTGCCGGAAAAGAACCTGCACGACGCACGCCTGAAGCTGGCCGGCTCCGGCCTGACCGACAGCGGCCGCCTCGGCTTCGAGCTGATGGAACGCGACCCCGGCTTCGGCGTCAGCCAGTTCATGGAAAACGCCCGCTACCAGCACTCGCTGGAAACCGAGCTGTCGCGCACCATCAACAC
This sequence comes from Stenotrophomonas bentonitica, assembly GCF_013185915.1. NCBI lineage: Bacteria > Pseudomonadati > Pseudomonadota > Gammaproteobacteria > Lysobacterales > Lysobacteraceae > Stenotrophomonas > Stenotrophomonas bentonitica. Next base: position 161,583 of record NZ_JAAZUH010000001.1, on the reverse strand, counting down.
CCTGCGCCCGGTGCGCGACTCGCGCGTGCACCTGGCCATTCCCAAGCCCAGCGCCTTCACCCGCCAGCGCGACGTGGCCAGCGCCTCGGTGGTGCTGGAACTGCGCGGTGGCCAGCAGCTCGAGCGCGGCCAGATCGACGCCATCGTGCACATGGTGGCGGCCAGCATTCCCGACCTGACCGCCGAGCGCGTCACCGTGGTCGACCAGAGCGGGCGCATGCTCAGCGTGTCCGACCCGAACAGCGAAGCGGCGGTCAATGCCGCCCAGTTCGACCAGGTGCGCCGCCAGGAAACCTCGTTCAACCAGCGCATCCGCGAACTGCTCGAGCCGATGACCGGCCCGGGGCGGGTCAACCCGGAAGTCAGCGTGGACATGGACTTCTCGGTCACCGAAGAAGCCCGTGAGCTGTACAACGGCGAGCCGCAGAAGCTGCGCAGCGAACAGACCAGCGAAAACAGCACCAGCACCCCGGGCCCGCAGGGCGTTCCGGGTGCGGCCAGCAACACCCCGCCCGGCCCGGCCGCCGCCCCGGCCACCGCGGCCACGCCGACCGAAACCGCGCGCAACGCCACCCGCAACTACGAGCTGGACCGCACCCTGCAGCACACCCGCCAGCCGGCCGGCCGCATCAAGCGCGTCTCCGTCGCCGTGCTGCTGGACAACGTGCCGCGCCCGGGTGCCAACGGCAAGACCACCGAACAGCCGCTGTCGGCCGCCGAGCTGACCCGCGTGGAAGCGCTGGTCAAGCAGGCAGTGGGCTTCAACGCCGAACGTGGCGACACCGTGTCGGTGATGAACGCCCCGTTCGTACGCGAAACCACCCCGGTGGAAGCCCCGAACTGGTGGGAGCTGCCGTACGTGCAGGACGGCCTGCGCCTGCTGCTTGGCGCCATCGTGGTGCTGGCGCTGGTGTTCGGCGTGCTGCGCCCGGCGCTGCGCTCGATCACCGGCACCCCGAAGAAGCTGGCCCACGAGGGCAGCCTGGAACCGCACAGCGCCGACGTGCAGCTGGTGGACGACGGCGAAGGCCTGCCGGCGCTGGGTGCCGACCGGGTACATCTTTCCGGACAGGAGCCCCTGGCCCTGCCGGTGGACTCCTACGAGGAACGACTGCGCATGGCGCGTGAAGCTGTAAAGACCGATTCCAAGCGCGTGGCCCAGGTGGTGAAGGGGTGGGTGGCCAATGATTGATCCCACTGCCATCCCCCCGCTCAGCGGCGTGCAGCGCGCCGCCGTGTTGCTTCTGTCGCTCGGCGAAGTGGAAGCAGCCGACGTGCTGCGCCACATGGAACCGAAGGAAGTGCAGAAGATCGGCATCGCCATGGCGACCATGAGCGACATCACCCGCGAGCAGGTCGAGCGGGTGATGGACCAGTTCAACACCGAACTGGGCTCCAAGACCTCGCTGGGCGTCGGCTCGGACGACTACATCCGCAACATGCTGGTGCAGGCGCTCGGCAGCGAAAAGGCCGGCAACCTGATCGACCGCATCCTGCTTGGCCGCAACACCACCGGCCTGGACGCGCTGAAGTGGATGGACCCGCGTGCGGTGGCCGACCTGGTCCGCAACGAACACCCGCAGATCATCGCGATCGTGATGGCCCACCTGGAAACCGACCAGGCCGCCGACGCGCTCAAGCTGCTGCCCGAACGCACCCGGGTCGACGTGCTGCTGCGCATCGCCACCCTTGACGGCATTCCGCCGAACGCGCTGAACGAACTGAACGAGATCATGGAGCGCCAGTTCGCCGGCAACCAGAACCTGAAGTCGTCCAACATCGGCGGCGTGCAGTGCGCGGCCAACATCCTGAACTTCATGGACAGCGGCCAGGACCAGGCGATCCTCGGCGAGATTTCCCGCATCGACGCCCCGCTCAGCGCGCGCATCCAGGAAAAGATGTTCGTGTTCGACGACCTGATCGACCTGGAAGACCGCGAACTGCAGCTGGTGCTGCGCGAAGTCAGCGGCGAACGCCTGGGCCTGGCCCTGCGCGGCGCCGACATCAAGGTGCGCGACAAGATCACCCGCAACATGTCCCAGCGCGCGGCCGAGATCCTGCTCGAAGACATGGAAGCGCGCGGTCCTGTGCGCCTGTCCGACGTGGAAGCGGCGCAGCGCGAGATCCTGGCCATCGTCAAGCGCATGGCCGATGAAGGCACCGTCACCCTGGGCGGCAACGCGGAGGCCATGCTGTGAACAACGCCGTACGCTGGCTCGCCCCGGACCTGCTGGCCGACCCGGCCGCCGTGCAGGAAGAAGCGTTCGACGACCAGGCCATCGAGCTCGAACACGACCCCGAACCGCTGCTGCAGCTGCCCACCCTGGAGGAAATCCAGGCGATCCAGGACGCGGCCGAGAAGGACGGCTTCGAACAGGGCCATGCCGACGGCCACGCCCAGGGCCAGGCCGAAGTGCGCCGCCTGATCGCGCAGATCGAAGGCATCCTGGACAACTTCAGCCGGCCGCTGGTGCGCCTGGAAAACGAAGTGGTGGCCGCGCTCGGCGAACTGGCCGTGCGCATCGCCGGCACGCTGGTCGGTCGCGCCTACGAGGCTGATCCGTCCCTGCTCGCGCAGCTGGTCGGCGAAGCGGTCGACGCGGTCGGCGGTGCCAACCGCGAAGTGGAAGTGCGCCTGCACCCCGACGACATCGCCGCCCTCGCCCCACTGCTGAATCTCTCGCCCAACCAGCGCCTGAGCCCGGACCTGAGCCTGAGCCGCGGCGACCTGCGCGTGCACGCCGAAGCGGTGCGCATCGACGGCACCCTGGAAGCCCGCCTGCGCGGCGCGCTCGACGCGGTGCTGCGCAAATCCGGAGCAAGCGCATGAACACCGAACCGCTGCCCCCGCCCGCCGCCGACTGGGCGGCTGCGCGCAACCTGCGCCTGGCCGCGCGCCTGGACACCATCCAGCCCGACGGCGCGCATGGACGCGGCCTGATCCGCGAAGGCGTGCTGCGCCGCGCCGTCGGCCTGACCCTCGAAGCAGTCGGCTGCGAATCGCCGATGGGCGCCAGCTGCAAGGTCGAAGTGGCCGACGGCGGCTGGGTCGACGCTGAAGTTGTCGGCTTCGCCGGCGAACGCACCTACCTGATGCCCAGCGCCGAACTGCACGGCCTGCTGCCCAACGCGCGCGTGGTGCCCTCGCTGGGCCGTGGCGGCGTGGAAGTGGGCGAAGGCCTGCTCGGCCGCGTCATCGACAGCGACGGCGTCCCGTTGGACGGCAAGGGCCCGATCCGCGCCGAAGGCACCGTCGGCATGGCCGGCGTGGCAATCAACCCACTCGCCCGCGAACCGATCACCCAGCCGCTGGACGTCGGCGTACGCGCCATCAACGCCCTGCTGCCGATCGGCCGCGGCCAGCGTGTGGGCCTGTTCGCCGGCTCCGGTGTCGGCAAGTCGACCCTGCTCGGCATGATGACCCGCTACACCGCCGCCGACGTCATCGTGGTCGGCCTGATCGGCGAACGTGGCCGCGAAGTTCGCGACTTCGTAGAAAGCACCCTGGGCGAAGAAGGCCTGCGCCGCGCCGTGGTCGTGGCCAGCCCCGCCGACCGCCCGCCGCTGGCCCGCCTGCACGGCGCCTACCGCGCCACCGCGATTGCCGAATGGTTCCGCGACCAGGGCCTGAATGTCCTGCTGCTGATGGACTCGCTGACCCGCTTCGCCCAGGCCCAGCGCGAGATCGGCCTGTCGGTCGGCGAACCGCCCACCACCCGCGGCTATCCGCCATCGGTATTCGCCAAGCTCCCCGCACTGGTCGAACGCGCCGGCAACGGCGCCAAGGGACGCGGCTCGATCACCGCGTTCTACACCGTTCTGACCGAAGGCGACGACCCGCAGGACCCCATCGCCGACGCCGCGCGCGCCATCCTCGACGGCCACATCCTGCTCTCGCGCCGTGTTGCCGACAGCGGCCTGTACCCGGCCATCGACGTTGAATCCTCGGTCAGCCGCGTGGTCACCGAAATCGCCGACGAACCGTGGCGCCTGCGCATCCGCAAGCTCAAGCGGTTGGTTTCGGCCTATTCCAGCAACCGCGACCTGATCGCCATCGGCGCCTACCAGCGCGGCAACGATCCGGCCACCGACGAAGCACTGGAACGCTGGTCGGACATCGTCGATTTCCTCGGCCAGGACGTCGGCAAGGCCGCCGACCTGCCGCACAGCCAGGCCGCGCTCAAGCGCCTGGTGGAACCTGAGGGCTAAGCCATGCAATCCAAGCGCATCGATCCCCTGCTCAAGCGGGCCCAGGACCACGAAGACGAAGTCGCCCGCGACCTCGCCGAGCGCCAGCGCGTGCTCGACACCCACCTCTCGCGCCTGGACGAACTGCGCCGCTACGCCGAGGAGTACGCCAACGCCCAGATGGCCGCCACCAGCCCGGCCCAGCTGCTCAACCGCCGCGCCTTCCTCGACCGCCTCGACACCGCCGTCGCCCAGCAGCGCCAGACCGTCGACAACAACCGCGAAAAGGTCGAAGCCGAACGCGCCCGCCTGATCCTCGCCAGCCGCGACAAGGCCGTGCTCGAACAGCTCGCCGCCAGCTACCGCGCCCAGGAAAAAGTCCTGGTCGACCGCCGCGACCAGCGCGAAATGGACGACATCGGCGCCCGCCGCAGCCGCGCCGCCCGCGCCGAAGACACCGACAGCGGGGAGACCGCGTGATGACCCCCACCTTCCTCGGCAGCAGCGGCAGCGCCACCAGCGGCAGCAATGCCACCGCCGGCACCGCCCCGCGCAACACCGCCAACGGCAGCGACCGCCGGGACTTTGACGCCCTGCTCAACGCCGAGCCCGCCCGCAAGCAGACCACCGCCAAGGCCGACAGCAAGCAGGCCAAGCCCGATGGCACGGCAAAGCAGCCCGCCCAGGACACCGCCAGCAACGCCACCGACGACGCCGCGCGCCGTCCCGGCAGCACCGCGACCGGCGACAGCACCGACCCCGCAACCAGTTCGGCAGCCAGCGAAACGCCAGCCACCTCCGAACCCACCGACGACACCGACACCACCCCCTGGCCCCCGTTGGGCCTGGCCGGCCTCGCCCTCGCCGGCCCCGAAGCCGTCAGCGTCCAGGCCGCCCCCGCCGCCAACGCCGACAGCGTCGCCTCCAAGGCAGACCCCCTGCTCGGCGGCCTGCCCAACGCAACACCCCTGCCCGGCACCCCCACGCTGACAGCAGCGACCGCTGCCCCCGCAGACAGCGCCGCCGGCCCGATCGCCCTGCCGCTCGACGCCAGCGTCGCCGAAGACGCCCCGCTGCCCGACGACCTGGCCGAAGCTATCGCGTCCGCCACCACCGCCGACGCAGACGCCCCCACCACCACCCCGCTCCTTCACGCCCTGCACGCCGCCGCCGAACTCAAGGCCAACGCCACCAACGCCCCCTTCCAGGCCGAACCCACCGCCACCCCGCATGTAGGCGGCGACGACTTCGACGACGCCCTCAGCGCCCGCATCGGCTGGCTCGCCGACCAGAAGATCGGCCACGCCACCATCAAGGTCACCCCGCACGACCTCGGCCTGATCGAAGTCCGCCTGCAGATGGACGGCGACAAGGTCCACGCCACCTTCAGCAGCGCCCATGCGGATGTGCGGCATGCCCTCGAATCCAGCATTCCGCGCCTGCGTGAAATGTTGAACGAGCAGGGATTCCAGCTCGGCAATGCCGATGTGGGGCAGCAGCACACCGCACAGGATGGGAAGGCCGGTGGTAGTCAGAATGGACAGGCGGGCAGCGACAGCGAAATAGCAGTCACGGAAACCATCGTTTCCCCGGCGCAATTGATGAGGCAGAGAGGGTTGGTCGACGCGTACGCGTAAAGCCGCGTTTCGATCAGGGTCCATGCGTTAAAGAGCCGATGACCGTTATCGGCGGTCGTTTGGGAACCGACCCTACCGTTCCCATTGCCATTGTTCGTGCGACCAAGCCGCGTTCCCGTCCGTCACCCATACAGTCTCAGGGGTGGGTCGGTATGGGTTTGTGGGGGAATGAGCGGCATGGATGCCGCGACTTAGCCTCCATGGACGGATTTACGGCGTCCCCCACAAACCCATACCGACCCGCCCAGCCAGGCGGAACCGCAGAGCCGACGCCGTTGCCGTTGCCGTTGCCGTTGACGTTAACCAAACCCGTCACGTCAATTTCCCGGCAACAGAAGCCCGGCGCACTTCGGCACACCAATTGCATGTAGCCAGGAAGCAATCCAATGGAGCTTCCCAGTGGCCGCAGCCGCCGACAAAACCAAGAAATCCGCCGACAAGGACAAGGCCGCCAAGCCGCGCAGCCCGCTTCTGGTCACCGCCCTGATCGCCGTGGTTGCCGCTGGCGCCGCCGGTGGCGGCGTCTGGTATTTCACCCAGTCCCATGACGACAAGGCCCCGGCCACCGCCGAAAAGGCCAAGTCCGCCGTGCCCGCGCCCGCCCAGTACTTCGGCCTCGAACCCCCGTTCGTCGTCAACCTCAGCAGCAGCTTCGACGGCCCCCGCTACCTCCAGGTCGAAGTCCAGCTCATGACCCGCGACCCCGCCGCCCTAGAAGCCATCAAGCTTCACGCCCCGGCCATCCGCGCCAAGCTGCTCATGCTCTTCTCCCAGGTCGAACCCGCCCAGATCGCCGACCGTGCCGGCAAGGAAAAGCTCCAGGCCGACTCCCTCGCCGAAGTCCAGAAGCTCCTCAAGGCCGAAACCGGCTCCAAGGGCGTCGACGAACTGCTGTTCACCAGCTTCGTCACCCAGTAAGGGCGCCCCATGAACGACCTGCTCTCCCAGGATGAAATCGACGCCCTGCTGCATGGCGTCGACTCCGGTGCCGTCGAAACCGAAGTCGACACCATCGCCCCCGGCGAAGCCCGCAACTACGACTTCGCCAGCCAGGACCGCATCATCCGCGGCCGCATGCCGACCCTCGAAATGGTCAACGAGCGCTTCGCCCGGCTCTGGCGCATCGGCCTGTTCAACCTCATCCGTCGTTCGGCCGAACTTTCCGTGCGTGGCATTGAACTGATCAAGTTCAACGACTACATGCACTCCCTCTACGTCCCCACCAACCTCAACCTCATCCGCTTCAAGCCCCTGCGCGGCACCGGCCTGATCGTCTTCGAGCCCACCCTGGTCTTCGCCATCGTCGACAACTTCTTCGGTGGCGACGGCCGCTACCCCACCCGCATCGAAGGTCGCGAATTCACCGCCACCGAAATGCGCGTCATCCATCTCCTGCTCAAGCAGACCTTCGCCGACCTCCGCGAAGCCTGGGCCCCGGTCATGGATGTCGACTTCGAATACATCAACTCCGAGATCAACCCCCACTTCGCCAACATCGTCACCCCCCGCGAATACGTCGTCGTCTGCCGACTGCATGTCGAGCTTGACGGCGGTGGCGGCGACATCCACGTCACCCTCCCGTATTCCATGCTCGAACCGATCCGCGAACTGCTCGATGCCGGCATCCAGAGCGACCGCAACGATCGTGACGAAAGCTGGGGCACCATGCTGCGAGAACAGCTCAACGTCGCCGAAGTCACCCTCTCCAGCGTCCTCGCCACCAAGCGCATGAGCCTGCGCGACCTCACCCGGCTCAAGATCGGCGACATCCTGCCCATCGACCTGCCCAACCAGGTGCCCGTCTGCGTCGAGAACATCCCCGTCTTCACCGGCCAGTTCGGCGTCGCCAACGGCATGAACGCCGTAAAGATCACCGCTACCCACCCGCCGGGCACCCGCCCCCGCGTACCCGTCATCCAGGAAGACCCGCAATGAACGACATCGAAAACCACGAACCGGCACCGGCGCAGTTCACCACCCTGCACTCCGACGACGCCGACGGCGGTCCCGACCTGAACCTTGACGTCATCCTCGACGTCCCGGTCACCCTGTCGCTCGAAGTCGGCCGCGCCCGCCTGCCCATCCGCAACCTGCTCCAGCTCAACCAGGGCTCCGTCGTCGAACTCGAACGCGGCGCCGGCGAATCGCTCGACGTCTTCGTCAACGGCACCCTCATCGCCCATGGCGAAGTCGTCGTCATCAACGACCGCTTCGGCGTCCGCCTCACCGACGTCGTCAGCCCCAGCGAACGGATCCGGAGACTGCGTTGATCGCCCTGGCACTCTTCGCCGCCGGCGCGCAGGCGACCAAGGTCGGCCAGCATGCCGCCGCCGCGCCCAGCATGTTCGGCGCCGTGTTCGCCCTGCTGGCCGTGCTTGCCCTGATCGTCGGCCTCGGCTGGCTGCTCAAACGCATGCCCGGCAGCGGCTTCAAGCCCGCCGAAGGCCTGCGCATCGTCGCCAGCCTCAACGTGGGTGCCAAGGAACGCGTCGTCGTCGTCGACGTCAACGGTGAACACCTGCTGCTCGGCGTCACCGCCGGCGGCATCAACACCCTGCACCGCCTGCCCGAACCCCTGCCCACCCCGGAACCGGCACGCCTGCCGGATCTGAAGAACCTCCCGAATTTCGCCCAGCTCCTGCAACAGCGGCTGCGCAAGGACAAATGATCATGTGTGGCCCCCGAGCGTCCTGGACCCGTTACCTGCCGTTGCTGCTGGCCCTGCTGCTGTGCGCCCTGCCCGCGCTGGCCATGGCCGCGCCTGCCGCACCCGCCATGCCCAGCCTGCCCGACGTGAACGTCGGCAAGATCGGTGGCGCCCCGGTCAGCCTGCCACTGCAGACCCTGCTGCTGATGACCGCGATCACCCTGATCCCGTCCATGCTGCTGGTGCTCACCGCCTTCACCCGCATCATCATCGTGCTCGGCCTGCTGCGCCAGGCACTGGGTACCGGCCAGACCCCCTCCAACCAGGTCCTGCTCGGCCTCGCCCTGTTCCTCACCGCCATGGTCATGCTGCCGGTCTGGCAGAAGGCCTGGGGCACCGGCATGGCGCCCTACCTCAACGGCGAGATCGACTTCCAGACCGCCTGGACCCTCACCACCCAGCCCCTGCGCGCCTTCATGCTCGCCCAGATCCGCGAAACCGACCTGATGACCTTCGCCGGCATGGCCGGGCATGGCACCTACGCCAGCCCCGACGCCATCCCGTTCCCGGTGCTGGTCGCCTCGTTCGTCACCAGCGAACTGAAGACCGCCTTCGAAATTGGCTTCCTCATCTTCATCCCGTTCGTCATCATCGACCTGGTCGTCGCCAGCGTCCTGATGTCCATGGGCATGATGATGCTCTCGCCGATGCTGGTCTCGGCGCCGTTCAAGATCCTGCTGTTCGTCCTCGTCGACGGCTGGGTCCTGGTGGTCGGCACGCTTGCCGCCAGCTTCAACGCGGTCTGAGGCGCTGACATGACCCCCGAACTTGCCCTGACCGAACTGCGCGGTGGCCTGATCACCGTGCTCTGGGTGGCCGGCCCGCTGCTGCTCACCGTGCTCATCGTCGGCGTCGTGGTCGGCGTCGTACAGGCCGCCACCCAGCTCAACGAACCCACCATCGCCTTCGTCGCCAAGGCCGCTGCGCTCACCGCCGTGTTGTTCGCGCTCGGCAGCCTGCTGATCGGCCACCTGGTCGAGTACACCATCCTGCTGTTCCAGCGCATCCCGCACCTGATCGGATAGCACCGCGATGGACTCGGCAACCCAGATGGCCGCCGACGGGCTCAATGCCTTCGGCATGATCGGCACCGTGCTGTGGACCATGCTGCGCATCGGCGCCATGATCATGGCGATGCCGCTGGTCGGCAGCCGCGCCGTCCCTGCGCGCGTGCGCGTCATGCTCTCCGGCGCCCTGGCCATCGCGCTCTCGCCGATGCTGCCGCCGGTGCCGGCGTGGACCGGGTTCGACGCCGCCACCGTGCTCAGCATCGCCCGCGAACTGGCCATCGGCGTGTCCATCGGCTTCCTGCTGCGGCTGGTGTTCGAAGCCGGCGCCATGGCCGGCGAACTGGTTTCCCAAGGCACCGGCCTCGCGTTCGCGCAGATGAGCGACCCGATGCGTGGCGGCACCTCCGGCGTGATCGGCCAGTGGTTCTACCTGCTGTTCGGCCTGCTGTTCTTCACCGCCAACGGCCACCTCGCTCTCATTTCGCTGCTGATGGACAGCTACAAGGCGGTGCCGATCGGCACCTCGCTGCCCGACATCGACGCCTTCCTCAACGTCGCGCCCATGTTCCTGCTGCAGGTGCTGCGCGGCGCGCTCACCCTCGCCCTGCCGCTCACCGTGGCCATGCTCGCCATCAACCTGGCCTTCGGCGTGCTCTCCAAGGCCGCGCCCGCGCTGAACCCGATCCAGCTCGGCCTGCCGGTCGCGCTGCTGCTCGGCCTGTTCCTGCTGACCGTGCTGGCCGGTGAAATGGGGCCGCCGGTGCAGCGCCTGTTCGACGCCGCCTTCCAGGCCGCAGACAGCTTGACGCACTGACGCACAGGCCCGTTAAATACCGCCAGGTATGTAAAAAGCGTCATGATCGTGTGAGTGTCGAATGAAATTTGGCCGATTTTGCGCTTGATTTCGCCCCCACCCCTGTCGTCTCATGCGCCTACGGCAGGGGGGAAACGTGCCGGAGCAGCCGGCATCGCCACACGCGCGTGCTGGTCAGTGCAGTCTGCTGCGTACGCCAGGGAGGAGTCAGCATGCTTATTGGCAGTTACACCCCGTGGTTGGTCGTAGTGTCGCTCCTGGTTGCCATCCTCGCGTCGTTCACCGCGCTGGACATGGCCAACCGCGTTACCACCGCGCCCTCCTCGCGCATCAGCGTGTTGTGGCTGTTCGGCGGCGGTTGCGCCATGGGCCTGGGCATCTGGTCGATGCATTTCATCGGCATGCTGGCGTTCCGTCTGCCGATTCCCCTCGGCTACGACCTCGGCCTGACCGCTGCCTCTCTGCTGGCCGCCATCGCATCGTCGATCTTCGCGCTGTGGCTGGTTTCGCGCCCGACCCTGCCGCATACGCGATTGGCATTGGGCGGGCTGCTGATGGGCTGCGGCATCGCCAGCATGCATTACATCGGCATGTCGGCGATGTTGATGCGACCGGGCATCGAGTACCACAGTGGCTGGTTCATCCTGTCGGTGCTCGTCGCGGTCGCCGCGTCGTGGGTGGCGCTGTTCGTCGCGTTCCGCCTGCGCCACAACGACACCCGCCTGCACCATCGCATCGTGCCTGCCGTGCTGCTTGGCGTGGCCATCGTCGGCATGCACTACACCGGCATGGCCGCCGCCCAGTTCCCCGCCAACAGCGTGTGCGGCGCCGCCGCGGGCGATGGCCTGCAGACCCAGTGGCTGGGCGCGCTGGTGATGGTGCTGACCATCGGCATCCTGGCCGTGGTGCTGCTGGTGTCCTGGCTGGACCAGCGCCAGCAGGCGCAGCTGCTGCGCCTGCGCAACCAGCGCCTGCGCAGCTCGCTGGACGACGCCGAAGCCGAACTCAGCCAGGCCGCATTGCATGACCCGTTGACCCATCTGCCGAACCGCCTGCTGCTGCAGCAGCGCATCGACCAGGCGCTGGTCGACGCCGAACTGCGGGGTGGCCGCTTCGCGGTGATGTTCATGGACTTGGACGGCTTCAAGCAGGTCAACGACGCCTATGGCCACCAGACCGGCGACTCGCTGCTGGTCGCGGTGGCTGCACGTACCCGCCAGCTGCTGCGCCCGACCGACGTGCTGGCACGCTTGGGGGGTGACGAATTCGTGCTGGTGGTCGGCATCGAAAACGATGAAGACGTGGCCACCGTGGCCAACCGCATCATCCAGGCAATCGGCAAGGGCAACCTGGTGCCCGGCCACGAGCTGCAGATCACCGCCAGCATCGGCATCGCGATCTGCCCCGACCACGCCGCCACCGAGCGCCAGCTGATGGGCTACGCCGACGCGGCGATGTACCAGGCCAAGGAGGCCGGGCGCAACGCCTATGTGGTGTTCGCCGAATGGATGAGCGACAGCGCCGAGCAGCAGTTCCGGCTGCTGGCCGACCTGCGCCGCGCCATCGAACTGAACCAGCTGTTCCTGCAGTACCAGCCCAAGGTGCGGGTCAGCACCCACCAGGTGAGCGGTGCCGAGGCGCTGATCCGCTGGCAGCATCCCGAACAGGGGCTGATTCCACCGGACCGCTTCATCCGCCTGGCCGAGCGCAGCGGCGTGATCAACGACATCGGCCGCTGGGCGTTGAATGAGGCCTGCCGCCAGCTGCGGCGCTGGCACGACGCCGGGCACGACAACTGGTCGGTGTCGGTGAATCTCTCGCCGATCCAGTTCGGTTCGCCGTACCTGCTGCAGGAAGTGAGCGACGCGCTGGAGACCCATCGGGTCGAACCGCGCCGGCTGGTACTGGAGATTACCGAGAGCGCGGTGATGCGCGACACCGACACCAGCCTGCGCCTGCTGCAGTCGCTGGCGCGGCTGGGCGTGGGCATTTCCATCGACGATTTCGGAACCGGCTATTCCAGCCTGCTCTATCTCAAGCGCCTGCCCGCGACTGAAATCAAGATTGACCACGCCTTCGTGCGCGATCTGGAAAACAGTTCCGAAGACGTGGTGATCGTCTCGGCCATCGTCGCGCTCGGCCACGCGCTGGACATGGACATCGTCGCCGAAGGCGTGGAAACCGCCGGCCAGCGCGCGTACCTGGAGCGGCTGGGTTGCGACTTCCTGCAGGGCTACCTGCTCGGCCGCCCGGTCGACCCCGAACGCTTCATGCAGCTGCACGACCTGCCGCGCCCCCGCATGGTGGTCGCGCCGGAGTACCAGACCAGCCAGGGCGGGCATTTCCTGGATTGAGGGCGGAGCCACGCAGGGCGTGGCTCTACCTCGGGGGCATTACGTCGCGAACCGCAACACCGCTACACCCACCACGATCAACCCGGCTGCCAACCACCGCTGGCGACGCACCCGCTCGCGCAGCACCACTGCGGAAATGATCACCGCGAACACGATGGAGGTCTCGCGCAGCGCAGACACCATCGCCACCGGTGCCTGGGTCATCGCCCATAGCGCCAGGCCATACGAGGTCAGCGTTCCGACGCCACCCACCAGCCCGTAGTGCCAGTTGGCACGCGTGTACGCGCTCAGCTGGGGGGTCCGCGTCCACACCGCCCAGATCGGCAACGGCAGCCCGGACAGCAGGAACAACCACAGCGTGTAGCCCAGCGCCGACCCGGACTGGCGCGCGCCGGTCGCATCCACCAGCGTGTAGGTCGCGATCACCCCGGCATTGAGCAGCGGCAGCCACAGACGCTGCCGCTGGATCCCACGCGCCATGCACAGAATGCCCACGCAGACCAGCCCGATCCCCATCCACGCCCCGGCGGCAAGGTGCTCCCCCAGCAGCAGTGCAGCCACCACCGCCACCACGATCGGTGCACACCCCCGCATCAACGGATAGGCCGCACTCATGTCGGTCAGCCGGTAGGTACGCGCCACCAGCACGTAGTACCCCGCCTGCAGCACGGTCGAGGCCGCCAGCCACGGCCAGCTGCGCGGGTGCGGCGCGGCCACCCACGGCAGCAGCAGCGCCGAGATCAGCGCCGCCGCCCCCGTGACCAGGATCGTCGTCAGCAGCGTATCGCTGCCCCGTTTGACGATGGCATTCCAACTGGCGTGAAGAAGACCCGCGAACAGAACGATGAGAAACAGCGCAAGCGACATCTGAGACCCCAGGCATCCAGCCCGGTAGGGTCGCATCCCAGTCGACCGCGCGTAAATTCCCCACGCCCGATTGGGCATGAACACCAACGAAGAACGCCGTTCCCGTCCCACAACGGAACAGTTCTTGCACCACCCCGGGTGACCCCTCCGGTACCCCGCTCCCGATGTCCGAAGAACAAGCCGGCGAAAAGACCGAACAACCTACCGAAAAACGCCTGCGCGATGCCCGTGAAGAGGGCAACATCCCGCGTTCGCGCGAGCTGGCCACCGCCGCCGTATTCGGCGCCTCGGTGCTGGCGCTGATGGCGTTCTCCGGGAGCATGGCCGCCGGCGGCAAGGCCTGGATGAAGTCCGCGCTGAGCCCCGAGCCCGGCCTGCGCTTCGAGCCGAATGGCCTGTTCAGCCACTTCGGCCACCTGTTCCTGCAGCTCATGCTCGCGATGTGGCCGCTGCTGCTGATCTGCCTGCTGGCCAGTTTCCTGGCGCCGGTCGCGATGGGCGGGCTGCGCTGGTCGAACAAGTCGCTGATGCCCCAGTTCAACCGGCTCAGCCCGATGGCCGGCATGAAGCGCCTGTACGGCGCCGAAGCCATCGCCGAGTTCATCAAGTCGCTGCTGCGCATCCTGTTCGTCGGCGCCGCCGCCGGGCTGGTGGTCTGGCACGGCATCCGCCCGCTGCGCGACCTGGTCCACCAGCCGCTGGAAGCGGCCATCGTCAACGGCCTGGGCTTCACCCTGAAGCTGATGCTGGCCACCGGCGGCGCGATGATGCTGCTGGCCGCCATCGACGCCCCGTACCAGCGCTGGAACTGGATGCGCAAGCTGAAGATGACCCGTGAAGAGCTGCGCCGGGAGATGAAGGAAAGCGAAGGCAGCCCGGAAGTGAAGGGCCGCATCCGGCAGATGCAGCAGCAGCTGGCCAACCGCCGGATGATGGAAGCGGTGCCCACCGCCGACGTGGTCGTGGTCAACCCGACCCACTATGCCGTGGCCCTCAAGTACGACGGCGGCAAGATGGGCGCTCCCACCGTGGTGGCCCTGGGCGTGGACGAAACCGCCCTGCGCATCCGTGAAGTGGCCGACGGCAACAAGGTCGCGATCGTCTCGGCCCCGCCTTTGGCACGCGCCTTGTATCGGGAAGGTCAACTTGGAAAGGAAATTCCCGTGAGACTGTATTCGGCCGTCGCCCAGGTGCTGTCCTACGTCTACCAGCTGCGCACCTGGCGGGGCGGGCCGATGCCGGCCGCGCCCAGCATCGACGTGGATGAGTTCGGCAAGGGAGGCCGCGCATGAGCGCCCAGCCCGCCGGCATGAACACCCGTCGCGCCCTGGACATGATCCGCCAGGGCCTGGGCGCCCCGCTGATCGTGCTGGCCCTGCTGGCCATGGTCGTGGTGCCGCTGGCCGCGCCGGTGCTGGATGCGCTGTTCACCTTCAACATCGCCATCTCGCTGATGGTGCTGCTGGCGGTGGTGTACGTGAAGCGCCCGCTGGACTTCACCATCTTCCCGATCGTGCTGCTGATCACCACCATGCTGCGGCTGGCGCTGAACGTGGCCTCCACCCGCGTGATCCTGCTCAACGGCCAGAACGGCCACGAAGCGGCCGGCAAGGTGATCGCCGCGTTCGGCGAATTCGTGATCGGTGGCAACTACGCGGTCGGCATCGTGGTCTTCGCGATCCTGACGATCATCAACTTCGTGGTCATCACCAAGGGCGCCGGGCGCGTCTCCGAAGTGACCGCGCGCTTCATCCTCGACGCCATGCCCGGCAAGCAGATGGCGATCGACGCCGACCTCAACGCCGGTTTGCTGACGCGTGAGGAAGCCAAGGTCCGCCGTGAAGAAGTCCGCGAGGAAGCCGACTTCTACGGTGCAATGGACGGTGCCAGCAAGTTCATCCGCGGCGACGCCATCGCCGGCATCCTGATCCTGTTCATCAACATGCTCGGCGGCCTGGCCGTGGGCGTGCTCCAGCACGGCATGCCGTTCGGCGAAGCCGCCGCGACCTACACCCTGCTCTCCATCGGTGACGGCCTGGTGGCGCAGCTGCCGGCCCTGCTGGTGTCCTCGGCGGTGGCGATGCTGGTCACCCGCGCCTCGCGTTCGCAGGACATGGCGCAGGCCATGATGGGCCAGGTGTTCGGTCAGCACCGTGCGCTGACCATTGCCGCCGCGATCCTGGGCCTGGTCGGCCTGGTACCCGGCATGCCCAACGTCGCCTTCTTGACGCTGGCCGCCATCCTCGGCTTCATCGCCTGGAAGCTGTGGAAGAAGAGCCAGGTCGCCGAACAGGCTGCCGCCGCACCGGCCTCCGGCCCGACCACCGCGCTCGGCCTGCCGGCCGGCACGCCCTCGCCCACCGCCGAACTCACCTGGGACGAACTGCGCCCGGTCGATCCGCTCGGCCTGGAAGTGGGCTATCGCCTGATCCCGCTGGTGGACAAGAACCAGGGCGGCGAGTTGATGGCGCGGATCAAGGGCGTGCGCCGCAAGCTCACCCATGACATCGGCTTCCTGATTCCCTCGGTGCACATCCGCGACAACCTGGAGCTGGGCGCCACCGCCTACCGCCTGCTGATCCACGGCGTGCCGGTGGCCACCGCCGAAATCCACCCCGACCGCGAACTGGCCTTGGACCCGGGCAGCGCGCTCGGCGCACTGGAAGGCATCGCCGGCAAGGACCCCGCGTTCGGCCTCGATGCCACCTGGATCCAGCCGCACCAGCGCGCCCATGCCGAATCGATGGGCTACACCGTGGTCGACCCGGCCACCGTGGTTGCCACCCATCTGTCGCACCTGATCCGCGAACACGCACCGGAACTGCTGGGTCACGAAGAAGTGCAGCAGCTGCTGGCCAACCTGGCCAAGAGCGCGCCCAAACTGGTCGAAGACCTCACCCCCAAGGCGCTGCCGCTGTCGGTGGTGGTGCGGGTACTGCAGAACCTGCTGATCGAGCGCATTCCGGTGCGCCAGCTGCGCAAGATCGCCGAGTCGCTGGTCGAAAACGCGCCGCTCAGCCAGGACCCGGGCGTGCTCACCGCCGCCGTGCGCAACGCACTGGGCCGTTTCATCGTGCAGGAGATCGCCGGAATGTCGGCGGAGCTGCCGGTGTTCACCCTCAACCCACAATTGGAACGTGTCTTGCAGGAGTCCACACAGGGCAACGGCGCAGCGCTGGAACCCGGACTCGCCGAGCGACTGCACCAGAGCCTGGCCGAATGTGTCGGCAAGCAGGAAGCGAAGAACGAGCCCGCGGTGGTGTTGGTGCCCGGTCCGGTACGTGCCGCGCTGGCACGGCTGGTACGCCACAGCGTTCCGTCGCTGTCCGTGCTGGCCTACAGCGAAGTGCCAGAAGACAAGCGCTTGAAGCTGGTCGGCACGATCAGCTGAGCCGGAACACCGACAGCAACGCGTCAGAAAACAGACACACCCATTTCGCCATCACCGCAGCAGGACAAGAAGGGAACCCCGGACCGTGCAGACCACCGACAACCAGAGCCTCCCTTCCGCCCCCCAGCCCCAGTCCCGGTACCACAGCATGAAAATCAAACGCTTCGTCGCTCCCGATATGCGCTCGGCCATGAACCTGGTGCGCAAGGAACACGGTCCCGATGCGGTGATCCTGTCCAATCGCCGGATCGAGGAAGGCGTTGAGATCGTGGCCGCGGCGAACTATGACGAAGGCGCGGTGCAGCGCGCACTGGAAGCCGCGCGCAAGGACGTCGCCCCGCCGCCGCCGGCCCCGCGCCCGCGCAACGCCGCCGACGCGGTGATCGCCGCCGTCACCCGCCGCAAGGCCCCGGTGGCCGCGCCGGAACCGGTGGCCGCCACCACCTCGGCCGTCGCCGCGCTGGCCCGCGCCGCCGTCGGCGCCACCGGTCGCACCCTGGACACCGCCAACGAAATCGTGCCGCCGCCGGGCAGCCCCGGTTTCGCCGCGACCCTGGCCCGCGCTGCGGTTGCACCGAGCCGCACCCTGGACGTGCTGCCGGAACAGATCTTCGCGCCGTTCAATGTCGAACAGGCCGCCGCCCACGCTGCCCACTCCGACGCTGCTCTCGCTGCCCGCCCCGAAGTAGCGCCGGGCTCTGCCCGGCCAATGATCGAAGACGCACCCTCCCCGGTCCGCGCCACCCCGGCCCCGTCCAACCGCGCCCGCTTCATCATCGACCCGCCGCAGGACGACGCCCCGCTGTTCGAAATGCACGCCCCGCCCGGCCGCAGCGTGCCGCCGCAGCTGCCGCAGATGCCGGCGCAGCAGATGCAGCGCGCCGCGTTCGACGCGCCGATCGCCCCGCTGTGGGAAACCGTGCCGGTGGTCCCGGCAGCGGCCAGCGAACGCTTCGACATCGATGATTCGGCCGTGTTCGTGCCGCCGGCACCGATGGCGATGATCGAGACCGCTCCGGTTGCGCCGGTCGCACCGGTCGTCCCGGCCGCGCCGATGATGATCGCCGCCCCGGCACTGCCGCCGATGCAGGCCGCCAACGAACCGACGGCCCCCGCCGAAGTCGCCGAAGCCGTCGTGGCGCCCGCCCCGGAACCGGCTGCCGCTGCACCGGCTGACGCCCCGGCGCCGGCGCCGGTCACCCTGGTCCGCGACGACGAGGAACTGCGCCAGCTGCGCCATGAAGTGGCCGGCATGCGCCACGTGATCGAGCGCGAAATGAACCGGTTCACCGACGAACGCCTGCGCGGCTCGCCGGTGCGTGCCGCCGCGCTCGACCTGATGGACGAGTACGGCTTCGACGCCGGCATCTGCCGCGACGTCGCCCTGCAGATCCCGCTCGACACCGAAGCCCACCGTGGCCGCGGCCTGATGCTGGGCCTGCTCTCCAAGAAGCTGCCGATCGCCCCGGTCGACCCGCTCGAGGCCGGCGGCGTGATCGCCCTGGTCGGCCCGACCGGTGCCGGCAAGACCACCACCATCGCCAAGCTGGCCTCGCGCTTCGCCGAAGCGCATGCCGCCCGCGACGTGGCCCTGGTCACCACCGACACCGCCCGCATCGGCGCCCGCGAACAGCTGTACGGCTTCGGCCGCCAGCTCGGCATCGCGGTCCACGAAGCCAACAGCGGCAGCGACCTGGCCCAGCTGCTGGAGCGCCTGAAGGACTACAAGCTGGTGCTGATCGACACCGCCGGGCTGGGCCCGCGCGACCGCGCCCTGGCCGCGCAGCTGCAGTGGCTGCGCGCCTCCGAGCAGATCCGCACCCTGCTGGTGCTGCCGGCCAACACCAGCTTCGGCGACATGGACGAAGTGGTCCGCCGCTTCAGCGCCGCCAACCCGCAGGGCGTGGTGCTGAGCAAGCTGGACGAGACCGGCCGCTTCGGTACCGCCCTGTCGGTGGCGGTCGACCACCGCCTGCCGATCACCTGGGTCACCGACGGCCAGGACGTTCCCGAAGACCTGCACCGGGCCAGTGCCGCCAATCTTGTACTTCGCCTTGAAGATTTGCGCCGCGCGGCCGATATGCCCTGCAACCCGGAGTTGAACCATGCCGTCGCGTGAGTACGAAAACCTGACCAGGACCTTCCCGCTGTCGGCTACCCGCAGCCAGCCGCTGGGCCCGGTGCGCACCATCGCCGTCACCGGCGGCAAGGGCGGCGTGGGCAAGACCAATGTCTCGGCCAACCTGGCCGTGGCGCTGGCCGGCATGGGCAAGCGCACGCTGCTGCTGGACGCCGACCTGGGCCTGGCCAACATCGACGTGATCCTGGGCCTGCAGCCCAAGCTGACCCTGGCCGACCTGGTCGCCGGGCGCTGCACGCTGGACGAGGTGATCCTGGAAGGCCCCAACGGCGTGCTGGTGGTCCCGGCCGCGTCCGGTCGCCGGCACATGGCCGAACTGCAGCCGGCCGAGCACGTGGGCCTGGTCAACGTGTTCTCCGAACTGGAACGCGAACTGGACTTCATGGTGGTCGACACCGCCGCCGGCATCACCGACGGCGTGCTGACCTTCTGCCAGGCCGCGCAGGACACCGTGGTGGTGGTCTGTGACGAACCGGCCTCGATCACCGACGCCTACGCACTGATCAAGGTGCTCTCGCGCGAGCGCGGCGTGGACCGCATCCAGGTCGTGGCCAACATGGTGCGCGACCCGAATGAGGGCCGCGTGCTGTACGAAAAGCTGAGCCGGGTCTGCGAGAAGTTCCTGGCCGACGTCTCGCTCAACTACCTGGGCTGCGTGCCGCAGGACGACTGGCTGCGCCTGTCGGTGCAGCGCCAGCAGCCGGTGGTGAAGGCCTACCCGTCCAGCCCGGCCGCGCAGGCGATGGCCGAGATCGCCCGCCGCACCGCCCGCTGGCAGGCCCCCACCGAACCGCGTGGCGGGGTCGAGTTCTTCCTGGAACGCATCCTCAAGCAACGCGGGGTGGCCGCATGAAAGGCGCCGCACACTACAAGGAGGTGCAACGCGCCGCCGCCAACGAGTGCATTGCCCAGCACTCGGACCTGGTCCGGCGCATTGCCCACCACCTGGCCGCGCGCCTGCCGGCCAGCGTTGAAGTGGACGACCTGATCCAGGCCGGCATGATGGGCCTGATCGAGGCCTCGCGCAGCTACGACGCCGACCAGGGCGCCTCGTTCGAAACCTACGCCTCGATCCGCATCCGCGGGTCGATGATCGACGAGATCCGCCGTGGCGACTGGGTGCCGCGTTCGGTGCACCGCCGTGCGCGCGACGCCGCCTCCACCATCCGCCGCCTGGAGCAGAGCACCGGCCGCGCAGCCAGCGCCACCGAAGTGGCCGCCGCGATGGACATGCCGCTGCCGGATTACCTGCGCCTGATGGAAGACGCCGCGCGCGGCCAGGTGCTGAGCCTGGAGTCGCGGATCGAAGACCAGGGCGAGCTGGACACCGTGGCCCAGGGCGGCCCGACCCCGCAGCAGGTGCTGGAGCGCGGCGAGTTCGGCCGCGAGCTGGGCAACGCGATCGGCCTGCTGCCCGAGCGCGAACAGCTGGTGCTGTCGCTGTACTACGAGCAGGAACTGAACCTGAAAGAGATCGGCGCGGTGCTCGGGGTCAGCGAGTCGCGCGTCTGCCAGATCCATGGCCAGGCAGTGCTGCGCCTGCGTGGCCGACTGAAGATCTTCGAGGCGGCCGACGCCGGCCTCGAGAACAACTGAGACCGAGGAAAGTGCTTTGAACAAGAACATGCGTATCCTGATCGTCGACGACTTCTCGACCATGCGTCGTATCGTCAAGAACCTGCTGGGCGATCTGGGCTTCACCAATACGGCCGAAGCCGAGGACGGGCATGCCGCGCTGGCCCTGCTGCAGAGCCAGCCGTTCGATTTCGTGGTCACCGACTGGAACATGCCGGTGATGACCGGCATCGACCTGCTCAAGGCGATCCGCGCCGACGCCAAGCTCAAGACCCTGCCGGTGCTGATGGTCACCGCCGAAGCCAAGCGCGAGCAGATCATCGAAGCCGCGCAGTCCGGCGTGAACGGCTACATCATCAAGCCGTTCACCGCACAGACCCTGGAAGAAAAGCTCGGCAAGATCTTCGAGCGCCTGGCGGCGAGCGCCTGATGGAAACCCTTCGCGACAAATCGGCGCTGGTGCAGCGCCTGCAGGACGCCCTTGCCGCGCTGGAAAGTGGCGACGAAGCCGGCTGGCGCCGGGAAATCGACGCCCTGGCCGCGCTGCGCACCCAGCCGATGATGGCCGGTCTGAACCGGCTGGCCCGCGAACTGGGCCAGGCACTGGGCGAACTGCCCACCCTGCCCAGCGAAGCCGGCGAGCTGGACGACGCCTGCGCGCGCCTGGACCACGTGGTGGCGATGACCGAACAGGCCACCCACCGCACCCTGGACCTGGCCGAAGAATGCCGGGCGCTGACCGAGCAGCTGCGCGCCAACGGGCTGAGCCCGGACCAGGACGTGCAGCTGGAACGGATCCGCCACAACCTCACCGAGATCGCGCTCACCCAGAGCTACCAGGATCTCACCGGGCAGATCATCCGCCGCGTGGTCGGCATCGTGCGCCGCGTGCACGAAGGCTTCGGCGCGCTCGGCCTGCCGCCGCCGGACGAGACCACCAGCAAGCGCGACAACGGCCTGGCCGGCCCGGCCGTGACCGGGTTGGACCGCCACCAGGTGTCGCAGGTCGACGCCGACGACCTGCTTTCCGATTTGGGGCTTTGAAAACATGAGTGCTGTTCCAGACGACATTGCCGCCGACTTCATCCTCGAGGCCCAGGAAATCCTGGATCGCCTCGGCGAACAGCTGGTGTCGCTGGAGCAGTCGCCCCAGGACAGCGACCAGCTCAACGCGGTGTTCCGCGGCTTCCACACGCTCAAGGGCGGTGCCGGCTTCCTCGGCATCCAGGCGATGGTGGAACTGTGCCACGCCGCGGAAGAGACCCTGGGCATGGCCCGCTCCGGGCAGGCGGTGCTGCAGGCGCACCACTTCGATGCCGGCCAGCAGTCGCTGGACTACCTGCAGTCGATGCTGGATTCGGTGTCGGCCGGTACCGAGCCGGGCTATGCGCCGCCGGAATTGATCTCGCAGTTCGACGTCAACGGTCCGGCCGTGCCTGCGCCGGTGGCGGCCGCGGTGCCGGCCAACGGTGACCTGATCACCGACGACGAGTTCGAAGCGCTGCTGGACACCCTGCACGGTGGCGCCGCGCCGACCGCCGTGACGCCCACGAAAAAGGTCGACGACGGACTGATCGGCGAAGACGAATTCGAAGCACTGCTCGACCAGCTGCACGGTGGCGCCGCCCCCGGCACAGTGCAGGCGGCTGTTCCCGCACCGGCGCCCGCGCCGCGCCCGGTCGCCGCCCCGGCCCCGGCCAAGCCGGCTGCCAACAAGCCGGTGGCCGAAGCCGAGCACACCGTGCGCGTGGACACCAAGCGCCTGGATGCCATCGTCAACCTGATCGGCGAACTGGTGCTCTCGCGCAACCGGCTCAAGACCCTGCGCGCGCGCCTGCATGACGAAGAGCTGGACCGTGCGGTGTCGACCCTGGACATCGCCACCGCGCGCCTGCAGTCGGCGGTGATGCGCACCCGCATGCAGCCGGTGGGTAAGGTGTTCTCGCGCTTCCCCAAGGTCGCCCGCGACGTCGCCCGGAACCTCAAGAAGGAAGTGGAGCTGGAGCTGATCGGCGCGGAAACCGAGCTGGACCGCAACCTGGTCGAAGCGCTGGCCGACCCGCTGGTGCACCTGGTGCGCAACGCGATCGACCACGGCATCGAAATGCCCGAACTGCGCGAAGCACAGGGCAAGCCCCGCAGCGGCAACGTGCGGCTGTCGGCGCAGCAGGAAGGCGACTACGTCAGCATTGAAGTGCAGGACGACGGCGCCGGCATCGACCCGGAGCGCCTGCGCGCCAAGGCCCGCGAGAAGGGGTTGATCGACCCCGAAGCAGCGGCCCGACTGAGCAGCGAGGAATGCCTGCACCTCGTGTTCCTGCCCGGCTTCTCCACCAAGCAGGAAGTCACCGATATCTCCGGCCGTGGCGTCGGCATGGACGTGGTGCAGTCGCGCATCCGCGAACTGAGCGGCCAGATCCAGATCCAGTCCGAACTCGGTCGCGGCAGCCGCTTCCTGATCCGGGTGCCGCTGACCCTGGCGATCCTGCCGACCCTGCTGGTGCAGGCGGGCGAAGACGTGTATGCGCTGCCGCTGGCGCGCGTGATGGAAGTGCTGCACGCCCCCAACACCTCGCTCGGCTGGTTCGACGGTCGCGCGGTGCTGGACCGCAAGTCGCACACCCTGCCGCTGGTCGACCTCCGCCACTGGCTGGCGGTGGAGCCGACCGCTTCGCCGCTGCTCACCATCGTGGTGCTGCAGGCAGGTGAAGCACGCTTCGGCCTGGTGGTCGACCAGGTGCGCGGCCGCGAGGAAGTGGTGATCAAGCCGCTGCCCAAGGCACTGCGCGGCCTGCGCGGCTACGCCGGCGCCACCCTGATCGGCGACGGCCGCATGTCATTGATCCTGGACGTAGACGGTCTGCGGTAATCGGGTAGAGCCACGCCCTGCGTGGCTGAACCACCGACCAACCCACCACCGCCCCAATTCAAGTCCCCCAAACGCAAGCCGATATCCAACCAATGGACAGACTCAGCCTCATCGGACTTTTCCTCGCCCTGGCCTCCCTGGTCGGCGGCAGCATCCTCAAGGGTGCCGGGCTGGCGTCGCTGTGGTCTCCCGCTGCCTTCGTCATCGTCATCGTCGGCACGCTCGCCTCGATCCTGCTGCACACCTCCCCGGCCGTGTTCAAGCACGCCTTCAAGATCGTCAGCTGGATCGTGCACCCGCCGAGCACCGACCGCAGCGACCTGATCCGCCAGATCGTGGAATGGAGCAACATCGCCCGCCGCCAGGGCCTGCTCGGCCTGGAAACCCAGGTCGAGGCCCAGGACGACCCGTTCCTGCGCAAGGGCCTGCAGCTGCTGGTCGACGGCGTCGAACCGGAAACCATCCGGCACATGCTGGAGATCGAACTGAGCAGCCAGGAAAGCCGCGACCTCGCCGCCTCCAAGGTGTTCGAAGGCATGGGCATCTATGCCCCGACCCTGGGCATCATCGGCGCCGTGCTCGGCCTGATCGCGGTGATGAAGAACCTGGCCGACCCAAGCAAGCTCGGCCACGGCATCGCCGCCGCGTTCACCGCCACCATCTACGGCATCGCCTCGGCCAACCTGCTGTTCCTGCCGGTCTCGGCCAAGCTCAAGAGCGTCATCCACCACAACAGCCGCGACCGCGAGATGATCATCGAAGGCCTGATCTCGATCGCGCAGGGCGAGAACCCGCGCAACATCGAAACCAACCTGTCCGGGTTCCTGCACTGAGATGGCCCGGCGCAAGGCCCACGAAGAGCATGCCAACCATGAGGCCTGGGCGATTCCCTACGCCGACCTCATGACGCTGCTGCTTGCCTTCTTCGTGGTGATGTACGCCATCTCCTCGGTCAACGAAGGCAAGTACCGGGTCATGGCCGACGCGCTGACCACCGCCTTCGGCGGCGCGCCGCGCACCATCAATCCGGTACAGGTCGGCAACCAGCAGGTCCAGGGCGGCGGCTGGGACAGCCCCTCGGTGATCAAGGCCGGCAACCGGGTCGGCCCGTCCGCACCCTCGCCGAGCAACGACCCCACCCTGCTGCCGGCGATGGCCTCGCAGATGCGCATGCCGGTCTCGGTGCACAACCAGGAACAGCTGCAGCGCGCCGAGCGCCAGCTCAACGGCATCGCCGACCGTCTCACCGCCACGCTCGCGCCGCTGATCGATCGCGGCATGATCACCGTGCGCCGTACCGAGCTGTGGATCGAAGTGGAGATCAACAGCGACATCCTGTTCACCACCGGCTCGGCCACGCTCGACGTGCATGCGCGCGACACCTTGTCTTCGCTCGCCCAGGTGCTGCACGACGCGCCCAACGGCGTGCGCGTGGAAGGCCATACGGACGACGTGCCGATCGCCACCGCGCTGTTCCCCTCCAACTGGGAACTCTCGGCCGCGCGCGCGGCCAGCGTGGTGCACCTGTTCGCCGACCAGGGCGTGCAGCCGGCGCGGCTGGCGATGGTCGGCTACGGCCAGTTCCGCCCGCGCGAGGACAACGCCAGCGCGCAGGGACGCAACCGCAACCGCCGGGTGAATGTGATCATCCTCGCCGACACCGCGCAGGGCGTGGACCCGCTGGGCCCGCAGCTCACCGCCGACGCCGCACCCGCCACCACACCGGCACCCGCACCGGCGCCGCCGGCGCTTTCCCCTGTTTCCCCCCTCGCCCCGGTGCAGCTGCCACCGGTGCCGGCCGGCAGCCGAGTTGGCGCCGCCGTTCCCCCCGCAATGAAGGAGTGAACCGATGCGTATCTGGGCAATCGCCAACCAGAAGGGCGGCGTGGGCAAGACCACCACGACCCTCGCGCTGGGCCGCGGCCTGGCCACGCTGGGCCACCGCGTCCTGCTGATCGACCTGGATCCGCATTCGTCGCTGACCCGCGCGTTCAACGTGCCGCTGGACCCGCCGCCGGCCGGCGTGCTGGAACTGTTCGGCACCCCGCCTGCTGAACTCAGCACCCTGGCACACGCCAGCACGGTGCCGGGCCTGGACTACATCTGCGCGCAGGCCGCGCTGGCCACGCTCGAACGCCGCAGCGCCAACCAGCCCGGCCTCGGCCTGGCCCTGCAGAACGCGATGACCCGCCACCAGGGCCAGCACGACTACATCCTGCTCGACTGCGCGCCGACCCTTGGCCTGCTGATGATCAACGCGCTGGCCGCCGCCGACCGCCTGATCATCCCGACCCAGGCCGAACCGCTGGCCCTGCACGGCCTGGACGGCATGGTCCGCACCGGTGAGATGGTCGAGCGCTCGCGCCGCCGTCCGCTGCCGATGTCGATCCTGCCGACCCTGTTCGACCGCCGCACCCGTGCCGGCAACGAAACCCTCAAGCAGATGCAGGACCGCCACGGCCAACGCGTGTGGGAAGACGCGATCCCGGTCGACACCCGCATCTCCAACGCCGCCGGCCTGACCCTGCCGCTGACCTCGGACGATTACCCCGGCCGCGGCCTGCTGGCCTACCGCCGCGCGCTGGAATGGATCCTGGCCGACGACGCGCAGCAGATGGAGCGCGCGGCATGAATACCGTGGGCGTGCTCGACGACTATCTGGAAGAACTGCTGGGCGACGCGGTGCCGACCGCAAGCATCGCCGTTGTCGATGTGGCCGAAGCCGCAGGCGTGGCCGAAGCGATCCGCGCGGAATTCGCTGCGGAGCCCGCGTTCGAGACCCCGACCTCGCCCGGCGCACCGGCAAACCTCGCCCTGCTCGAGGAACTGCTGAACGACCCGGCGCTTGGACCGGTGGCCGTTGCCGCTACGCCTGCCTTCGATACGCCCACCTCGCCCGGTGCGCCTGCCAACCTTGCGCTGCTCGACGAGCTGCTCAACGATCCCGCGTTGGGTCCCGTTGCGGACGCATCGCGCCCGAGCTGGGACGACCTGCCCGACGAAGCGCTCCACGACAGCGTGCCCGCCGTCGCAGCAACGCCTGCGCCTGCCGCTCCGCCTGCCGTTGCGCCACCCGCTCCGACTGCACCGCCCCGCGCTGCCGCACCGGTTGCTGCACCCATTGCACGCGCCGTCCCCGCGCCCGCTCCGCAACCGGTCGCCCGCGCCGCCGCACCGGCACCGATGGCACCGACCGGCCGCCCGAGCAGCTGGCAGGAACTGCAGGCCCAGGCCCGCAACCCCGCCTCCAGCCCGCGTGGCGACCGCCGCGCCAGCGAGCGCACCTCGCGCTGGCTGCGCCTGCGCTGCGGTGCCCAGGCGTATGCGCTGGAACTGCTGAAGGTGCAGGAAGTGGTGCTGCCGGTCCCGCTGCTGCCGCTGCGCGGCACCCCGTCGGCCATGCTCGGCATCATGAACCTGCGCGGCCAGGTCGTGCCGGTGATGGATCTCGGCATCCACCTGGGTGCCGGTCCGGCCCAGGACGACGCCAACACCCGCATCGTGGTGCTGGAAGAAGACGGCGAAACCATGGGCCTGCGCGTCTCGGCCGTGGAAGACGTCGCCAACCTGACCGATTCGCAGATCGAACCGCCGGACACCGCGCGCATCTGCCAGATCTCCAACGACCTGTTCCGCGGCGTCGCCCGGGTCACCGCCCAGCCGATGATCCTGCTGGATGCCACGCAGTTGTTGAATTGATGGGTGTGGCCAGGTTCCCGTGGGACACGCGGTGCCGGACCACCATGAACAACGCCCCCTAAAGGTTCCTCCAACCCAGCCGTTATAGACCTAGGAACCGTTTGTCCGGAGCAACGATGAGCACTGTGGCCCTGGGTGATGATCTCGGAATCGAGAGCAGCACCGAGCTCAAAACACGCCTGGCCCCCTTGGTGGACCAGGGCGGCGACCTGACGCTGGACGCCAGCCAGGTCGGCCGTATCCATACCGCGTCGGTGCAGGTCCTGTGCGCATTCGTCGAAGCCCGCCGCCAGGCCGGCCACCCGACCGCATTCGAAGGCTGCACCGCCACCTTCCGCGACGCCGCGCGACTGCTCGGCGTCACCCAGGCCCTCGGCCTGGACGCAACCCATGACAACCTGAAATCTGTGGAGAACGCGGCATGAGCGCACGTATCTTGGTGGTGGACGATTCGGCGTCGATGCGCCAGATGGTTTCCTTCGCCCTCACCTCGGCCGGCTTTGCCGTCGAAGAAGCCGAAGACGGCGCGGTCGCGCTGGGTCGCGCCAAGGGCCAGCGCTTCAACGCGGTGGTGACCGACGTGAACATGCCGAACATGGACGGCATCTCGCTGATCCGCGAACTGCGCCAGCTGCCGGACTACAAGTTCACTCCGATGTTGATGCTGACCACCGAGTCGGCCGCTGACAAGAAGTCCGAAGGCAAGGCCGCCGGTGCCACCGGCTGGCTGGTCAAGCCGTTCAACCCGGAACAGCTGGTCGCCACCGTCCAGAAAGTCCTGGGCTGATCCCTTTCCACTGCCTTCCCCCTTCGTAACCGGACCCGAACTGCCATGAGCATGGACCTGCAACGCTTCCACGCCACTTTCTTCGAGGAAAGCCGCGAAGGCCTGGACGCCATGGAAGCCGGGCTGCTGGCACTGGAATCGGGCCAGCAGGATCCGGAAATCATCAACTCGGTGTTCCGCGCCGCGCACTCCATCAAGGGCGGCGCCGGCACCTTCGGCTTCGACGCGATCGCCGCGCTGACCCACGTGCTGGAGACGCTGCTGGACGAACTGCGTGCCGGCAAGCGTGCGCTGGAGCCAGTCGCGGTCGATGCGATGCTGTCTTCGGTGGACGTGCTGCGCGCCCTGCTGCGCGAAGCCGAACACGGCCAGCCGGCCGACCCGCAGGCCGTCGCCGCGATCAAGGCACGGCTGGAAGCGGTGCTGTCCGGCCAGGCTGCCAGCGCCGCCGCACCGGTCGCGGCCAAGGTCGACGACACCCCCGAAGCGTGGCAGATCGGCTTCGTGCCGGCGCCGTCGCTGTTCATGAGCGGCAACGACCCGCTGCGCATCATCCGCGAACTGGAACACCTCGGTTCGCTGCAGGTGGCCGCGCGCCTGGAACGCCTGCCCGGTTTCGACCAGCTCGATCCGCTTGAAGCGCACCTGGCCTGGGACCTGGGCCTGGTCGGCAAGGTGCCGCGCAGCAAGATCGAAGACACCTTCGCCTGGGTCGTGGACGACTGCGAACTGGACATCCGCCCGGCCTCACCGCCGAGCCTGGCCACCAGCGCTCCGGTCGCGCCTGTCGCCGCTGCTCCGGCCGCCGCACCGGCTGCTCCGGCCGCTGCCGCAGCCCCCGCTGCCGCTGCCGCCTCGAGCGAAGCGGAAACCTCGATCCGGGTCAGCGTCGACAAGGTCGACGCGCTGATCAACCTGGTCGGCGAACTGGTCATCACCCAGGCCATGCTCAAGCAGGTCTCGCACGCACTGGACCCGGTGCATGCCGAGCAGCTGTTCGCCGGCCTGGACCTGCTCGAACGCAACACCCGCGACCTGCAGGAAGCGGTGATCGGCGTGCGCATGCTGCCGGTGGACGCGGTGTTCCGCCGCTTCCCGCGCCTGGTCCGCGACCTCTCCACGCGCCTGGGCAAGCAGGTCCGCCTGCGCACGATCGGCGAAGGCACCGAACTGGACAAGGGCCTGATCGAAAAGATCGCCGACCCGCTGGTCCACCTGGTGCGCAACTCGATCGACCACGGCCTGGAAATGCCCGACGTCCGCCGCGACGCCGGCAAGGACGAAACCGGCACGATTACCCTGGCGGCATCGCACCAGGGCGGCCACATCGTGATCGAAGTCAGCGACGATGGCCGCGGCCTGAACCGCGACAAGATCCTGGCCAAGGCGCACGAACGTGGCCTTGCCGTGCCGGACAACCCCACCGACGCGCAGGTCTGGGACCTGATCTTCCAGCCCGGCTTCTCCACCGCCGACGCGGTCACCGACCTGTCCGGTCGTGGCGTGGGCATGGACGTGGTCCGCCGCAACATCCAGGCGCTGGGCGGCGAAGTGCAGCTGGAAAGCAGGACCGGCAACGGCACCCGTGTGCTGATCCGTCTGCCGCTGACCCTGGCCATCCTCGACGGGATGACCGTATCGGTGGCCGGCGAAACCGTGATCCTGCCGCTGGCCTACGTGCTTGAGGCGCTGCAGCCCAAGGCCGAAGACGTGCGCTCGATGGCCGGCGAAGGCCGCGTGCTGCGCGTGCGTGGCGAGTACCTGCCGATTCTTTCGCTCAGCGAGTACTACGGCTACGGCCGCCGCGCCACTGACGACTCGCTGGTGGTGGTGGTCGAAGGCGATGGCCAGAAGATCGCGCTGGAAGTGGACGAACTGGTCGGCCAGCAGCAGGTGGTGGTGAAGAACATCGAGAACAACTACCGGCGTATCGGTGGCGTGTCCGGTGCGACCATCCTCGGCGATGGCCGCGTCGCACTGATCGTCGACATCGGCGGCCTGGTGCGCTCGCTGCGGGTGCCGCAGGCGGCGTAACCACGTTCAATTGCCGGTTGTCTGGAACGCCCTCGCGAAAGCGGGGGCGTTTTGTTTTCCCGCGCCGCCACCAAAACCGTGACGCCCGTTTTCGCCCCCGTTCATCGCCACCCGCGATCCATCCGCCTGCGCATGGCGAAAGCCTTGGTATTGCTTGCTTTCGCAACCATTCACGCTTCAGGAAAAATGTGAAATCGAACGCTCAAGTTCGGCCGGGGGCACGCCGTTATCCGCAGTAGCGATGACAGTTTCATTGCCCGCCCTGCGGTTCAACCGCCGTGCGCCCCTGCCCTGCCCGGAGTCCCCAGCATGAAGTGGTTCCAGAATCTGCCCATCAGCCGCAAGCTCGCGGTCGGGTTTGCCCTCACCACCTTGATGACGATCGGGCTGGGCGTGTTCGCGCTGCTGCGCCTGAACGGCGCCAATGCCGAACTGGCCGAGATGGCCAGCAACGACATTCCCTCGGTGCAACACCTGGGCGAAGTGCGCGCACAGCTCGGCGAGTTCCGCACCTTCGAACTGGCGCAGCTGAGCATGCTCGACCAGCCCGACAAGGTCGCCGACTACAACACGCGCATGGACGCCACCGCCAAGACCGTCCGTGACGAACTCAACGCCTACGCCGCGCTGCCGGCCGGCGACCAGGAGAAGGCGCTGTACCGCAAGGTTGCCGCCGACCTGGAGGTCTACTTCGCGGCCAACGCCGAAATGCGCGCTGCCGGTGCCGCCGGCGACGCCGTGCTGGCCCAGCAGATCTCCGACGAAAAGTCGCGCCCGGCCCGCCGCTCGATGTTCGAGGACCTCAAGGAACTCGGCGCGTTCAGCAGCGGCCTGATGCTGGAAAAGATCGACGAGGCCAACACCACCCACCGCAACAGCGTGATCGCCATCATCGCCACCGTCTCGCTGCTGGCCCTGCTGGCCATCGCGATGGGCGTGGTGATCGCGCGCGCCATCACCGGCCCGATCCGCCAGGCCATGCACGCCATCCAGTCGGTGGCCCGCGGCGACCTGTCGGTCAACATCGCCTCCAGCACCACCGCCGATGAAGCCGGCCGCATGCTCGCGGCCACCCGCGACATGACCCTGATGCTGCGCCGCTACTCCAGCGAAACCCAGCAGATGGTCGAAATGCACGCCGGCCCGGACATCAGCCACCGCATTCCGGAAGACTTCCCGGGCGTGTACGGCCAGCTGGCGGTCGGCGTGAACACGGTGATCTTCGAGCACCTCGATTCGATCCGCGACGCCATCGACGTGCTCAACCAGTATGCGGCCGGCGATCTGTCCAAGGATGCACGCCGCCTGCCCGGCACCCGCGCGATCCTGCACGAATCGATGGACGCGGCCAAGGCCAGCCTGCTGGCCATCAACACCCAGATCCAGGCCCTGGCCCAGGCCGCCGCGGCCGGCGACTTCAGCCAGCGCGGCGACGCGCAGCGCTTCGACCACGACTTCAGGGTCATGATCGAGCACCTCAACACCATGATGGAAGTGGCCGACGGCAACCTCTCGCAGCTTTCGCACCTGCTCCAGGCGATTGCCAATGGCGACCTCACCGCGCGCATGCAAGGGCAGTTCCACGGCGTGTTCGCCAGCATGCGCGACGATGCCAACACCACCGTCGCACAGCTGACCCAGATCGTCAGCCGCATCCAGCACGCCTCCGGCAGCATCAGCACCGCCGCCGGCGAAATCGCCTCGGGCAACAACGACCTGTCGCGCCGTACCGAACAGCAGGCCGCCAACCTGGAAGAAACTGCCGCCTCGATGGAGGAGCTCACCTCCACCGTGCGCCAGAACGCCGAACACGCCCGCCAGGCCAACCAGCTGGCGATCGGCGCGCACTCGGTGGCCTCGCAGGGCGGCGACGTGGTCGGCAAGGTGGTCAGCACCATGCACGAGATCGACGCCTCCTCGCGCCGCATCGCCGATATCATCACCGTCATCGACGGCATCGCCTTCCAGACCAACATCCTGGCCTTGAACGCCGCGGTCGAAGCGGCCCGCGCCGGCGAACAGGGCCGCGGCTTCGCCGTGGTCGCCTCCGAAGTGCGCACCCTGGCCCAGCGTTCGGCCAGCGCGGCCAAGGAGATCAAGGGCCTGATCGACGAATCGGTCGGCAAGGTCGCCGAAGGCTCCGCCCTGGTCAACCAGGCGGGCGCCACCATGGACGAAATCGTGGCCTCGGTGCAGCGCGTGACCGACATCATGGCCGAGATCTCCGCCGCCTCGCAGGAACAGTCGGCCGGCATCGAGCAGGTCAACCAGACCGTCATGCAGATGGACGAAACCACCCAGCAGAACGCCGCGCTGGTGGAAGAAGCCACCGCCGCCGCCCGCTCGATGGAAGAACAGGCCGGCCACCTCACCGATGCGGTCGCGTTGTTCAAGCTGGAAGGCCAGGCCGCACCGGCCGTGGTCGCAGCCGCACCGGCCACCCGCCAGCGGACCTCGACCCCGCCGCGCACGCCGGCGGCGCCTGCCCGCCGCGCGGCGGTACGCGAACCGGCGCTGGCCAGCGAAGGCGACTGGCAGGAGTTCTAAGCCAGCACCCAGGCGACAGTCCCACGACACCCCGCTCCGGCGGGGTGTCGTGTTTACCGATGCACACATTGCCTCTACATTATTGTGATCTGCTGCCGATAAACGGACAGAGACCTGATTTCGCAAGAAATCTGTACCCGCCCAACGCAGCAGAGTCCATGTCCGAAGGCAGCCTTGACGCACACAACGACGACCACGCCGTCCACGACGACGGCGCGGATGATCGCTACCTGGTCCGCAATCCCCGGCAGATCCGCCAGCTGCTGCAGGCGCTGATCGACCAGCGGTCGCTGCTCACCGCGCACCTGGGTGGGCGCGACCAGTCGTTCCCCACCGCCATCCTCGAGCTGGACGAAGACGACGACACCCTGCTGCTCGACGGCAGTCCCTCCGAACCGGCCAACCGCGCCGCCGAAGAGGCCGGCCACCTGCTCTGTTTCGCCCAGCTGGACCGGGTCATGGTCCGCTTCCGCCTGGACCACCTGGAACGCACCGGCGGCTATGGCCACGTCGCCTTCCGCGTGCCCTTCCCGACCGAACTGGTGCACCTCCAGCGCCGCGAACTGTACCGCCTGGAAACCCCGGTCACCGACTCCCCGAACCTGCTGTTCCCGATCAACGAAGACCGCAGCGAAGCCCTGCACCTGCGCGTGGTGGACATCAGCGGCGGCGGCCTGGCCGTCACCGTCCCGGTCAACTGCAACGCCTTCTCCATCCAGAAGCGCTACGACGCCCGCCTGGACATGCCTGAAACCGGCCCCCTGCAGGTCTCCCTGATCGTCTGCAACCAGCTCGCCCTCAAGCTCCCCAACGGCGTCGAGATGAAGCGCATCGGCATGCGTTTCGACGGCCTGCCCCGCGGCGGCGACAGCGCCATCCAGCGCTACATCTTCCGCATCGACCGCCAGCGCAGCGCCCGCAAGAACGGGGAATGACCGGTCCCTAAAGACTCCCGAATCCAGGCCGATATTGAGCGTGACGCCCCGGTTTTCCGACCGCCACGCCCGACCCAGGATTCCTTCCATGAACGACAGCAACCCCAACGCCGCCAGCAGCGGTGGCGAGTATCTCAGCTTCACCCTCGGCGCCGAGCACTACGGCGTGGACATCCTCAAGGTCCAGGAAATCCGCGGCTACGACTCGGTCACCCGCGTCCCCGATGCCCCCGACTACATCAAGGGCGTGATCAACCTGCGCGGCACCATCGTCCCGGTCATCGACCTGCGCCTCAAGCTGCGCCTGGACGAAGCCCGCTACGACGCCTTCACCGTCATGATCGTGCTCAATGTCGACAACCGCGTGGTCGGCATCGTCGTCGACAGCGTCTCCGACGTCATCCCGCTCAACGCCGACCAGATCCGCCCCACCCCCGAATTCGGCGCCGCCGTCGACACCCGCTTCATCTCCGGTATCGGCACCCAGGACGACCGCATGCTGATCCTGCTCGACATCGAAACCCTGCTCGACAGCGCCGACATGGGCCAGCAGGCCGCCGTCGAAGACGCCGCCGCCTGATCCGACACAAAAAGTCCTTCAGTTCTGTCGCAAATGGCCGATAGCTGGAATCAGGTATCACCATTCATAGTCCCCCGGAGAATTTCCCGATGAAGTCCCTGCTTGCCGTGTTCTCGGTTGCCGTCCTCGCCGCTTCCGCCTCTTCCGCCTACGCCCAGTCCGCCGAGATGATCCCGCCGGAGCTGGCAGCGCGCTCGGTCGGCAAGGACGGCATGGTCTGCGGCAAGGTCGAAAAGGCCCGCTACGCCGAAGGTTCCGAAGGCCAGCCGACCTTCCTGTACATGGGCGGCGCCTTCCCGCGCCACACCTTCTCGGCCCGCATCGCCGGCGCCAACCGCGGCAAGTTCAGCTTCCCGCTGGAAACCCTGGAAGGCAAGACCGTGTGCGTGATCGGCAAGATCGCCCGCGACGCCTCGCGCGCTGAAATCGAAGTCAGCTCGCCGGCCGGCCTGAAGCTCGCCAACATCAAGTAACCGACCCATGCCCCGCCACGCCGGCCTGCGCCGGCGTGGCTGCTGCAACCGGGCCTGAGACCCGGGCGCGTCTGCCACAGGAGAGTGCACCACCATGCAATGGATCAAGAACCTCAAACTGATGCCGAAGTTGATGTTGACTTTTGGCGTCATCCTGCTGGTGATGCTGCTGCAGGGCGTGGTCGCCTATCGCGGCCTGCACTCCCTCAACAACGTGACCACCGAACTGGCCGGCAACCGGATGGAAAGCATCCGCATGGCCGGCGAAATGCGTGGCATGCTCGGTGAATACCGCAACTCGGCCTACCAGGGCCTGATCCGCGCCAGCGACGACGTCAAGGCTGAAGCCAAGACCCGCGCCAAGGACCTGCGCGGCAACATCGACGCCTCGATCAAGAAGTACCCCGCGCTGATCGACAGCCCCCAGCAGAAGAAGCTGTTCGACGCCTTCGCCAAGGACTGGACCGACTCGCTCGCCTCCTACGACGCCGTCACCGAAATGCTCGAGCTCGACCTGCCGGACGATGCCATCGACACCTTCGTCGGCGAAACCCGCATGAAGCACCTCAAGGCCGCCAGCGCGCTTGAGACCCTGATTGCCGAAGACAACCGCCTCGCCCGCGCCTCGCGCGAAGAGGCCGAATCGACCTACGCCACCTCGGCCACCCTGACCGTCATCGCCCTGCTCGGCGGCGCCGCGCTCGGCCTGGTGCTGGTCTACCTGTTCGCCCGTTCGCTGGTCGGTGCCGTCCGCAGCGCGGTTTCGGTCTCCAACGACGTGGCCGGCGGCAAGCTCGACGGCCATATCGACGTCACCCGCCAGGACGAAGTCGGCGAGCTGATGCAGGCCATGCAGCGCATGCAGCGCGACCTGCGCGAACGCACCGAGACCGAGCAGGCCGTGGCCCGCGAGAACCTGCGCATCCGTACCGCGCTGGACTACAGCTCCACCGGCGTGTACCTGACCGACAACAACCTCAACATCGTCTACGCCAACCGCGCCCTGGAACAGACCCTGTCCCAGTACCAGGACGACCTGCGCACCAGCCTGCCGGACTTCGACGCCGGCACCAGCCTGGTCGGCCGCCCGCTGACCGTGCTCGAGCACCGTGGCGAAATGGACGCCAACCTGCTGGCCAACCTCAAGCAGCACGGCGTTGCCCGCCGCGCCATGCAGTTCGGTGACGCCCAGTTCGCCCAGGTTGTCTCCACCATCCGCAACGAAGAAGGCGAGAGCGTCGGCCACGTGGTCGAATGGCGCGACCGCACCCCCGAAGCGCTGGTCGAAGCCGAAGTGGCCCGCGTCATCGCCCAGGCCGCCGCCGGCGACCTGTCCGGCCGCATCAGCGCCGAAGGCAAGGACGGCTTCTTCCTGCAGC
Organism: Stenotrophomonas bentonitica; assembly: GCF_013185915.1. Lineage (NCBI taxonomy): Bacteria > Pseudomonadati > Pseudomonadota > Gammaproteobacteria > Lysobacterales > Lysobacteraceae > Stenotrophomonas > Stenotrophomonas bentonitica. The sequence continues at coordinate 125,597 of NZ_JAAZUH010000001.1, read as the reverse complement.
TGGCCCAGCAGATCAACGGCCTGCTCGATGCCAATGCCTCCAGCATCGAACAGATCTCCGGCCTGCTCACCGCGCTGTCGCAGGGCGACCTGACCGTACGCATGCACGGCGAGTTCGAGGGCGTGTTCGCCACCATGCGCGACGACGCCAACGCCACCGCCGAACAGCTCAGCGGCATCGTGACCAAAATCAAGCATTCCAGCCAGGCGATCAGCACGGCTGCCAGCGAAATCGCCAGCGGCAACAGCGACCTGTCGCGCCGTACCGAACAGCAGGCCGCCAACCTGGAAGAGACCGCTGCCTCGATGGAGGAACTGACCTCCACCGTGCGCCAGAACGCCGAACATGCCCGCCAGGCCAACCAGCTCGCCATCGGCGCGCACACGGTGGCCTCGCAGGGCGGCGACGTGGTCGGCCAGGTGGTCACCACCATGAGCGCGATCCAGACCTCGTCCAAGAAGATCGCCGAGATCATCTCGGTGATCGACGGCATCGCCTTCCAGACCAACATCCTGGCGCTGAACGCCGCGGTGGAAGCGGCCCGCGCCGGCGAACAGGGCCGCGGCTTCGCCGTGGTCGCTTCCGAAGTGCGTACCCTGGCCCAGCGTTCGGCCGGTGCGGCCAAGGAGATCAAGGGCCTGATCGACGACTCGGTCGGCAAGGTCAACGACGGCTCGGCCCTGGTCCACAAGGCCGGCGCCACCATGGGCGAGATCGTCGCCTCGGTGCAGCGCGTGACCGACATCATGGCCGAGATCTCCGCCGCCTCGCAGGAACAGTCGGCCGGCATCGAACAGGTCAACCAGACCGTCGTGCAGATGGACGAAACCACCCAGCAGAACGCCGCGCTGGTGGAAGAAGCCACCGCTGCCGCCCGCGCCATGGAAGAACAGGCCGGCCACCTCAGCGACGCCGTCTCGATCTTCCGCCTCGACGAGCGTGAGGTGCCTGCACCTGCACCGGTCGCTGCACCCGCACCGCGCGTGGCCGCCCGTCCGGTGGCTGCCGCTGCACCGGTACGCAAGCCGGCCAGCCGTGCAGTCGCCGCCGAACTTGCCGAAGGCGACTGGCAGGAGTTCTAAGCGCTACGCCTTCGCGTGACGTGCAACAGACCAGGCCCCGGTGCGCATGCACCGGGGCCTTTTCATATCCCAGCCTGAATGCGCTCAGTTCGCACGACTCAATCCGACGCGCCTGCGGCCGATAACTCTTTTGCCGTCCCCCGCAGCAGAAGACCCGAATACATGAATCTCGCCAGCCGCTTCTCCAACCTCTCCGTCAGGGGCAAGCTCAACCTGCTCACCGCCCTGATCGCGCTCGGCGTGATCGTCCTCGCCATGATCGCCGCCCGCATCCAGTACCTGGACCTGGCCGAGACCCGCAAGGACAGCCTGAAGACCCAGGTCGAACTCACCTACGGCATCCTGGACCACTACAAGCGCCTGACCGACAGCGGCGAGCTCACCGAGGAAGCGGCAAAGAGTGCGGCCCTGCAGGCCCTGCACAGCATGCGCGGCGACAACGACGCGGCGTACTACAACGTGCTGGCGACCGACTACACCCTGCTGATGCACCCGTTCGCGCCCGACCGCGTCGGCAAGGTGCAGAAGGACTACGTCTCCAAGGACGGCGTGCCGCTGTACCGGCAGCAGGTGGACCTGGCCAGGCAGAGCGGCGGCTTCACTTACTACTCGACCACCAAGCCCGGCAACGGCGACGCCTTGATCGAGAAGGCCACCTACGCCGGCATGTATGCGCCGTGGCAGTGGGTGGTCACCAGCGGCGTGTACATGGACGACGTGCAGTCCGACGCGCTGGCCTTCACCGGCATCATGGCCGGCAGCGGCGGCGCCGTGGTGCTGCTGGTGCTGGCCCTGAGCTGGCTGATCGGCAACCGCATCACCGGACCGCTGCGCCAGGCCACCAGCGTGGCCGAGAGCATCGCGCGCGGCAAACTGGACAGCCGCATCGGCGTGCAGGCGCAGGACGAACCCGGCCGCCTGCTGGAAAGCATGGGCCGCATGCAGCAGCAGCTGCACGCGGTGATCGGCGCCCAGCGCGAGATGGCCAGCCAGCACGACGCCGGCCAGACCACCTACCGCATGGACGAAGCTGCTTTCCCGGGCGAGTACGGCCTGATGGTGCATGAAACCAACACCCTGGTCGGCGCGCACGTGCAGACCATGCAGGACGTGCTCGCCGTGGTCCAGCGCTATGCCATCGGCGACCTCAGTGCCGACATCGCCCGCTACCCGGGCGACAAGGCCGCGATCAGCAACACCGTCGACGCGGTCAAGCACAACCTGGCCAGCATCAACGCCGAGATCAAGCGCCTGGGCGCCGCGGCCGCTGCCGGCGATTTCAGCCAGCGCGGCGACACCGCCCGCTTCGACCACGATTTCGCGCAGATGATCGCCAGCCTCAACGCGATGATGCAGGTCAGCGACGACAACCTCGGCAAGCTCTCGCAACTGCTGTCGGCGATTGCCGAAGGCGACCTCACTGCGCGCATGCACGGTGACTACCAGGGCGTGTTCGCGACCATGCGCGACGACGCCAACGCCACCGTCGCGCAGCTGACCCAGATCGTCGGCCAGATCCAGCAGGCCGCCGGCAACATCAACCTGGCCGCCGGCGAGATCGCCACTGGCAACAGCGACCTGTCGCGCCGTACCGAACAGCAGGCGGCCAACCTGGAAGAAACCGCCGCCTCGATGGAGGAACTGACCTCCACCGTGCGCCAGAACGCCGAACACGCCCGCCAGGCCAACCAGCTCGCCATCGGCGCACACAGCGTCGCCTCGCAGGGCGGTGAAGTGGTCGGCCAGGTGGTGACCACCATGAGCGCGATCGAAGCCAGCTCCAGGCGCATTGCCGAGATCATCTCGGTGATCGACGGCATCGCCTTCCAGACCAACATCCTGGCCCTGAACGCGGCGGTCGAAGCGGCCCGTGCCGGCGAACAGGGGCGTGGCTTCGCCGTGGTCGCCTCCGAAGTGCGCACCCTGGCCCAGCGCTCGGCCGGTGCGGCCAAGGAGATCAAGGGCCTGATCGACGACTCGGTGGCCAGCGTGGCCGACGGCTCGGCGCTGGTCCACAAGGCCGGCACCACCATGGGCGAGATCGTCGCCTCGGTGCAGCGCGTGAACGACATCATGGCCGAAATCTCGGCGGCCTCGCAGGAGCAATCGGCCGGCATCGAACAGGTCAACCAGACCGTGGTGCAGATGGACGAAACCACCCAGCAGAACGCCGCGCTGGTGGAGGAAGCCACCGCCGCCGCCCGCGCCATGGAAGAACAGGCCACCCAGCTGGCCGACGCGGTCTCGATCTTCCGCCTCGACAACCAGGTGGCCGCCGCGGTCAGCGCGGTGGCCGCCCGCGTAGCGCCGCCCGCGCCGCTGCGCAGCGTAAAGCCGGTTGCCGCCAAACCTTCGCCCGTAATGCGCGCTCCCCGCACCACCCCGGCCGACGACACCAACTGGCAGGAATTCTGAGGTAGAGCGGGGCTCTGCCCCGCTTCCCACAGCCCCCCATTCTCCCGAGTGCGCCCGTGACCACGCCAACCGCCCCTGCCACCACCGCCACTCCCCACGGTCGCGAATTCGAATTCGCCGACCGCGACTTCCGCCGGATCTGCGACCTGATCTACCAGCGCGTCGGCATCTCGCTGGCCCCGGCCAAGCGCGACATGGTCTACGGCCGCCTTTCGCGGCGCCTGCGCGCGCTCGGCCTGCGCAGCTTCCAGGACTACCTGGACCAGCTCGAAAGCCAGGGCGGCGACGAATGGCAGGCGTTCACCAACGCCCTGACCACCAACCTCACCGCCTTCTTCCGCGAGCCGCACCACTTCGAAAAGCTCGACACCGAACTCCGCGCACGCACCGGCAACGGCACCCTGCAACTTTGGTCGTGCGCCGCCTCCACCGGTGAAGAGCCCTACTCGATGGCGATCACCGCCTGCGAAGCGTTCGGCACCCTGAAGCCGCCGGTGCGGATCCTGGCCACCGACGTGGACACCCAGGTGCTGGCCACCGCCAGCAAGGGCGTCTATGCCATCGACCGCGTCTCCGGCCTCGATCCGGCGATCAAGAAACGCTATTTCCAGCGCGGCAGCGGCCCCAACGAAGGCCAGTGCCGCGTGCATCCCGCGCTGCGCGAGTTGATCGACTTCCGCCCGCTCAACCTGCTGGCGCCGCGCTACGACGTCGGCGGCCCGTTCGACGCCCTGTTCTGCCGCAACGTCATGATCTACTTCGACAAGCCCACCCAGCGCGGCATCCTCTCGCGGCTGATCCAGCACATGGGCGACGACGGCCTGCTCTACACCGGGCACTCCGAAAACTACCTGCACGCCGCCGACCTGATCCAGCCCTGCGGCCGCACCCTGTACAAGCGCGCTCCCGGAGCCCCGGCATGAACCTCGCCGCCCGCACCGACGAGGTGATGCGTTACTACGACAGCCGCTTCAAGGTCACCGCCGCCAAGCTGCTGCCGACCCAGTACCTGGTGGTCGACGACGAAACCGCGCTCACCACCACCCTGGGGTCGTGCGTGGCCGCGTGCCTGCGCGACCCGGTGCTCAAGATCGGGGGCATGAACCACTTCCTGCTGCCCGAAGGCAACGTCGGCGACGGCGCACCCGCCCGCTACGGCAGCTACGCCATGGAACTACTGATCAACGACCTGCTCAAGCGCGGCGCACACCGCAAGCGCCTGGAAGCCAAGGTGTTCGGCGGCGCCAACGTGCTCAAGGGCTTCACCAGCAACCCGGTCGGCACCCGCAATGCCGAGTTCGTGCGGCAGTACCTGCAGGCCGAGCACATTCCGGTGCTGGCCGAAGACCTGTGCGGCATCCATCCGCGCAAGGTGTGGTTCTTCGCCGACACCGGCCGCGTGGTGGTGCAGCGCCTGCCGCATGCGCACGAAGCCGAAGTGGCCGCAACCGAATCGGCGGTGCGTGCGCGCCTGTCGCGTGCCCCGGTCACCGGTGGCGTGGAGCTGTTCGAATGATCAGTGGTTCGCCCGTACGTGTATTGATCGTGGACGACTCTGCCGTCGTACGGCAGATGCTGAGCGAGATCCTCGCCAGCGACCCCGGCATCGAAGTGGTCGGCACCGCCGCCGACCCGCTGCTGGCGCGCGAGAAGATCAAGCGCCTGGCGCCTGACGTCATCACCCTGGACGTGGAAATGCCGCGCATGGACGGGCTGGCGTTCCTGGAAAACCTGATGCGGCTGCACCCGCTGCCGGTGGTGATGATCTCCTCGCTCACCGAGCGCGGCGCCGACACCACCCTGCAGGCGCTGGCGCTGGGCGCGGTAGACTTCATCTCCAAGCCCAAGCTCGACGTCGCGCGTGGCCTGCAGGGCTATGCCGAGGAGATCATCGCCAAGGTCAAGATGGCCGCGCGCTCGCGCGTGCGCACCCTCGCCCGCCCGATCGCCCCGCGCGTCACGCTCGACCCCGTGGCGCCCTCGCCCGCGCGCTCCATCCAGTTCCGCACCACCGACCGCCTGATCGCCATCGGCGCCTCCGCTGGCGGCACCGAAGCGCTGCGCGTGGTGCTGGAAGGCATGCCGGCCGACGCGCCGGCAGTAGTGCTCACGCAGCACCTGCCGGCAACGTTCAGCACCGCCTTCGCCGAGCGCCTGGACCGCCATTCGGCGATGTCCGTGCGCGAAGCCAGCGACGGCGAGGCCGTGCTGGCCGGCCACGCCTACCTGCCCCCGGGCGGCAAGCACCTGCGCGTGATCCGCGACGGCGCCCGCTGGCGCTGCCGCGTCGACGACGGCCCGGCAGTGAACCGGCACAAGCCGGCCGTGGACGTGCTGTTCCGCTCCGTAGCGGAAAGCGCCGGCGCCAACGCCATCGGCGCCATCCTCACCGGCATGGGCGACGACGGCGCGCGCGGCCTGCTCGAACTGAAAAACGTCGGCGCGCCTACCCTGGTCCAGGACGAAGCCACCAGCGTGGTCTGGGGCATGCCCGGCGCCGCGTTCAAGCTGGGCGCTGCCGAAGAGCAGGTGCCATTGGAACGGATCGCCGAACGCCTGATGGCGCTGGCGCGTGGCTGATACCATGCAGCCCGCGTTCCCCGCTGCACTGCAATCATCAAGGAGCTTCACCGTGAAGGGATCACCCCGTACCGCAGCCACCCTGCTGCTGGCCAGCCTGCTGCTCGCCGGCCCCGCCGCCGCGCAGGACCCGGACCCCGTTGCCGACGCCCGCGTTCGCATCTTCGGCCAGAACGGACGGGCCATCACCATGTACACCAATGCGGTCTGTCGCGACATGTATGACGACCGGCTGGAAGTCGTGCGGTCCGTCGAGGACACCTTCGGCACCCTGTTGAAGGGTGCACCCGACAACGTCTCGCTGGGCATTCCCATCACCGACACCGTGCGCAACATGAAGAGCGTCATGTTCTCGCGGCCCAACTACCAGGAACTGCTGGTCGCCGGCGGCCAACCGCTGATCTTCGACGGACGCATCGAAGGCGGCACCATGCCGAGAAGCTATCGGCACGGGCCGGACATAAGCTATCACTGCGAACGTCCCCCGACCCTCCAGTTCACCCCCGAGCCGGGCAAGGACTACGAGGTGGTGATGACGGTCTCCGGTGGCATGTGCCGGATCAGCGCCAACGAGGTCCACGCCGATGGCGGCCTGGCGCCTGCCCCTCTCAAGATGCCGAAAGCGCAGTGCCCCGATCCAAAGGTTGACGCACCGCTTGCCACGTCAGCCGAAACGACTCAGACCCCGGCGGAGCCGATCGACGAGCCCTACAACGGCCCGCTGCGGGACTGGAAGGCCACCGTACTGGTCGGCGATGGCGCAGCCAGGGAGCTGGCTGACGGACAGCAGGGCGACCTTGTGCTGCGCGTGCTGACCCGTGGCCGGGCCAAGGGTGCAAAGATCGGGGAGCTGGCGCTGAAGTTCTATGGCGGCGGCGGCCTGAGCCGGTTTGCCGTCAAGAACCCCAAGGGAGGCAAGGTTGACGAAGTGCTGAGTCCTGCCGTCGAGTTGATGCCGGGCCTGCTGCGCGCGCAGTTGACCGAGTATTTCAGCAAGTACCCCGGCCGGGTTCCCCTTGACCTGCGCACGGTCCAGCCCCTGGGCGGACACTGGTCGCTCATCTACCAGGAACGTGCCGGCTCCACCGATCCGTACGAGCTTCGGCATGAAGCCATGATCAGCTTCTCACCGCCGCTGGACGGCATGAAGGAGACCGTCATCCGCTGCATGGACGAGCGCCGCCTGGCCACACTGGACGAATGGGAAGCCGACGATTACGCCAAGGTCAGGGCCGCCGCGCAGGAATTCGCCGGTCGCTGCATCGCGCGCTTCGCCACCCAGCTGCCAAAGCTGTTCCCGCCCGCCGCCGCACCCGTGCAGACGCCGCCGCCGGTTGCCCGCGCGGACTGATCCGGAGCAGAAAAATACCCCGACCGCGTGCCAATGGCAGAGACGGTACCGGGGTTTACAAGCCTATGATAGCCCTTGGCAAGGCACTATCAAACCGCCTGATTTCTCTGCTCGCAGCGTGTCACCGACCAGTCCTCGTGCCACAGCGGCCATCACTTTCAATGACAGCAATTGCATTGTAGATGTCGCCCCAAGGTCCTTCTGGCACCACGTAAGACAGCAGCGCTTCTCCGGAATCATCTGGCCCCTGGAATCTGGACAACGCCGCCTTCAGCTCAGGCAATGCGCTACGAGCGCGACAGCCCGCGAGCCTCAACACGTCCGCAACGTAGCCGATGGTTGCTTCGTCTGATGTGGCAAGCAGCGGGATCATCGTTTCAACCTCCTGTGCTGCCCCGTGCCGAACCTCACTTGCAGGCAGCGCTCTGACCTTCAGATAAGTAGCCCTTGCACCCTCAACCTGACTACCAGAAGGCTCGGCCGAGTGCGTGCAACCCATGTATCCAAGACTGAGGGACAGAACCAATGCCGTCACAATCACCTTCATTGTCATCACCTCAGGGCCAGACACTTCAAACTCCATGATAACGGGCGCCATGTGCGCACATCGCGTAGACGCAAGCAAAAACCCCCGACTCACACCGGGGGTTTCTTCATTCAACACATCAACCGATCACGAGACTCAGGCAGCCTTCCGGTGCGCGATCGCGCCGCGCCAGCCTGCAGTGCGCAACGGTAGGGTTGGTTCCCAAACAACCGCCGATAAAGGCTCCAGATCCGATGACGCATGACCCGTAATCAACGCCGCCTCTCCGTTCCGGCGTCATGAACACCGGACGGCCGGCTTCGGACACATGTCAGCGGCGGTGATGGCATCCGAGCCGCGTTGTTGCGGCTTCGGATGCTTGGGCCGCGCGTTGCGCGGTTGCCACGCTACCACGCGTATCCCGTTGTTGCGGGCATGCCCGGGCGCGTGGCGACGCGATGGTTGAATCGGCGCCCGTTGCCCATGAGGCGCGGCGTGGCACTACGAATTGCTGGCGAACGCAATAAGACCAGGATAAACCGGCAAAAAGACCCCGGGTTTCACCGGGGTTTTCATTCAACACATCAACCGATCACGAAACTCAGGCGGCGACCGCCTTGGCCACGTCCTGATATTCCTCGATCTGGTCGAAGTTCATGTAGCGGTAGATGTTCCCGCATTTGGCATTGGAGACGTCCGGCATGCTTAAGGTTGCGGCCGCTTGGGCGGCAAGTCAGCGCAGGATCCAATGAATGGAAGCATCCTTGGACCGCTTGCAACCGTTACAGTTCCCAACGTTGCCAAGTCCCCAAACGGCTTGTCGCTGTAGATGCCCTGCACGGTGATGGGGCACAGAGCCTCGTACTTCCAGTCTCCGTCGCCAGGGATAGGACGCATCTCGGCAAATGCGGCCTCCAACGTTGCCTGGTCCATTTGCACCGCGATGCCACCGATTCCTTTCTGGTACAGAAAATAGTCTTTCCCGGGATACAGAACCAGCTGGCCAAAACCGCGGACGAGGTATCCACTAATTTCGATCCGCCGCCCCGCGTACCGCTCCTGAGAGCCCCAAAGATCACCAAAGGAAAGTGCACAGGTCTGGCCCTTCCCCTCGCCATAGCAATGTGGCGGCGCTGCAACCGCCGCGGCTTCCGCGGCCAACGCGGGCGCAAGTAGCAGCCCGCCAAGGACTGGAATACTTAACACTCGCATCAGATCACTCCCTATGACCGCATGCGCTCGTCCTGCCATCAGCGACCGACGCGTCCATGCGTTTTTCTATCTGCGTAGTATCTCAATCAGCCTTAGCAAGAAATAGCGACGCACTGCGCAGAGTTGAGTCATCGACAACTCATCCGCAAACAAAAAACCCCCGGCTCGCACCGGGGGTTTTTCATTCAACACATCAACCGATCACGAAACTCAGGCGGCGACCGTCTTGGCCACGTCCTGGTATTCCTCGATCTGGTCGAAGTTCATGTAGCGGTAGATCTCCTTGCCCCTGGCATCCAGCACGCCGATGTCGGCCATGTACTCGGCCTTGGTCGGAATGCGGCCCAGGCGCGAGCAGATCGCGGCCAGCTCGGCCGAACCCAGGTACACGTTGGAGTTGCGGCCCAGACGGTTCGGGAAGTTGCGGGTCGAGGTCGAGAACACCGTCGCACCTTCGCGCACCTGTGCCTGGTTGCCCATGCACAGCGAGCAGCCCGGCATTTCCATGCGCGCACCGGCGGTGCCGAAGGTGCCGTAATGGCCTTCCTTGGTCAGCTCCGAGGCGTCCATCTTGGTCGGCGGGGCCACCCACAGCTTGGTCGGGATGTCGCGCTTGCCCTCCAGCAGCTTTGCAGCCGCACGGAAGTGACCGATGTTGGTCATGCACGAACCGATGAAGACTTCATCGATGGCCGCACCGGCCACGTCCGAGAGCGTCTTGACGTCATCCGGATCGTTCGGGCAGGCCACGATCGGCTCGTGGATGTCGGCCAGGTCGATTTCGATGACCGCGGCGTATTCGGCGTCGGCATCCGGCTCCAGCAGCTCCGGGTTGGCCAGCCACGCTTCCATCTTCTCGATGCGGCGCGCCAGCGAACGGGCGTCCTGGTAACCCTCGGCAATCATCCACTTCAGCAGCGTGATGTTGCTGGTGAGGTACTCGATGATCGGTTCCTTGTTCAGGTGCACCGAGCAACCGGCAGCCGAGCGCTCGGCCGAGGCGTCGGACAGTTCGAACGCCTGCTCCACCTTCAGGTCCGGCAGGCCTTCGATTTCCAGGATGCGACCGGAGAAGATGTTCTTCTTGCCAGCCTTGGCCACGGTCAGCAGGCCCGACTTGATCGCGTACAGCGGAATCGCGTTGACCAGGTCACGCAGGGTCACGCCCGGCTGCATCTGGCCCTTGAAGCGCACCAGCACCGATTCGGGCATGTCCAGCGGCATCACGCCGGTGGCGGCGGCGAACGCCACCAGGCCCGAGCCGGCCGGGAACGAAATGCCCACCGGGAAACGGGTGTGCGAGTCGCCGCCGGTGCCGACGGTGTCGGGCAGCAGCATGCGGTTGAGCCAGCTGTGGATCACGCCGTCGCCCGGACGCAGCGACACGCCGCCACGGGTGGAGATGAACTCCGGCAGGGTGTGGTGGGTCTTGACGTCGACCGGCTTCGGGTACGCCGCGGTGTGGCAGAATGACTGCATCACCAGGTCGGCCGAGAAGCCCAGGCAGGCCAGGTCCTTCAGCTCGTCGCGGGTCATCGGGCCGGTGGTGTCCTGCGAGCCCACCGAGGTCATCTTCGGTTCGCAGTAGGTGCCCGGGCGCATGCCCTGGCCTTCCGGCAGGCCACAGGCGCGGCCAACCATCTTCTGCGCCAGCGAGAAGCCCTTGCCGGTATCCGGCGGGTCCATCGGCAGGCGGAACAGGTCGGTCGGGGCCAAGCCCAGCGCTTCGCGCGCCTTGGCGGTGAGGCCACGGCCGATGATCAGCGGAATGCGGCCACCGGCGCGCACTTCGTCGAACAGCACGTCGGACTTCACCTGGAACTCGGCGATGACCTGGCCGTCCTTCAGCGCTTTGCCGTCATACGGACGCAGCTCGACCACGTCGCCCATGTTCATCTGCGACACGTCCAGCTCGATCGGCAGCGCGCCGGCGTCTTCCATGGTGTTGTAGAAGATCGGGGCGATCTTCGAACCCAGGCACACGCCGCCGAAACGCTTGTTCGGAATGAACGGAATGTCTTCGCCGGTGAACCACAGCACCGAGTTGGTGGCCGACTTGCGGCTCGAACCGGTACCGACCACGTCGCCCACGTAGGCGACCAGGTGGCCCTTGTCCTTCAACGATTCAATGAACTTGACCGGGCCGCGCTTGCCATCTTCTTCCGGCTCGATGCCATCACGCTTGTTCTTCAGCATCGCCAGGGCGTGCAGCGGGATGTCCGGGCGGGTGGTGGCGTCCGGCGCCGGCGACAGGTCGTCGGTGTTGGTTTCGCCGGTCACCTTGAGCACGGTGATGGTCAGGCTCTGCGGCACTTCCGGGCGGCTGGTGAACCACTCGGCGTCGGCCCAGCTCTGCAGCACGGACTGCGCGAAGGCGTTGCCGGCCTTGGCCTTTTCCTGCACGTCGTGGAAGGCGTCGAAGACCAGCAGGGTCTTCTTCAGCGCGTCGGCGGCGATGGCGCCCACGGTGCTGTCGTCCAGCAGCTGGATCAGCGGCGCGACGTTGTAGCCGCCCAGCATGGTGCCCAGCAGTTCGGTGGCGCGCTCGCGCGGGATCAGCGCGTTGGTTTCGCTGCCAAAGGCGATCGCGGCCAGGTACGAGGCCTTGACCTTGGCGGCGTCATCCACGCCGGCCGGAACGCGGTGGGTCAGCAGCTCGACCAGGAAGTCGGCTTCGCCGGCCGGCGGGTTCTTCAGCAGTTCGATGACGTCGGCCGTCTGCTGGGCGTTCAGCGGCAGCGGCGGGATGCCAAGCGCGGCGCGCTCGGCTACGTGGTGGCGGTAGGCTTCCAACATGACAACTCCCGGGTGATTCTCGAAGAATGCGATTGAATGAAACGGTTAAAAAAAGAGGGCTCAGGCGTTCGGCACGATCAGCTTCAGGCCCTTGAAGTAGTCGCGGTAAAACTTGTCGTTCCAGGTGATCAGGCCGTCGCACTGCAGCAGCGCGTGCGCGCCGACCATGAAATCGTCCAGGCTGCGCCGGCTGTCCCCGCGCTGGCGATGGCGGCGGTGCATCTCGCCCGCGCGCAGGGCCGACTTGGCTTCCAGCGCGTTGAAATGGACGCCCATTTCCTCCAGCGCTTCCAGCACCTCGGCACCGCCGCGCAGGCTGGCACAGACTTCAGCGAGGGTCGCCCCGCACACCACCACCTTGCCGCCAACCAGGCTCTGGCGCAGGCAGGCCTCCACGGCATCGGCCTGCGGACCATTGCTCAGCAGCTCGACCAGCACCGGGGAATCGACGGCGATCATCCAGGCTTATCCCTCGTCGCGCACGGCGCGCACGGCCGCCTCGGCCGACTCGAAGCCGTCCAGCGAGAACTTGCCACGCGCCCGTGAAATGGCATCGTCGACGCTCTTGCGCAGGATGATGCGGCTGCCGTCGAGCTCCACCTTCAGCTGGGTGCCCTTGGTCAGGCCAAGCGCGTCGCGGACCGCCTTGGGCAAGGTGATCTGTCCGCGTTCTGCAACGGTGGCTTCCATCGGTAGGCCCTCAAAAGTATGTACGAATTATACATACTTGGCCCCGCATACTTCCACTCGACCCTGTTCAGCCTCGCCGCCTTCATCCGGCCAAGGCCCTGCCACACCAATGACACAGGCGATACATAGGTATAGGTAGCCTGAGGCCCTGCCGAAGTCCGGTGCATGGCTGAAGGGTTCATACTGGAAGCCACTGCCGGCGCCTGGCCTCCGGCAACCGCAAGCAGGCCCCCGGGCCACTGCAAGCCATCCGCAAGAGGAGTTTCCCCGCATGAGCGACTCGTTCTCCACCCGCAGCCAGCTGGACGTCGGCGGCACCACCTACGACTACTTCAGCCTGCCCAAGCTCGGACAGCAGTTCGACATCTCCCACCTGCCCTATTCGATGAAGATCCTGCTGGAGAACCTGCTCCGGCACGAGGACGGCGGCGCCACCGTCGGCCGCGACCACATCGAAGCGGTGGCACGCTGGAACCCGGCCGCCGAGCCGGACATCGAAATCGCCTTCATGCCGGCCCGCGTGGTCCTGCAGGACTTCACCGGCGTGCCCTGCGTGGTCGACCTGGCCGCCATGCGCGACGCGGTGGTCAAGCTGGGCGGCCGCCCGGAACAGATCAATCCGCAGATCCCCTCCGAACTGGTCATCGACCACTCGGTGCAGGTGGACGTGTTCGGTACCCCGGACGCACTCGACCTCAACGGCAAGATCGAGTTCCAGCGCAACCAGGAGCGCTACGGCTTCCTGCGCTGGGGGCAGAAGGCATTCGACAACTTCAAGGTGGTGCCGCCCAACACCGGCATCGTCCACCAGGTGAACCTGGAGAACCTGGCGCGCGTGGTGATGACCGCGGACAAGGATGGCAAGGCGGTCGCCTACCCCGACACCGTGTTCGGCACCGACAGCCACACCACCATGATCAACGGCATCGGCGTGCTCGGCTGGGGCGTGGGCGGCATCGAGGCCGAAGCGGCCATGCTCGGCCAGCCCTCCTCCATGCTGATCCCGCAGGTGGTGGGCTTCAAGCTCACCGGCCGCTTGCCCGAAGGCGCCACCGCCACCGACCTGGTGCTGACCGTCACCCAGATGCTGCGCAAGCACGGGGTGGTCGGCAAGTTCGTCGAGTTCTTCGGCGCAGGCCTGCAGCACCTGCCGCTGGCCGACCGCGCCACCATCGGCAACATGGCCCCCGAGTACGGCGCCACCTGCGGCATCTTCCCGATCGACAACGAGTCGCTGAACTACCTGCGCCTGTCCGGCCGCAGCGAAGAACAGATCGCGCTGGTCGAGGCCTACGCCAAGGCCCAGGGCCTGTGGCATGACGCCAACACCGCCCACGCCAGCTACAGCGCCACGCTGGAACTGGACATGGGCGAGGTCAAGCCGTCGCTGGCCGGTCCCAAGCGCCCGCAGGACCGCGTGCTGCTGCAGGACGTCAAGCAGAACTACCGCGACAACCTCGGTGGCCTGACCACCAACCGCGACAAGCGCAGCGACGACGTCTCCAAGTTCGTCAACGAAGGCGGCGGCGCGGCGGTCGGCAACGAACAGCTTGCCAAGGGCTATGCCGATGTCGACCTGGACGGCACCCGCTTCCGGCTCAAGGACGGCGCGGTGGTCATTGCCGCCATCACCTCCTGCACCAACACCTCCAACCCGGCGGTGATGATCGGCGCCGGCCTGCTCGCCCGCAACGCGGCGGCCAAGGGGCTGGACCGCAAGCCGTGGGTGAAGACCTCGCTCGGCCCGGGCTCGCGCGTGGTCACAGACTATCTTGAAAAAGCCGGCGTGCTCACCGAGCTGGAAAAGGTCGGCTTCTACGTGGTCGGCTACGGCTGCACCACCTGCATCGGCAATTCCGGCCCGCTGCCCACCGAAGTCAGCGCCGGCATCGCCAGCGGCGACCTGGTGGTGACCTCGGTGCTGTCGGGCAACCGCAACTTCGAGGGCCGCGTGCACCCCGAAGTGAAGATGAACTACCTGGCCAGCCCGCCGCTGGTGGTGGCCTACGCCATTGCCGGCACCACCGACATCGACCTGACCACCGAGCCGCTCGGCACCGGCAGCGACGGCCAGCCGGTCTACCTGCGCGACATCTGGCCGAGCAACAAGGAAATCGGCGACGTCATCGCCGCGACCATCGGCCCGGAGATGTTCAAGCAGAACTACGCCGATGTGTTCAAGGGCGACAGCCGCTGGAACACCATCCAGTCGCCCGACGGCAACCTGTACGAATGGGACGGCAGCTCCACCTACATCAAGAACCCGCCCTACTTCGACGGCATGACCATGCAGGTCGGCCACATCGACGACGTGCACGGGGCGCGGGTGATGGGCCTGTTCGGCGATTCGATTACCACCGACCACATCTCCCCGGCCGGCAACATCAAGAAGGACTCCCCGGCGGGCCGCTTCCTGCAGGAGCGCGGCGTGCAGCCGGCCGACTTCAACAGCTACGGCAGCCGCCGCGGCAATGACGACGTGATGGTGCGCGGCACCTTCGCCAACATCCGCATCAAGAACCTGATGTTCGGGGGCGAGGAAGGCGGCAACACCCTGTACTACCCCGCCGGCGGCGGCGAGCCGCAGAAGCTGGCCATCTACGACGCCGCCATGAAGTACAAGGCCGAGGGCGTGCCGCTGGTGGTGTTCGCGGGCAAGGAGTACGGCACCGGCTCCTCGCGCGACTGGGCGGCCAAGGGCACCAACCTGCTGGGCGTGAAGGCGGTGATGGCCGAGAGCTTCGAGCGCATCCACCGCTCCAACCTGGTCGGCATGGGCGTGCTGCCGCTGCAGTTCATGGCCGGCGAGAACGCCCAGATCCTGGGCCTGGACGGCTCGGAGGTGGTGGACGTCACCGGCCTGGCCGATGGCGCCAGCAAGACCGCCACGGTCACCGCGACCCGCGCCGATGGCACGGTGAAGACCTTCCAGGCCCACGTGATGCTGCTGACCCCCAAGGAGGTGGAGTACTTCAAGCACGGCGGCCTGCTGCAGTACGTGCTGCGCCAGCTGGCGGCCCGCTGAGCCCCCTGCCCCCTTCCATTCAGGAAGGGGGCCTCTCCACGTGGCCTGCACGCTTTATTCACAGGGCCTTCGCGTTTTCCATTCGGACCGGTATGCTGCCGGGGACCGAATCGACGGATACTGTCCGTCAGCATCACAACATCCACGTTTCCTGGAGGGGGAATAATGAGTCTGGAACGTCCCTGGCTGAAGAGCTATCCCAACGGCGTACCCGCCGAAATCGACGTCAATGAGTTCCATTCGGTGTCGGCCGTGTTCGACACGTCGGTGGCCAGGTTCCGCGACCGTCCCGCCTACTCCAGCTTCGGCAAGGTCCTCACCTATGGTGAAACCGACGCCCTGGTCGAAAAATTCGCCGCCTACCTGCTGGGCGAGCTGAAGCTCAAGAAGGGCGACCGCGTCGCCCTGATGATGCCCAACTGCCTGCAGTACCCGGTGGCCACCTTCGGCGTGCTGCGCGCCGGCCTGACCGTGGTCAACGTCAACCCGCTGTACACCGCGCGCGAACTGAAGCACCAGCTGGTCGATTCCGGCGCCTCGGTCCTGGTGGTCGTGGACAACTTCGGCGACACCGTGCAGCAGGTCATCGCCGAGACCCAGGTCAAGCAGGTCATCACCACCGGCCTGGGCGACATGCTCGGCGCCAAGGGCGTGCTGGTGAACTTCGTGCTGAAGTACATCAAGAAGATGGTGCCCAACTACGCCCTGCGCGGCGCGATCCGCTTCAACCAGGCGCTGAAGCTGGGCAGCAACCACACCCTGCCGAAGGTGGAGCTGGACCACGACGACGTGGCCTTCCTGCAGTACACCGGCGGCACCACCGGCGTGGCCAAGGGGGCCATGCTGACCAACCGCAACCTGGTGGCCAACATGCAGCAGGCCTCGGCGTGGATCTCCGCGTCGGGCATTGAAATGGGCAAGGAGTGGATCATCACCGCCCTGCCGCTGTACCACATCTTCGCATTGACCGCGAACGGGCTGGTCTTCATGAAGTTCGGTGGCTGCAACCACCTGATCACCAACCCGCGCGACATGAAGGGCTTCGTCAAGGAGCTCAAGTCGACCCGCTTCACCGCCATCACCGGCGTCAACACGCTGTTCAACGGCCTGCTCAACACCCCCGGCTTCGACGAGATCGACTTCTCCTCGCTGAAGGTCACCCTGGGTGGCGGCATGGCCGTGCAGCGTTCGGTCGCCGAGCGCTGGAAGAAGACCACCGGCGTCACCCTGGTCGAAGCCTACGGCCTGACCGAAACCTCGCCGGCCGCCTGCATCAACCCGCTCAACCTGGCCGAGTACAACGGCGCGATCGGCCTGCCGATCCCGTCCACCGACGCCTGCGTGAAGGACGACAACGGCGTCACGATGGCTGCCGGTGAAGTCGGCGAACTGTGCATCCGTGGCCCGCAGGTAATGAAGGGCTACTGGCAGCGCCCGGAAGACACCGCCAAGGCGATCGACGCCGACGGCTGGCTGCACACCGGCGACATGGCGCGCATGGACGAGAACGGCTTCTTCTACATCGTGGACCGCAAGAAGGACATGATCCTGGTGTCCGGCTTCAACGTGTACCCGAACGAAGTAGAAGACGTGATCGCGATGATGCCCGGCGTGCTCGAAGTGGCCGCAGTAGGCGTGCCCGACGAAAAGTCCGGCGAAATCGTCAAGGTCGTGATCGTCAAGAAGGACCCGAACCTGACCGCCGAAATGGTCAAGGAACACGCCCGCGCCAACTTGACCGGCTACAAGCACCCGAAGATCGTCGAGTTCCGCAAGGAACTGCCGAAGACCAACGTCGGCAAGATCCTGCGCCGCGAACTGCGCGACGCACCGGCCGCATAAGCACCGGCAACACGCACCACCCGAACGCCCGCGAGCAAAACTCGCGGGCGTTCTGCTTTCCAAGCCAGGGATGCACCGCATATGCCGGATACGCCGGATACGCCGGATACGCCTTAAGCGTAGTGACACGCCATGCGTGTCAAGAGCAACCGACCACCTGTACTACCATGAAACCTCACTCACGCTCCACGACACGGGAATCCCGTCCAACAGGCGCATCACCGCATTACCTCCCGTCGTGGTTATGGCACGCCAATCTAGCGAAGAGTTGGAATGTCGCCATGGCGGTAAAATGTCCACCTGTCTCCTGACGTCTTTGCGTTGGCTTCCTGCCCCCACCAGCAGGCTCGCCAACTCCCCTCTCGGAACAGCAGTTATGAGTCGAGCAGCATCCTCAACGGTCAGCATCGGAGACATACTCTCGGTCGAGTCACCGATGCATCTTCGTTCGATCGGCGCTTTTGCCTTGCTCAAAGCGTCACTGAGCTCAGCCTTGGGGCTGAACATTGCGACACGAAGCTGGGACACACTTTATAGACTGATAGTCGATGTTCAGGCTGTGGCTTTGGAACCTGTTTCGATCGATGTCAGTCTTCCGGACCATCCAGCCGACTCTGCAAGGTGCCGCTTATCGATGGCCCTTCTGAGCGCTACTTCCGCCAAAGACCGGTTGGTACAAACTAGCGCCGTGATTTCCCAAGCCATCGAACGGCTCGTTGCCGCCGCCAGTGACCCTTCGGTTCAATTCCAGGCACGGCGATCGCGCAACTTTCACTACAGCTGTCGACTCGAAGGGATCGACATGGCCAAGGTCAAACACGCAGATTCGCTGCAGTCCATTTTGGATCAACGCCGTCGACGCTGACTTGCATCGGAAAGATGACACGGTCGGACTTGAACGAATCTGCGCAATCCACCCCACGACGCGCGCGAGCAAGCATCACGGCGGACGTGCGGCCCAAGCCCCAATACCCCCACCACGCAAGGCGTATGGGCGTTTCACGCCCTATTGACCACCTAGGCAAGGCGCCCGCCGACTTTATGCATTTCACCCCCCACCGCCGGTGTAGGATCGCGGCGTGTGGACCCGTCCGGCCTGCCGCCCACCGTCCTCCCAGCAGGCCAACCCGCCGAGGTGATCACCATGCATTCCATCGAAAAGCTCCCCTATGCCCGCGGCTACGCGACCATCCGCACCGAAACCACCGGCGACAACGCCGCCCACTGGTTGTTCATGCACGCCGATGCCGCCACCGGCATCCGTCCCTGCTGCCGCAAGGACATGCTGGACGAAATGTGGAGCGTGATGAGCCAGATCACCCTCTCCCCGGCCGAGCGCAACAGCGGCCGCCTGCGCCACTTCGTGCTGGCCTCCGACGCCACCGCCTACAACCTGGGCGGCGACCTGGCCCTGTTCGCCCAGCTGATCCGTGAAGGCAATCGCGACCGCCTGCTGGCCTATGCCCAGCGCTGCGTGGAAGGCGTGCACCACCTGCACACCGGCTTCGGCGGCGACGTCCGCTCGATCGCCCTGATCCAGGGCGACGCGCTGGGCGGTGGCCTGGAAATGGCCCTGGCCTGCCACACCATCATTGCCGAGGAAGGCTGCGGCATGGGCCTGCCCGAAGTGCTGTTCGGGCTGTTCCCGGGCATGGGCGCCTACTCGTTCCTGTGCCGCCGGGTGGCCCCGCAGCTGGCCGAGAAGATCATCCTCGAAGGCCGGGTCTACTCGTCCGAAGAAATGTTCGCCATGGGCGTGGTCGACATCCTGGTGCCCAAGGGCCAGGGCGTGAAGGCCGCCGAAGACCTGATCCGCCAGCAGCAGCGCACCCCGCGCAGCTACCTGGCAATGAACGCCGCGCGCAACCTGGCCCAGGCGGTGGGCTATGACGAGCTGCTTGAAATCACCAAGATCTGGGTCGATTCGGCCCTGGCCCTGGAAGACAAGTCGCTGCGGACCATGGACCGTTTGATCAAGGCGCAGACCCGTCGTGCGCAGTTCGATGCCGCGTAACGGCGCTACTGCCGGCAAGGGGGTTCGGTAAAAAAGCCCGGTGGAAACCGGGCTTTTTTCCATCCATCGACGCGCGCGTCAGCGCATGTCGATGCCGCCGTCGTCGCTGGATGCGGCACCGGGGCGCCGGCGTTCTTCCAGCGCCTGCCGGCCTTCCTTCACCGCCGTACGGATCAGCGTCATCCGCTCGCGCCATTCACTCTTGAGCTGCCAGTCGGCCATGTGCATGACCTCGCCGGCCCGGTACGCCACCCGCACCAACCCCAGGTTGCTGGCTACGCCCTTGATGGCGTGGGCCTGCTCGCGCAGGATCAGCCAGTCGCCGCGTTCGCCCGCTTCCATGGCCGCGCCCACGCACTGCGTGGCGTCGGCCAAGCACTGGCGGATGAACTCCTGTTCGAAGCCCTCGCCCATGCCCAGCGCGGCCAGCTCGTCGAGCACGCCGGTATCGAGCACGCCCACCGCGACCGGGGCCGGCTGGACGACCGACGTGCGTGCCTTGAGGCCGTCATTGGCGGCGATTTCAGCCAGGGTATCGAGCAGGCGCACCGGCACCACCGGCTTGCCGAAGAAGGTATGCGCACCGGCCTGGGTGCACTGCTGGATGGATTCGGGGGTGACGTCCGCGCTGAGCACGAGCACCGGCGTGCGGGGGGCGCCACCGGCCTGCAGCACGCGCAGTTCCTTGAGCATGTCCAGCCCGCTCATGCCGGGCATGTGCAGGTCGACGATGGCTACGTCGTAGTCGCTCTCGGCCATGGCATCGAGCACCGCTTCGCCGCCGTTGACGCACACCACCTTGTGCCCGGCCTTCTGCAGAAGACGCTGCAGTACCAGCCGGTTGGCCTGGTGGTCGTCGGCCACCAGCACTTTCATGCTGCGCACCCGGGCGCGATGGCGCAGGAACGGGTCGGCGAAGGCAATCACGTTGTCCGGCGCAGTGGCGCTGCCCTCCCCGACCACGGCCGGGGTGTACTCGCCCACCACCACCGGCGGCAGCGCGAACGGCAGTTCGAACCAGAAGCAGCTGCCCTGCGGCGGATTCTCGGCATAGCCGATCTGCCCGCCCATGGCCTCCACCAGGCCGCGCGAAATCGAGGTGCCCAGCCCGCTGCCCTCGTGGCGGCGACCCAGGCTCACATCGGCCTGCTCGAAGGCCTGGAACAGGCGCGCACGCATGTCCGGCACCACGCCGATGCCGGTGTCGAGGATGTCGAAGCGCAACCGCACCTGGCCCTCGTTCTCCTCGCGCAGCTGCGACACGCGGATCTCGATGCGGCCGTGCTCGGTGAACTTGACCGCGTTGCCGGCCAGGTTGAGCAGGATCTGGCGCAGGTGGCCGAGGTCGCCACGCAGCAGCTTCGGCACGCCGGCGGCCACCTTGACCTGGTAGTCGAGGCGCTTGACCTTGGCCTGCGGCATCAGGATCAGCCCGATCGACTGGATCACGTCGTCCAGCGAGAAGTCCTCGGCCACAACGCGCAGCTTGCCGGCCTCGATCGCGGAGATGTCCAGCACCTCCTCCACCAGCGCCAGCAGGCTGCGCGAGGACGCCTGGATGGTGTTGACGCACTCGCGCTGCTCTTCATCCAGCGTCGTGGTGGCCAGCACCTCGGTCATGCCGGAGAGGCCGTTCAGCGGGGTGCGGAACTCATGGCTCATGTTGGCCAGGAAGCGGCTCTTGGCTTCACTGGCGCGACGCGCCTCGTCCATGGCGTGGGTCAGCTGGCGCAGCAGCGTGGCGAAGTACAGCGGCACCGCCGCCAGGCCCAGCCACAGGCCGAAGCCGAGGCGCGCGTTGGCCTGCCAGTAGTCGGTGACCAGCACGGTCACCCCGAAACTGACCAGCGCCATGCCCACGGCGGTGTACAGGTACTTGTTGCCGAAGCGCATGCCGTTGCCGACGGTCACCCACATCACCACGATGTAGACCCAGGCCAGCGGTTCGCCCATCTGCACCATGCCGGCGGCGATCAGGCCGTAGTCGGCCAGCATGCCGGCCACCCGGCGCGGGTCCGAGCGCCCGGGGTGCGCCAGCAACCACGCGAACAGCAGCACCGACAGCGTCAACCCGGTCAGCACGATGCCCAGCACCACCTGGTACTGATGGTGCGGCAGGTCGTGGCGCGGACCGGGAAGCAGCACGTAGCCCAGGATCAGCACGATCAGCACCATGCGCACGATGGCCTGGCCGTGCTCGGTGTCGGGACGGTTGCCCAGCCGCTGCTTCAAGGTGTCGAACATGCTCTGCACCTCACATCCCCGGGCGTGCCGACGCAGTGGAGTGCTGCGCGCAGATATCGTCGAGCTGCTGCCGGCCACGCAGCAGGGCATCCACGCAGCGCGGGTCGAACAGGCGCCCGCGCTGTGCGTACAGATAGGCCAGGGTGGCTTCCATCGTCCAGGCGTCCTTGTAGGGCCGGGGCGAAATCAGCGCGTCGAACACGTCGGCCACCGCCACGACCCGCGCTTCAAGCGGGATCGCGTCGCCGCGCAGGCCATCGGGATAGCCGCTGCCGTCGTAGCGTTCATGGTGGCGCAGTGCGATCAGCGCGCCGACCTGGATGAAACGGTTCTGGCTGCCACTGAGCAGCTCGTAGCCGATGCGCGGGTGCCGGCGCATGATCGCCAGCTCCTCGTCGTCGAGCTTGCCCTGCTTGAGCAGTACCGCATCGGGAATGGCGATCTTGCCCATGTCGTGCAGTGGCGCGGCCGCCTCGATCAGCTTGACCTCTTCTTCCGGCAGCCCCAGCTGTTCGGCGATCAACCCGGCCACGTGCGCCATGCGCTCGAGATAGGCGCTGGTGCCCGCATCACGGAACTCGATCGCACGGGCCAGCCGCGACAGCGTCTCGCGCTCGCGCTCTTCCACCTCGTGCATGCTGGCGAGCAGGCGCTGCTCCAGCGACATCGCGCGTTGCTTCACGTTCTCGGACTGCTGGCGCAGCTGCAGCAGGTTGTAGCAGCGCGCCCGCAGCTCGCGCGGACGGATCGGCTTTACCAGGAAGTCGATCACCCCGGCTTCCAGCGCGGCCTGGCGGATCGGCTCGTCGCCGACCACTGTGATCAGGATCACCGGAATATCGCGGTGCTTGGGCAGGCGGCGGAAGCGGCGGGCAAATTCCAGGCCGTCCATTTCCGGCATGCGGTAGTCGAGCAGCAGCAGGTCGACCCCGTGCGATTCGCACCAGGCCAACGCCGTGAGCGGGTCGCCGAAGTCATGCACGCTCAGTTCCGGCGCGATGTCCTCGATGACATGACGCAGCATGGTGCGCGCGGACGTCTGATCGTCAACGATGACAATATTCAAGGCTGCTTCCGCCGTCTTCCTGGACCACACTGGAACATGCTGCGGAGACGATACTCCGCTGCTTTGTACTCCGGCACCTTGCATGGGACCCACCTCCGGTCATGATTCCCCCGTTCATGATCTTGGCCGTGCCGTGATGCGTGTGTCACGCACGGGCCGTCCAGCGCTCATGATCCGTGGCCGTCGCCCATAGGGCGCCTCAATAGGCCACGCAGAAACCATACTCGTCCGGCCATCCCAGCGGAACCCCGCCGGGTCGCCCCAGGGGGTCCTTCCGGACCTGCGTCTCAGTTTTCGGGACGCATGTAGGGGAACAGGAGCACGTCGCGGATCGAGCTGCTGCCGGTCAGCAGCATCACCAGCCGGTCGATGCCGATGCCCAGGCCGCCGGTCGGGGCCATACCGTACTCCAGCGCACGGATATAGTCGGCGTCGTAATGCATGGCCTCGTCATCGCCGCCCTCCTTGGCCGTGACCTGGGCCTGGAACCGGGCCGCCTGGTCTTCCGGGTCGTTCAGCTCGGAGAAGCCGTTGGCCAGCTCCTTGCCGTTGATGAACAGCTCGAAGCGGTCGGTGTAACCCGGCTGGTCGTCGTTGGCGCGGGCCAGCGGCGAGACCTCGACCGGGTGGTCGGTGATGAAGGTCGGCTGCACCAGGGTGTGCTCGACGGTGGCTTCGAAGATCTCCAGCAGCAGCTTGCCCCAGCCGTAGGACGGCTTGACCCGGATCTTCAGGCGCTCGCAATGGCGCAGCAGCGCCTCGCGGTCGGTGCAGTCGGCCAGGCTGATCTCCGGGTTATGGTGGCGTACCGCCTCGTCCATGCGCCAGCGGCGGAACGCCGGGGCCAGGTCGATGGTGGCGCCGTCCCACTCCACGGTGGTGGTACCCAGCACCTTGCTGGCCACGTCACGGATCACACCTTCGGTCAGGTCCATCACTTCGGTGTACGTGGCGTAGGCCTCGTACAGCTCCATCATGGTGAATTCCGGGTTGTGCCGGGTGCTGACGCCTTCGTTGCGGAAGTTGCGGTTGATTTCGTACACCCGCTCCAGCCCACCCACGACCAGGCGCTTGAGGTACAGCTCCGGGGCCACGCGCAGGTACAGGTCCAGGTCCAGCGCATTGTGGTGGGTGGTGAACGGCTTGGCCGTGGCGCCGCCGGGGATGTAATGCATCATCGGCGTTTCGACTTCCAGGAAGTCGCGGTTGTCCAGCCAGGCGCGCATGGCGCGGATGATCCGCGAGCGCTTGATGAACACCTCGCGCGACTCCGGGGTCACGATCAGGTCGACGTAGCGCTGGCGGTAGCGCTGCTCCACGTCGGCCAGGCCATGCCACTTGTCCGGCAGCGGGCGCAGCGACTTGGTCAGCAGGCGGATGCTGGTCGCCTTGACCGACAGCTCGCCGGTCTTGGTGCGGGTCAGCCCGCCTTCCACGGCGATGATGTCGCCCACGTCCCAACCCTTGAAGGCGGTGTAGGCATCACCCAGGGTGTTGCCCTGCAGGAACAGCTGGATGCGGCCGGACTCGTCCTGAATCTGGGCGAAGCTGGCCTTGCCCATCACCCGCTTGGCCATCAGCCGACCGGCCATCTTCACGGTGCGGTCGGTGGCTTCCAGCGTTTCGGCGGTCCACTGCTCGGCATCGGCGTATTCGGCTTGCAGGCTGCCGGAGAAGTCTTCGCGGCGGAAGTCGTTCGGGTAGGCGATGCCCTGCCCGCGCAGCGCGGTCAGTTTCGCGCGGCGCTCGGCGATGAGGCTGTTCTCGTCGACGGGGGTCTGCGGCGCGGCGGTCTGATCGTTCATGGCGTGGGTCTGTGTCTTGGGGGGGTTGGACAGTGAGGGAGGTGAAGCAGCATCGGGCCGCACGTGGCGGCCCGACGGTCAGGCGTCGAGGCGTTTGGAGCCGACTTCCAGGCCCGACTTCAGGCTGGCTTCGACGAATTCGTCGAGGTCGCCGTCGAGCACCTTCTGCGTATCCGAACGCTCGATGCCGGTGCGCAGGTCCTTGATACGGCTCTGGTCGAGCACGTAGTTGCGGATCTGGCTGCCCCAGCCGATGTCGGACTTGGTTGCTTCCACGGCGTCACGCTCGGCGTTGCGCTTCTGGATTTCCAGCTCGTACAGCTTGGCAGCCAGCATCTTCATCGCGTTGTCGCGGTTCTGGTGCTGGCTGCGGCCGGTCTGGCAGGCCACGACCGTATTGGTCGGGATGTGCGTGATACGCACTGCCGATTCGGTCTTGTTGACGTGCTGGCCACCGGCGCCGGACGAACGGTACACGTCGGTACGCAGGTCGGCCGGGTTGATGTCGATCTCGATGTTGTTGTCCACTTCCGGGGACACGAACACCGAGGTGAAGCTGGTGTGGCGGCGGTTGTCCGAATCGAACGGCGACTTGCGCACCAGGCGGTGCACGCCGGTTTCGGTCTTCAGCCAGCCGTAGGCGTAATCGCCTTCCACGCGCAGCGTGGCCGACTTGATGCCGGCGACGTCGCCACCGGACACTTCCATCAGCTCGGTCTTCCAGCCACGCGATTCGCACCAGCGTAGGTACATGCGCAGCAGGATTTCGGCCCAGTCCTGGGCTTCGGTACCACCGGCACCGGCCTGGATGTCGACGAACGCCGGGGCGGTGTCCATCTTGCCGGAGAACATGCGCTGGAATTCCAGCTGCTCCACGTGCTTCTGGTACTTGTTCAGGTCGGCGACCACGGCCAGGGCGGTATCTTCGTCCTGTTCGCTTTCAGCCAGTTCCAGCAGTTCGGTGGATTCGGTCAGGCCGTCCAGGATGGTGGCGATGCCACCGACGGTCTTTTCCAGCATGGAACGCTCGCGGCCCAGGTTCTGGGCGTACTCGGCGTTGTTCCAGATGTCGGGGTTTTCCAGCTCCCGGGTTACTTCTTCCAGACGCTCTTTCTTGGCGTCGTAGTCAAAGATACCCCCTGAGCGAGACCACGCGATCGGTCAGATCGGTGATTCGCTGGCGCACGGGATTGAGCTCGATCATATCGGCGGTAATGAAGGCTTGGGACAAGACCGACGATTATAGCGTCCCAAGCCCCGTTCATGTTCAAGGGTCAGCGGACCTCGAACTCCCCGACCAGCACGGTCTCGGCATCGTCCTTCAACCGCAGGGTCACGTACTGGTCCTGCTGGCGCCGGCTGCCCCAATGGGTGCTGAGCCGCAGGGTCAGCGTGGTCGCGCCGGTCACCAGCTGCTCGCGGCTGCCGAAGTAATTGGCCTCCACCCTGTACTTCCCGGGCTTGGCCTGGCGCAGCGAGAACTGCTCCGGACCGTAGCCGCCGGTGAAGTCGCGCGACATCTGGCCGCCCTGGTACGTCAAGCGGTTGCCGTAATAGGCACGTTCACCATTCGGGTCGGTCACCCACAAGTCCATGTCGCTGTTGTCGCTGTCCCAGCTCAGCACCACGCGCAGGTCCAGCGGCATCGCCCTGCGCAGGCGCGGGTCAACGGCACTCGCATCCACGCCCGTCCGGGCCACCAGCGTGGTCAGCTCGTCCAGCGCGATCAGCGAGATGCCATCGAAGCGCGCATCCCACGGCCGCACCACCACTTCGTTGAACGCCGCCAGTGCTTCCGCCGGCTGGCCGTCAGCTTCCAGTGCCAGGGCGAGGTCGCGGAAGCTCTGCGGCTCCTCTTCGCCCAGCGCCAGCACATCCCGGAACACGGGCACGGCCAGCGCCGGCGCCTTGGCCTGCATCAACCGGTAGCCCAGCACGCGCAGCACGTGGCGGTTCTCCAGCTGCATCTCGGCAAGGTTCGAAAGCACCCGCAGGGCTAGGTCGCGTTGGCCGTGGGCCAGCAGGATGTCGGCCACGTCCAGATAGAACGCGCTGCTGTCAGCGTGGTCGTCGCGCTCCTGCAGGTACAGCGTGTAGACCGCGTCTGGGCGCGCCGCACGCAGGCGACGGGCGTAGGCCGAATCCGGCGCCCACGCAGCGACGCTGATCTTCAGCGCACCGCGGTTGGCGGGGTCATCGGCGGTGTAGGCATCGGACTCGGCCTGCATGCGGGCACCGGTGACCTCGATCCGGTCCAGCGAGGCCGAGCGCGCTGATTCCTGTTGGCGCTGCGCACTCTCGGCGGCCATCATCATGGCTGCGGCCGGCGCAGGCGCAGGCGGCGCGGGCGGTGCCATCGCCATGGGCGCGGACATCGCCTTGGCCCGTTGGGCGACCGGCGGCGCACCCTTGGGCCACGAGCGGTTCCACCAGGCTTCGCGCTGGGCGAACTGCGCCGCCAGCGAGTCCAGGCGCTGGCGACGTGCAGTGGCATCGTCGGCCAGGGTGATCGCGTGCTGGCGGTCGTATGCCTGCTGCAGCGGGCCGGCCGGGCGGATGCCGTACCGCAGGTAATCGTCCAGGGTTTCGAGCACCAGCAGCGAAGTGTCGGGACCGACCAGTCCGAAGCGCTGCGACAGCGCCTGGCTCGCCGCGCGATTCGCGCCCGGGTCGCCCGCCAGCGCCCGACGCTGGGCATCGGCCCAGGCATGGGCGACCAGCTCGCCGCCGGTGTCGGGGATGTCGGCCAGCGGCACCGTCACAGTGTGTCGCGCGCCGTGTGCGTCCGGCACCTGCAGCGTTAGCACCGCGTCCCCACGTTGCACCCGCCCGAGCACCCGCACCCACCCGTGGCCGGCACGCTCCGCATCGACCCGCAGGTCTGCCAGTCGTTCGCCGTCGGCCGCCACCTCCGCCGGGTTGTCGCGCAGCAGGCGCGCGGCGGCAGCCTCCACATCACCAGCCCCGTCCACCACGAGCAGCTGGCCCCGTCCGGCGCGGGTCCAGGCGCGCAGGCGGTCGCTGTCGGTCTGCGCGCCGGCGCCGCTCAGCGCGTACAGGCGCTGCCGAGCACCCAGCTCAGGCCGGTCGCGCTTGTCGTAGTTGGCCAGACCGTCGCTCACCAGCAGGTACTCGTCCACGTCGGCCTGCGCGGTCCAGTCACCCAGGGCGCTGGCGCCGTCGCGCGGCAACGCCTCCAGATGGCGGCGCAATGCGCTCCAGTCGCCCTGGCGGATCGCGAAATGGCGGGTCGGCTCGGCACGGTCACGCAGAACGGTCAGCTGCACCTCGCCGTTGCCGATGGCGCGGAAGTACCGATCGAGCACCGCCAGTTCCGAGGCGGTGT
The DNA here is from genome assembly GCF_013185915.1 of Stenotrophomonas bentonitica. NCBI lineage: Bacteria > Pseudomonadati > Pseudomonadota > Gammaproteobacteria > Lysobacterales > Lysobacteraceae > Stenotrophomonas > Stenotrophomonas bentonitica. The sequence continues at coordinate 97,603 of NZ_JAAZUH010000001.1, read as the reverse complement.
CGCGGTTGCGCGCCGAACCCGAGGCATCCCACAGCAGCCCCACCCGGCGCGGCAGCGGGCGTGCATTCCCCTGCACCGGAACCGGCACCTGCACCATCACGTACTGCTCGCCATCGAAGCGGCCGCGCACCGCGTCCACCCCGCGCGGCAGCGGCAGGGTCCAGCCCAATTGTGCGGGCAATGCCGTGCCGGGGCCCTGCCAGCGGCTCCGCCACGCGCCGTCGTGTGGGGCGAGCACCAACGGTGCCTTTCCGTTGGCCACCGGCACGCCACTGCCCACGGCATCAAGGCTCAGCTGCACCGACTGCGCCTGCCGCGCGAACTGCAGCGGCAGGGTCCAGCGCAGTCCCTGCGCCTCCACCGGCAGCGCTTCGCGCACGGTGATCGCCACCCGCCGTGTACCCAGCGCCGGAATCGGGTAGATGCGCAGCCGGAACTGGTTGCCCGCTGTCTGCTCAAGCAGGCCCGGATCGACCCCGCGCCGCTCAATCGCCTCGAACACCTGGCGCCCCTGCGCCTTGGGCACCGGCACCGCGTCGCGCAGCTCTCCGCCGATATCCAATGCGAAGCCGGTCACCTGCTGGCCTTCGGCCAGGGGAAACTCCAGCGACCCTTCCAGTACGCGGCGATTGGGGTTGCGGAACACCAGCTCGATCCGGGTTTCGCCCAGCCCTCCCGCCACGCGGCTGTCGATGCGGGCCTGCTCCAGCAGCACCGGCTGCTCGGCCCTGGCGACCTTCAACACCGGCGCGGCAACCTGCTGCGCCGCCGCGCCCTGCCCCAGCGCCGTGCCGACCCACACCACGAAACCCAAGCCGATCCTGCGCAGCAGGCTGTCCATGTGACGCTCCAGATCCGATGACGACAGGTTCAACGCATGAGGATAGGAAACGGGGTTGAATCAACCCAGGGATGGATCAGAAGGGGAAGTGCGCAGAGCAGGCGTTCACGATGTCGAAGAGCCGCCGAAGGAGTGCGTAGTCCTGCTCTTCGTCGCTGTCGGTGAAGAACCTGTAGCCCACTGGATCCGCACTGCTGCGGTAGAAGATCAGGAACGCCCCAGCGGAATCATCCCGGACGGTAAGCTCGAACTCATCGGTTTCCGTCTTGATGACGTCCCTGTCGTAACCGGATGACCACGTCAACTCGCCTGCGTTGGTCTTGGCCACGACCTTCTCGATGAAATCCCGAACTTTTGCCGGCAACATCAGACGCCCGCCTCTTGCCGTGCGAGCACCTCTGCCGCCGCCTTGATTCGCATCAACATATCATTCAATGAAGTTCGTGCTGAATTGTTCATGGGTCTCCTTGTGTCACTGGTCATTGCTCGCTGAAGCAACTGCTCAACCTTGGCGAGCTGTGTAGCGATTTCGCTGCCTTCATCCCGGAGCACATGCTTGAAATCAAGGCGTGCGGTGAACCGACGTGCAATCTGCGTGGCCCTGAGCGCCGCAGTGTAGTCTTCCTTGCGAGCTCTCTCGCTGACTTCATCCACCAGCGCAATGATCTCGATACAGAGCGTTCGTGCTTCCTGCCGAGCGCTGGCAGAAAGCGCCAGACTTACAGCGTTTGTGGCCGTTCCTGCATGGAAAACTTCACCAACTGCCACCACAAGCGCTACCAGCGTGGCAACGCCACACCAGTAGGTGAAAGAATCGATTCTGTCGGGAGCAGCCCAACTCCCGCTCAAGCACACTAGCAGGATGCAAATAGCGCCGGAAGCGACACCGTACGTCCATCTAACATGCGACATGAACCCCGCCACCCACGCTGCCTCGACCGTCTGGCCATCGCGTCGAGCCTAAAGCCCGGGATCCGCCATCGCAGTCAGCCCATCCCCAATCACGCGTCGGTGCAGTGCTCGATGATCAGCTGGATGGCGCCGCCGCCGCGGTAGTCGTCGCTGACCAGACGATAGGCGATGTGTACGGTGTTGGCCGGGGCATTGCCGCGCCAGCCGCTGAAATGGATGGCGTTGATCGGTTCGGCGCGGCCGGGGACGCGCAGGCTGAGCTTGAGGTGCTTTTCCTTCAGCACCTGCCAGCGGGCGACCTGGAAGTGGCCATCGAAAAGCGGTTCCGGGAAGCCCTGCCCCCATGGGCCGGCCAGGCGCAGCGCTTCGGCGTGGCGGAAGTCCAGCTCGGTCGGCGCCAGTTCGCCATCGCTCATCAGCAGCTGCTGCAATGCGGCCGGGTCCATGCTGGATTCGACAACCGCTACGAACGCCTGCTGGAACTCCTGCAGGCGCGCATGCGGCAGGCTCAGGCCGGCGGCCATGGCGTGGCCACCGAACTTGTCGATCAGGCCGGGATGCGCGGCATTGACCAGCGCCAGCGCGTCACGGATGTGGAAACCGGCGATGGAGCGGGCCGACCCACGCAGCGAATCGCTGCCCGGTTCGGACGGTGCAAATGCAATTACTGGACGGTGCAGGCGGTCCTTCATCTTCGACGCGACCAGGCCGACCACGCCGGGGTGCCACTCGGCGTCGAACAGGCAGGCCGCGATCGGGCGTTCGCCTTCGGCACTCAACACGGCGCGTGCCACCGCCAGCTCGGCGTCGTCGGTCATCAGCTGCTGGACGGCGCGACGTTCCGAGTTGATCTGCTCCAAGGTCTGGGCGATCTCGCGTGCCTGGGAGCGGTCTTCGGTAAGCAGCAGCTCAATACCAAGCGCCATGTCCTCCAGTCGACCTGCTGCGTTGAGACGCGGGCCGATGGCGAAGCCGATGTCCGTTGCACTCAATCGTGCGACGTCGCGGCCGCTCGCTTCGATCAATGCCTGCAAGCCGACACAGCCCTGCCCTGCGCGCAGACGGCGGAGACCCGCGCTGACCAAGGCGCGATTGTTGGCGTCCAGCGCAACCAGGTCAGCCACGGTGCCGACGGCAACGAGGTCCAGCAAGGTCAGCAGATCCGGTTCCGCACCCGGCGCGAACGCGCCCTGTTGGCGCAGCTGGCGGCGCAGCGCCATCAGCACGTAGAAGATCACCCCGACGCCGGCCAGGGCCTTGCTCGGGAAGGCATCGCCGTTGATGTTCGGGTCGACGATGGCGTCGGCCGGTGGCAGCTGTTCGCCGGGCAAGTGGTGGTCTGTGACCAGCACCTTCCAGCCCAGCGCCTTGGCCGCGTTTACACCGGCGTGGCAGGCAATGCCATGGTCGACGGTGACCAGCAGGCCCGGCTTCAACGGCGCCAATTCTGCAACCAGGGAAGGCGACAGCCCGTAGCCGTGCAGCATGCGGTTGGGCACTGCATGCACCACGTCGCGCGCGCCGAGCATGCGCAGGCCGCGCACGCCCACGGCGCACGCGGTGGCGCCGTCGCAATCGAAATCGCCCACCACCAGGATACGCGCGTTGCTGGCGATGGCCTCGGCCAGCAGATCCACCGCAGCCTGCATGCTGCCCATCAGTTCCGGGGCGTGCAGCTGTGCGAGCTTGGGCTGCGCCTGGGCGGCGTCGGTGACACCGCGCGCGGCGTACAGACGCTGCAACAGGGGCAGCATTTCGCCCGGCCATTCGCCGAGGGAAGGGATGGAGCGGCGTTGGATCTGGGGGGAATCGGAAGCGGTCAAGGCAAGCTCGGTCAGGTGCGGGAGCACGGCGCGAATGCCGTTGACGACATGATACCGCCCCGGTAGAGCCACGCCCTGCGTGGCTGCTCTTCGCCGAACAGGTGCAGCCACGCAGGGCGTGGCTCTACCCCCCGGTGGGAATCAGGCTTCGTGGAGCTGGACCGGCTTTTTCCAGAAGCGCCAGCGCTGGCCCTTGTCCAGCTCGAAGCGCGCGCCGTCCTCGAAATCCAGTACCAGGCGGCGGAGCTCGCCGCGCTGCAACGCCGAGAGCAAGGGACGGATCGCATCATTGCCGAGCTGCTCCAACGAACGCAGCTGGCGCAGGTCTACAAGCGCATCCACCTGCTGGTCGCCGTCCGCCTGCACGCCCGCCGCCTTGGCCAACGCCTGCAGCAGCGCGTCACGGCTGCGGACCTGGGCATGCGCGGTACGCACCGCCTCGGGCAGCTCGCCGCCGCCCCAGAACCACAGCGAATTGACCGCGCGTTTGCCGGCAGCCACGCGCTGCGCGTTCCACGGGTGCTGGTGCAGCACCACCTGCGCCTCGGTCAGCAGCGCACGCCAACGGCGGCCTGCATCGCCCTCGGGCAGGAAGGCAAACAGATCATCGCCGAGTACATCGTCGGGCGCGGCAAACGCCGGCAGCGTGGTGCCCGGCGGCAGGCGCAGGTACCAGCGCGACGGGGTCGGCGCGTCCAAGGTGAAACCGTAACCGGCGAACAGCGGTTGCAACGCCGGCAACAGCGCGGCCACGTCGTCGGCCTCGAGCCGCAGCGTGTCGCCATGGCCCATCATCCGCGCGCCGTGCATGTCCGGCACCACGTTGGCCGGGTCGGCGCGCAGCCACACCCCGTCGTGGGCATCGCCCACGTCGAGCTGGCGGGTCAGCGCGGCCACCGGCCAGTGCGCCGGCTGCAGCTGGAAATGCCGCTGCAGCTGGGCACGCTCGCCGGCGTCGACGCTGCTGCGCTCGGCACGGCCGAGCGCCCTGGCCACGTCATCGGGCAACGATGCGGCGGGAAACCGGCTGCGTGCCGGCAGCAACAACGTTGCCGTGGCCATGGGCGGTCAGGCCACGTACTGCACGGCGACGATTTCGTACTCGCGCTGGCCGGCCGGTGCGTCGATGGTGACGCTGTCGCCCTCGTTCTTGCCGATCAGCGCACGCGCCACCGGCGACGAGATGGCGATCAGGCCCAGTTTGATGTCCGCCTCCAGGTCGCCGACGATCTGGTACTGCTTCTCTTCGTCGGTATCCACGTCGGCCAGGGTCACGCTCGCACCGAACACGACCTTGCTGCCCGCATTGAGCTTGCTGATGTCGATGATCTCGGCATGCGAGAGCTCACCTTCCAGCTGCTTGATGCGGCCTTCGATGAAGCCCTGCTCTTCGCGCGCGGCGTGGTACTCGGCGTTCTCCTTGAGATCGCCGTGTTCGCGCGCCTCGGCGATCGCCGCGATGACCTTGGGGCGCTTGACCGACTTCAGGTGGTCCAGCTCGTCGCGCAGACGCTGCGCGCCCTTCAGGGTGATCGGTGCTCTCATGCGTTCAACTCCTTGTGCAGCTCCTGCAGCGACCAGACCGGGCCGGTACCGCGGAATTCCAGGGATTGCACCAGCGCCTTGGCGCCGGCAATGGTGGTCGAATAGGTCACGCGGTGCTGCAGCGCCTCGCGACGGATCGAGAACGAGTCGTTGATCGCCGCGCGACCTTCGGTCGTGTTGACGATATACACGATCTCGCCGTTCTTGATCGAGTCGACGATGTGCGGCCGACCTTCAACCACCTTGTTGACGATCTCGCAGTCCATGCCGTGCTGCTGCAGCCATGCAGCGGTGCCACGAGTGGCGACCAGGCTGTAGCCGCGCTCCAGCAGGGCCTGCGCCACCGGCAGCACGCGCTTCTTGTCCGGGTCGCGGACCGAAACGAAGGCCTTGCCCAGCGGCGGTGCCTTGATGCCACCGGCTTCCTGCGCACGCGCGAAGGCGGCGCTGAAGCTGCGGCCCACGCCCATCACCTCACCGGTGGAGCGCATTTCCGGCCCGAGGATCGGGTCGACGCCCTGGAATTTGGCGAACGGGAAGATCGCTTCCTTGACCGAGTAGTAGTCCGGCACGATCTCCTTGGTCGCGCCCTGCTCGGCCAAGGTCTTGCCGGCCATGCAGCGCGCGGCGATCTTGGCCAGCGCCATGCCGGTGGCCTTGGACACGAACGGCACGGTGCGCGAGGCACGCGGGTTCACTTCCAGCAGGTACACGATGTCCTGGCCGTCGTCGCCGGCCTGGATCGCGAACTGGGTGTTCATCAGGCCGACCACGTTCAGGGCCTTGGCCAGTTCCACCACCTGGCGACGCAGTTCGGCCTGGGTTTCAGCCGACAGCGAGTACGGCGGCAGCGAGCAGGACGAGTCGCCCGAGTGCACGCCGGCTTCTTCGATGTGTTCCATCACGCCGCCGATCAGCACGTTGCCGTCCTTGTCGGCAATGATGTCCACGTCCACTTCCACTGCGTTGTCCAGGAAGCGGTCCAGCAGCACCGGCGAATCGTTGGAGACCTTGACCGCATCGCGCACGTAGCGCGCCAGGTCGGCTTCACCGTAGACGATTTCCATGGCGCGGCCGCCCAGCACGTAGCTCGGGCGCACCACCAGCGGGTAGCCGATCTCGCGGGCCAGCAGCAGGGCTTCCTGGTCGTTGCGGGCGATGCGGTTCGGCGGCTGCTTCAGGCCCAGCTTGTCCACCAGCTGCTGGAAGCGCTCGCGGTCTTCGGCCAGGTCGATGGAGTCCGGCGAGGTGCCGATCACCGGCACGCCATTGGCTTCCAGCGCGCGCGCCAGCTTCAGCGGGGTCTGGCCGCCGTACTGCACGATCACGCCCTTCGGCTGTTCCAGCTCGACGATTTCCAGCACGTCTTCCAGCGTCAGCGGCTCGAAGTACAGGCGATCGGAGGTGTCGTAGTCGGTCGAGACGGTTTCCGGGTTGCAGTTGACCATGATGGTTTCATAACCATCGTCGCGCAGCGCCAGTGCCGCGTGCACGCAGCAGTAGTCGAACTCGATGCCCTGGCCGATGCGGTTCGGACCGCCGCCCAGGATCATGATCTTGTCGCGGTTGCTCGGCGCCGCTTCGCATTCGTCCTCGTAGGTCGAATACAGGTAGGCGGTGCTGGTGCCGAACTCGGCCGCGCAGGAGTCCACGCGCTTGTAGACCGGGCGCACCTTGTGCGCACGGCGCAGCGCGCGCACGGCGGCTTCGTTGGTGCCGGTCAGCTCGGCCAGGCGCGCATCGGAGAACCCGGCACGCTTGAGCTTGCGCAGGCGCGCGGCGTCGAGCGCGTCGAGGCCGTCGGCGGCCAGCTGGGTTTCGGCCTGGATGATCTCTTCGATCTGGTCCAGGAACCACGGGTCGATGTGCGACAGCGCGAACACCTCTTCCACGCTGAAGCCGGCGCGGAACGCGTCGCCGACGAAGAACAGGCGCTCCGGGCCCGGGGCCTTCAGCTCGCGCTTCATCGTGGCGATGTCGTCTTCGTTGGCCAGGTCCAGGCCGGTCGGGTCGAGCCCGATCTTGCCGGTTTCCAGGCCACGCAGGGCTTTCTGCAGCGACTCCTGGAAAGTGCGGCCCATCGCCATCACCTCGCCCACCGACTTCATCTGGGTGGTCAGGCGGGCGTCGGCGGCCGGGAACTTCTCGAAGGCGAAGCGCGGGATCTTGGTGACGACATAGTCGATCGACGGCTCGAACGACGCCGGGGTCAGGCCGCCGGTGATTTCGTTCTTCAACTCGTCCAGGGTGTAACCCACGGCGAGCTTGGCAGCGACCTTGGCGATCGGGAAGCCGGTGGCCTTGGAGGCCAGCGCCGACGAACGCGACACGCGCGGATTCATTTCGATCACCACCACGCGACCGGTGGTCGGGCTGATGCCGAACTGCACGTTGGAACCGCCGGTGTCCACGCCGATCTTGCGCAGCACCGCGATGGAGGCATCGCGCAGGCGCTGGTATTCCTTGTCGGTCAGGGTCTGGGCCGGGGCCACGGTGATCGAGTCACCGGTGTGCACGCCCATCGGGTCCAGGTTCTCGATCGAGCAGACGATGATGCAGTTGTCGGCGGTGTCGCGCACCACCTCCATCTCGAATTCCTTCCAGCCCAGCACCGACTCTTCCACCAGCACTTCGGTGGTCGGCGACAGTTCCAGGCCACGGGTCACGATATCGACCAGCTCTTCGCGGTTGTAGGCGATGCCGCCGCCGCTGCCGCCCAGGGTGAAGCTGGGGCGGATGATGGTCGGGTAGCCGACGCGGGTCTGGATCTCGATCGCTTCTTCCAGCGTGTGCGCCACCGCAGCGGTCGGGCATTCCAGGCCGATCTCGCCCATCGCCACGCGGAACAGCTCGCGGTCTTCGGCCATGCGGATCGCGTCGCGCTTGGCGCCGATCAGTTCGACGTTGTACTTCTCCAGCACGCCGTTGTCGGCGAGGTCCAGCGCGCAGTTCAGCGCGGTCTGGCCACCCATCGTCGGCAGCAACGCGTCGGGCTTCTCCTTGGCGATGATCTTCTCGACCGTCTGCCAGTTGATCGGCTCGATGTAGACGGCGTCGGCCATCTCCGGGTCGGTCATGATCGTGGCCGGGTTGCTGTTGACCAGCACCACGCGATACCCCTCGTCACGCAGGGCCTTGCAGGCCTGGGCGCCGGAGTAGTCGAACTCGCAGGCCTGGCCGATGACGATCGGGCCGGCACCGATGATGAGGATGGTCTTAAGGTCAGTGCGCTTGGGCATTGTCTTCTCTAAGTCAGTACAGCGTGTCGGGGTCATCCGGCGCCGCGCCGAAGGCAGCGGCGCCTCGAATCAGGCCTTGGCCTGCGCCATCAGGGCGATGAAGCGGTCGAACAGCGGGCTGACGTCGTGCGGACCCGGCGAAGCCTCGGGATGGCCCTGGAACGAGAACGCCGGCACGTCGGTGCGCGCGATGCCCTGGTTGGTGCCGTCGAACAGCGAGCGGTGGGTCACGCGCAGGGTGGCCGGCAGGGTCGCTTCATCCACCGCGAAACCGTGGTTCTGCGAGGTGATCATCACGCGGCCGTCGTCCAGGTCCTGCACCGGGTGGTTGGCGCCGTGGTGGCCGTGGCCCATCTTGACCGTCTTGGCGCCGGAGGCCAGCGCCAGCAGCTGGTGGCCCAGGCAGATGCCGAACACCGGCAGCTGCTTGTCCAGGAACACCTTGATCGCCTCGATGGCGTAGTCGCACGGCTCCGGGTCGCCCGGGCCGTTGGACAGGAACACGCCGTCCGGATTCATCGCCAGCACCTCGGCGGCCGGGGTCTGCGCCGGCACCACGGTGATGTCGCAGCCGCGCTCGGCCAGCATGCGCAGGATGTTCAGCTTGGCGCCGAAGTCATACGCCACCACCTTGTACTGCGGGGCGGCACTGACGAACGTGTTGGAGTCCAGGTCGAGCTGGCCCTCGTTCCAGCTGTAGGCCTTTTCGGTGCTGGTCACCTTGGCCAGGTCCATGCCCTTCAGGCCCGGGAACTTGCGCGCCGCTTCCAGCGCCACGGCCACGTTGAGGTCGTCGCCGGCCATCAGGGCGCCGTTCTGCGCGCCGCGTTCGCGCAGGATGCGGGTCAGCTTGCGGGTGTCGATGCCGGAAATGGCCACCACGCCACGCTGCAGCAGCCAGTCCTGCAGCGAGACCTGGCTGCGCCAGTTGCTGGGACGGCGCGGCACGTCGCGCACGATCAGGCCGGCCGACCAGACCTTGTGGGCCTCGTCGTCCTGGTCAGTCATGCCGGTGTTGCCAATATGCGGGTAGGTCAGCGTGACCATCTGCCGTGCGTAGGAGGGATCAGTCAGCACTTCCTGGTAACCGGTCATGGCGGTGTTGAACACCACCTCACCGACGGACAGGCCGGGCGCGCCTACGGATTCGCCCTCGAATACGGTGCCGTCTTCGAGGACGAGGATTGCGGCTTGGGTCACGGGAATCTCACTTTGGCTACCGAGGGGGTCGCCGAAGTCACGCCACGCTTCACGGAAAAGCGGTTGCAAAAAAGCGCGGACTGCGGTGCGGGACCGGTCCGGCTGTCGTGATTCGGCGAGCGGGAATTGTAATGGGAAGGGCGCCCCGGCGCCAGTGGTTGTGCGTATTCACGATGGGCCGATGCGTGATGAACCACGCAGGACACGCAGGGCGGTACGCTTGCGCAGGGTCATGGCGTTGACACGCATGGCGTGTCACTACGACCCTTGGTCGAACGGGGCGTAGAGACACGCCATGCGTGTCCCACGCTACGCAGGCCTCGTTCAGGTACCCGAACCCGCCAATAGATCCCGGACCCGGTAACTGCCCGCAGCCCGCCCATTCAGCTGAATGGCGGCAAACAGCGCACCGCGCGCGAAGATATCCCGGTTGGTGGCCCGGTGGGTCAGCTCGACGCGTTCGCCCAGCCCGGTGAACTGGACCAGGTGCTCGCCCACGATGTCACCGGCACGCAGGCTGGCGTAATGCGGCTGCGCCCCGCCCTTCTGTGCGGCGGCGCCCAGCGTGAGCGCGGTGCCCGACGGCGCGTCCTGCTTGTGCACATGGTGGGATTCGACGATGTCGCAATCCCACCCGGCCAGCGCCGCAGCGGCGCGTTCGACCAGTTCGTCCAGCACCGCCACGCCGAGCGAGAAGTTGGAGGCCCACACCAGCGGGATCTTCGCGGCGGCCGCGATCAGCGCCTGGCGCTGGCTTTCACTGATCCCGGTGGTCCCCGACACCAGCCCTGCCCCGCGCTCCACGCACAGCGCCAGCACCGGGTCGAAGCCTTCCGGGAGGCTGAAGTCGATGGCCACGTCGAACTGTGGCGCGCCGTGCAGTTCGCTGGCGGCGAAATGCGGCACGCCTTCGACCACGCGCTGGGCCGGCGAACGACGGGTGATGGCGGCAACGACCTGCAGGTCGTCGCGCTCGGCGGCCAGCCGCAGCAGCGCCTGGCCCATGCGACCGGACGCGCCGTGGATGAGAATGCGAAGGGGGGACGTAGTCATGCATGCAGGCTAGCGGGTGCAGGCAAGCGCGCACAAGGGGCAGCTGGGACAACCGCAGCTGACCCGCGATCCACGGTGTCGCGATTACATCCTGCGGTGGGATCGACGCTTGCTTAGGTTCTTCGCACCCCACGCGAGGACAGCCCCGATGCAAGTCATCTACCGAAGCACCAGCACTCCGTCCGTGTTCGCCTGTCCACCGTCGATGCAGGACGCTGCCGGCGGGAAATGCCGCTCGCTGCCCGACGTGCAACCGCTGGCACGGGTGCTGGCGTCCATCCACAACGGCCTGTCGCGTGCGACCTCCCGGCTGTCGCTGCATTCCAGCCTCGCCGACGACGACTGCGCGCTGCTGGACCTGGGTTCATCGACCTCGCTGGGCTGCGGCGACCTGCGCGAAGACACCCCGTCGCCCGCCACCGCCCGGCAGCTGGCCGACTGTCACGCCATGCTGGCGCTGCCGCGCGACCGCGCGGTCCAGATCGACGCCAGCGGACGCCTGCTGGCGGTGCCCGACGGCGCGGCCGAGTACCTGCTGCTGCGCCAGCATGGACTGGCGGTGGCGTCGGCCACGCACACTGCGGGCGTGCTGCGGCGAGGCGGTTTCCAGCCCCCGGGCGACGGCGTGTCGACCGTGGGCGGCATCGCCGATGCCCTGGCCCGACTGGGCGAACGTACCTACCATCGCGCCCTCCCGGCCGAGGTCTGCGCGGCCACCGCTGCGGCCATCACCGAATCGATGGCGCGCGACAGCGGACATGCGGACCCGTGGCACCAGTTCGGCCTCGACCTGGCACGCAACCCGTACACGCTCGACGGTCGGCCCGAGACTGCATTGACCGCGTTCCAACAGGCGCTGCACCCGCTGCCGCCGCTGCAGCAGCGGCTGGCCCAGGAACTTCACCAGGGGCTGCTGGCCCCGCTCGAAGCCTGCATCTTCTTCGGCAACGTGCTGCACCCGGGCGGCGCCCTGCTGCGCAGCGACGATGCCCGTGACCCCACCGCGCCGCGCGCCAGTACGCGTTACCACCTGGCCCTTGGCCAGCAGGGCGATGGCGATGGCCGCGCCCTGCTGACGGTCCACCACGACCGCCCGCTGGGCTCGGCCCTGCCCCGCACGGCCGGACTGGATGCGCTGCCGGAGCAGCGCACGCTGACCCGCGATTCGGCCTACCACGTCACCCTGCGCGTACGCTGCTCGCCGACCGGCACGGTGACGGTCACCGGGGAGCACGCCGTGCGCCTGCGTTATCCGCAAACGATGTCCCCCTCCGCATCGGAGCCGACCGGCACAGGCAAGCAGCCCACCGTCGACGTCCACGTGCATGGCCTTCTGACGGCCGCCATCATGGACCTGCATGCACAGGCGCTCAGCCGCCGCCCGGACGCCGTGGCCCTGCACCTTGCGGCCATTGACCCGGACACCGGCGCATCGGGCATTGTCGGCCTGCTGGCCCTGGCCCGGATGCTGGACGCGCAGACCGGGCGCCAGGCGGTGCTGGGGCCCGAGCTGGCCCGGTTCGCGTTCGCCGAACTGCGCCGGTGCGCGGAGCGCGCTCGCCAGCACATCGACCTGCCCCACCTGGCCCTGCTGAAGCAGGCGCTGCTCGGCACCCGCGGCGACGGTGCCGCGCCGCTGCACGGCCTGCCCGCGCATGGCCACTGGCAGCATGCGCGCCAGGAGCTGTGCGTCCTGCTCGCCGCCCTGCTGTACCGCAGCGCCGAACAGAGCCCAGTGCCCGCCCTGGACGCACTGGCCACCCGTACCGAGCGCCGCGAGCGCGACCGCCAACTCGGTCAGTTGATTCAGGCCGCCCGGGCCGGGCGATGGCCGGAGTTGACCGCCCTGCTGCCCAGCGAGCGCTTCGGCATGTGGCGCACCACGCGCGTGCAGCGTCCAGCGGCGTGCGCTTTCCAGCACGGCGACAGCGCCGGTTACCTGGAGGTGGCGCTGGGCTGCCTGAACGCGCTCGACCCGCGGGTGGGGACGCTCAGCCCACCGGTTCGAACAGGCCGCTCTGCGCCATCGCGCCCTGCAAGCCTGCGTTGAAGGCCTCACGCTGCTGCATGCCCAGCGGCGTACCGCGCTGCAGGGCCTGCAGCAGCGCGCGCACGGACGGATCCAGCGCATTGACCAGGATCGGGCTGCGGCTGGCGACCGGCCACAGCGTGTCGAACGGCACCTGGCGGTGCACCAGTTCCTGCAGCAGCTCGATGGCCTGCACTTCGGTGTCCGGCAGGTCATGTGCGACCGGCAGGCTGCGCGACATCTTGGGTACCGGTTCGCCGTTGCGGACATCGACCGGCGCCGGCGACAACGACCGTTTGCGGGCGTTCTGCAGCACGGCAGGCGCCGGCGCCGTCGCGGGGTGGCAGGAATCACAATTCACGGCATCTCCAGGGGCAGCGTCCGTGCACGCAGCCCGGAACATCCAGAACCCCCACCTTGCCAGAGTGCCGGCCCGCGCACCGGGCCCATCGCGACGCCCGGCCCGCAGGTCGCACGATGCAACGCCGCGCTTGGCTCAGCGCTTGGGGCGGGCCGCCGGCGGCGTGGGCCCGCAGCTGTCGCAACCGCCGCACCCGGCGCCGCCGCTGTTGGCCGGCGGTGCGATCCGCCGACCGAGGGCCTGCAACCACGCCGCCCGCTGCGGCTTCAGCAGGGACAGCGCGGCCGCCCCACGTACCCGGCGCACGGTGCCGGGCATCTGCTTCTTCACCACCACCCACGCGCTGGCCAGCACGATCAGTGCGACCACCACGTACTGCAGCAGCAGGCCGGTGTCCATCAGCCGCCGCCCAGCGCCACGGTCACCTGGTAGGTGACCAGCGCAGCCACGTAAGCGGCCGCGAACAGGTAGAAGGTGGCAAAGCCAACCTGCTTCCAGGAGTTGGTCTCGCGCTTGATCGTGGCCAGGGTGGAAATGCACATCGGCGCATAGATGAACCACACCAGCAGCGACAGCCCGGTCGCCAGCGACCAGCCGTTGGCCACCACCGGGGTCAGCGCCTGGATGGCAGCGTCGTCGTCAGCGGCCGACAGCGCGTAGATGGTGGCCAGCGACGACACCGCCACTTCGCGCGCGCCCATGCCCGGGATCAGCGCGATGCAGATCTGCCAGTTGAAGCCCAGCGGCGCGAAGAACACCGCCATGGCGTGGCCGATCTGGCCGGCGAAGCTGTAGTCGATGGCCGGCATGGTCGCGTTTTCCGGCGCACCGGGGAACGACAGCAGCACCCACAGCAGGATGGTCAGCGACAGGATGATGCCGCCCACGCGCTTGAGGAAGATCATGCCGCGCTCGTACAGGCCCACCGCCAGGTCGCGCGGGTGCGGGATGCGGTACGACGGCAGCTCCAGCATCAGCGGATGCTCGCTCTTGTCGCGGCGCCACTTCTTCATCACCCACGACATCGCCAGCGCGCTGAGGATGCCGGCCACGTACAGGCCGAACAGCACCAGGCCCTGCTGGCTGACGAAGCCCCACAGCGTCTTCTGCGGGATGAAGGCGCCAATCAGAAGCGCGTACACCGGCAGGCGCGCCGAACAGGTCATCAGCGGCGCCACCAGGATGGTGGCCAGGCGGTCGCGCGGATCCTGGATGCTGCGGGTGGCCATGATGCCCGGCACCGCGCAGGCGAAGCTGGACAGCAGCGGGATGAACGAACGGCCGGACAGGCCGGCCGAGGCCATCGTGCGGTCGAGCAGGAACGCCGCGCGCGGCAGGTAGCCGGATTCTTCCAGTGCCAGGATGAAGGCGAACAGGATCAGGATCTGCGGCAGGAACACCACCACCCCGCCGACGCCGGCGATGATGCCGTCGGTGAGCAGGCTGGTCAGCGGCCCGGCCGGCAGGTTGGCGCCGACCACTTCACCGAGCCAGCCGAAACCTGCCTCGATCCCGTCCATCATCGGCGTGGCCCAGGCAAACACCGCCTGGAAGATCAGGAACATCACCACCACCAGGGTGATCAACCCGAACACCGGGTGCAGCAGCCAGCGGTCCAACGCGTCGTCGATCTTCGCGGTGCGGGTCGGCATGCTCACCGCGGCGGCGAGGATGTCGCGCACCTGCATGTGGTAGTCGGTTTCCCCGGCGACGGCCGCCACCGGCGCGTCCAGGTGCGGCACCATCGCATCCAGGCGTTCGACCAGCGCGCGGGCGCCGTTGCGGCGCACCGCCACGGTTTCCACCACCGGCACGCCCAGCGCCTTCTCCAGTGCCGGCACGTCGATCCTGATGCCACGGCGCTCGGCCGCGTCGACCATGTTCAGCGCCACGATCATCGGCTTGCCCAGCTCACGCAGCTCCAGCGCGAAACGCAGGTGCAGGCGCAGGTTGGTGGCGTCGATCACGCACAGCAGCACGTCCGGTGCCGCCTCGCCCGGGTAGAAGCCCCGGCACAGGTCGCGGGTGATCGCCTCGTCCAGGCTGGCCGGCTGCAGGCTGTAGGCACCCGGCAGGTCGAGCACCGCGAATTCGCGACCGGACGGCGCGCGCAGGCGGCCTTCCTTGCGTTCCACGGTCACGCCGGTGTAGTTGGCGACCTTCTGGCGGCTGCCCGTGAGCTGGTTGAACAGCGCGGTCTTGCCGCTGTTGGGGTTGCCGACCAGGGCAACGCGCAGGGTGGCGGCGGCGTTCATGCGGCGGCCTCCGGCATTTTGACGCTGATTTCGATACGCGCCGCTTCGGTACGGCGCAGCGCGAAACGGGTGAACCCGACCTGCACCAGCAGCGGTTCGCCGCTGATGGGACCACGGGCTACCAGACGCACATCTTCACCCTTTACAAAACCCAGCTCCTTGAGCCGGCGGGCGATCGCGTCGTTTGCATGGAGGTCGCGCACGTATTCCACCTGAGCGGAGCCGTGCAGCGGCAGATCGGACAACGTCACAGGTCGCCTTCGGTCGATAAGAATGGTTATCAATTCTAGCATCGCCGCGCCGCGTCATGGCCCGCCCCGCCTGGACCGCTATGATCCATACATGTATGGAGCAGGCGCAGGCCCCCAAGATGAGTGACGCTTTACGGATTGAACGCAGCGCTGCGGTGCTGACCCTGTGGCTGGACCGCCCCACCCTGCACAACGCCTTCGACGCCGGGCTGATCGCCGCGCTGACCGCCGCGCTGGACGCGGCCGGGCGCGACCCGCAGGTCCGCGCGGTGGTGCTGGCCGCGACCGGCGCCTCGTTCTCGGCCGGCGCGGACATGCAGTGGATGCGCGGCATGGCCGCCGCCAGCGAGGAAGACAACCGCCAGGACTCGCTGGCCCTGGCCCGGCTGATGCGGACCCTGGACGAGCTGCCCAAGCCGACCATCGCCCGGGTCCACGGCGCCGCGTTCGGTGGCGGGGTCGGCCTGGTGGCCTGCTGCGACATCGCCATTGCCAGCACCAGCGCCCGTTTCGGCCTGACCGAAAGCCGCCTGGGCCTGCTGCCGGCTGTGATCTCGCCCTATGTGATCGACGCGATTGGCCCGCGCCAGGCCCGGCGCTGGTTCGCCACCGGCGAGCATTTCGATGCGGAAACCGCGCTGCGGATCGGGCTGGTGCACCAGCTGGTCGAACCTGAACGCATCGACGAGGCGGTGCAGCGCCAGCTTGGCCTGCTCGACAAGGCCGGCCCGATCGCCGCGTCGTCGGCCAAGGACCTGGTGCGCCGGGTCGCGGCCGGTCGCGACCGCGACGCCACCGACCGCGACAACGCCGCATTGATCGCGCGCCTGCGGGTCTCGGCCGAAGGCCAGGAAGGGCTCGGCGCGTTCCTGGACAAACGCGCCCCGCACTGGGTCAGCCAGGACTGAACGCGGCCGCTGGCCGCTTTGTTTCCCGTCCCGCGTATCTCCCTGTCGTGGCCCGCCAGGGAACTGCGCCGTCAATTCATCCAGGATGTTCCGTGATCGCACTTGAGTTCCCCCCGCTTTCCGCCTGCCCGGCCCGCCGTCATGGATGACTTCGTCCGCATCGTCGAGGTCGGACCGCGCGACGGGCTGCAGAACGAAGCCCAGCCGGTGGCCACCGCCGACAAGATCGAACTGATCCGGCAGCTGTCGCTGACCGGCCTGCGCACCATCGAGGCGACCAGCTTCGTCAGCCCGCGTTGGGTGCCGCAGCTGGCCGACGCTGCCGAGGTCTACGCCGGCATCGAGCGCCTGCCGGGCATCGACTACCCGGTGCTGGTTCCCAACGAGCAGGGCTACGACCGTGCGCGTGCGGTGGGCGTGCAGGAAGTGGCGGTGTTCACCGCTGCCTCGGAGACCTTCAACCGCACCAACACCAATGCCGGCATCGACGAGTCGCTGGCGCGCTTCGCGCCGATCCTGGAGCGCGCACGCGCCGACGGGGTCAAGGTGCGCGGCTACGTCTCCACCGTGCTCGGCTGCCCCTACCAGGGCGAGGTGCCGGTCAGCGAGGTGGTCCGGGTGGCGCGTGCGCTGCACGCCATGGGCTGTTACGAAATCTCGCTGGGCGACACCATCGGCGTGGGTACGCCGCGCAAGGCGCGCGCGATGCTGCACGCAGTTGCTGCCGAGGTGCCGATGGCGGCGCTGGCCGTGCACTTCCACGACACCTATGGCCAGGCCCTGGCCAACATCGATGCCTGCCTGGAAGAAGGCGTGCGCGTGATCGATTCGGCGGTGTCCGGCGCCGGCGGTTGCCCGTATGCCAAGGGCGCCAGCGGCAATGTCGCCAGCGAGGACGTGGTGTACCTGCTGCACGGGATCGGCATGCGCACCGGGATCGACCTGCCCGCGCTGGCTGCGACCGGCCGCTGGCTGGCCGCACGGCTCGGCCGCGAGACCGGCAGCAAGGCCGGAAGGGCGCTGGCCGCGGCATGAACCGTCTCCGCCCGCGCATGGATGCTGCGGTCGGTGACCACCTCACCGCGCACGTTGATGTGCTGGCGGCGCTGGAACAGGCTTTGGCGCAGCCGCCGGGCAAGGATGTGCATGGCCTGCTGCGCGACGTGCAGCAGGCGCTGCAGGAAGCCATGGACGAGCGCCAGCTGGCGCTGCGCCGTTACGCCGCGCTGTTCGACGCGGTCCCCGACCCGGTCAGCATCCTCAGCGAAACCGGCGTGGTGCTGGACCTCAACCAGGCCGGGGTGCGCGCGTATGGCCGCAGCCGCGAGGACATCGTCGGCCAGCCGATCGAAACGCTCAACCCGGACCTGCCCAGCGACCACCTCGACCCGGTCTGGGAAGCGCTGCGCCGGGGCGAAACCTACGTCATCGAAGTCACCAACATGCGCGGCGACGGCAGCCGCTTCCCCGTGGAAGTGCATTCGGCCGGGTTCGAACACCAGGGCGAACACTGCATCGTGGCGGTCGCGCGCGACCTGAGCAGCCGCTGGCAGGCCGAGTCGCGCTACCGCCTGCTGATGGAGTCGATCGACAAGGGTGTGATCCTGTTCGACCGCAACCTGCACGTGGTGTCGGCCAACCCGGCCGCGCACCGCATCCTCGGCACCCAGGGCAACGGCGGCAGCCTGCAGGCGCTGCTGGCGCCGGAAGACTGGATCAGCGTGGACGAACACGGCCACCCGCTGAGCCGCGAGCAGTGGCCGGCCAGCGAATCGCTGCTGCGCGGACGTATCATCCGCAGCACCATCGTCGGCCTGTATCACCGCCCGCGCGGGCGCATGATCTGGATCTCCACCACCAACGTGCCGGTATATGGCAACGGCCGCGACATTCCCGACCATGTGTTCGCACTGTTCAGCGACATCACCGAGCTCAAGCGCAACAACACCCTGTTCGACCGCGCGCAGTCGCTGGCCCACATCGGCGGCTGGGAATGGGACCGCGGCCTGCACCGGCTGTACCTGACCGATGAAGCCGCGCGCATCCTCGGCCAGGATCTGCCGCTGCAGGACATGGCCGAGCTGCTCGAATGCCTGCGCGTGGACGACCGCGCGCAGCTGCAGCAGGCACTGCTGGACGTGATCGACCGCCAGGCGCCGTTCGAACTGGAACTGCAGGGTCAGCGCAGCGACGGCCATTCGTTCTGGGTGCGCATGATCGGCGAGGCCGAAGCCGGCGACGTCAACGCCGCGCGCATCGCCGGCACCGTGCAGGACATCACCTCGCGCAAGCATGCCGAGGAGACTCTGCGCATCCAGGCTCGCACCGATCCGCTCACCGGGATCATGAACCGCGATGCGGTGCTGACCGACCTCGCCACGCGGATGGGCAGCCCCACCCATTCCAAGGTAGGCGTGCTGTACATCGACCTGGACCGGTTCAAGACGGTCAACGACCTGCTCGGCCACAACGCCGGCGACGAACTGCTGATCGACGCGACCCGGCGCATTTCCACCGCGATAGGCACCGAAGGCCTGCTGGCCCGGTTCGGCGGCGACGAGTTCCTGGTGGTCTGCGACACCCGCGACCAGCCCGACCAGCCCGAGCGCCTGGCCGAGGCGATCACCCGCGCGTTCGCCACGCCGTTCCGGTTCGGCAGCGACGAGTTCGCGGTGACCACCAGCATCGGCATCGCCCGTGCACCGCAGGATGGGTTGCGACCTCAGCAGCTGATCCAGAACGCCGACATCGCGATGTACGACTGCAAGCGCCGCACCCGCAACGGCTGGCAGGTGTTCTCGCAGGAACTGGCGCAGCGCCAGCACGACCGCCTGCAGATCGAAAGCCGCCTGCACCGGGCGCTGGACGATGACGAGTTCCACCTGGTCTACCAGCCGCAGGTCAACCTGCACACCGGGCAGATGGTGGCCGCCGAAGCGCTGATCCGCTGGCGCAACTCGCAGCTGGGCGAACTGCGCCCGGACATCTTCATCGGCCATGCCGAAAGCACCGGCGACATCGTCCGGATCGGGCTCTGGGTGCTGAACGAGGCCTGCCGCCAGGTGCGCCAGTGGCAGGACGCCGGGCTGGGCATCGTGCGGGTGGCGGTCAACGTCTCCTACCGCCAGTTCGTCGGCGAAGACCTTGCCCGCAACGTGCGCCAGGCGCTGGACCAGTACGGGCTGCCCGGCAGCGCGCTGGAGCTGGAATTCACCGAACGGGTGCTGATCGAGGATGCGCCGGACACCCTGCAGACCTTCGCCCGCCTGCGCGAGATGGGGGTGCTGCTGACCATCGACGACTTCGGCGAAGGCTACAGCGCGCTCAACTACCTGCGCCGGCTGCCGATCCACGGGCTCAAGCTCAGCCAGATGTTCGTCGAGGGGGTGCCCGGCAACCGCTCGGACGTGGCGGTGTGCGAGGCCGTCTGCGGGATCGCGCGCAGCCTGGGGCTGGGGCTGGTCGCCGAGGGCATCGAGTCGGAGGAGCAGCGGCGGTTCCTGCACGACATGGGGGTCACCGTCGGCCAGGGCTTCCTGTTCGCACCCGGGCTGGCCCCGGACGAGTTCGCCCGCCGCCTGACCCCGCGCCACTGAGCGCCCGCACGCGCTGCACAAAGGCGAATCCGGCCGCATCCGCTAGAATTGGCGATTCTTGAACCTGCGGGTACGTGCAATGCAGCTGTCTTCCGTCCGCGCCGTCGTCACCGGCGGTGTTTCCGGCCTGGGCCTGTCGGTGGCCCGGCACCTGGTGTCCCAGGGCGCCCGCGTGGCCCTGTTCGACCTCAACGATGAAAAAGGCGCGGCCGCGGTCGCCGAGCTCGGCGCCGAGCATGCCCGCTATTTCAGCACCAACGTCAGCGACGAGGCCGCCGTGGCCGCGCAGATCGACGCCGCGCATGACTTCCTCGGCGGCCTGAACGCGGTGGTGAGCTGCGCCGGCATCCTCGGCGCCGGCCGCGTGCTGGGCAAGGAGGCGCCGATGCCGCTGGCCACCTTCCAGAACACGGTGATGGTCAACCTGGTCGGCAGCTTCAACGTCGCCAAGGCTGCTGCCAACCGCATGCAGCACAACGCCGCCGGCGACGACGGCGAGCGCGGGGTCATCATCAACACCGCAAGCGTGGCCGCGTATGAAGGCCAGATCGGCCAGGCCGCGTATGCCGCGTCCAAGGGCGGCGTGGTCGGCATGACCCTGCCGATGGCGCGCGAACTGTCGCGCTTCGGCATCCGCGTGATGACCATCGCGCCGGGCATCTTCTGGACCCCGATGGTCGACGGCATGCCGCCGGCCGTGCAGGAGTCGCTGGCCGCCTCGATCCCGTTCCCGCCGCGCCTGGGCAAGCCGGAAGACTTCGCCGGCCTGGTCGGGCACATCCTCACCAACACCTACCTCAACGGCGAAACCATCCGCCTTGATGGCGCGGTGCGGTTGGCTCCCAAGTAACACCCCTACTTCCACCTACTGATCTTCATCCAATGAAAGCCAACGACATCAAGAAAGGCAACGTCGTCGAGTACAACAACGGCGTCTACCAGATCCGCGACATCGAGCGCAGCTCGCCGCAGGGTCGCGGCGGCAACGTGCGCTTCCGTTTCATCATGTACAGCGTGCCGGGTGGCAACAAGCTGGACGCCAGCTTCGACGCCGACGACAACCTGCCGGAAGTCGAACTGCTGCGCCGCCAGTCCTCCTACTCGTACATGGACGGCGATGCCTTCGTGTTCCTGGACGATGAGGACTACACCCCGTACACCCTGGATGCGGACGTGATCGGCGACGACGCCGGCTACATCACCGAGGGCCTGACCGGCATCTACGTGCAGGTCATCGACGAACAGCCGGTGGCCGTGCAGCTGCCGGCCAGCGTGGTGCTGGAAGTGGTCGAGACCCCGCCGGAAATGAAGGGCGGCACCGCGACCAAGCGTCCGAAGCCGGCCAAGCTGAGCACCGGCATCGAAATCATGGTGCCTGAGTACATCACCAACGGTGAGCGCGTGCTGGTGAATACCGCAACGGGCGAGTTCGCAGGTCGCGCGGACTGACCGAGGTAGAGCCGGGCCCTGCCCGGCTTTTTTTTCGTTCGGCATTGCGTGGGACACGCATGGCGTGTCGCTACGCTCAGGGACGCGTGGCCTGCGCCGGCGCACCGGCGAAATCGCCACACCCATGGTACTGGCGGGCGCCCACGGTGAGCATCACCGTGGCGCCGAATTCCTGCCCGCTCATGTTGTCCTGGCACACCGTGCGCTGGTAACTCAGCTTGATCTCGGTACCGTCGGCGGCCTTGCCCGACCAGCCGTCCTTGCCCTGCGTGGGCGAGGCGATCTCGTACTTCTGCTCACCGTAGCCGGTTTCCACGCGCAGCACCGGATTGGGCCCGTCGCTGACCTGCGCCAGCCAGCCAGGCTCGTTGCCGGTAGCACGGAAGGCCGGCGGCGCTTCGGTGCTGGCAGCGGGCGGCGCAGGCGCCAACGACCCACCCGCATCCGCCGCAGGGGCCTCCACCGGCGCAGGCGTCCCGACCGCCGGGTCCGCCGCTGCTGGATCCGCCTGCTGCGCAGGCTGGCAGGCCGCCGCCCCGAGGGCCACGGCCGCGCTCAAGATAAGGGGAGAAATGCGCATGTTCGACTCCTTTGCCGATGTTCTGGATCAGCAGGGAACCGTAACGCAACCATCGTGAACCTGACGGAACGGGACGCGACGGATGGTAGAGCCAGGCCCTGCCTGGCTGTATCGCCTGAAGGGCACGAACAACGCCTCGTTCCGACATTCAGCCAGGCAGGGCCTGGCTCTACCGGGGTTGGTTTCAGTGGTGGGCGTCAGCCCTCGCGCGCCAATCGGCGCATCCGGACGCCCAGCGTTGCCAGCGTGTCGTCAATCGTCAGCAGTTCGCGCTGTTGCGCCGCCGGCAACCTCGCCCGCATCTGTTCCTGCAGCTGCGCCCAGGCGGGCACGCCACGCGCGCTGATCTGTTGGGTCGCGACGGCCGCTGCTGCACGTTCCTCACCAATGGGCAGGCCATACCCTTCGCCGCCCACCAACCCCGCTGGATTGACCAGCTGCCCGGCATCGTCCAGCAGTGCCAGCAGCGCGGCGAGCGCGCTGTCGCCGCCCTCGCCCGTCGCGCCCAGCGCGCGCTTGAGCCCGTCGCGCGCGCGCAGCTCTTCGCGGTAGCGCGCGGCCTGCTCCAGCAGCAGCAACGCTGACGTCGCGCGCAGTCCGCCACGCTCGGCCCATGCTGCGCGCTGCGCGGCCGGCAGCTGCAACCAGCGGCTGACGTTGCGGGTGGGCAGCTCCAGTTCCGCACGCGCCACGTCGAACAGCTGCTGGTAGTGCACCTGCGCCGAGGGGAAGTAATAGCCCCGGCGCATCGCCTCGCGGCGATCATCCAGCACCGTGGCATCGGCGCGCCCTTCGCGCGTCAGTCGGCGCAGCAGGCCGGCCGGGCTGAGCCGGTTCAGGCCAGGATCGGCCCAGCGCGGCACGCCTTCCTGCAGCAGCTTGCCGGTTTCCACCGCGCAGTTGTTGCTGATGAAGCGGTACCGCCCGTCGTAGCTCCAGTGCACCTGTCCCACGCGTTCGAGCAGGCTGGCGATGTCGTCCTGCGCCAGCGCCAGCGGTACCGACTGCAGTCCGCGCAGCTCCAGCTGGGTGTATTCGTTGATGACCTGGTTGAGCGGCAGTACGAACAGGCGCGACGGGTAGGCCCCGGTCAGGCCGCTCCAGCTGGAGATCTGCACGTCGCCGACAAAGGCGCGGAACGACAGCACACGGTGCTCGGCCAGGTCCAGCCGGCAGGCCGGGCCACGCGGGCGCCCCGGCGCACAGATCACCAGGCGCAGCATGCTGTGGCCCCAACGGCTCATCAGCTGGTCGTTGCCTTCGGCCAGCAGGTAGTCCACCGCGTACACGCGCTGCGGATCCAGCTCCAGCAGCGAGGCCTCGCCGGTGGTATCGCCTGCCTGTACCAGCGGCACCGTGCCCGCGCATCCGGTCTGTGGGCCGGTGCCGATCTCGGCGGCATACCATGCAGCCAGGGCCGGGCGACGGCAGGCGAAATCGGGGTCGAGCAGATAGTGCTCGGCATTCACCGCCAGGTACTCGGCCGGGCTGTGGCGTTCGTAGGGATCGGGGCTGCGTTCGGTGAAGGCGTTGGCACCGCGGCCCAGCCGCCACGGGCGCTGCTGCCAGCCGGCCAGGTCGCGCCAGCGGGCGCTGGACGACCAGCCGCCGCCGTCAGCGCGATCCAGCACGTGGGTCAGTTCGTGGATCAGTGCGGCCTGCACCGCGCGGGGCAGCGGTTCGCCCGGGCGCACCGCATCCAGCAGGTCACGACGCAGGGTGATCGCGCCCTGGCGGGTGCGGCCGTGCACGTTGTCGGGCAGGCGATCCGACCAGGCCACGGTGACCGGCGCCACGAAACGTGCCTGCCACGACGGCGGCAGGAGGGCCGGCGCGTCGCGCAGCACCTGTGCGGCGCTGTCCGCCTGCACGGCGGTGAGACCGTCAGCCTGCAGCTGCAGCAGCAGTGCGGCGTGGGCGGTCGGGGCGGACAACAGCGCCGCCAGGACCGCCGCGCATCGGCGCAGGGCCCGGCGGCGCAGTGGCATCAGCGGGCCAGCAGGGTCCGCGCCAGCTGCAGGTCGCTGGCATCGCGCGCGGCGGCGCCGGTTTCGCGCAGGTGCACCAGTGCCGCTTCCAGGCGGGCGCCACGGATCGCGCCGTCGCTGGCGACGAAGGCCGCTGCGTCTTCGCGCGCGTCCACCACCACCTTGTCATCGTCCGAGCTGGACGAGCCGGCCGAAGAAGCACCCGAGGCCGAACCGGCCGACGAGCCGGCGAAGCTGGAAGCGAAGGCCGAAAGCGGCAGGGCGAGCACGGCAAACAGCAGGATCGATCGCGTCATCTTGGATTCGTTCAGGACAGGAATAGGCAAAGCGTATCGGCTATGTGAAAGCCTGTCGCCTGTTACAGGTCGAACACCTTGCCGGGATTCAGCAGCCCTTGGGGATCAAACGCATGTTTGACCGCCTTCATCAGCGCGATTTCAGCGGGCCCACGGGTGCTGTCCAGGTAGCCCTTCTTGACCAGCCCGATGCCATGTTCGGCGGAAATGCTGCCATCGAAGTCCTTCAGCACCTTGGCCAGCAGCTTGGTCACGTGCTCGCACTGCTGCAGGAATTCAGTGTCATCGGTGCCGTCGGGCTTGAGCACGTTGATGTGCAGGTTGCCATCGCCGATATGCCCGAACCAGACCACGTCGAAGTGCGGGTAGGCCTCGCCGATCAAGGCCTGGGTCTGCGCCATGAACGCCGGCATTGCCGAGATCCGCACCGACACGTCGTTCTTGTACGGCTTGTAGCGCGCGACCGCTTCGGTGATGCCCTCGCGCAGGCGCCACAGCTGCGCAGCCTGCGCATCGCTCTGGCTGACCACGCCGTCGCTGACCCAGCCCTGCTCCAGGCAGGCTTCGAACGCCGCCATCGCGGCCGCTTCCTGAGCCTCGTCGCCGGCGGCGAACTCGGTGACCACGTAGAACGGATGTACCTCTTCGAACGGCGCCTGCGCGCCATGCGCCAGCACGTGTTCCAACGCACGGTCGGTGAAGAATTCGAAGGCCTGCAGCTGCATGCGCTCACGGAACGCGGCAAACACCTGCATCAGCACCTCGAACGACGGCAGCGCCAGCAGCATCACGTTGCTGGCCGGCGGCGGGTCGGTGAGCTTCAGGGTGGCCTCGACGATCACCCCGAGCGTGCCTTCCGAGGCGATCAGCAGCTGGCGGAAGTCGTAGCCGCTGGAGTTCTTGATCAGCCCCTTGTTCAGCTCGAGCAGCTCGCCGCTGGCGGTCACTACCTTGAGCCCGGCGATCCACTCGCGCGTATTGCCGTAACGGATCACCCGGATGCCGCCGGCATTGGTGGCGATGTTGCCGCCAATCGAGCAGGAGCCGCGCGCGGCGAAGTCCACCGGATAGATCAGGCCGTGCTCGCGCGCGGCGTTGTGCACCGCTTCCAGCGCCATGCCGGCCTGCACGGTCAGGGTGCGGTCGACCGCATTGAAGGCCAGCGGCTTGTTCATGCGCTCCAGGCTGAGCACCAGCTCGCCCTGGGCCGCCACCGCACCGCCACTCAGGCCGGTGCGCCCGCCCGAGGGCACCACCGCCACGCGCTGGGCGCTGGCCCAGCGCAGGATGGCTTGGACCTCCTCGACACTGCCCGGCAACGCGATCGCCAGCGGCGCCGGCGTCCAGCGACGGGTCCAGTCGCGCCCGTAGTGTTCGAGATCGGCCGGATCGGTCTTGAGCCGCAGCCCGGGGCAGTCCTGCAACAGCGAATCAAGGCGCGGGTCGGTCATGGCAACGAAGGCGGCACGAGGAACCGCAAAGGGTAGCGCACGTCCGTCGGTCATGCGATGTGGATTGGTCGCAATTGAAACCGTCCCGGGCCGTATTTGGCGCACCGCACCATGCCCTTCCCGATCTGGCATAGTGGGAAGCTCCCGTCCAACATGCTGCCGCTCGCCCATGTCGCCGAAGAAGACCTCGTTCCCCAAGCAGGATATCCGCGTGCTGTTGCTGGAGGGGGTCAGCCAGACCGCGATCGACGTGTTCAGCGCCGCCGGCTATTCGCAGATCGAGCTGCACAACAAGGCGCTGCCCGAAGACGAGCTGAAGGCGCGCATCGCCGAAGCGCACATCGTCGGCATCCGCTCGCGCACCCAGCTCAGCGCCGAGGTGCTGGCCCACGCCAAACGACTGATGGCGGTGGGCTGCTTCTGCATCGGCACCAACCAGGTCGACCTGGAAGCGGCCGAGCTGGCCGGCATTCCGGTGTTCAACGCGCCCTACTCCAACACCCGCAGCGTGGCCGAGCTGGTCATCGCCGAAGCGATCATGCTGACCCGCGGCATTCCGCAGAAGAACGCCGAGTGCCACCGCGGCGGCTGGTCCAAGTCGGCGGCCGGCAGCCATGAGGTGCGCGGCAAGACCCTGGGCATCATCGGCTACGGCCATATCGGCACCCAGGTCGGCGTGATGGCCGAAGCGATGGGCATGCAGGTGATCTTCCACGACATCGAAACCAAGCTGTCGCTGGGCAATGCACGTGCCGCGATCGACCTGGACGACCTGCTGGCCCGCGCCGACATCGTCACCGTGCACGTGCCGGAAACGGCGGCCACGCAATGGATGATCGGCGCGGCGCAGCTGGCGAAGATGCGCCCCGGCGCGCACCTGATCAACGCCGCGCGCGGCACCGTGGTGGACATCGACGCGCTGGACGCGGCGCTGCATTCGGGCCACATCGGCGGCGCGGCGCTGGACGTGTTCCCGGTCGAGCCCAAGGGCAATGGCGATGCGTTCGTGTCGCCGCTGACCGCGCATGACAACGTCATCCTGACCCCGCACGTGGGCGGCAGCACGCTGGAAGCGCAGGACAACATCGGCGTGGAAGTGGCGGCCAAGCTGGTGCGCTACAGCGACAACGGCAGCACCCTGTCGGCGGTCAACTTCCCGGAAGTGACCCTGCCCGAGCATGCCGACAGCCTGCGCCTGCTGCACATCCACCAGAACGTGCCGGGCGTGCTGTCCAAGGTCAACGAGATCTTCTCGCGCCACAACGTCAACATCGACGGCCAGTTCCTGCGTACCGATCCGAAGGTCGGTTACGTGGTGATCGACATCACCGCCAGCGAGGAACAGGCCGCGGCGGTGCGCGACGAGCTGGCGGCGATTCCGGGCACGTTGCGCACCCGCGTTTTGTATTGATCAGCGCGCCAACCACCGCTTGGCCATTCGCGGCAACGAATCGTCCCCGTCCGGGGTTTCAATTGCCGCGTTGGCCACATCGGCCACGTCCCGCCACGCCAGTGCCAGCGATTCCTCGCTGACCACGAACGCTTCGCTGCCCAGCGCCCGCACCACGTAGCGGGCGTCGTAATGCCAGTGCCCCGGCACGTCCTTCCGTTCCGGGATCCAGTGCTTGTCGATGTCGAACAGCTCGCCATCCTCCAGCACCAGCCCGGTGAGCCCGGATTCCTCCACTGCTTCGGTCAGCGCCACCTTCGCCAGGTCGCGCTCGCCGTCGGCGTGCCCGCCCAGCTGCAGCCAGCGGTCCAGCTTGCGGTGATGGGTGAGCAGCACCCTGTCGCCATCGGCGCTGACCAGCCATGCGCTGCCGGTGAAATGGCCGGCCAGGCGGCTGCGCAGGAACGGGTTCTCCGGGTCATCGAGCAATGTGCTGAATTCGTCAGCCAGGCCGGCGTGTTCGGGATGGCGGCGGGCGTAATCAGCCAATTGCGCGCGCAGCGCGGGGTCAAGCCCTACAACGGATTCGGGGATTTGGGACATGGCAGCGGCGCTGGGAGACGGATTTGGCAGATTATCGCCCGGCATGCTGCATTTGCGCTTGTAAGCAGCCTTCAGCTTTGGCTAAGGTACAGCGGGCCGACTCTTTGGGGCGGCCGAGAACAAACGCAAGGGCGTGCGGCCATGTATCGCACCTCCCCGTTGTAACCACCAATTTTGGGAAGCACTGCATGCTGAAGTCTCTGTTGAGGGTCAAACCGGTCGAACCGGCCGGGCACGTCGATGCCGGCGAGCCGATCGAAGGCAGCCTGGATGGCGAAGCCTCACTGAAAAGGACCCTCACGGCGAAACACCTCATCATGCTGGGCATCGGCGCGGTGATCGGCGCGGGTATCTTCGTGCTGACCGGCCAGGCCGCGGCCAACCATGCCGGCCCGGCGGTGATGCTGTCGTTCGTGATCGCCGGCTTCGCCTGCGCACTGGCCGGCCTGTGCTATGCCGAGTTCGCGGCGATGATGCCGGTCTCCGGCAGCGCCTACTCCTATTCCTACGCCACCCTCGGCGAAGGCATGGCCTGGTTCATCGGCTGGTGCCTGGTGCTGGAGTACCTGTTCGCCTCGGCCTCGGTCGCGGTGGGCTGGTCGGCGTACCTGATCAGCTTCATCACCACCACCCTGCACATGCCGTTCCCGGACGCGCTGAGCGCGGCGCCGATCGCCTGGACCGGCCACGAGTTCATCTCCTCGGGCAAGCTGTTCAACCTGCCGGCGGTGCTGATCGTGGCGGCGGTGTCGGGCCTGCTGTACGTGGGCGTGACCCAGTCGGCCTTCGTCAACGCGATCATCGTGGCGATCAAGGTCACCGTGATCTGCCTGTTCATCGGCTTTGGCGCCCAGCATATCGACGTAGCCAACTGGACCCCTTTCATTCCGGAGAACACCGGCGTGTCCGGCGAGTTCGGCTGGAGCGGCGTGTTCCGTGCGGCCACCATCGTGTTCTTCGCCTACATCGGCTTCGACGCGGTCTCCACTGCCGCCGGTGAAACCAAAGATCCGCAGCGCAACATGCCGATCGGCCTGCTCGGCTCGCTGGCGGTGTGCACCATCGTCTACATCATCGTGTGTGCGGTGCTGACCGGCATGATGCCGTACAACCTGCTGGGCACCGACAAGCCGGTGGCGACCGCCCTGGAGCCGTACGCCAGCCTGTCCTGGCTGAAGACCGCAGTGGAAATCGGTGCGATCGCCGGCCTGTCATCGGTGGTGCTGGTGATGATGATGGGCCAGACCCGCATCGCCTACACGATCTCGCGCGACGGCCTGATCCCGAAGATCTTCGGCAAGGTCCACGCCCGTTTCCGCACCCCGTACTGGGCCACGATTGTCGTAGGCGTGCTGGCCGCAGCACTGGCCGGCCTGATGCCGCTGAACGTGCTGGGCGAGCTGGTCTCGATGGGCACCCTGCTGGCCTTCGCCACCGTCTGCGTCGGCGTCCTGGTGCTGCGTTATACCCGCCCGGAACTGACCCGCCCGTTCCGCGTGCCGGCGGTGTGGCTGATCTGCCCACTGGGCGCCCTGTCCTGCCTGTTCCTGTTCTGGCAGGCGTTCGTGGTGCATTGGCACCTGTTCGTGGGCTGGACCGTACTGGGCCTGCTGATCTACTTCGGCTACGGCATCCGCCACAGCAAGCTCAACAAGGCTTCCTGATTCCATTCCCGGGCCGGCGCATCGCCGGCCCTGTTCTTTGACGGAAATTGATCGATGTTCAAACAACTGTGGGCGACCAAGCACCCGCATGCGGCGCATGAAGACGCCAACGGCCTGAGCCTGAAGCGCCATCTGGGTCCGTGGGGCCTGACCGCGCTGGGCATCGGCGCGGTGATCGGCGGCGGCATCTTCGTCATCACCGGCCAGGCCGCCGCCAACCACGCCGGCCCGGCGATCATGCTGTCGTTCGTGCTGGCCGCGATCTGCTGCGCGTTCTGCGCCATGGCCTACGCCGAGTTCGCCTCGATGGTGCCGGTCTCCGGCAGCGCCTACACCTACACCTACGCCACCTTCGGCGAACTGGCCGCCTGGTTCATCGGCTGGATGCTGGTGCTGGAATATGGCGTCTCGGCCTCGGCGGTGGCGGTCAGCTGGACCGGCTACTTCCTCAGCCTGCTCAGTCATTTCGACATCCATCTGCCAACCGCGCTGGTCAGTGCCCCGCTGGACGCCCAGCTGCGCCCGACCGGCGCGATCGCCAACATTCCGGCCGCCATCCTGGTCCTGCTGCTGACCTGGCTGTGCTACGTCGGCATCAGCAAGTCCTCGGCGATGAACATGGCCATGGTCATCCTGAAGACCGGCCTGATCGTGCTGGTCATCGTGGTCGGCTGGAAGTACGTCGACCCGGCCAACTGGAGCCCGTTCATTCCGGAAAACCAGGGCCCGGGCAAGTACGGCATGGAAGGCGTGCTGCGCGGCGCAGCCATGGTGTTCTTCGCCTACATCGGCTTCGAGGCGGTTTCGGTCGCCGCACAGGAGTCGCACCGCCCGCAGCGCGACATGCCGATCGGCATGCTGCTGTCGCTGGTGATCTGCACCGTGCTCTACATCGCCATGGCCGCTGTCATGACCGGCCTGGTGCCCTACACGATGCTGGGCACCGACGAACCGGTGGTCACCGCCGTGGCCGCGCATCCCCAGCTGGGCTGGTTGCGGGTGGTGGTCGAGATCGGCGCGCTGATCGGCCTGAGCTCGGTGGTGCTGGTGATGATCATCGGCCAGCCGCGCATCTTCATGATCATGGGCCGCGACGGCCTGCTGCCGCCCGTGTTTACCAAGATCCACCCGAAGTACCGTACCCCGCACATCAACACCGTCATCACCGGCATCGGCATCGCCCTGCTTGCGGCCCTGTTCCCGCTGGACATCCTCGGCGAACTGACCTCGATGGGCACCCTGATCGCCTTCGCCGCCGTCTGCGCCGGCGTCCTGGTCCTGCGCCGCACCCAGCCGGACCTGCCCCGCCCCTTCCGCATCCCGGCCGCCTGGCTGGTCTGCAGCCTGGGCGTCCTCAGCTGCCTGGCCCTGCTCTCGGCCATGACCATGCACAACTGGATGCTGATGGGCGTCTGGACCGTCGTAGGCTTCGCCATCTACTTCGGCTACAGCTACCGCCACAGCCGCCTGCGCAACCGTTGAGGGGCAACCGCCCTGGAGCCGGCCAGAGGCCGGCTCTACCCCCCTGCCACCCAAAAATGCTGGCACTCGCCCAACTCTGTCGAGGGACGGGCGGGGTACGGGTTGTGGGGGAATGAGCGGCATGGATGCCGCGACTTAGCCCCCATGGATGGGTTTACGGCGTCCCCCACAACCCGTGCCCCGCCCGGCCCAGCCCGCAGAGTCCGCTTTTACCTGCCTTTACCTGCTCTTACCTGCTTTCGCAGTTAAAATGCCAGCATGAACAACACCCCCTACGACACGACCCGGCTGAGCGAACTGGCCCAGGTGCTGATCGACAACATCCGCGAACTGGCCCAGGCCGGGTGGACCCCCGCGACCAGCAGCAACTTCTCGCAGCGGCTGGACGACCAGCACGCCGCCATCACCGTGTCCGGCAAGGACAAGGGCCGCCTGATCGAAGACGACATCATGGTCGTCGACTTCGACGGCAAGGCCGTCGGCCGCCCGCTGCGTCCCTCCGCCGAAACCCTGCTGCACACCCAGCTGTACCGCCGCTTCCCCGAAATCGGCTGCGTCCTGCACACCCACTCCCCGGTCCAGACCGTCGCCTCCCGCCTGTACGCCGCCAACGGCCACATCCGGATCGAAGGCTACGAACTGCTCAAGGCCTTCCACGGCAACACCACCCATGAAACCGCCGTCGACATCCCGGTGTTCCCCAACACCCAGGACATGGACGAGCTGGCCGCCAAGGTCGAAGCCAGGCTCGACGAAGGCTGCATGTGGGGCTACCTGATCGACGGCCATGGCCTGTACGCCTGGGGCCGCGACATGGCCGAAGCCCGTCGCCACCTGGAAGCCTTCGAGTTCCTCCTGCACTGCGAGCTCGAGCTGCGCAAGCTGCGCGGGCCCTGAGCGTTCCAGCCATGCGGTTGCCGGGCAGAGCCCGGCACTACACACTCTGTTTCCCCCTCCAGTTCAAGCTGCCGCCATGAGCCGACTGCGCATTTACGACGACCACGCCCCAGACGCCCCGCTGCTGGACACCCAGGACGGCGCGCTCATCGCTGCCGAACTGAAGAAGATCGGCGTCACCTTCGAGCGCTGGCAGGCCGCCCATGAAGTCGCCCCCGGCGCCAGCCAGGACGACGTGTTCGCCGCCTACCGCAGCGACATCGACCGCCTCGTCGCCGAACACGGCTTCAAGAGCGTCGACGTCGCCTCGATCGCCCCCGACAACCCCAATCGCGCCGAACTCCGCAAGAAGTTCCTCGACGAACACTTCCACAAGGAAGACGAAGTCCGCTTCTTCGTCGCCGGCTCCGGCCTGTTCACCCTGCACGTCGACGACAAGGTCTACGAAATCGAGTGCGTGAAGGACGACCTGATCGCCGTGCCCGATGGCACCACCCACTGGTTCGACATGGGCGACGAACCCAGCTTCGTCGCGATCCGCTTCTTCACCGAACCGGACGGCTGGGTCGGCCACTTCACCGGCACCGACATCGCACAGAAGTTCCCCCGTTACGTTCCGACCAAGGCGTCCTGATCCATGTCCCACCCCACCGTCATCCTCACCGACATCGAAGGCACCACCAGCAGCATTTCGTTCGTCAAGAACGTGCTGTTCCCGTATGCGCGCAAGGCCCTGCCGGCCTACGTCGCCGCACACGGCCAGGAGCCGGAGGTGCGTCGCTGGCTGGATGCGGTGGCCGTGGAGATCGGCGGAGCCTGCCAGGACGCCCTGATCGTGGAAACCCTGCAGGGCTGGATCGACCAGGACCGCAAGCACACCGCGCTGAAGGCGCTGCAGGGCATGATCTGGGAAGCCGGCTACCGCAACGGCGACTACAAGGCTCATTTCTACCCCGAGGTCGCCGCCGTGCTCGAAGGCTGGCACGCCGAAGGCAAGCCGCTGTACGTGTACTCCTCTGGCTCCGTGCCCGCCCAGAAGCAGTTCTTCGGCTTCAGCGAAGCCGGCGACCTGACCCACCTGGTGTCCGGCTGGTTCGACACCGAGATCGGCGGCAAGCGCGACGCAGAGAGCTACCGCAACATCGTCAAGGCGATTGGCGTGCCCGCCGCCCAGATCGTGTTCCTCTCCGACGTGGTCGAAGAGCTGGACGCCGCGCGCGAAGCCGGCTTGCAGACGCGTCTGCTGGACCGCCTGGACGATTACCCGATGCCGCGCACCGGGGACGCGACCCATGGGCATGACCGGGTCGAGAATTTCCAGCAGATCACGGTGTGACCTGACACCGCGAGGACACGCATGGCGTGTCGCTACGCATCAACGCTCGATGTAAGACCGCGTAGAGACACGCCATGCGTGTCCTCGCAGTACCCGGCGCAGGCGATTACCGTCCGACCGCGTCCACCACGGATCGAACCCGCAACGCGTCCTTCAACGCCTGCATATCTACACCTGCGCTGACCCGCACGCGTACCGCCTCACCCGGCACCAGGTCGAACGCATTGTCGTCGAGGGTCGCGTCGAACCCCTCCAACGCCACCCACACGCCGCGAGCCAACTGCGCCGAGCGCAGCTCCAGCACGGTGTCATCACCGTCCTGCAGCCACCGCGTCTCGATCTTGGCCTTGGGCAACTGCATGTCTTTCGCCGCCGCGAAATAGACTACCTGCCGCGACAGCACCTGCGCACCCTGCAGCAGCTCCACCACCGCCACCGTCCGCGCCGGATCGGCGTCGCCCAGCAACTGCGCATCGGCAAAACGGCCTACTTCCAACGCCGACAGCGCCGGTACCACCACCGCGTGCTGCTGTTTCGAAATCTGCCGCCCCTCCACATCCATTACCCGCAGCCGCCACTGCGCCTGCAACGGCTGCTGCAGGTCGTTGAGCAGGCTTACACGGGTCACGCCTTCGTCGCGCAGCGCCGCAACGGCATGGTCGGCAAAGAACCGCTTCGCATGGAAATGCAGCGCCTTCCAGCGCCCCGCATGGTCGATGCTCGACCAGGACGCGCCCGGCCACACATCGTTGAGCTGCCAGTACAGCGAGCCCATCGTGTACGGACGCGAGGCACGGTGATGCAGCGCCGCCAGTTCGATGCCCTCGGCCTGCATCACCTGGCTCAGGTAGACGAAGTCGGCGAAGTCGCGCGGCGTGCCGAACTCGCGTTCGATGTACTGCAGCAGGCGCTGGTTGCCCTCGCCTGCCATGAACTTCTGGTGCGCACGCACGGCGGTGCTGTCTACCTGTCGTTCGCTTTCCGGAATGATGCCGTCCAGCGTCCGCAGCACCGGCCACGCCTGCAGTCCGTACTCGGACATGAAACGCGGGGTCTCGCGCAGGTAGGCCTGCACCGGCAGCGCCGGATTGCCCCACACCTGCCAGTAGTGCTTGTCGCCCCGGGTCGAATCGTTGGCCACGGCATCCAGGTCGTTGCTCGGCGAGCTCGACCAGTACGGCACGCCCAGCCCTTCCTCGCCCACCACCTGGCGCAGATCGTGGCCGAACAGGTCCACGTAGCCCTGCCACACCTTTGCTGCGAACACCGGGTCGGCCGCCTTCAGGTCCTTGCCGTGGCCCCAGTCCTTCCACGCGGTTTCTTCTTCATTGTTGCCACACCACAGCACCACGCTCGGATGGCGACGCAGGCGGCGCACGTTGTCGCGCGCCTCGGCCACCACATTGGCACGGAACGCCGGATCGTAGCCCGGCTGCATGCCGCCGCCGAACATGAAGTCCTGCCAGACCAGCAGCCCCAGTTCGTCGGCGATGTCGAAGAACGCATCGTCTTCGTAGTAGCCGCCGCCCCAGTTGCGCAGCATGTTCATGTTGGCGTCGCGTGCGGCGGTCAGCTCGCGCCGGACCCGTGCCGGATCGACCCGGGCCGGGAACATGTCGAACGGAATCACGTTGGCGCCCTTGGCGAAGATCGGCACGCCGTTGATGACGAAGGTGAAGCCCTGGCCGCCCTTGGCGTCATCCTCGCGGCGCAGTTCGACCGTGCGCAGGCCGGTGCGGATGCTGCGCTCCACCGCATCGGGCGTACCACCATCCACGCGGGCGCGAACGGTGTAACGCGCCTGCTCGCCCTGCCCGACCGGCCACCAGCGGCGGGGTTTGGCCAGCGCGACCGGTACCGACACCACCTGTACGCCGGCACGCAGCGCCGCCGGCTGCGTCACCGTAGCCGCGACGCGGCCTTCCGGATCCAGCATCTCCACCTGCACCGTCGCCCGCCGCGCCGCAGCAGCCTCCACCTCCACCTGGACCTGCAGCGCAGCGCGCTGTGCGTCCAGTGCGGTGGTCTGCACCGCCACATCGGTGATCCGCTGCACGTTCCAGCTCTCAAGCCGCACCGGCCGCCAGATGCCGGCGGTGACATAGCGCGGGCCCCAGTCCCAGCCGAAGTGGTAACCGGGTTTGCGCACGAAATTGCCGACCATCGCATCGCGCGGTTCATCGCCGTACGGCGAGGGGTAGTTGCCTGCGATCTTGTGCGGCATCGCCTGCACGCCCGGCAGCAGCGTGGTGATCGGCGAGCGGAAAACCACGCGCAGTTCGTTGCCGCGGGGACGCAGCTGGCCCGTAACAGGCGCCCGCCAGGTACGGTGGCTGTTGTCGGCGCGCAATAGCGGTCGACCGTTGAGGCTGACCTCGGCGAACGTGTCCAACCCTTCAAACACCAGTTCGGCATGCGCACGCGCCAGGGTGGCGGCATCCACATCGAACCGGGCCTGGTACTCCCAGTCTGCGAGCCCGATCCACTGCAGGGCCGCTTCAGGCGCACCGGCGTACGGATCAGGAATGCGCTTCGCGGCCAGCAGGTCGGTATGCACCGCGCCGGGCACGGAGGCGGCTCGCCAGTCGGCCGCTTCCGGGTGCGCCTTCACCTGCGCATTGCCGGGCAGCAACCGGAACGACCACTGCGCCTGCAACGGCGCGGCGGCGGTAGGGAGCGCATGAAGCGCAAGCAGCAGAACAAGACCCGTCACCCACGCCCACTGCTTCATGCACTCACCCTTTTGTTGCCGCTCGAATCGAACTCAGCGCACCACGTTGAGCACTTCGTAACACGCGCCCATGGTGTGGTAATCGGTCTTGCCCGCCGGGCTCTTCTCGTCGCTGTACTTGCGGTTCTGCACGTCCAGGATGCGGTACCAGGCGCCGTACTGGTGGTCGATCATGTGCGCCCAGGAATACGCCCACAGGCGGTCGTACCACTCCCAGTACATGGCCTCGCCGGTACGCGCGGCCAGCAGTGCGGCCGTAGCCAGCGACTCGGCCTGCACCCAGAAGTACTTGTCGTTGTCGCACACGGTGCCGTCCGGGGCGAATCCATAGACCAGCCCACCGTTGACGTCATCCCAACTGTGTGCCACGGCCGTGTCGAACAGCGAACGCGCGGTGGGCACGAGCCAGTCGGCCTGCACGTGGCGGTCCAGGATCAGCAGCAGCTTGGCCCATTCGGTCTGGTGGCCGGGCTGGAAGCCCCACGGACGGAACAGGTGCTTCGGATTGTCGAGGTTGTAGTTCCAGTCGATCTGCCAGTTGCGGTCGTAGTGTTCCCAGACCAGCCCCTCGCCCTGCGCCGCCTGGCGACGGGTCATGTGGTCGGCGAGCAGCAGGGCCCGGTCACGGTAGCGCGCTTCGCCGCTGGCCTCGAACGCAGCCAGCATCGCCTCGCACATGTGCATGTTGGCGTTCTGGCCACGATAGTCGCTGAAGTTCCAGTCGGCGTCGGCTTCGTCCTTGTACAGGCCGAATTCCGGTTCCCAGAACCGGCTTTCCAGCAGGTTCCAGGTCTCGTCCATCCAGCCGCGCGCCGCTTCGATGCCCGCCTTCAACGCACAGCTGTAGGCCAGCAGCACGAAGGCCACGCCGTAGCAGTGGTTGGTGGCATCTTCGACCACGCCGTCGCGCAGCGTCCACGCATAGCCGCCGGTGGCCGGATTACGGTGCACCTCGCGCAGGTAGCGCACGCCGTGCTCGGTGGCCTTGAGGTCGTCGGGATTGCCGAACTCGCGGTAAGCCATTGCATGGTTGAACACGAAACGGGTGCTGCTCACCAGGTGGCGATGGTGGGTGTCGTAGACACTGCCATCGTCACGGTAGTAGTGGAAAAAGCCACCGTTCGGGTCGAGCTCGTGCGGATGGTAGAACGCCATGGTGTGCGCGATATGCGCGCGCAGGAACGCAGGCGAACGGAAATCGGGCTGGGCGGGAACGGCGGTGGTCATGCGGGAAGTTCCTGTTGTTGCTGCAGCAGTTGCTGGACATCGGCCAGGCTCGGCATCGCGGCGAACGCGCCCTTGCGGGTCACCGCCAGCGCGCCGACCGCGGCACCGAAACGAATGGCATCCTTCAGGGCGGCCGGATCGGCGCAGAAACCTGCGAAGGCCGCACCGTCGGCGCGGCGCTCGCCGAGGGCGAACAGCAGCCCGCCGACGAATGCATCACCGGCTGCGGTGGTGTCCACGGTGGGCACCTGGAAGCCGGTGACCACGCCCTGACCGTGCCGGGTGTGCCAGCGCATCGGTGCGGCACCGTCGGTGACCACCACGGCGTGCGCGTTGGCCGCCAGCAGGCGCTGGATGACCACGCTGCCGCCGTCTGCGCCCAGCGGTGCGGCCAGGAAGTCCAGTTCCTCGCGCGAGAGCTTGACCAGGTCGGCCAGCACCAGCGCCTGCCACAGGGTGTCGGTCGGGTCGACCTCGGCCGGCCACAACGCGGGGCGCAGGTTGAGGTCGATGCTGACCATCGCACCGGCGGCACGCGCACGCTGCATGCCGTCCAGCATGGCCTGGGCGATGGCGCCCTCGGTCAGGCTGTTGGAGCACACGTGGAAGCTGCGGGTGCCCTCGAAGCAGGCCGGGCTGAAATGTTCGGCGCGGAACAGCAGGTCCGCCGCCGGCGGCCGGTAGAAGCTGAAACTGCGCTCGCCGTGCGCGTCCAGTGCCACGAACGCCAGCGCGGTCTTGGCCGCGTTTGTACGCACGATGCAATCGGTGGCGACCCCGGCGCTGGCCAGGCTGTCGGCGAGGAAGTCGCCGAACATGTCCTGGCCGAGCATGCCGGCGAAATGGGTGTCCGCACCCAGTCGCGCTGCGGCGACGGCAACGTTGGCCGGCGCACCGCCGGCGTACTGCAGGAACGCGCGCGGGGTGTCCGGGGTGGCCGGCGGCTGTGCAAGTAGATCGATCAAAATTTCGCCGAAACAAACAATCTTGGTCATGACGCGCTCAGCCCCCCTGGCTGAAACCGGCACGCGGGCGCGAGCCCCACATGCCATAGAAGAGGATGTAGCCGTAGCACAGCAACGGCAGGATGAAAGACAGGTGCAGGCCGATGCGGTCGGCGAGCAGGCCCTGCAGGAACGGAATGATCGCGCCACCGACGATGGCCATGATCAGCAGGCTCGAAGCCTTGTTGGTCAGCGGGCCCAGGCGCTCGATGCTGAGCGCGAAGATGGTCGGGAACATGATCGAGTTGAACAGGCCGATCGCCACCACCGAGTACATCGCCACGTGCCCTTCGGTCGACATGGTGAGTGCCAGCAGCAGCGCATTGGCCGCGGCGAACAGGGTGAGCAGGATGCGCGGCGAGAACCGGGTCATGATCGCCGAGCCGGCGAATCGGCCGACCATCGCCATGGTCCAGTACGCCGACACGTAACCGGTCGCCTGCTGTTCGGTGAGGCCCCCGATATTC
Organism: Stenotrophomonas bentonitica; assembly: GCF_013185915.1. NCBI lineage: Bacteria > Pseudomonadati > Pseudomonadota > Gammaproteobacteria > Lysobacterales > Lysobacteraceae > Stenotrophomonas > Stenotrophomonas bentonitica. The sequence continues at coordinate 59,025 of NZ_JAAZUH010000001.1, read as the reverse complement.
GGCATCGACAGGTAGTTGACCAGGAAGCTGCCGATCGACACTTCCGCGCCCACGTAGAAGAAGATGCCGAGCACGCCGAACAGCACGTGGCGATGGCGCAGCGCGTCCATCAGCGTGTGGCTGCCGGTGTCGGCCTGCTCGGTGGTCTCGTTCAATGCCGGCAGGCGGAACAGGTAGACGAACACCGCCAGCAGTGCCAGCGCGATCGCAAGGCCCACGTACGGGCCCTGCACCGCCTGCGCTTCCTGGGTGCGGTAGGCCAGCTGTTCGGCGGCGCCCAGCGCGGCCAGTTCGTCGGCGCTCTTGACCGTGTTGCCCAGGATCAGCAGGCCACCGAAGATCGGCGCGATTGCCGTGCCCAGCGAGTTCAGTGCCTGCGCCAGGGTCAGCCGGCTCGAGGCGGTCTGTTCCGGGCCCAGCAATGCCACGTACGGGTTGGCCGCCACCTGCAGAACGGTGATGCCGGTGGCCAGCACGAACAGCGCGCCGAGGAACGCTTCATACACGCGCAGTTCGGCGGCCGGCCAGAAGCCCAGCGCACCGACGGCGGCAATGGCCAGGCCGGCCACGATGCCCTTCTTGTAGCCCAGGTGCGCGACCAGCCGACCGGCGGGCAGCGACATCAGGAAGTACGCGCCGAAGAAGGTGAACTGCACCAGCATCGCCTTGGCGTAGTTCAGTTCGAACACCGCCTTCAGGTGCGGAATCAGGATGTCGTTGAGGCAGGTCAGGAAGCCCCACATGAAGAAGATCGTGGTGGCGACCGCCAACGCCATGCGCGTGTTGACCACGGGCGCGGAGGATGACGAGGTGGGCAGGCGTGGCGTTGGAGAAATGGGCATGCGGTACGCGCCTCAGTGCGCGGGCGGGTGAAAGGGAGTCGAGGTCAGCCGACGGCAGGGCCGCTGCTGTCACGGATATGGAGCTGTACGGGAGCCACGGTGCGACGCGGTGCTGCGCTGGGGTCGTCCAGTCGCTGCAGCAGCAGTTCGGCCGCCTGGCGGCCGCGCTCACGGGGGTTCACGGTCAACGTGGTCAGCGGGGGCATGGCGACCGCCGCTTCGGAAATATCATCGAACCCGGTGACCGCGAAATCGCGGCCCGGTTGCACCCCGCGCGAGGCCAGGCCCAGCATCAGGCCCAGTGCAACGGTGTCGTTGTAGCAGACCGCCGCGGTCGGCACTTCGCCTGCGAACAGCTCGCCCGTACGCGCGGCGGCTTCGAGACGATTCGGCGCCGACTCGATCAACCAGTCCGGCTGCACTTCCAGCCCGGCCTCTGCCAGCGCCTGCGCGTAGCCGGTACGGCGCTGGTGGCAGGAACTGGAATCGGCGTGGCCACCGAAGAACGCAACACGGCGGTGGCCGCGCTCGATCAGGTGACGCGTTGCCAGATATGCGCCCTGCTGGTTGTCCAGGGTAAGGAAGTCCCAATCGCCCCCGCTGAGTTCGCGGTTGAACAGCAGCACGTTGGCATTGAAGCCCAGCGCCTGGCGTACCTCGGTGGCGTCGCTGCCTTCGGCTGGCGACAGGATCAACCCGGCCGGGGTGTGTTCCATCAGCGTGGTGAGCACCGCCTGCTGCCGTTCCGGCGACTCGCCGGTACTGCCCAACAGGGTCACGAAGCCTTTCGCGCCCAGTGCTTCGTCGACACCGGAAGCGAATTCGGCGAAGAACGGGTTGGAAAGATCGTTGATCACCAGCGCCACGCTGGTCGAGGTGCGGCGGCGCAGGTTGGCCGCGCCCCGGTTGTACACATAGCGCTGCCGGCGCAGTTCGGCCTCCACCCGCGCACGGGTGTCGACATTGACCAGTGGGCTGCCCCGCAGCACCAGCGACACCGTGGCGCGCGACACGCCGATGGCATCGGCGATGTCGGTCACGGTGACCGCACGTGCGGCGCCGGCACGGGGCGTGCTGGCGCGGGTTCCCTTGGCAGCGGAAGTGTCCTTTTTCATCGGGGCATCGGTCGGGTCATGGTGCTGCAAGCCTAAACGATCGCATCGGCCAGCGGACCGGGGCGGCGGCTCATTCCAGCACGGCCCCCGGCGTGGCGCAGTACGACACCGGCAGGTCGGCCACCTGGGTCCCCCAGCCGGCTTCCGGCGCGGTGTCGCCGAGTGCGTAGGAAATGGTGCCGCCCTGCTGCAGGCGGTTCCAGTCCATCCACACCGGTGCGTGTGCCTGGCCGTCGACCTGCACGCCCTGCACGTACTGGAGCTTGCGGCCGTCGGCGCCAGGCGCCTGCAGGCGCAGCGTGCGGCCCTGGCCCAGGTCCACTTCGACCTTGGCGAAGCGCGGCGCGTGCAGCAGGAACTGGCCGCTGCCCGGCACCGCCGGGTACAAGCCCAGCGCACTGAACAGATACCAGGCCGACATCGTGCCCAGGTCATCGTTGCCGGTGACGCCATTGGGTGCGTTGGTGAACAGCTGCTGCGCGGCGCGCACCACCGTGGCGGTCTTCCACGGCTGGCCGATCAGCGTGTACATCCACGGCGCGTGCAGGTCCGGTTCGTTATTCGGGTTGTAGCGGTACTGGTTGTAGTAGCTGTACGGACCCACCACCCATTCCTTGCGCGCGGCCTGCAGCGGCGACTGCAGCAGGGCGTCGTAGGCGAAGAAGGCATCCAGGCGCTTGCCGGCCTGTTCGCGGCCGTGCATGGCCTGGACCAGGCCGGGGATGTCCTGCTGGGCCAGCCACTGGTACTGCCACGCGGTGCCTTCATGGAAGCCATGGTGCGAACGCGGGCTGTAGTGGCCGTCGGCCGGCAGATACCACTTGCCATCATCCATGCGCGGACGCGGGAAGCCGCTCATGCCGGTTTCCTCGTCGCGCACGCTCGGGTCCCACACCTTCTGCCAGTTGCGGCCGCGCTGGCGCAGCACGCCGGCGTCGTCGGCATGGCCCAGGCCGTCGGCCATCTGCGCCAGCGCGCAGTCGGCCAGCGCGTACTCAAGCGTCGCCGAGCCGCCGTGGTGCGGGTCGACGTCCATGCCCTTGGACGGGAACGCGCGGTCATAGGCAACGTAGCCGTTCTCGACGTAACCCGGGTTGCCCGAGCGGCCGGCATGACGCGAGTTCATCGGCGGCAGTTCGAACGCATTGCGCCGCAGTGCGGTGTACGCCTCGCCTTCGCGTCCGGCCAGCGCGCCGAAGCGCCACAGGTCGACCATGAAGGGCGTGACCGGGTCGCCGGTCATGATGTTGGTTTCGAAGTTCGCGTAGCCCCAGCGCGGCAGCCAGCCGCCCTGCTCGTTGATCGCCAGCAGGCTGCGGCCGATGTCGCGGGTGACCTGCGGACGGGTCAGCGCCAGCCACTGGTTCTGTGCCCGGTAGGTGTCCCACAGCGAGAAGTACTCGTAGTAGGTCCAGCCGTCGGCACGGTGGATGTTGTCGTCGTAGCCCCGGTAGCGGCCGTCGGCATCGCTGCCGGTCAGCGGCTGCAGCAGCGCGTGGTACAGCGCGGTGTACAGGACGGTGCGGTCATCGGCGTGCTTGCTGTCCACGCGCACGGTGGACAGTTCCTTGCGCCACTGCTGCTGGGACAGGCTGCGCATGCGCTCGAAGCCGAGCAGGCGGCCGTCCTGCATGCCGTCGCTGCGCAGGTTGGCGCGCGCGCCTTCGGCATCCACGTGCGAGATCGCGCTGACCGCGGTCACCGCGCCGCCCTTGGCCAGGTCGAAGCTCAACCAGGCGCCGCTCGGCTTGAGCTCGCCTTCCATGCCATGGCGGGCGCCGGGCAGGCCACCGCCCTCGCCCCAGGTGCCGTACGCCTTGAACGGGCGGTCGAACTCGATGCGGAACCAGGTGGTGTACTGGTGGCCGCCGCAGAAGCTCTTGGTGACCAGCTTGCCTTCGACCACGCGGTCGCCGACCACGTCGATCACGCTGCCGATCACCGAGTGGCGCTCGTTGGCCTGGCCAACGTTGACCAGCACGTGACCGGTGCCGGCCTCGGCCGGGAAGGTGTAACGCTCGGCGGCGGCGCGGGTGCGCGCGGTGGCTTCGGCGTCGATGCCGCCGTAGCTGGTCAACCGCACCTTGTAATAGCCGGCCTGGCCGACCTCGCCCTCATGGGTGTAGCCGGAGGCGTAGGCCTTGTGGTCGAAGCTCTTGGCGCTGTCGGTGTCGAAGTCGCCGCCCGGACCGATGCTGCCGGTCACCGGCAGGACCGAGACCTGGCCGCCCTGTTCCCAGCAACCCGCGCCGGACAGGAAGGAATGGCCGAAGCCACGGATCTTCGGGTCGTCATAGCGCCAGCCGGCATAGTGCTCGCCGATCGGGCTGACCTGGATCAGGCCGAACGGGGCCGAGGCGCCCGGGAAGGTATTGCCGTCATCCTTGCTGCCGATGAAGGTGTTGACCTCACGCTCCAGCGCGGCCGGGGCGGCCTGCAGCATGGGCGTGAAGGCCACAACGGCCAGGCAGGTCGTCAGGGCGAGGCGGGACGGCAATCGGCGCATGCAGTGGTTCCTGTGGGTCGATGACGGTGAGGCGAGGTGCGTTTTGGATCGCTCCAAAGTCACGGCGGCGTGAATTTAGATCGATTTAAGTAGAACACGGGGCAATCCGTCCATGCATTCTGCGGCGCAACATGAGCGCCCCCCCTACCCCGTCGCCTGCACCGCGCCCTGCGCGCTGCGCAACTGAAGCGTTCAAAGTCCCGCCCGCCCCTTGTCCCTTGTGGCGCCTGCGCCCTAGGCACATTCCCGGCCCCGCCGTCCATATTGCGGAGCAGCATGCTTCCCTGGCGCCGCCGTGTTAAAAATTCGCTGCCAGCGGTTTAGATCGATCCAACTCCGAACCGTCATATGCGTGGCACGGCGAGCTGGGGGGCTCGCCAGGTCCGCTGCCAATTTTAGATCGTTTCAACGAAATCTCAGCACCGATTCAATCCAACGGAGAGAGTGGAATGAAGCAGATGTCCCGCATGCACGGCCGCGACGCATTGTCCGCCGCGATCACCTTTGCCCTGGCCGCCGCGGCCTTCGTGCCGGCGACCGTGTTCGCCCAGCAGGCCGCGACCCCGTCCGAAACGCCCTCGGCGACCACGCTCGACAGCGTGCAGGTCACCGGCTACCGCTACGCCATCGAAAAGAGCCTGCAGCAGAAGCGTGACGCCAACGCCGTGGTCGAAGTGATCACCGCAGAAGACGTGGGCAAGTTCCCCGACAAGAACGTGGCCGACTCGCTGCAGCGCGTGCCGGGCGTGGTCATTACCCGCGACGGCGGCGAAGGCAAGAGCGTCAGCGTGCGCGGCCTGGATCCGGACCTGACCCTGACCCAGTTGAACGGCAACTACATCGCGACCTCGGAAACCAATGACGAGGCCAGCCGCTCGTTCAACTACACCCTGCTGCCCTCGAACATGCTGTCCAGCGCCGAGCTGTTCAAGTCGCCGGAAGCGCGCATCGACGAAGGCGGCATCGGCGGCACGGTGATCCTGCATACCCGTCGCCCGCTCGAGATGGAATCCAATTCCGGCTATGTGACCCTGGAAGGCACCTCCTCGGACACCAGCCCCGACGTCGACCCGCAGGCGTCCGCGCTGTACTCCTGGCACAGCGACGACGAACGCTTCGGCGTGCTGGTCGGGGTGACCAAGCAGAAGCGCACCAGCCGCACCATGGAAGCCACCACCGAGAACTACCAGTGGTACGGCACCGACACCGACGCCCGCGACGTCAACGGCAACCCGCTGACCCAGGGCGGCGTCAACTACTGGTGGGGCAACTCCGGCTTCAACGACCAGAACGGCAACAACTACACCGACTTCTTCATGCCCACCTCGGTGAACTTCGCGGTGAAGGAAGAAGAGCGTGAGCGCACCGGTGGCCAGTTCACCTTCCAGTTCAAGCCGACCGACAACGTCACCCTGACCGCCAACTACTTCCGCTTCGAGCTGCAGGGTGACTACACCCAGAACATGCTCAAGATTCCGGAATGGAACATGGCGCGCTACAACCAGGACGGCAACTGGGCCGGCGGCCGCCTGCTCAACGGCCTGACCATGGATCCCAGCGGCAGCATCGTCACCGGCGCCCAGTTCGAGAAGCTGGCCGGCAAGACCTACTACTGCAGCGAAGACGAAGCCGCTGCCGCCGGCCTGCCGCCTGGTGGCTGGGGTCCGGACGACTGCACCATCCCCACCCCGCAGCTGACCGGCGGCTACAGCCGCGAAAAGGCGCTGTCGCAGACTGCCGACCTGAGCATCGACTGGGACATCAGCCCGCTCTGGAAGGCGTCCTTCAGCGGCGGCCGCACCTGGTCCGAGGGTGGGCCGACCATGAACTTCCGCATGTCGGCCAAGCCGCGCCGTCGCGTGGATGGCGTGTGGGAGTCCGGCAACCGCTACTCCGCATGGGACCTGACCGGCACGCCGTCGGCCACGTTCTCGCCTGACCTGCAGCAGCAGCTGATGAACGGCATCGCCGAAGTGGACACCGGCTCCACCGATTCGTCCTGGATGCAGACCGAGGTCAAGCAGAACCACTTCCAGGCCGACTTCACCAAGCTGTTCGAAGACGGCTGGCTGGACTCGTTCCAGTTCGGCGCCAAGTACAGCGATGGCAAGGTCCACCGCAACACCGGCAACACCTACTGGGTCTGCCCGGGCACCGACCCCGCCGACTACGACAACAACCGCTACCAGGCGGGCTGTGACAACACGGCGGGCATCGCCCAGCCGGGCTTCTTCCTGTCCAACCCGATCACCGGCATCCGCGGCGGCTTCGACGCCAACGTGTTCCCGGGCATCGACTACCCGGCCTACATCAACTACCTCAACGATCGTTACGGCGGTTCGCACAACCGGACCGAAGAAGACTTCGTCTACAACGTCAACGAGAAGGTCTACGCCGGCTACTTCCAGGCCAACTTCCGTACCGACCGCCTGCGCGGCAACGTCGGCGTCCGCATGGTCCGCACCGAGCAGTTCGCCCAGTCCAGCGACTCGATCGAACGCTTCAACGACTACTTCCTGGACAACGCCTCGGGCGCGCCGATGTCGTGCAACGACCCGGCCGCGGCAGCGTTCCCGAACTACGGTTGCGAAAGCGGTTTCGTGCGCCTGCCCGACAGCCTGGCCCGTTCGAAGACCTTCGAGCTGATCGGCTCCGACAAGACCTACACCGACTTCCTGCCGAGCTTCAACATCGCCTGGGACATCACCGACAACCTGGTGCTGCGTGGCGCCGCGTCCAAGGTGATCGCACGTCCGAGCTACACCAGCATCGCCGCGCCGGGCGCCCTGAGCTACTTCAGCGCCGAGTATGTCAACGACCGTCGCGTCGCCGGTGGCGCGCCGCAGGAAGGCTGGCAGGGCCACGGCAGCAACAAGGACCTGGAACCGTTCGAAGCGACCCAGTTCGACGTCGGCCTGGAGTGGTACTTCCAGCCGGGTGCGGTCGCGGGTATCGGCCTGTTCCGCAAGAACGTGGACAACTTCACCGTGCCGGTCGTGCGTGACGTGCAGATGGTGATCGGCGGCGAGTCGGTCACCGTGCAGGACTACGAGACCCAGGCCAACGGCCGTGACGGCGTGTCGCAGGGCGTGGAGCTGTATGGTCAGTACACCTTCGACTTCGGTCTGGGCGTGCAGGCCAACTACACCTACAACGACACCAACCTGGCTTCGATCGTGCTCGACGGCGAGAACATCGGCGCTTCGCCGCTGGTCGGCAGCGCCAAGAACCAGGCCAACTTCACCGTGTTCTACGAGAACGACACCTTCCTGGCGCGCGCCTCGTACAACCGTCGTGGCGAAGTGGTCGGTGGCTTGAATGGCGGCATGACCGAGTACACCGAGCCGTACGCACAGCTCGACCTCAACGTGGCCTACAACTTCACCGACGCGCTGACCTTCACCGCATCGGTCCTGAACGCCACCAAGGAAGAACAGCGCATCCACCTCGGCAACGACACCGATGCCCGCCTGATCTCCAGCCTGTACTCCGGCCGTCAGCTGTACTTCGGCGCGACCTACAAGTTCTAAGCAATACCTGCCCTCGCCTTACCGGCGAGGGCAACGTTCCTCCACGACAGTCAGGCTGGTACAGATGGCTGTCGTTTTTTTTGCGTAGTGACACGCCACGCGTGTCAGCGCGGACTCAAAGCCCGGTGACATCCAAAGCGGAACGCAATGCCGCCACGATCGCGGCATCGGACTGTACCCAATCGTTATCCAGTCCACGAAGGTCGGCATTCCGGAACCGCATGCCCGACGCACGCGCCGCCTTCGCAGACGCATGCACCTCGCGGCAACCGGTAACCGACGCAATCGCGGCGATGTTGTCCGGCGTGATGCCCGCACCGGCCATCACCGACAATCGATCACCGGCCTGCGCGACCAGCCGGGCCAGCATGTCGCTGCCCTGCCCTGCGCCCGCCTGCCCACCAGAGCTCAGTACACGCTGGCACCCCAGCTCCACGACCTGCTCCAACGCTTCGGGCAGATCCCGCGCGGCATCGAAGGCGCGGTGAAACGTGATGCCCAGTGGACCGGCTGCGGCCACCAGTTCGCGGCACAGCGGCATGGCCACGGCGCCGTCCGCATCCAACGCCCCGATCACCACGCCGTCGCAGCCCAGCTGCCGGCAGTTCGCGATATCGCGCAGCATCAGCTCCGTTTCAAGCGCGTCGTAGTGAAAATCACCCGGGCGCGGCCGGATCAGCACGAACAACGGAATGCGCAGGCGCTCCCGTGCGACGGCAATGCTGGCGTACGACGGCGTGGTGCCGCCCTCGCCCAGGTTGTCGAACAGCTCGACCCGGTCGGCCCCGCCGGCCTGCGCGGCCAGTGCCGAGGCCACCGAGTTCGAGGCGATCTCCAGGACGTGGGGGGCGGCCATCAGGTCTGCTCGGTGGTATAGACCGATGCGGAGTCGCGCAGGTCGTCCTGGCGGTCCTTGTCGCAGACCGCGTACACGAAGCCGCGATGCAGCGCGTACGCGCCCACCTCACCGTTGCGGTCCAGTGCCAGGAAACACACCTGCAGGGTCTTGCTGGCCTCGGGGCGCTTGCGCACCACGCGCGCGATCGCCTCGCGGCAGGCCTCGGCCGGGGAACGGCCCTGGCGCATTAGTTCGACCACCAGGAACGAGGCTGCGTTGCGGATCATTTCCTCGCCCACGCCCGACGCGGTGGCCGCGCCCACTTCATTGTCCACGTACAGCCCGGCGCCGATGATCGGGCTGTCGCCGACCCGGCCGTGCAGCTTCCAGGCCATGCCGCTGGTGGTGCAGGCGCCGGCCAGCTGGCCCTGCGCATCGATGGCGAGCATGCCCAGCGTGTCGTGGTTGCTGCTGTCGCCTGGGCGCGTGCGCCGCTCGGCATTGATCTCGGGCGTGTACTGCGCGGTCTTCAACCATTCGCGCCACGCCTTCTCGGCGGCGGGTGTCAGCAGTTTCTCGCGCGGGAAACCCTGCTGCACGGCGAACTGCTGCGCGCCCTCGCCCACCAGCATCACGTGCGGGGTCTGCTCCATCACTTTGCGGGCGACCGAAACCGGATGCAGGATGTCGGTCAGCGCCGCCACCGAACCACAGCGGCCGTCGCCGGCCATGATGCTGGCGTCCAGGGTGAGGATGCCGTCGCGGTCTGGATTGCCGCAGCGGCCCACGGTTGGATTGCACAACTCGCTTTCGGCCCAGCGCGCACCGGTTTCCACCGCGTCCAGCGCGCTGCCGCCGGTCGACAGCACTTTCCAGGCGGCCTGGTTGGCGCCCACGCCAAAGTCCCAGGTCGAGACCACCCGGGCGCGACCGTTGCTGCTGGCCTGCACTTTCGGAAAGGCCATCACGCCTGCGGCCAGTGCACCGGCCTGGAGAAACTGCCTACGATCTGTCACGTGCTGCTCCCCCGGAAATGAATGCTATGCGGCCGCGCGGCGGTTCTCGGCGTGCCATACCGCCGCACCGACCACGCCCAGCTCGCCATGTTCGACCCGCCACACCGGCACCTGTTCCAGCACCCGGCGCATCACGCCCTTGGCCAGGAACCGCGTGCGGAAGTGGCCGTCATCGATGAACCGTGCAACGTGGCCGGAAATGCCGCCGGCCAGGTACACCGAGCGCGCCCCGAAGGTCGCCGCCAGGTCGCCGGACAGACTGCCCAGCCACCCGCAGAACACCTCCAGCGTTTCCACGGCCAGCGCGTCGTCGCCGGCCAGTGCGGCGCCGATCAATGCCTCGGTGGTGGTCCACTGCGGTGCCACACCACGGATTGCGCACAGGCTGGGATACAGATTCATCAACCCGCTGCCGGACAGGATGCGTTCGTTGTCCACGTGCTCCCAGCGTTGCAGCATCTGCTGGAGCACCTGCAGTTCGAGTGCGCTGACCGCACCGAGCGCGGCGTGCCCGGCTTCGCTGGCCAGCACCGCGCCTGCGCCGGCTTCGAAACGCAGCGCGGCACCCAGTCCGGTGCCCGGGCCCAGCACCAACGCCGGCCAACGGTTGCCGGCGTCCGCGTCGCCGTTCAGCGCTACCAGCGTGTCGGCGGCGACGTGCGGAATCGCGTAGGCCACGGCTTCGAAATCGTTGATCAGGTCGAGCGAGGCGAGCCCGGCGTCGCGGCGCGTAGCGGCCACGGACACCGGCCACGGCAGGTTGGTGTTGACCAGGTGGTCGCCTTCAAGCAGGCCGGCGATGGCGACCACGGCGGTCGCCGGGGCACTATCCTGTGACGCGCGGAACGCGGCAAGGATGCTCGCCAGGCTGGCGAAGTCCGCACAGGCGTAGCGACGCAGGTTGCGGATGCGCGGTGCCTGGCCCGCGCGCACTTCGGCCACGGCCAGGCGCGCATAGGTGCCGCCGACGTCGGCGACGATCAGGGTGTCGCCGTGGGAACCCGGGCGTGGCGGTTGAGCCGGATGCGTATCCGGAAACGGTGTTGCAACGCTCACTCGCTGGCCTTGGGTTGATTCGATCGCATGCGCGGATTTTCGGTGATCGGTGGGGGTTTGCAAAGCAGGTTCCGCCGTACCTGGGCGTACGGCGTTACGGTTTGGCGGTCTGCAGGCGGTAGGTGGTGCTGGCAGCTGCGGTGGGGCCGTCGGCATGGACGGCACGCACTTCCACCTTGTGGTCGCCGACGGCCAGGTCGGTCGGCAGCGCGCCGCGCCACAGGTGCGTCGACGGGGTGGCTTCCGGCGAACGGTCGAAACCGCGCAGGCGTTCGGCGGTGTCGTCGGCGACGTTCTCGAGCAGCACGCGCGGGTCCGGCTGCTCCACCCGCTTCATCGGCTGCCACGTGCCGTCATCCACGCGGAACTCCACCACCGTGTCGGCCTGGCCCATGAACACATTGGCGAACACACCCCAGGCCGGGTAGGCGCCCTTGCGCAGCACCTTCGGCGCATGCAGCGCGATCTGGTAGTCGTCCGGCGCGCGCGCCACGTAATAGCGCAGGCCGTACTCACCGCCCGGCTGCACCGAGAGCACTGCATACCCGTTCGGGGTGCCGTCGCTCATGGTGGCATCGGGAATGCCGGCACTGTCCTTCACGCCCGACCAGAACGCACCACAGGCCGCGCCCACGTTGTACTCGTGCAGCGGCCGGCTGCCTTTCCAGCCTTCGGCCTCACCGTGGTAATAGTGCTGCTGGGTGTGGCTGTGGCCACTGAGCACCAGCACGTGCGGGAAGTCCTTGAGCAGTGCGAACAGGCGCGTGCGGTCGACGTGGCGGAAGGTTTCGCGGCCGGGCGCGGCGTCGAACAGCGGGATGTGCATGCCCAGCACCAGCAGGCGGTCGCGTGGCAGGTCCTTGAGGTAGTTGGCCAGGAAGGTGAACTGGTCCGGGCGCAGGCCACCGACATACTTCGGCTTGGCGGTCGGGTCGTAGACCACGTCATCGAGGAACACGAAACTGGCGCCGCCCTCTTCCACCGCGTAGGTATCAGGGCCATACACGGCGCGCCAGCTGTCCAGCGAATGGCGGTCGTCGCCGGCATCCATGTCCAGGTCGTGGTTGCCCGGCACATGGAACCACGGCACCTGCAGCTGCGCGGTGGCCTTGTTGATCTGCGGGTACAGGGAGAGGTCGTCGTTGACGATGTCGCCCAGGGTGGTGCCCAGCCGCGCCGGGTGCTTGCCGATGATCGGCTCGACGATGGCGCGGTGGTAGTAGCCCACGTCCTGGCGGCTGGCGGTCTGCGAGTCGGTGAACACCAGCATCTCGAAACCGGAACGCGCGGCGTCGGCATCCTTGGCCGGCTCCAGCGCGAAGTCCCAGTTGCGCACGTTGCCGCCGGTGGCGGCGATGCCGTCGTACTTCAGCCGCGGCGAGCCCTGCGGCGCATAGTGCCGCCAGTAGCTGGGCATGCCGTTGGCCGCGACCGGGAACTGGAATTCGTCCGGCTTGATGACGAACACGGTCTGGCCGTCACGGATCGGCAGGCTGTAGCTGCCGTCGGCGGCGGTGCGCACGATGACCTCGCCGTTCGACACCTGCACCCCCGCCAGCGCGGGGTCGGTGGGACCGCGGCCGGGCTTGCCGTCGCGCTCCTGGTAGACCTTGCCGGTCACGGTGGCCTCGCTGGCCCAGGCAGGTGCGGACATCAACAGCAGGCAGGCCAGCCAGGCAGCAGTGCGGGTCATCGAGGCGTTCCGTAGGAGGTGGGCGAGTGTAAAGCCGCACATCATCGCTGGTGGTCCGTTTCAGCCGCGTTAGATGGCGGTCGCCGCGCTCATTTCGCGTGGCGGGCCACCAGCACCTCGACCGCGTCCTGCAGCGACAGGCCACGGGCGCGCAGCAGCACGGTCAGGTGGAACAGCAGGTCGGCCGACTCCCCCAGCAACGCCGCATCGTCCTGGACCACGCCGGCCAGTGCGGTTTCCACGCCTTCTTCGCCGACCTTCTGCGCGATCCGGCGGATACCCTGTTCGAACAGCGAGGTGGTGTAGCTGTTGGCCGGGCGCTGATGTTCGCGCTCGCGCACCAGTGCGTCCAGGCGGCCCAGGAAATTGCCCGGCGCCTGTTCGAAGCAGCTTTCGCTGCCGGTGTGGCAGGTGGGCCCGGCCGGACGCGCACTGACCAGCAGGGTGTCGCGGTCGCAGTCCACGCGCACCGCCACCACCGCCAGCACGTTGCCGGACGACTCGCCCTTGGTCCACAGCCGCTGTTTGCTGCGGCTGTAGAAGGTCATGTGCCCGGTTTCCAGGGTCAACGCCAGCGACTCGGCAGTGGCGTAGCCCAGCATCAGCACCGCCAGGCTGTCGGCGTCCTGCACCACCACCGGCAACAGGCCGTCGCCCTTGGCCCAGTCCAGGGTGTCCAGGGCCTCGCGGGAGGGCAACACTTCAATAGACATCTCGAACCTCGATCTGCTGCGTGCGCAGGAACTGCTTCAGTGCGGGAATGGCGATGGCGCCACTGTGGAAGACGCTGGCGGCCAGCGCGCCGTCGACATCGGCCTGGTCGAACACATCGGCGAAGTGCTGCATCTCGCCGGCGCCGCCGGAGGCGATCAGGGGCACGTGGCAGGCGTCGCGCGCCTGGCGCAGCTGCTCGACGTCGTAGCCGCGGCGCACGCCGTCACTGTCCATGCAGTTCAACACGATCTCGCCGGCACCCCGGCGCTGCACTTCCTGCACCCAGTCCAGCGTGCGCACGGCGACAGCCTGGGTCTTGTCCGGGTCGCCGCTGAAACGGCGCACCCGCCACTGCCCGTCGGCTTCGCGCACCGAGTCGATGCCGACCACCACGCACTGCACGCCGAACTCGTCGGCCAGCTCGGTGATCAGCTCCGGCCGACCCAGCGCCGGGGAGTTGATCGAAATCTTGTCGGCGCCGGCAAACAGCACGCGGCGTGCGGTCTCCACGCTGTCGATGCCACCGGCCACGCAGAACGGAATGTCGATCAGGCGCGCGATGCGCTCGATCCAGGCCACGTCCACCGACCGCGCTTCCGGGCTGGCCCCGATGTCGTAGAACACCAGCTCGTCGGCGCCCTGGTCGCGGTAACGCTGCGACAGCTCGACGATGTCGCCCATGTCCACGTGGTCGCGGAAGCGCACGCCCTTGACCACGCGGCCGTCGCGCACGTCCAGGCAGGGAATGATGCGGCGGCTCAACATGCCAGCGCCTCGCCCAGGTCCATGCGCTGCTCCAGCAGGGCCTTGCCCAGCACCGCACCGGCACAGCCTGCGGCGCGCGCGGCGGCAACGTCGGACACGTCGCGCACGCCACCGGAGGCCTGCACCGCCACGCCCGGCAGGCGTGCGGTGAGGTGGCGGTACAGGTCCAGGTTCGGTCCAGCCAGCATGCCGTCGCGGGCGATGTCGGTACACAACAGGTGGCGCAGGCCGGCCTGCGCGTAGCGCTCTGCGAGTGCGTCCAGGGTGACCCCGGCATTCTCGGTCCAGCCGTGTACCGGCAACTGCCATTGGCCGTCGGCATCCTGGCGCGCATCCAGCGCGATGGTGATGCGCTCGGATCCGAACTCTGCCAGCCAGCCGATCACCTGCTCCGGCTCGCGCACCGCCAGCGAGCCGACCACCACGCGGCTGGCGCCGGCATCGAGGATGCGTGCCACATCGTCACGGCCACGGACGCCGCCGCCGGTCTGCACCTGCAGGCCGGTGTTGGCGCGGATCGCTGCCAGCAACGGTGCCAGCGTGTAACCCCCGGCGCGTGCGGCGTCGAGGTCGACCAGGTGCATCCAGCGCGCACCCTGGGCCTCGAAGGCCTGGGCACGCGGCAGCGGGTCGTCGCCGTAGTGGGTTTCCTGCGCGTAGTCGCCCTGGCGCAGCCGCACCACGCGGCCGCCACGGATATCCAGCGCGGGGTAGACGATGAAACTCATACAGCGGTGTCCTCAAGGAAATTGCGCAGCATCAGCGCGCCGGTGTCGCCGGAACGCTCGGGGTGGAACTGGGCGCCGAAGTACCGGCCCTGCTCCACCATCGCGGTGAACAGCCCGCCGTGGTCGCAGGCGGCCACGGTGTGGGCGTTGAGCGGTGCGGCGTAGCTGTGCACGAAGTAGGCGCTGGCACGCGCGGGGATGTCGCGCAGCAGCACCGACGGCTTCAACGGCAGCAGCCGGTTCCAGCCCATGTGCGGCACGCGGATGCCGGTGGCCGGCACCAGCTTGCGCACCGTGCCGGGAATCAAGCCCAGCGTTTCCACCCCGGCTTCTTCGGAATGTTCGAACAGCAGCTGCATGCCCAGGCAGATGCCCATCAGCGGCACCTGCAGGCGGCGCAGCGGTTCGACCAGCCCCTGCGCGTGCAGGCGCTGCATCGCAGGTTTCGCCGCGCCCACGCCCGGCAGGATCACCCGGCGCGCGCCGTGCAGGCCGTCCGCGCCGCGCACCAGCTGCACGTTCGCGCCCAGCCGCTCCAGCGCATAGCGCACCGAACCCAGGTTGGCACCGCCGGCATCGATCAGTGCAACGTCGGTCACAGCGCCCCCTTGGTACTGGGCAGCGCCGTTCCCTGGCGCGGCAGGGCCTGGCGCAGGGCGCGCGCCAGCGCCTTGAAGCAGGCTTCGACCTTGTGGTGGTCGTTGTCGCCGCGCACGCTCAGGTGCAGGTTCAACCCCGAGGCATCGCACAGCGAACGGAAGAAGTGCGGCACCAGCTCGGTCGGCATGTCGCCGACGCGCTCGCGCTTGAACTCGCCTTCGAACACGAAGTACGGGCGGCCGCTGAAATCCAGCGCGGCGCTGGCCAGGGTTTCGTCCATTGGGAGAGTGAAGCCGTAGCGACCGATACCGCGTTTGTCGCCCAGCGCTTCACGCAGGGCCTGGCCGAGCGCCAGGCCGGTGTCTTCGATGGTGTGGTGTTCGTCGATATGCAGGTCGCCCTCGGCCTGCACGCTCAGCGCGAAGCCGCCGTGCTTGCCGATCTGCTGCAGCATGTGGTCGAAGAACGGCAGCCCGGTGTGGGTCTGCGGTTCGGCGGTACGGTCGAGGTCCACATCGACGCGGATGCGGGTTTCCTTGGTATTGCGCTGCACGGTGGCGCGGCGCGGTGCATCGGCGAGGTCGTGGGCGATGCCGTTCCAGTCCCACTCGCCACCGAACTGTCCGGTCCGCAACTGGAAGCCGCGGATGTTCATGTTCTGCGCGAACTGGATGTCGGTGGGACGATCGCCCACCATCGCCGAGCGCGCCCAATCGATGCTGCGGTCCTGCAGGTACGGCAGCATCATGCCGATACCCGGCTTACGCGTGGGTGCGTTGTCGTGCGGCCAGGTACCGTCGATGAGCACGTCACGGAACACGATGCCCTGGCTGGCGAAGATCTGCAGCATCAGGTCGTTGGGACCATCGAAGGACGCCTGCGGGTAGCCTTCGCTGCCCAGCCCGTCCTGGTTGCTGACGATCACGAACTGGTAGCCGGCGTCGCGCAGCTTGAGCATCGCCGGGATCACATCGCGCACGAAGCGGATCTTCTCGTAGGCGTCGATCTGGAAGTCGGCGGGCTCTTCGATCAGGGTGCCGTCGCGGTCGACGAACAGGATCGGGGTCATGCGGCGGCCCTCCGGGCAGTGAGTACCTGGAGCACGCGGTCGTTCTGTTCCGGGCTGCCAATGGTGATGCGCAGTGCGTCGTGCAGTTGCGGGGCGGCGCGCTGGTCGCGGACGACCACGCCGGCGGCCAGCAGCGCGTCGAAGGCGGCCTGCGCGTCGTCGAAACGGACCAGCAGGTAGTTGCCCTGCGAGGGGTAGGCGCGCAGTACGCCGGGCGCCTGCTGCAGGGCCTGGTACAGACGGGCACGCTCGGCCTTGACCTGCGCCACGCGCGCGTCGGTCACGGCCAGCGCATCTGAGTCGAGCGCGGCCAGCGCCAGGGCGGTGCACGGCGCAGGCACCGGGTACGGCGCCTGGCAACGCCGCAGCACCTGGATCAGGGCCGGCGCAGCGATGAGGGTACCGATGCGGGCCGCGGCCAGCGCATGCGCCTTGGACAGGGTGCGCAGCACCGCGACGTTGTCGTAGCGGGACAGCAGGGTGGTCGCAGACGCCTGGTTGGCGTACTCGCCATAGGCTTCGTCGACCACCACCAGCGCCCTGCCCTGCAGGGCCTGGGCGACGCGTTCGATGTCGGCGAGTGCAATGCTGCTGCCGGCCGGATTCGACGGCGTGCACAGGAACACCAGCTTGGCGTTGCCTGACAGCGCGGTAGAAATGATGGCGTCGATGTCGGCGACCAGTTCGTCGCCGCTGTCGCGCAGCGGGACCTCCAGCAGTGGCGCGTTCTGCAGGCGTGCGCAGACCGCGTACATGCCGAACACTGGCGGGGTGACCAGTACGGCGTCGCGGCCGGGCTGGCACAAAGCGCGTACCAGCAGGTCGATGGCTTCGTCGCTGCCGCGCCCGATCAGCAGCTGGTCTACGCTGCAGCCATACAACGCGGCGAGCCGTGTACGCAGGGCCTGCGGCTGGGGTTCGGGATAGCGCCGTGCGATGCCCTGCGCGTCGGCCGGGTTGGACCAGGCCGACTCGTTGGCATTGAGCCAGACATCGCCGACCAGCGCGCTGCTGCGCGCGGAAGAGTACCCCGCGAACGCGCGCAGGTCGTCGCGCACCAGCGAGAGAACGGTGTCGGCGCTCATGCGGCGCTCTCCATGCGCAGGGCCACGGCGTTTTCGTGTGCATCCAGGCCTTCGGCACGGGCCAGCACGCGCGCGCAGTTGCCGATGGCGGCAATGCCCTGCGCACTGGCGGACTGCACGCTGATCATGTTCTGGAAACTGGCGACGCTGACGCCGCTGTAGGCGCGCGCGGCGCCGGCGGTGGGCAGCACGTGGTTGGTGCCGCTGCAGTAGTCGCCGAGCGCTTCGGGGGTGTAGTCGCCGAGGAACACCGAGCCGGCGGCCTCGACCTGGGCCAGCCAGTCGCGCGGTTCGCGCAGGGCCAGGATCAGGTGTTCGGGCGCGTAGCGGTTGCTGATCTGGAAGGCCTGGACGAGGGAGTCGACCAGGACCAGGCGCGAGGACTGCAGTGCCTGGGCGGCGATGTCGGCGCGCGACAGCTTCGCCAGTTGCGCCTGCACCTGTGCTTCGACGCGCTCCAGCATGGTGGCATCGTCGGTGAGCAGCAGTACCTGGGAGTCCGGGCCGTGTTCGGCCTGCGAGAGCAGGTCGGCGGCCACGAACGCGGGGTTGGCACCGGCATCGGCAATCACCAGCACTTCGGAGGGACCGGCGGGCATGTCGATGGCGGCGGCGCCGTCCTGCGCGACCTGCTGCTTGGCTTCGGTCACGTAGCTGTTGCCGGGGCCGTACAGCTTGTCGCAGGCAGGTACGCTGGCGGTGCCGTAGGCCATGGCGGCAATGGCCTGGGCGCCGCCGAGCTTGAACACGCGGTGCACGCCGGTGAGGCGCGCGGCGACGAGCACGGCGGGATCGGCGCTGCCGTCGCGGCGCGGCGGGGTGCACAGCACGACTTCGCGACATCCGGCCAGCTGTGCGGGCACGCCGAGCATGAGTGCGGTGGACGGCAAGGGTGCGCTGCCGGCGGGCACATACAGGCCGACCCGGCCGATCGGCCGGACCATGCGTTCGCAGCGCACGCCAGGCGCGGTTTCGACCGCGTAGCCCTGGCTCATGCCGGCCTTGTGGAACAGGCGGATGCGCTCGGCTGCGTCGATCATGGCCTGGCGCAGTTCGGCCGGCACGGCGCGTTCGGCGGCGGCGAATTCTTCGTCATCGACTTCGAACGAGGCGGGCGCGACGCCGTCGAAACGCAGGCTGATTTCGCGCAGGGCGGCGTCGCCGTCTTCGCGCACGGAGGAGATCAGTGCGGCGACCGATTCACGGGTACGCGCGGCCACGGCCTGTACGGGGCGCTGCAGCGCCTGGGCCTGTTCGGTGGCATCCAGCTGGGACCAGTGCAGACGATTCATGCCAGCGACCGCTCCACGCTCAACACCATCAAACCCTGGGCGCCGGCGCGCTCCAGCTCTTCGAGCCGCTGCCAGGTCAGGGCGCCGTGGCACATGGTCTGCAGGCGCAGGCGGCCGCCGTCGTCGGGCAGCTGCACCAGCGGGTCGGCGTCGGGCAGCAGGCGGGCCAGGTCGGAGACGCGATCCTGGTCGGCGCGGAACATCAGCAGCTTGCTGTCCTGCACCTTGACCACGCCGTCGAGGCGGCGCAGCAGCATGGCCATGAGGCCGGCGCGGGCGTCGTCGGGGGTTTTGACCGGTCCGGCGAGTACGGCTTCGCTTTCGAGCAGGGTTTCGACGGGCTTGAGCTGGTTGGCGGCCAGGGTGGCGCCGCTGGAGACGAGGTCGCAGATGAGGTCGGCGGTGCCCAGGCGGGGGGCGATTTCGACAGAGCCGGACAGTTCGACGACCTGGGCGTCGACGCCGCGCTCGGCCAGCCAGTCGGCGAGGATGGCGGGGTAGCTGGTGGCGATGCGTTTACCGGCGAGCTGCTGGACGCCCTGCCAGTCCCATTCGTCGGGCACGGCGAGCATCAGGCGGCACTGGCCGAAGTTGAGGCCGCGCAGGGCCTGGTAGGCGTCGGGCAGGCCGATCCGGCGGCGGGCGGCGCCCTGTTCGTCCAGTTCGTTGCGGCCGACGATGCCGAAGTCGCAGACGCCGTCGGCGATCAGGCCGGGAATGTCGTCGTCGCGGACGAGCAGCAGGTCGACGGGCAGCGATTCGCCGTAGCAGAAGAGCTTGTCGCGGCTCTGCCGCCAGCTCAGGCCGCAGGCGGTGAGCAGGCTGCGCGCGGGTTCGGCGAGCCGCCCGCTCTTCTGGATGGCGATACGCAGCCGGTCGCGTGCCGGGGCGGTCTGGGTTGCACTCATGGGGGAGGTCTCTACTCGGATTCGGGGGACGCGGGCGTGGCGGTCGCGGCAATGGCGGCGGCATAGCCGCCGTGGCCATGGTCCAGCGAGCGCGCCACGCGCCCGGTGGTGGTCACGCTGACACCGGTCAATTCATGGATTTCGCGATACGGCACGCCCTGCCGGAGCAGCGGCACCACCTTCCACCGATCAGACAGGGCCTCCAGCTCGGCGGGAGTGCACAGGTCACGCAGGAAGGCAGTCACCTGCTCCTCGCTATCCAGCCCGGCGAACGCCGCAGCGAGGCAGGCCAGATCGGCCTGGGGGTCTTTTTCACGGGGGACGGGGCGGATTTTCATCGTATCAATGTAATAGCGTGCTATTACATTAGCGCAAATTGCGCCGGAAGCCAAATCCCGGGAGCGGCGATTCAGGTGGAGCCCGGGTAGCGCTGGATCCAGGCTGGTAGAGCCGGGCCCTGCCCGGCTGCTGTTGGATTCCGGCGAACAGCTGCAGTGGGCAAGGTTCCCCTGGTCAGGGCCGTCGGGTGCGGGTTTGTGGGGGACGCCGTAAATACATCCATGTAGCAACTGTGTTGCTGGCGGGACGGTAGGTGCCGACCGCTGGTCGGCACGCTCTTGATTGCTGCGTTTGGCGTAGAGCCGGGCTCTGCCCGGCTGCTTCACGCATTTGGGCGAACAGCCGAGGCCTGATGCATGCCTTGGGCAGGGCCGCCCGGTGCGGGTTTGCGGGGTCGCCGTAAACCCATCCATGGGGGCTAAGCGGTCGCCATCCATGGCGCCGATTCCCCCGCAAACCCGCCCCGGTCGACCCTCGACAGAGATCGGAGGTCACGGGAAAAGCCACGTCAAAGGCAGCGCCGGCGTTGGCGCAATGTTGCGGGCACGGTAGTGCCGGCCGCTGGCCGGCAGCCTCGGGGAGCGGACGCCCTGAGTCGCCTCAGGCGGGGATCGGTCCGCGTTCGGCGTCGCGCACGCGGGCGTTGAGGATCACCAGCATCTTCCGCATCACCGCCACGATGGCGACTTTGCCTTCCTTGCCACGGCCTCGCAGCGACTGGTAAAACTCCCGCAATCGAGGCTCATGCCGCATGGCCGACATGCTCGCCATGTAAAGCACCTGACGGATCTCAGCCCGGCCGCCGTGAATACTTCTTTTCCCGCGCAGGGTCCCGCTGTCGTGGGACATGGGTGCTACACCGACCAAGCTGGCGATGGCCTTGCCGCTGACCTTCCCCAGTTCGGGCAAGTAGCTGGCAAGTACCGCCTGCAACCCTGGGCCCACGCCTTTCATCGACTTCAGCACGGCCAGCTGGGGTTGCAGGGACACCTGCTCGGCAATCTGCTTTCCCAAGCGTTCAACCAGCGTCCGCAAGCGGGTGATATTGGCCTGCAATAGTCGGCGCAATTCACGATCCTCCACCATTTCCTGCTGTTGGCACGCAACAGTCAGCGCGTGCATCGTCTGTCGACGCGCCCGCACAAATTCCCGCATCTTCTGCTGCCAAGGCTCCAACGGCTGATACGAAGGAAGTTTCACCAAGGCTGCCATCTTCGCCAATGCGTAGGCATCCAAACGATCAGTTTTGGCTACCTGGCCCAACCCTTGGGCCAGCTTCCGGGCCTGCAGGGCATTGGCTCGGACCACCGGATGACCGGCGTTGTGCAGGAAATCCAGCACTCTCTGTTCATAGCCGCCGGTGGCCTCCAGCACGATCTGGCTGGTCGGACGTGTTCTTAACCAGGCGTCCAATTCCGCAAAGCCGGAGCCGCTGTTGCTGACCTGCAGGACCTCTCCATCCGTCGTGCCCACATCCAACTGGCGCTTGCTTACATCAATCCCGATCCCGTTCATCGCCCGACTCCGTATAGTCTGGAAGGGTCGAGAGCTCCCCCGCTTGCCCAGTCTTATCGCTGCGAGTGTCAGCTCCAGCAACTGTTCGGGCGGATCAAGGGAGATTCCGGCGTGGGCGCCAAGCTACATGGCGATCGTCGAGATCCAGGCTACTACGGCGGCCCACGCCGGCTCTCGACACCTACGCTGCCAGATTCCGATCAGATAAGGCTCATCGCCGCATCCATGCGGCTCGTGCCCCCTCAAACCCACCCCCGCCGACCCTCCGATAGTTGGCAGATGGCCACGGGAAACCCAGCTACGCGACGGACCACCCGCGTAGTGACACGCCACGCGTGTCCGCCGTTCCCAACCGCACACGACCCTGTATGGGGGCGGCCGCCGGGTAGCCCCCGGAGGGACGCTAGAAAACATGGATGTTTTCTAGCAGCCCCCATGGGTGAAGGAGCACTGCTTGCGAGGCACTGCCTCGCGTGCGACTGAACGCCCAATCGCCAGCGATTGGGCCGGGGCCCGGAGGGCGGTTCACGGCGTGTCCCGGAGCGGGGCTGCCCGGCGGCCGCCCCAGCACGTACGAATGGAAACGCTGCTTTACGCGCTAAACAAAAACGGCACCCGAAGGTGCCGTCGTCGAACTCTGAAACAAAGGGCGAAATCACGCCATCGCGCGCGTCTGCTCCAGCTCCACCTGCAAAGCGCTTGCGAGCTCGTCGCGGGCGACTTCGAACTGCTGCTCGCGCAGCAGGTCCTTCACCGCCACCACGCCTCGCGCCAGCTCGTCTTCGCCAGCCAGGACCACGAAACGGATGCCTGCCTTGGCCGCGTACTGGAACTGCTTGCCGATCTTCTTCGGCTCCATCTGCACTTCCGCATTGATCCCACCCGCGCGCAGGCGGCGGGCGATATCCAGCGAATCGGCCAGGCCGTTGTCGTCCATCAGTGCCACCAGCGCATGCACGCTGCTGTCTTCGATGCCGGCGATCAGGCCTGCCTCGCGCAGCTGCCAGAACAGACGGGTCAGCCCGATCGAAATGCCCACGCCCGGCAGCTTCGACTTGCTGTAGTGGCTGGCCAGGTCCTCGTAACGGCCGCCCGAACAGATCGAACCGATCTGCGGGTGGTCGGTCAGCGTGGTTTCGTACACCGTGCCGGTGTAGTAATCCAGGCCGCGTGCAATCGAGAAGTTCAGGCAGTACGCCGTCTCCGGCACGCCCAGCGCCTTCACCAGCTGCAGCACCTCGCGCAGCTCGGCCACGCCCAGCTGCAGCGTTTCGCTCGCGTTGCCGTCGGCCACCAGCGCGTCCAGCTGCGCCAGCGCGTCGGCGTGGCTGCTCGAGCGCACCGCCACGAAGGACAGAATGCGGTCCGCCTGCTCAGCCGGAATCGCAAAGCCTTCACCGGTCAGCGTTTCGCGCACGTAATCCGGGCCGCGCTTGTCCAGCTTGTCGACCTCGCGCAGCACCGCCATCTGGCGCTCGCCGTCGGCCACGCCCAGGCTCTCGAAGAAACCGCGCATCAACTTGCGGTTGTTCAGCTGCACCGAGAAATCACCGATGCGCAGTTCCGAGAACACCGCGTGGATTACTGCCAGCACTTCCGCGTCATAACGCGTGCTCAGGCCGTCCTTGCCGATCACGTCGATGTCGCACTGGTAGAACTCACGGAAACGACCGCGCTGCGCGCGCTCGCCACGGTACACCCGCTGCATCTGGTAGCGGCGGAACGGGAAGGTCAGGTCGTGTTCGTGCTCGGCCACGTAGCGCGCCAGCGGCACCGTCAGGTCGAAGCGCAGCGCAAGTTCCGGCAGGCTCTTGTCGCCTGCCTCGGCCGCATTGGCCAGCGCCCCGGTGGACTGCACGAAGTACACCTGGCGTTCGGTTTCGCCGCCGGACTTGGTCAACAGCACGTCCGACAGCTCGAACACCGGCGTTTCCACCGGCAGGAACCCGAACCGCTCGTAATTGCGGCGGATGACGTCCAGCATGCGCTGGAACGCGATCTGCTCGCGCGGCAGCAATTCCATGATGCCGGGCGGCGTACGGGGCTTGATCACTTGCGGACTCCTGCGGAACGTGGGGATGTTCGAGCTGCATATTCTAGCCGCAGCCGGGCCGGGCGCCGCATGACGTATCATGGACAGGCCCCGCTTCCAGGTTCGACATGACCCGGCCCCACTCCGGAACCGCCGTTGCCACCGTAGACGACCCCGCCCCGGGCTGCTCCGCCCTGCGCGACTGCCTGCACTGCTCGGTGCGCCATCTGGCCGTGTGTTCAGCCTTGTCGCCGGACGAAGTACAGGCGCTGGAACGGGTCACCGTCTCGCAGGCGCTGCCGCTGGGCGCCACCCTGGCCCGCGCCGGCGAGCCGCGCCAACATGTCTATACCTTGACCGGCGGCGCCCTGCGCCTGGTCCGCACCCTCGCCGACGGCCGCCGCCAGATCAGCGGTTTCGTGCTGCCCGGCGACTACCTGGGCCTGACCGGCAGCGACCACCACCGGCATGACATCGAGGCCATTGCCGACAGCCGGGTCTGCCGCGTCACCCTGCCGCAGATGAAGGACCTGCGTGCGCGTTACCCGCACCTGGAGCGCAAGCTGCTGCAGCGCGCCTGCCAGGCGCTGGACGACGCCGCCGATGCCGCGCTGGCCCTGGCACGCCTGCAACCGGCCGAAAAGCTCGCCGATTTCCTGCTGCGCCTGGCCGCCCGCGAAGCCCGCCTGGGCGACCCCGGCCTGCGCGTGACCCTGCCGATGGGCCGCAGCGACATCGCCGACCACCTCGGCCTGACCATGGAAACGGTCAGCCGCACCTTCACCAAGCTGCGCCAGCAGGGCCTGATCGCCCTGCCCCACCTGAACACCGTCGAGATCATCGACGAGGCCGGCTTGCGCGAGTTGTGCGGCGCGTAAGGCGGTAGAGCCGGGCCCTGCCCGGCTGCTCCTCAGCCCAACAGAGACTCGCGCAACGCCGCGTAATGCGGCGGACACGGTTCAGCGTGCGCAGGGCGCTTCAACAGCGCTTCCAACGCTGGCGGTACCTCGATGCTGCGACCAATCAGCGGCTCCACCACCGACTCGAACTTGGCCGGATGCGCGGTGGCCGCCACCGCCCAATCGCCCTGCACGCCTTGCGCACGCAGCTGTTCAAGCAGCTTCACCGCCGTCGCCGTGTGCGGGCAGAACACCTCGCCCGCTGCTGCATAACGGCGCGCGATCACCTCGCGGATCTCGGCATCACTCACCGATGCGGTACGGAACCCGGCGCGCAGCGCATCGTCGTCACCCTCATGCAACCACCGCAGCCGCTCGAAATTACTCGGCGCGCCGACGTCCATCGCATTGGCCAGCGTCGCCACACTGTCCTGCGGCCGATAGGCCTGACCCTCGAAGAACCGAGGCAGCACATCATTGGCATTGGTCGCCAACGCGATCTGCCCCAGCGGCAGGCCCATCGCACGCGCCAGCACCGCCGCCATCGCGTTGCCCAGGTTGCCGGTCGGCACCACCAGATTCAGGACCTCGCCGGTGGCGGCGTGATGGCCCAGCGCCGCATGCGCGTAATAACTCATCTGCGGCAGCCAGCGTCCCAGGCTGATGCTGTTGGCCGAACTCAGCGGTACCTGCGCCTGCAGCTCGCGGTCGCTCAATGCCTGCTTCACCATCGCCTGGCAGTCGTCGAACGACCCCGCCACGCGCAGTGCGTGGATGTTGTCGCCGAAGCAGCCCAACTGGTGCGCCTGGCGGGGCGAGACCCGCCCGTCCGGATACAGCACCACTACCCGGATGCCGGGCTGCTGGTGGAACGCGGCGGCCACCGCTGCGCCGGTGTCGCCAGAGGTCGCGACCACGATGGTCAGTTCCTGCGCCCGGTCGCGCTGCAGCTGCGCCAGACTCGCGGCGAGGAAACGCGCACCGAAATCCTTGAACGCCGCCGTGGGCCCATGGAACAGCTCCAGCACGTGGTCGCCCGGGGTGGACAACGCCCGCAGTGGCGCCGGGAAATTGAACGCTTCGTCGCACAGCGCGCCGAGCTGCGGCGCCAGCGCGTCGCCGGCGAAGAACGGCTCAAGCACGGCCTCGGCATCACGCGCCAGGCTGCCCTGCCTGTGCCAGCGCTGCGGTTGCGGACGCTGTTCGGGCACATACAGCCCACCGTCGGGCGCCAAACCAGACGCGATCGCCGCACTGAGGGTAGCGGCCGGTGCCGCGTGTCGGGTGGAAACGAAATGCATGGAAAGTCCTGGAATAGGGAAGGAAGCCGCGCTCACAGCAGGCAGGCGCCGGGCGCGTTCAACGGAGAAACCCAGGCCTGGCTGTCGAACCCGGCCTCGGCGAATGCGCCCTGCACCGCCGCCTGTGCCGCCCGTGCCGCCGCTTCGCTGTCGAACCAGGCAAACACGCTCGGCCCGGCGCCGGAGATGCTGGCGCCCAGCGCACCGGCGGCCAGCGCCGCGTCGCGTGCCGCTGCGAAGCCTACGATCAACCCGGCGCGGCGCGGCTCCACCAGCACGTCGCGCAGGCCGGCGCGGACCAGGTCCGCGTCGCCCCGGAAGCACCCGCTGAGCACCAGCGCGAGGTTCGCGCTCTGCGCCACGAATTCCGGCAATGCATAGCTGCCCTGCAACGCGGCACGCGCACGGCGGGTTTCCAGTACCGCGTCGGGGTGTACCAGCAGACTGTGCCAGTGCGCGGGTACGGGGATCGGGACCAGCCGGTCGGCCGTGCTCAGCACCAGCCCGCCCAGCAGCATCGGCCCCAGGTTGTCGCCATGCCGGCCGCCGCTGGCCACCGCTTCGCCGGTCAATGCGAACGGGTACAGCGCCTCGCGCGAAAGCGGCGCGTCCAGCAGCGCATTGGCCGCCACCAGCGCGGCCACGCACGACGCCGCCGATCCGCCCATGCCGGAACCCAGTGCGATGCCCTTGTCGATTTCAAGTTCGAAGCCAAACGGCAGCGCGAGTGCATCGCACAATGCCAGCAGCGCCGCACCCGCCGTGTTGTCGGCCGCGTCCAATGGCAGGTCCACGGTGGTGCCACGGATCGCGAGGATGCGTACCCCCGGTGCCTGCGTGCGGCGCACCGTCACTGTATCGCCCACCCCGGCGATGACATGGCCGAGGATGTCGAAGCCCACCGCCACGTTGCCCACCGAGGCCGGCGAAAACGCTCGGGCCTGCCTTTGCACTGCCTCGCTCACAGACGCGCTCCTTCACCGGCGGCCACCCGCAGCACGTCGGCAAACACGCCGGCGGCAGTCACCTCCGGACCGGCGCCCGGCCCCTGCACCACCAGCGGGTTCTCGCAGTAACGGCGCGTGGTGAACTGCACCACGTTGTCGGTCAGGCGCAGGTTGGCGAAGGCGTGGTCGGCCGGCAGCTCCACCAGCCCCACCTGCGCGGCATCGGCTGACAGGCGGGCCACGTAACGCAACACCGCACCGCGTGCGCGCGCCCCGGAAAGACGTTCGGCAAACACCGCATCGACCGAATCCAGTCCCGCCATGAAGCCGTCCACGCTGCTCGCGCGCAGCGCTTCGGGCACCAGGCTTTCCACGGTGACCTGTTCCAGGCTCAGCTCGCGCCCGGCTTCACGCGCCAGGATCACCAGCTTGCGCGCAACGTCCACGCCGGACAGGTCGTCGCGCGGATCCGGCTCGGTGTAGCCCATCCCGCGCGCCTGCGCCACCAATTCGGAGAATGGCACCTGGCCGTCGTACTTGTTGAACAGCCAGGCCAGCGTGCCGGAGAAGATGCCGTCAATGGCCAGCACCTCGTCGCCGGTGTCGACCAGGTCGCGCAGCGTGGTGATGACCGGCAGGCCAGCGCCCACCGTCGCCTCATAGCGGAAGCGTGCACCGCTGGCCGCCGCCGCGTCGCGGATGGCGTGGTAGCGCGGCAGCGGACCGGCGCCGGCCTGTTTGTTCGGTGTCACCACATGGATGCCCGCCTGCAGCCAGCCCGCATAGCGGTCGGCCACCTCGGCGCTGCCGCTGCAGTCGATGATCAACGCATGCGGCAGGTGCGCCGACAGCAGATGGTCGGTGAACTGGTCGAGGTCGGTCGCCTGCGCCTCGCCGGCCAGCGCAGCGCGCCAGTCGCCGGACACGCCGCGCGCATCCAGCCGCATGCGGCTGCGCGACGCCACTGCACGCAGCCGCAGGTCGACGTTGGCACGGGTCAGCAGCGTGGGTTGCGCGGCCAGCAGCTGGTCCAGCAGCGCCGCCCCGACATTGCCCGGACCGATCACCCCCACCGAGAACGTCTGCGGCGACAGCCAGAATCCGGCGTGCGCGGCACGCAGCGCCTTGGTCGCATGGTGGCTGTCCACCGCCACCGAGATGTTGCGTTCGGACGAGCCTTGCGCGATCGCCAGGATGTTCACCTGCGCGCGCCCCAGCGACTCGAACAGGCGCGCGGCCACGCCGGGCTGCCCCGCCATGCCGTCGCCCACCGCAGCCAGCACGCTGACGTTGTCGGTCAGCTGCACGCGCTGCACCTGGCCCAGGCTCAGCTCATGCGCGAAGGCGTGCAGCAACGCGTCCCGCGCCCGCTGCGCTTCGGCCTGGCGCACCACGCAGCAGATCGAATGCTCCGATGAGCCCTGCGAGATCATCACCACCGACACGTGCGCGTTGCGCAGCGCGGCGAACACGCGTTCGGCCGTGCCCGGCACGCCGATCAGGCCGGTGCCTTCCAGGTTGAGCAGGGCCAGGTCCGCACTGAGCGTCAGCCCCTTGATCGGACCCGAGGCGGTGCGTTCGGCGGTGATGCGGGTGCCGGGATGGTCGGGGTGGAAGGTGTTGCGGATGATGATCGGCAGGCCGCGCTCGATCGCCGGCGACATGGTCTGCGGGTGCACCACCTTGGCGCCGAAGTAGGCCAGCTCGCAGGCTTCGTCGTAGCTCAGTGCTTCCAGCTGCACCGCTTCGGGCACCACGCGCGGGTCGGCCGAGAGCACGCCGTCCACGTCGGTCCAGATATGCAGTTCATCGGCATTGAACAGGGCCGCGAAGATCGCGCCGGAGTAGTCGCTGCCGTTGCGCCCCAGCGTGGTCACGCGGTCGCGGCGATCGCGCGCCACGAAGCCGGTCGCCACCACGCGGGCCGCGCTGTTGGCCTCGCGCCAACTCGCCAGCCGCTGCGCGCTCTGCACCCAGTCCACATCCACGCCGAGCTCGCCACGGTCCACCACCAGCACCTCGCGCGCATCCAGCACCGCGCAGTCCTCGCCGATGCTGCGCAGGTAGTGGCCCAGCAGATGCGCGGAATAGACCTCGCCCAGGCCCTGCACACGGTCGAGCACTTCGGCCGGCAGCTCACCGATGACCGCCAGCGCACCCAGCACTTCGGCCAGGTGGTCGAAGCGCGCATCCAGCCATTCCACGGTGTCGCCGGCATGTTCGCCGAGCAGCGCCACCGCCGCGCCCCGATGGCGTGCACGCAGGTCGTGCCAGTCATCGCGCCACTGCGGTGCATTGTCCGCGGCCGCGCCGGCCAGTGCGATCAGCGCGTCGGTGACGCCCTTCATCGCAGAAACGACGGTGACCTGCATCGCTTCATCGCGCGCAAGCAGCAACTGCGCCACGTGGCGGTAACGGTCGGCATCGGCCACGGAAGTGCCACCGAACTTGTGCACAACGGTGGCGGTGGCGGCCTGCAGCGGAGAGGACGGTGCGGGCGATGCAGCGGCATCGGGTGAAGCGGCGACGATGGACATGCTGACCTCGAGTCGAGGCCCCGCGTCATTCAGGCTGAAGGAGACTCCCCGCAACCTGGTCTGGTGCGGGGCCGTTGTGTTCGGAAATTACGCGAAGACGACGGGCCGCACCAGGCGAGTGGTGACGGTGGTAATCGTGGTGGTACCGGTGGCCGGCGCAGCGCTGCGACCGCTGCCGTGGGAGGCAGTGGCAAACAGTTCGGCGGTGGCGGCGGCAAGGACCATGGGCCAAGAAAACTACGCCGACGCACCGCTTGTCAAGTGCTGCACTGCAAAAAGCCGATTGCGTCGATCAGCGGGTATCGTCGCGCAAAAAGTTGCGAATGTGACCATCCAGGCCGCGCAACGGACTCAGCCAGCGTGTTCGGCCACCGCACGTGGCGGCCGGTGCGCGTGGGCACACAGCAGCACGCCGGAGATCAGGCAGACGATGGCCAGGCTTTCCATCTCCGTGGGCCAGCGCTGTTGCCAGGCGAACCCGTACAGCAGCGCGAACAGGGTTTCGAACACGATCATCTGCCCGGTCAGGGTCAGCGGCAGGTTGCGGCTGGCCCGGTTCCAGCAGGCGTTGCCCACCACCGACGCCACCACCGCCACGCCGGCACTGATCACCCAGAACCACAGCCAGTCGACCGGTGCATGTGCCGGTCCGCGCACGAAGAACGCGCTGGGCACCAGCAGCAACGCCAGCGCGCCGGTGGTGACCCCGGTCAACAGCGACCAGTCGTGCCCGGACAGGTCCGGCCGCCGCGCCAGCCAGCGGCTGTTACCGATCGAATAGACCGCCCACGAGAACAACGCCCCGATCGCGCACAGCAGGCCGAACAAGCGCTGGTTGGCCGTGCCCTGCGCGTGTTCGGACTGCATCGCCTCATACCCGACCAGCGCGACCCCGACCAGGCACAGCAGCAGCGCCGGCGCCAGCTGGCGCAGCGGTACCGCGCCCTGCTCACGCACCCCGGCCACGGTCACCACCACCGGGATCAGGCCCACGATCAGCGACGCGGCCGCCCCGCCCGCCCACTGCACGGCCTTGGCCAGCAGCACGAAATACACCAGGTTGCCGGCCAGGCTCAGCCACAGCAGCCCGCGCCATTCGGCCATGCCGATGCGCTGGCGCAGCTCGCGCCAGCGGGGGGCGAGCAGCACCACGGCGATCAGGCCGTAGACCAGGTAGCGCCCGGCCGACAGCTGCACCGCACTGAAATGGCTCAGCACCGCCGGGGCCAGGAACACCACGCCCCACAACGCACCGGCGGCAATACCGTTGGCGATACCCACGCCCATCGAACGATTCATCAGGGGTCACGCGCCCGGCAACAGAAAGTCCGCCCCAGTGTAGGGACCGCCGTGCTGGCGATCTTGACCCAGGCTACTGCGAGGGGCGAAAGCGGCGGCGGTAGTCGGCCGGGGTCATGCCCCATTCCCGGCGCAGGGCGCGAGTCAGCGCGCTCTGTTCGGAATACCCGGCGTGCTGGGCGATGGCGGCGATCGGCACATCGCTGTCCGCCAGCCGCCCCCGGGCCCAGCGCAGGCGGCTGCCGCTCAACCAGGCCTGAGGACTGAGCCCGAACGCCTGCCGGAACAGGGCATGCAGGCGGCTGCCGCTCACCCCTACTTCGCCAGCGATGCGCTCTACCGGCCAGGCCTGGCCCGGATTCGCCTCGATGCGCGCACACACCGCCTGCAGCCGGGTGGCGCTGCCTGCAAGCGAAAACGCCTGCAGCAATCCGGGCAGCTCCGCCTGCACGAACGTCGCGTCCACCGGTTCGCCCACCACAGTGCCCAGCCGCTGCGCCATGCTGCGCACCCGGGCCGGAAGCGCCAACACCGGCTGTCGCTGCAGGCACTCCAGGGTGTCGTCATCGAACATTTCGGCCGGGCAGTCGACGATCAGGAAACGGTCGTCATCCGAGGCGGTCTGTGCGTGCCCGGCCATCGGTGCGACAAACGCGCCCTGCAGCAGATCCAGCCGCGCGCCCCGCCCTTCCAGCTCGAACGCCAGTTCACCGCGCACCGGCACCACCCACTGCGCGAAGGCGTGGCGGTCCACGCTGGAGGCGCGGCCATACTGGCGAAGGTTGAAAGCAGGTGAAGACATGCTCCGCAGTCTGCGCGCGGTTGCAGAAACCTGCAACGCGTCACGGTAGAGGCCCAAGGAGTGGGTGGTATAACGGGCCTGTCGCGCCGGAACACCCGACGTTCTGTACAGGGAGTACTGAATGAAATTCCTGACCCTGAGCCAGGCCCCGCAGTTGATGCCCACGGTTGCGCACTGGTACTTCGATACCTGGGGCGCCCGCGTGCCCGGGCACACCTTCGATGACGAGCAGCAGCGGCTGGAGGTGTTCCTGCACGACAACGAGCTGCCGATGCTGCTCATGGCCATGCAGGACGACACCCCCATTGCCGCCGCGCAGCTGAAATTCCACGAACGCACCGAGCACCCGCAGCGGCTGCACTGGCTGGGCGGCGTGTTCGTCACGCCGGAGCACCGCGGCCATGACCTGGCCAGCGCGATGATCGAAACGCTGATGCAGAAAGCGCGCGGCTACGGCGTGCGCGAAGTGTTCCTGCAGACCGAGCACGATGATGGCGGACTGTACAAACGGCTCGGTTGGGAACCGCTGGAGCGACAGACCCATCGCACCGGCGTGCCGGTCCGGATCATGCGCCGCGTCCTTCCGCTGGCAGGCTGAGCACCCTCAGCGGAAACGCACCGGCTGCGGCGCCGGGCGATCGGCCAGAGAACCCATGGTGAAGGTGTAGCCGGCCTCTTCGAGCAGCTTGCGCATGCGCAGCTCTGCGCGCTTGGGATACGCCAGCGAGGTGGGCGCATGCAGCGCATACGCGGTGGAGCGGCCCACCGGTTTGTCTCGGGTGACAGACGACTGGTTCGTCTCGCACGCGTTGGACCAGAGATTCAACAGCACCTGCGGTCCGATGGACTGGTTGTTGCCAAGACGAAGCGTGAGCCAACGCATGTGTTCCATGTGCATTCCCAGCGATATCGAAAATCGAGTATGCACCATATCCGCAGGTGCCGTACGCCGGGGTCTGGAAGGCGGAGCGGGCCGGAAACGCAGACGCCCCGGCTGAACCGGGGCGCCCGACAGGCGGGGCGGCGTGGGGCCGCCCGCCTCTCGATCAATGCTTCATGGCATGCTTGCGGGCGCGCATGACTTCATGCGTTTCCTGCACCAGCGGCAGCAGGCGGGTGACTTCCTGGCGCGCGGCCGGCGGGGTGTCGTTGTCGGTAAGGGTGTCCTTGAACGCCTTCAGCAGGCGGTCTTCGGATTCTTCCAGTTCGGCGACGTAACCGTACTGGGTGTCACCCAGGGTGGCGCGGACCTTGCCGTAGAACTGCTGCATGGAGCCGACCATGGTGCCGTGCTCGGCCGGCTTGCCGCCGGTGGCCAGCACGGTGCTGCTCAGCGAGTTGACGATGTCGGCCTTGACCCCGGCGATGCGGGTGAACAGCGAGGACAGCTCGGTGTCTTTCACTTTCCCGGCGGCTTCGGTGTAGAAGTCCTTGCCGTCACGAGCGATTTCGATCAGGTCATTGAGGGTGTGCGCGGTCTTGGATTCGGTGCTCACTGATTTCTACTCCTGGTGAAAAATTCTGGATGACCCGTGTCGGGGTGAATCCACTTTTCCGCATCGGGAATGAAGTCGGCGTGACCTCGAATCGCAGCGTTAAGTGATGTCTTTGCTGCGAAAAGACCAGGTTATTGATGTGTATTTACATGGAGACGTCGTCATCACGCACCGGTTCAACCTGAAACAAAAACGCCGCAACGAGTGCGGCGCAGAAGAGCGAACAACCTATAGCGGCTTGGGCGGCTCGGGCGCTTCCAGCGGCGGCCGATCCGGCGAAGGATCCCCTTCCGGGGGAGCCTCGGTCGGCGGCTCCTGCACGGGAGGTTCATTCGGCGGCGGCGCTTCTACGGGCGGCTCCGGCGCGACAGGTTCCGGCTGGGGCGCTGGCACCTGGCCGGTGGACTGCCAGGGAAACTCAAGAGGTGTCGCGTGGAGAGTCATGCGGGGTCCTGTGCTATGGCGTTGAGGCCACGCTGACAGGACCGCTGTAAAACCCCGGCGACGGACGTGTGCACGGGGCGTTGTTGCGTCACGTGTCGCTGCGGATCAGCGGCGGCGGGAAGTAGCTGCCGTCCTTGACCCCGCCGATGGGTCCATAGAACCGGAACGTGAGCCGGTAGTCCTTACCCTTTGGCGTCGGCAGCCAGTTCGGGTCAGGTGCGTCTTTGGGCTTCTCCGCGCCAAAGTACAGAGTCAACGAACCATCCGCGTTGTACTTCAGGCCGGACTCGCGATTGAGCAGGAAGCGTTTTTTCGGATTCGGCAGAACCCGTGCGAAGACCGGGTCGACCGCGATCACGGACCAGAAGTAATCGGCGAACGACGCGGGCAAAGCATCCTTCGGGAACGTCATGGTGTAGCTGTGATCGCCATTGAGCTGGGTGTTGGTGCTGTCAAGGTTGCCCTTGTAGTACACCACCGCATCCATGTTGTTGGCCCAGATCCCACCCAGGTTCACCAGGGTGCGTCCCAGCCAGTCATTCCCATACTCACCCGCGACCGACGGCCGTGCCCAGCCGTTCTTCAGCGTGCCATGCCCTACTGTCGGCGAGGCCTTGGCCAGGTCAGCATGCGCTTTTTCGCGCACAACTTTGTCCACGCGCGTGCGCTCGGCGGGGTCCTGGATGGCTGCACCAATCGAACGCGCCTTGGCCGCCACTGCTTCCATGCCAGGATTGAGATCCTGCTCGCTGTCCAGCACTGCGGCTGCCTTGTCGAACGCCTCCACGCCGGGCAGGTGCTGCTGGTCGAAGCTGGCGACTTCCGGCAGCGCAGGTGTCGCCGGCGTGCCGGTCGCGCGCAGCGTGAACTTCTGCTGCAGCGCCACGGCCTGGTCCCAGTTGTCGCCCAGCTCTACCCGCGCCAGCATCCGCAGGTAACGTGCAGGCACATCGATACGCACGACATCCGCAGGAAGCGTGACATTCGCCCCCTTCAGGCACACCGCGAACTCGCCCGACGGACGCTGCGCCTGGGTGCGCTCATTGATGTTGGCCAGCGTTTCGCCCCATCCGTTGAGGAACTGCACGGTGTAATAGCGGCCTGTGATTCTGGGCACTGTCACGATGGTGCAGCTGCTTTCGTCCAGCGCCACCCAGGCTTCGGAATAGGCCACGTCAAGGTTCGGGTTCGGCCACTCCACCGCGCCCGGCTTGCGGTGGGTGATCTGGTTCCACTGCATGCCCTCGGCGAGGTCGGCCTTCTGCTGGCGAAGTACCAGCAGGCGACCCAGCAGGTAGATCCAGGCGTCACTGATGTCCTGGTCGGTATAGGCCGGCGTGTTGGCAGGCGGTGCAGCCGCCGTCGCGGGTGGCGTTTCCGCAACCGGCGTCGCCTCGGGTGGGGTGCGGTTACATCCGGCCAGTGCGCCGCACACGACGACAGCCAAGGCAGTGCAGGCAATGCGATTCACGGCGCAGCTCCTTCGGGTTGCACAGCGGGCGGCGACCAGTCGCCATCGAGGATGGCCGCATCCGGCCAGTAGGTACGCACGTACAGCGAGAACGCCGCATCCGCCGGCGACGGCAACCAGTTCGGCCGCAATGCGGGATCAGCCGGTGGCTCGGACTGCACGTAAAGCGTTATGCCGCCATCGGCGTTGTGTACCAGGTCCTTGTTCTTCGTGCCCAGCGAAAAACGGTTGGCCGCATTGGGCACGAAGAAATGCTGCGCGTCGTACAGCGTGAGCGACCAGAAGCCGCGCACCGGCGGTTCGCCTGACGGGAAAGTCACGGTATAGCGCCGGCTGCCGTTGAGGCGCCCACCGTTCGCATCGAGGTCCTGGTAGAAGTACGTCGCCTCGTTGGGCTTGTTGACGTAGATATTGGATTTGGCGACCGCCGTACGCGTGAAATAGTCCGTACCAAACTGCGCACCATTGCGCACCGTCGACCAGTGCGCGGCCAGCGGAATTCCGAAGTTGCGAAACTCCAGCAGGGGCGCGATCAGCGCACGCTCGGTGTGCACCGCCTCGTCGGTGATCGCCGCCTTCAATGCTGGATCGCGCGCAGCCGCCTCGATCAGGGCCAGCGCCTTGGCGTACTGGGCTTCCTCACCCGGTAGCGGCGTGGTATCGGCGAGCACGGTCGGGAGCTCGTCCCAGAAAGTGGTGGGATCCACCTTGGGTGCCTCACTGCCGTCCGGTTGCGGCGGCGGTGCGGGGAAGTCCGGCGTGGCATGCCAATCGCGCGTCTTTACCGTGCCATCGAACTGCGACAACGGGTAAATGCCCATCTGCGAAAGCAGCGCCTGCACCTGCTCCCGATCCTCGGATGTATCGTCCAGGAACACCCGCGGGATCGCGTAGCCGCTGTTGGTGGTACTGCGGAACACCTGGCGGATGCCCGGTGGCGGCTCACCCTGCCAGTGCGGGCCCACCAGCAGGTAGAACCCCGGTTCGGTTCCGTACATGGCGCCCAGCTCGACAAAGCTGTCGGTGCGCGTATCCACCACCTGGTACACCCAGAACCGCGAGCCGAAGTCCGGCACCTGCACCACCACCGGCTCCACATCCAGCGCCAAGGGGCAGCCGCCGTACACCACGTCCTGATTGGGACAGGCTACCTCCCGCTCGCTCGGCGACACATAGTCGGTCAGCATGCTCAGCTGGTTCGGCGGCGCGGCTGGCAGCACCCCGCCCAGCCGCCCGGGCCCGGGCAGCGCCTGGAAGTTCACCCGCCGGTTATAGATGTTGACCAGCGGCCAGGCCCAGAAATACACGTCCCGGGCCACTGCCCGCGCATAGCCCTCGGTCAGCCGAGTGCCGGGCACAGGCCCGGGAATCCCGGCGCCGGGCGCCACTGCTTGATCATCGCCTTGCATGGGCCACATCCGCTGAATTGGAAGCCCCATACTGACCGTGCGGGTGCGAGTGCGACGTCTGAGGAACTACTGGTGTGCGGCCGGTAAAACTACGGGCCCTGACGCCTTTCAGAATGGTGACCCCGGCCCGATTCGAACGGGCGACCTTCCCCTTAGGAGGGGGACGCTCTATCCAGCTGAGCTACGGGGCCAATGGGCGGTGCAGGCGCGAGGCCTGGCCGCTGGCTGCAGGCACATTGCGTGCGTGCAGCTGTGAAGGATACCCACATTCAGCGACGGGACCAAGGCCGATCCCGCCGCGCAGGGCCTTTGGCCTCAGCGGATATCCAGCTCCGTAAAGCCCTTGACCAGTTCGTCCACGGCCTTGATCTGGGCCAGGAACGGTTCCAGCGCGCTGAGCGGCAGGGCGCTGGGGCCGTCGCAGCGCGCGTGGTCGGGGTCGCGGTGGGCTTCCAGGAACAGGCCGGCGAGGCCCAGCGCCATGCCCGACCGGGCAAGCTCGGCGACCTGGCGGCGGCGGCCGCCGGAGGCTTCGCTGCCCGCATCGCGACGCTGCAGGCTGTGGGTGACGTCGAAGATCGCCGGCAGGCCGCCGGTGGATTCGATCATTTCGCGGAAGCCCAGCATGTCCACGACCAGGTTGTCGTAGCCGAACTGCGAACCCCGCTCGCACAGGATGATGTTCTCGTTGCCAGCCTCGCGGATCTTGGACACGATGTGTTTGATCTGCGTGGGGCTCAGGAACTGCGGCTTCTTGATGTTGACCGCACGGCCGGTACCGGCGATGGCGGCCACCAGGTCGGTCTGGCGGGCCAGGAAGGCCGGAATCTGCAGCACGTCGACCACTTCGGCCACCGGCGCAGCCTGGGCCACTTCGTGCACGTCGGTGATGACCGGGATGCCGAACTGGCGCTTCACTTCCTCGAAGATGCGCAGCCCTTCGTCCAGGCCCACGCCACGATAGGACGCTATCGAGGAACGGTTGGCCTTGTCGAACGAAGCCTTGAACACGTACGGGATACCCAGCTTGCGGGTGACCGTGGTGAAGTGCTCGGCCGCGTGCAGGGTGGAATCGAGGTCTTCGAGGACGTTCAGGCCGCCAAACAGCACGAACGGGAGCCGATTCCCGACGACGACGCCTTCTGCAACGGTAACGTTCATTCAGATTCCTGGGGGGCGAACAATGACCGCAATTGTAGCGGCCCCGGACCGGTCGTGTGGCGTTGCGGCAATGCCCCGGCGGGCGTCCTGATAGAATGAGGGGTCTGCATGCCGCATCCCCCACCCTGCCAGCGGCTGCGCCCTTTTTCGATCCGCAACAGGAGTTTGCATGTCCTCTGACCTGCTCAAGGCGCTCGGCCTCGACGCGACCAACGCTGGCACCTACCTCGGCAACGGCGAGTGGTCCACCGCCACCGACGCCGGCGTGATCACCCCGGTCAACCCGACCACCGGTGAAGCCATCGCCCAGGTGTATGCCACCACCGACGCCGACTACGAAACCATCGTGGCGCGCGCCCAGGAAGCCTTCAAGGTGTGGCGCACCACCCCGGCCCCGCGCCGCGGCGAAGCCGTGCGCCTGTGCGGCGAAGCGCTGCGCGCCAACAAGGATGCGCTGGGTTCGCTGGTGGCACTGGAAATGGGCAAGAGCAAGCCGGAAGGCGACGGCGAAGTGCAGGAGATGATCGACATCGCCGACTTCGCGGTGGGCCAGAGCCGCATGCTGTACGGCTACACCATGCATTCCGAGCGCCCCGGCCACCGCATGTACGAGCAGTACCAGCCGCTCGGCCTGGTCGGCATCATCAGCGCGTTCAACTTCCCGGTCGCCGTGTGGGCCTGGAACTCGTTCCTCGCCGCGATCTGCGGCGATGTGTGCCTGTGGAAGCCGTCCAACAAGACCCCGCTGACCGCCATTGCCTCGATGAAGATCTGCAATGACGCGCTGCGTGGCGCCGGCTTCCCGGACATCTTCTTCCTGATCAACGATGCAGGCACGGCACTGTCGGAGAAGATGGTGGCCGACAAGCGCGTGCCGCTGATCAGCTTCACCGGTTCGACCCAGGTCGGCCGCCAGGTCGCCGAGAAGGTCGCCCACCGCCTGGGCCGCTGCCTGCTCGAGCTGGGCGGCAACAACGCGATCATCCTCGATGAAACCGCCGACCTGAAGCTGGCCATCCCGGGCATCGTGTTCGGTGCGGTCGGCACCGCCGGCCAGCGCTGCACCACCACCCGCCGCCTGATCGTGCACGAATCCATCCACGACGACGTGCTGGCCACGCTGATCAAGGCGTACAAGCAGGTCGAAGGCAAGATCGGCGATCCGACCGATCCGGCCAACCTGATGGGCCCGCTCAACAGCGACGGCGCCGTGCAGCAGTTCCTGGCCTCCATCGAGAAGGCCAAGGCCAGCGGCGGCACCGTGGAAACCGGCGGCACGCGCATCGACCGCGCTGGCAACTTCGTGCTGCCGGCCATCGTGACCGGCCTGAAGAACAGCGACGAAGTGGTGCAGCACGAAACCTTCGCGCCGATCCTGTACGTGATGAAGTACAGCACCCTGGACGAAGCCATCGACATGCAGAACGGCGTGCCGCAGGGCCTTTCTTCGTCGATCTTCACCACCAACCTCAAGACCGCCGAGCGCTTCCTGTCGGCAGCCGGTTCGGACTGCGGCGTCGCCAACGTCAACATCGGTACCTCGGGTGCGGAGATCGGCGGTGCGTTCGGTGGCGAGAAGGACACCGGCGGTGGCCGCGAGTCCGGTTCGGATGCGTGGAAGGTCTACATGCGCCGCCAGACCAACACCATCAACTACTCCGATTCGCTGCCGCTGGCCCAGGGCATCAAGTTCGACCTGTGAGCCACGCGCTCGACTTCAGCGGCCGCCGGGTACTGGTGGCCGGCGGCAGCAAGGGCATCGGCCGCGCCATGGCGCTGGCCTTTGCCTCGGCTGGCGCGGCGGTGTCGGTCTGCGCCCGGGGTGAACCGGGCCTGGCCGCGCTGCGCGAAGACGCCGCCGCGCTGGGCGTCCCGATGCACACCGAAACGGCCGACCTGGCCCGCCTGGAGGACATCGAACGCTGGCTGGCCAGCGCCGCCAACGCGCTGGGCGGCATCGATATCCTGATCAACAACGCCACCGGCTACGGCATGTCCGATGACGAAGCCGGCTGGGAAGCCAGCCTGGGCGTGGACCTGATGTCGGCCGTACGCGCCTCGCGCCTGGCCCTGCCCTGGCTGCAGCAGTCCAGCGACGCCTGCATCCTCAACCTGGCTTCGATCGCCGCGCAGCAACCACGCCCCGGCGCGGCGCCTTATGGCGCTGCCAAGGCGGCGCTGATGCACTACACCACCTCGCAGGCCCTGGCGCTGGCCCCGCACCGGATCCGCGTCAACGCCATCGCCCCGGGCTCGATCGAGTTCGAGGACGGGCTGTGGGCGCGCCGCCGCAGCGAAGACCCGGCGCTGTACCACGGCACCCTGGCCAAGATCCCGTTCGGCCGCTTCGGCCACCCGCAGGAGGTCGCCGACGCGGCCCTGTTCCTGTGCTCGCCGCTGGCCCGCTGGATCACCGGCCATACCTTGAATGTCGATGGTGGGCAGGTCTTGATGGGATAACGTCGGCTCTGGCCCTATCATTCCCTTGTCCGCCCCATCCCCCAGGAGCCGCATGAGCCTTCCGCCGCGTCAAACCAGCCCGATGGCCCTGATCAGCCTGATCGCCGGCATCCTCGGCTGGACCGCCCTTCCCTTCCTTGGCAGCGTGGTGGCCATCATCACCGGGCACATGGCCCGCGCCGAAATCCGGCGCCGCCCGCTGGAGCTGGAAGGCGACGGCCTGGCGCTGGCCGGCCTGATCATGGGCTGGGTGGTGGTGATCGGCAGCGTGCTGGCCGTGCTCGCCATCATCATGTTCTTCGGTGGCCTGGCCTGGTTCGTTTCCCTGCAGTCGTGAGGTGCCCATGAGCGGATCGGATCCCACCGGACGTTTCAGCAACCGCGTAGCCGATTACGTGCGCTACCGTCCCGATTACCCGCCGGCGCTGCTGGACTGGCTGCATCGCGAGATCGGCGTGCCGACCGAGACCCTGGTGGCCGACATCGGTGCCGGCACCGGCATTTCCACACGGCTGTTCCTGGCCAGCGGCCACCCGGTGATCGCGGTCGAGCCCAACGCGCCGATGCGCGAGGCGGCCGAGGCGCTGCTGGCCCATGAGTACCTGCGCCTGAAACTGGTGGACGGCACCGCCGAAGCCACCACCCTGGCCGACGACAGCGTCGGGCTGGTCAGCGCCGCACAGGCCTTCCACTGGTTCGACACCACCGCCGTGCACCGCGAATGGTCGCGCATCCTGCATCCGGGCGGGATGGCACTGGTGTTCTGGAACTCGCGCCTGCTCGACGCCTCACCATTCCTGGTCGGCTACGAGCAGCTGCTGCTGGAGTTCGGGACCGACTACACCGAGGTGGCCGAGCGCTACCAGGACGATGACACCATGCGTGCGTGGTTCGGCGACGGCCTGCGCGGCATCGCGCAGTTCCCGAACACGCAGACCATGGACGCCGACGGCCTGCGTGGCCGCCTGCTGTCGTCGTCGTACGCGCCCCCGCCGGGACACCCGCGCCACGCGACGATGCTGGAGGCGCTGCAGCAGCTGTTCGACGCGCATGCGGTGGATGGCAAGATTGCTTTTGAATACCAAACCCGTGCCTTCGTCGGCACGCTGGACTGACTGGACGCCATGTACTCGCTTGCCCGACCCTTCCTGTTTTCGCTGGACGCAGAGCGCGCCCACGGCCTGGGCCTGAGTGCGCTGGAACTCGCCTATCGCACCGGCACCACGCCGCTGATGGCGCGCCGCCCCGCCCCGCTGCCGACCAACGCATTCGGCCTGCGCTTCCCCAATCCGGTCGGCCTGGCCGCCGGGCTGGACAAGAACGGCGAGCACATCGACGCGCTGTTCGCGCTCGGCTTCGGCTTCGTGGAGATCGGCACCATCACCCCGCGACCGCAGGAAGGCAACCCGAAGCCGCGCCTGTTCCGGCTGCCTGCGCACCAGGCGATCATCAACCGCATGGGCTTCAACAACCAGGGCGTGGATGCGCTGGTGCGCAACGTGGAACGCGCCCAGCGTCGCGACGGCCTGCTGGGCATCAACATCGGCAAGAACAAGGACACCCCCAACGAGCAGGCGTTCGACGATTACCAGCACTGCCTGCAGAAGGTGTATCCGCTGGCCGACTACATCACCGTCAACATCTCCTCGCCCAACACCGCCGGCCTGCGCGAACTGCAGGAAGAAACCGCGCTGCGCCAGCTGGTCTCGCAGCTGCGCGAAAGCCAGGAAGCGCTGGCGGCCAGGCATGGCAAGCGCGTGCCGATGCTGGTCAAGGTCGCCCCGGACCTGAGCGACCGCGACATCGACGCCGCCGCGCGCGTGCTCGGCGAATTGAAGGTCGACGGCGTGATCGCCACCAACACCACCATCGACCGCAGCGCAGTGGCCGGCGATCCGCGGGCCAGCGAAGCCGGCGGCCTGTCCGGCGCGCCGCTGCTGGGCCAGTCCACCCTGGTGCTGCGCCGCCTGCGCGCGCGCCTGCCCGAATCCACCCCGTTGATCGGTGTCGGTGGCATCCAGTCCGGTGCCGATGCCGTGGCCAAGATGGCCGCCGGCGCGGCACTGGTGCAGTGCTACAGCGGCCTGATCTTCCGGGGCCCTGCCCTGGTGCAAGACTGCGTCGAGGCCATCCGCCGTCGTCGCGAAGCCCCCAGCCGCGGCGCGGTGGCCCCCCTGTGAGTACTGCAATGCCTGCCTGGTCGCTGACCGAAAATGCCTCGCTGAAGGCCCTCAATACGTTCCATGTCGACGCCAGCGCCGAACAGCTGCTGGAACTGCACGACCCGACCCTGTTGCCCGAGGTGCTGGCCCATCCGCACGTCGCGGGCAAGCCGCTGCTCGTACTGGGTAGCGGCAGCAACGTGCTGCTCGCCGATAACGTGCCCGGCACCGTGCTGGTGTTTGCCAACCGCAGCATCGAAGAACTGGAGCACCGGGCCGACTACACCGTGGTCCGCGCCGGTGCCGGGGTCAACTGGCATGGGCTGGTGATGTGGTCGCTGCAGAACGGGCTGTCCGGGCTTGAGAACCTGGCGCTGATTCCCGGCACCTGCGGTGCCGCGTCGATCCAGAACATCGGTGCCTACGGCGTGCAGGTCGACGAATTCATCCAGGCGGTGGACGCCTGGGATCGCGAGACCGGCGAATGGGTGCGCTTCGATGCCGAAGCCTGCGCGTTCGGCTACCGCGACAGCGTGTTCAAACACGCGCCCGACCGCTACCTGATCACCGCCATCGAACTGCGCCTGCCGCTGCTGCACGACCTGCGCCTGGGCTATGCGGGCATCGCCGAGGAAATGCAGGCGATGGGCGTGGAGCTGCCGGTCGCGGCTGACGTCGCCAACGCGGTGATCGCGATCCGTCGCCGCAAGCTGCCGGACCCGGACGTGCTGGGCAACGCCGGCAGCTTCTTCAAGAACCCGGTGCTGCCGCTGGAACAGGTGGACGTGCTGCTGCAGCAGTTCCCCGAGCTGCCGGTGTACCCGGCCGACCAGGACAACCGGCGCAAGCTGTCGGCCGCGTGGCTGATCGAGGCGTGCGGCTGGAAAGGCTTCCGCGAGGGCGACGCCGGCGTGTCGCCGCAGCACGCGCTGGTGCTGGTCAACCATGGCAACGCCACGGGTGCGGAGCTGCTGGCGCTGGCGCGGCGCATTTCCGCGTCGGTGCTGGAGAAGTTCGGCGTACCGATCGAACCGGAGCCGCGCCTGATCGGCGCACAGTGGTGACCGCGCCGCTTGCCCTGCCCGCGCCGACGCCGATGCGTGCGGCGCTGCTGATGTTCGGCAGCACGATGGCATTCGGCCTGATGGCGATCGCCATCCGCTATGCCACGCGGCACGTACCGACCCAGGAAGTGGCGTTCTTCCGCAACGCGTTCGGCCTGGTCGCCCTGCTGCCGTTCCTGCTGCGCCCGGGCAGTTCACCGTTCCGCACCCGGCAGCTGCCGCGCTACTTCGTGCGCAGCCTGATCGGGCTGGCCTCGATGTTGTGCGCGTTCTGGGCGATCGGCCACCTGCCGATCTCGCAGGCGATCTCGCTGTCGTACTCCACGCCGCTGTTCGTAACCGTCGCCGCCGTCCTGTTCCTGGGCGAAACCGTGCGCCTGCGCCGCTGGGCCGCAGTGGTCTGCGGCTTCATCGGCGTGCTGATCATCGTGCGTCCTGGCGCGGAGTCGTTCAGTCCGGGCCTGCTGGTGGCGGTCCTGGCGGCGGTGTTGAGCTCGCTGGTCGCGATCCAGATCAAGCAGCTCACCCGCGTCGATGGCGCCGACACGGTGGTGTTCTACACCTACGCCTTCTGGGTGCCGATGTCGCTGGTGCCGGCCCTGTTCGTCTGGGTCTGGCCGAACAGCACCGGGTGGATGTGGCTGATCGCCACGGGCGTGCTCGGCACGCTGGGCCAGTTGATGTGGACGCGTGCGCTGCGCCTGGGCGAAGTCTCCGCGCTGACCCCGATCAGCTTCATGCAGCTGCCGCTGGTGGCGGTGCTGGGCTGGCTGCTGTTCGGCGAGACCCTGGACCGCTGGACCGTGATCGGCGCCGGCATCATCCTCGGCGCCAACGCCTACATCGCCCACCGTGAAGCCGTGCTGGTCCGCCGCGCCGCCTCCGAAGCCGCCAGCGCGGCCGCAAAACCCGGCGAGTAACCGCTCGGCCGAACACGGTAGT
The DNA here is from genome assembly GCF_013185915.1 of Stenotrophomonas bentonitica. Classification (NCBI taxonomy): domain Bacteria; kingdom Pseudomonadati; phylum Pseudomonadota; class Gammaproteobacteria; order Lysobacterales; family Lysobacteraceae; genus Stenotrophomonas; species Stenotrophomonas bentonitica. The sequence continues at coordinate 14,988 of NZ_JAAZUH010000001.1, read as the reverse complement.
GCCGGCCGCCGGCCGGCTCCAGGCATCACTTAATCGCGGCCACAGCCCCCATAGCCTGCAACTCACGCTGCAACAACGCTTGCACCTCCTCACGCTGGAACTGCGTAACAAACACCGGCACCGCAAAGACAAACGGCAACCCATCCGCCTCGCGCCGTATCACATACGCCAGCTGCAGCCGCGCCAGCGCGTGCCGCACCTGCTCCGGATCAATGCGCACGCCAGCAGCATCGAAGGTGGCCAGCAGCTCTACCAGCGTGATTCCACGCTCGCCGCTGGCCGCAAGCTGCGCGGTCGCCACCTGGTAGACCACGATGCGGTCGATCCGGCACGCCGCCGGATCCGGACTCAGCCGTGCCCAGCCGGCCAGCGCGTCGATCACCGGCTCGCTGACCAGCGCCGCATGCACCTGCCTGGCGTCCAGCACCCGCTGGCCGCGCCCGAGCTGGCTGAGCAGCTGCTGGCAGGTAATCGCCACCAGGTTGGCGCGATGCCCGCATGCGGCCACCAGTCGGTTCGGCAGGTCCGGACTGGCGTAATGCACGCCCAACCGGGCCATCGGTACGGTCGCCAGGGCCCGGCAGGCGTCTTCCTCCAGGCTGCCGACGTGGATGACGTCGCCGAAATTTCGCAGCGGCGACGCGAAGTCCAGGGTGACCGCTTCGTACAGATCCCAGAACCCGGCCAGCATGAAGTGGCAGCGCCCTTCTTCGCTCAGCGCGCGCAGCGCCAGCAACTGCGGGTAGCCCTGCGCGGCCTCGGCGCGCAGGAACAGATCGGTCTCGTCGATCAGCAGCAACAGGCCGCGACCGGCCGCGCGGGCGGACAGCTCGGCCACCAGTGCATCGATGCCGGTGTCCTCGGCCATGCCCAGCTCCATCGCCAGGCGCATGGTCAGGCGGTGGTCGCGCAGCGACAGGTACACGCAGTGCACGCGCGGGTGGCCGGCAAAGCGCCGCTCGATGGCCTTCATCAGGCTGGTCTTGCCGAGCTGGCGCCCGCCCACCAGCAGGTAGTTGCCCGGTTCGCGATTGAGCACGCGCGCCAGCAGCGATTCGCGGCCGAAGAACGCCCCCGGCCGCGTGATGCCGCCGTGGGTCTGGTACGGCGAAATGCGGGTCACCCGCAGCTGGCTTGCGAGCAGGTCGACCAGCGCGTCCAGCGCGCCTGGCTGCAGCAGCCAGCGCGTCTGCGCGGCCTGTTCCAGGCACACGCACAGGTTTGCCGGGTCGTTGGCATGGGCCACGAGCTCGGGCTCTGCGGCCAGCGAAGGACTGACCACCAGCACCACGTCCTGGCCGTTGGGCATGCCGCGCAGCGCCTGCACGATCGCATCGGCCCCCAGTGCCGGGTCGGGCTGGTACAGCCACAACCGCTCCAGCGCCAGCGGCAGCGTATCCGGCAGGGTCCACTCGCGTACCAGTCCGGGCAGCGACCAGCCCGGTGCCGGCGCATCGACCGCGCCGATCCGTGCCGCCAGCTGCAGCGCGCGCGTGCCGGGCGCTGCGTGCACCTGGCGCAGCGCGTCGCGCCAACGCACCGTGGCGATGCCGGCGCCGGCCAGCACGCGTTCGCGCAGACGCAGCCAGCCCAGCTGGCGATCGATGGCAGGCAGGCCCTGCAGCGGCTGCTCGAACAGCAGTTTCGGCTCGGCGATGATCGCGGCCACGGCCGGCCGCACCCAGTACCAGAGCAGGCCGAGCGCGGCCAACCCGAGCACCGAACCGCCCAGCAGCAGCGACAACCACTGCACGATGGTCCAGGGCTCCTGAGCGCGGCAGTTGGGCGGCAACCACCGCGCGGGCGGCGCCGGAGTGCCCGGACGACAGCGCCAGTACTGGGTGCTGGGTTCCAGGGTCTGCTCGATCACCGTGCCGCCCAGTCCGCTGTTGGCCGGGAAACGATCGGTGAAGCGCAGCCGCAGCACCCACGGGCGCGGCAGCTCGGCCTCCACCAGCGTCTCGGCCGGGTCGTGCACGCCGGGCACTGCGACCTCGCTCGGCCAGGTTTCATGCTGCAGCCAGTACGACAGCGCTTCTTCGCGCAGGAACATCATGTCGATGTTTGCCCGCTGCATCAGCATCATGCTTTCGCCGTCGCGCTGCATGCGCCACAGCTGGACCGGGTTGAGCCACGGCACGAACAGGTAGCTGCCGACGAACCAGGTGAGCCCGATCACCAGCAGCAATGGCACGCCCACACCGAGCGACCTGCGCGGCAAGGTCATCATGCCGGTTGCGCCTCCAGCCCTTCGATCACCTGGTGCACCGCGCGGCGGATCGCGTCGCAGCGCCACTCCAGGCAGGCGCCGTGCGGGTGCACGCGGGCCGCCAGCAGGTTGCTCCAGTACAGTTGGCGCAACAGTGGATCGGCCAGGTAGGGGCGTGCCGGTCCCAGCGTGGGGCGCGCCAGCCAGCCTTCCACCGTGGCGCGGGTGGCCGGGTCGCGCAGCAACGGCACCAGCGCTTCCCACAGCCGCGGATGGGTGGACAGGGTTTCGGTGATCGCCGCATCGTCGAGGCTGGCGTCGGCCAGCAGCACCAGCGCCGCCTGGGCCAGCAGGGGATGTCCACCGGAAAGATGCAGCGCACGCATGAGCGTGGCCTCGGTCGCATCGACCGCACCCCGGCGCAGATCGTCCACGCCCAGTTCCGGCCAGCTTTCGGTGGCGGCGATATTGAGCAGCGAGAGATCGCCGCCCTGGTACTTGAGGTCTGCCAATGCAGCGCCGCCGCAGATCAACAGGTGCAGCTTGCCGCTGTACATTTCGCTGAGGCTGCGCAGGATTCCGGCGAGCACATCGCGCGGTTCGGGCGCGCCCTGCTCGAAGCGGCTGACCAGGCAGAACAAGGGGCCCGGCTGCTGCAGCAGGCGCGCCAGCGACATTTCGAAGCTGGCATCGGACGACACGCCGTCCAACCCGCATTGCGCGGCCAGCAGCGCGAAGTAATCCTGGTCGCCCTCGCCGGCGCGGAACGGGGGCTGCAGGTGCAGCACCCGCTCTTTTCCATAGCGCATGGCCGCCTCGGCCAGGATCGCCGCGCGCTCGGGCGGCTGGCCCCAGTGCGCCTGGGTCAGCAGCAGGCTGACCGGATACGGCCGCAGCGCCTGCAGCCGGTCGAACAACCGGGTGACGGTCGGCGGCACCAGTACCGGTGGCGCCGCCTGCCCTTCGTTGACCGCCGTGGCGGCCGGCTCCACCGGAAATTCCGGTTCAAAGCCGGCCGACTGCAGCAACGCGTTGCACTCGATTTCGGTCAGCCGCAGGTAGTTGGCACAGGCCAGCACGCGGTCGCGATGGCGCCGGCTGGGTCGCGAGGTGCCGGCCCGCCAGTTGTTGACCGCCTCACGGCTGATCCCGATCTCCGAGGCCACCCCACCCGCGCTGGCGCGGATCCGCCGCATGTGCCGGGACAGCAGGTCCGCGAAGTCCAGGGCAGGCATGGGAAACGACCAGAAAGGGAGTGAGCCGCACACCCTACCGTGACCGCTTGGACTGTCAACCACATGCGTACCGGCCACGACAGTCTCCCGGCTCAGCCGGCCGGGACGGCTGGGGTCTGACGCACGAACAGCTTGCGGGTCAGCAGCAGGTGCACGATGAAGGCCAGGATCGCCAGCATGCCCAGCGCCACGATCACCCGCCCCAGCACCGAGCCCAGGCTCTTCTGGCCTTCCAGGCGGTCCAGCCGCTCGAAGTGAGACGGATCGGCACGCGCGTATGCCACGGTGACCTGCGGTTCGTCGCCCAGGTACGGCGCGGCATTGTCTTCGGAGGTGGAGAAGTTGCCGGTATGGGTAACGCCGTTGGCTTCGAAGTCGTAACGGAACTGGTACTGGTAGGAGACCCTGCCCTTGCGACGTTTCTCTTCGATGTGGTCGACCTGCACCGGCGCCTGCACGGTGACGGCATCCTTGAGGATGGCTTCCGCATCACGGTGCCCGCTCAGTGCCGACCAGGCGAAGAACACGGCCAGCACGGCATAGCCGATGCTGCACAACCAGCGCGAAGCGCGGGACAGGCGGGCGTGCGAGGTGTCTGAAACTGGAATGCTGATCATGTGATTACCCCAAAAGTGGACCGATTGCGTCATCAGCCGGCAGGCCGTGACTTCAGTTGCCAGTGTGGGCGGGAGCGATGCGTTGCTGAACGGGCAGCCTGTCAAGTCAAGGCATGCGGCACCTGACGATTCGTCAACCGGGCCGTCCGGCGACGGGGGACCCGGCCGCATACTGCACTGCGTCATGTAACCGATTACATCCCCTGCTAGGGTTGCCCCGCCTCACTGGCGAGGCACGAGTACGAGGTTGTTTCGATGGGCTTGCATGTAGTTCGCCGTACGCTGTTGTTTTCCGCACTTGGCCTGTTCCTGGCGTCGTCGGGCTTCGCCCAGGACCTTCCGCCCCGGTCGGCGTGGAAGGCCAGCAGTTCCTCCCAGCAGGTCGCGGCCATGGCCATCGGTCACCTGATCGATAACGACCCCAAGACCGTCACCGGCGGCGCCTTCAGCCCCGGACACTGGTTCCAGATCGACATGGGGCAGCCCACTACTCTCACCGGCGCGCGCGTGACCTGGGATGTCTCCAATCCCGAGGGCTACAGCCTGCAGACCTCGCTGGACGGAACGCAGTGGCAGACCGCGTACACCATGCGCGATTCGCTGGGTGGCATCGAAACCGTGTCCTTCGCCCCGCGCCAGGCCCGCTACCTGCGCCTGGCCAGCCCCGAGCGCACCTCCGACTGGGGCGTGTCCATCTTCGAACTGGAGCCGCTGGATGCGCGGACCGGCCTGCGCGTTGCCGGACTGGATGCGACCCAGGCAGCGGCGCTGTGGCAAGGCGGCGGCGCCATCGCCATTCCCGCCGACAAGGCCGGCGGCCACGTACTCGACATCGCATTGCCGCACGCGCTGCCTACTACCGGCCTGGTGGTTGAATGGGCCGGTGCGCACGGCGCCGCGCGCCTGCAGGCGCAGGATGCCCAGGGGAAATGGACCGACCTTGCACACGACCCGCAGGCCGGCAGCCGCCAGCAGAGCTGGCTGGCCGGCAGCGCGCCGGTGACCGCGCACGCCCTGCGCCTGCAGGTCGACGGCGACGCGCCGAAGATCGCCCGCGTGCGCCTGCTCGGTCCCGCTGCGGTCATGACCCCGATGAAGCGCTACCAGATCGCTGCCAGTGGCGCGGACCGCGCGTTGTTCCCGGCCTCCCTGCACCTGCAGCAGACCTACTGGACCGCCGTGGGCGTGCATGGCGGCCTGCAGAAGTCGATCTTCGACGAGCACGGCAACATCGAAGCCTTCAAGGGCGCGCCGCTGGTGCAGCCGATCTGGCGCAGTACCGACGGCACCACCGCTGCAGCGGCCAGCCAGTCGGTGCAGCACGCACTGCGCGATGGCTGGAAGCCGATGCCGTCTGCCACCTGGCAACCGCAAGCCGGGCTCGAACTGCGCAGTGAAGCGTTCGCAGTGGAACTGGACGGGCAACCGGTCACCCTGGTCCGCCATCGCCTGCACAACAGCGGCGGCGCGCCGGTGGATGGCACCTTCAACCTGGTGGTGCGGCCGATGCAGATGAATCCGCCGTGGCAGAACGGTGGGTTGTCGCCGATCCGCAGCATCGAGGTCGCGGACAACGCGGTGCGGGTCAACCAGCGCACGCTGCTGCTTTCGCTCACCCCGATAGAAAGCGCCGGCGCGGCCGCGTTCGGTCCCGATGGCAGCACCGAAATCACCGCCGCCGTCGCAGCGGGTCAGTTGCCCCGTGCGCAGCAGGCGGACGATCCAGAGGGCCTGGCGTCAGCCGCCCTCGCCTACCGCATCCAGCTCGCACCGGGCGCCAGCCAGTCGGTGGTGGTGGCGTTCCCGCTCGGCACCGCGCCGGCCGACGCGCACGGGGTGCTGCCGGAAGCCCCAGCGCTCGTGCTGGATACCGCCGATGCGGATGCCACCTTTGACAAGCTGGCCAGCCGCGCCGCCAACGACTGGCAGGCGCGCCTCGGCCAGGTCGGGCTGCGCCTGCCCGATCCCTCGCTGGTGGACATGCTGCGCGCGCAGGCCGCTTACATGCTGATCAACCAGACCGGCCCGGCCATGCAGCCCGGTCCACGCAACTACAACCGCTCCTTCATCCGCGACGGCATGGCCACCTCGGCGGTGCTGCTGCGCATGGGCGAGTCGAAGATCGCGCGCGACTACCTGGACTGGTACACCGGGCACGGTGTGCATGACAACGGCCTGGTCTCCCCGATCCTCAACAACGACGGCAGCGTCAACACCGGTTTCGGTTCGGACATCGAGTACGACAGCCAGGGCCAGTACGTGGCGCTGGTGGCCGACGTCGCCCGGCTCGACGGCGGACCGGAATCGGTGCGCGCCTACCTGCCCAAGGTGAAAGCCGCACTGCGCTTCCTGCAGGAGCTGCGCGAGCGCACGCTGGTGCCCGGCTACATGGCCAACCAGCCCGCGCCGGAGCGCTTCGCCGGCATCCTGGCGCCATCGATCAGCCATGAGGGTTATCCCGCGCCGACCCACAGCTATTGGGACGACTACTGGGGCCTGAAGGGCTGGCACGACGGCGCGTGGCTGGCCGAATCGCTGGGCGATCACGAAACCGCGGCGTGGGCGCGCGAACAGTACCGTGCCCTGCACGATGCGCTGGCCGCCTCGATCCGCGCCACCATGGCGTGGAAGGGCATCGACTTCATACCTTCCTCCGCAGACCTGGGCGATGGCGACCCCACCGGCGTGTCGATCGCACTGGACCCCACCGGCGCGCAGGACGTGCTGCCGGAACAGGCGCTGCGCACCACCTTCGCCCGCTACCTGGACGACGTGCGTAAGCGCAACCAGCCCGATGCGCTGTATGCCTACACGCCCTATGAAATCCGCAACGTGCTCAGCTACGTGCACCTGGACCAGCCGGAAGCGGCCAACGAGCTGCTGCAGGGCCTGCTGCACGACCGCCGCCCGCTGGAATGGCAGGTACTGGCCGAAGTGGTGCATTCGCGGCTGCGTTTCCCGCGTTACCTGGGCGACATGCCGCATACGTGGATCGGCGCGGAGTACGGCCGCACGTTGTTCGGCATGTTGATGCGCGAAGACGATGATGCGTTGTCGCTGCTGCCGGGCACGCCGAAGTCGTGGCTGGTAGGCGAGGGTCTGGCGGTGGAGCGGCTGCCGACGGCGTTCGGTACGTTGCAGATGGAGGCGAACGACCGCGACGGCACGCTGCACGTCACACTCGGCAAGGGACTGCGCAAGGACACGGCGGTGCGGGTCTGGTGGCCCAGCCGCACGAAGCCGAGCGAAGTACGGGTGGATGGACGCGCGGTGAAGGACTTCGACGACAAGAGCGTGCTCATCGACAAGCCGTTCCATTCGCTGGAGGCTCGCTGGTAGCAGCGGACGTAGAGCCGGGCTCTGCCCGGCTCCAACGTGCCGGGCAGAGCCCGGCGCTACCGCGCGTTTCGGCTGCGCGCACGCAGCATCCAGCATTGCGCAGCGAACCCGATCACGAACACCACCAGACAGCCCAACAGCGACTGCAGCACCACCGGCGCCATCGGCGCCGACGCCAAGGGATGCGACACAGGCAGTCGGGTCAGCGATTCATTGATCGCAGGTACCAGCCCGAGCAGGAAGCTCAACGACAGCGCAAACGTGGACAGGTAAGGCCTGAGCCTTCCAAAGAACCGCAGTCGGTTGACCAGCAGCCCACCGAACGCCACCAACAACACCACGATGCCGAAAGCGTGACCCGGATTGAGCCCACCGGTACTCGACACGGTGAAGGAGCTGGCGACAGCCAGCACCAAGCCACCCAGGTACAGCTTCCCTGAGCGTCTGGCTGGATCAATCGTCCCGTGCCGCGCAAACCCATACAGGCCGGCGATCACGGGAACCAGGCTGATCGCTGTGTGCAGCGCGCCGAGAACGGAAAGGGGTTGAGCCATGGGCTTGCTCCAAAGTATATCTACTAGTAGGTAGAGTGAATGGTCGAGAAAAAGGCCTGCGCGCTGCAGGCCCTGGTGCCGCAACAACTCAGTGCGCGGGAGTCAGCCTGGCAACGCACAGCCGAGCCAGCGCCTCGAACGTCTGCGCATCGCCAAAACCACGAGCGGCCAGCATCGCGCCATGCACGGATGCCATGAACGCCTTCGCCTCGTCGGCAGGCGCGCCCTGCAGTCGGAACTGCCCTAGGGCGATCCCTTTCTCCAGCGTGCTCTCCAGCCAGCCACTGAGATCCTCGAAATGCCCGCGTACCTGCTCGGAGATCTCCAAGGGAATCAACGGAGACTCCGCCGCCAACATCGCGCAGATGCACAACGACGATGTGCCGCCCCCGATGCAGCTTGACCAGTAATCCACGTAAGCATTGAGCTCCTTGAGCGGATCGTTCAACTGCCGGTCCAGCATCGCCAATCCTTCGCGGGCCTCGGCGCGATACAGCTCCACTACCGTGCGGACCAAGTCGGCCTTGCTGGGAAAGTGGTGGTGGATGCTTGCCTTGCTGATGCCGACACGCGCGGAGATGTCGGCATAGCTGAAGCCGTTGTAGCCCCCTGCTTCCAGCAACTGGCGGGCATGGGTGACGATCTCGGTGGCTTTGGGGGACAGGTCGGGCGTCATGAGCCTACTCTACTAGTAGGTAGGCTATCGGGTCAACTGAACGAGAACAAAGAACGCGCGAATTCTGTACACTTTTTGGCACACCCACTCGCTGCCAGAGAGTCAACCCATGGCCGTTTCAGCCCGCGACGTGATTCCACTGTCGCAAGCCCGCGCAAACCTTTCGGAACTGGCGGACCAGGTAAAAGCCGGCGCCGAAAAAATCGTAACCAAGAATGGCGAGAGCTACGTCGCCATCATCGACGCGCGGCGTCTCGACTATTACCACCAGTTGGAACGCGAGCGTATCCACCTTCTCCTGCTTGAGGACACGGAAAAGGGCCTCGCAGACATTGCCGCCGGGAACGTTAAGGACGCCCGCAGCGCACTTGAAAGCCTGAAACGGCGTCGTCGTGACTGAGCTTCTTGTCGTCAAACTAACCGCAAACTTCGAGCGCAGCCTTGAAGAGATCCGCGCATTCTTCGTGCAGAACGATGCACCGGATGCATTTGATGCACTGCTGGAAGACCTGACGGACAGGGTAGTCCCAAACCTGGAGCGATTTCCGCTGATGGGGCGGTCGTTCCTAAGCCGCCCCATCCGATCGGTCGAGACAACTCAGGCCAGCTCCAGATTGCGCAACCGACTGGACAGCCTTGCGCCTGACGGCGACATTCGGGAGTACATGATGTCCCAATACGTGATGCTGTACGCAATCACTGAGAGCACGGTGTATATGCTTTCCATCCGACACCACCAGAAGGTGTCCTTTGATTTAGCTAAACACTGGTCCGACTAGAATCTCGGACGAGAACAGCGAGAACAAACAACCGCGTCCCACGCCTAGTCCGCTCGACTCATTCGCACTCCGCTATCCGCGGAGTTTGCGATCAAGGCAGTGGAGAGATTCCAGCTAGCTCGTCGTGAGTTTTTCCACAGGATCTTGCCAGAAGAAAACTAAATTAATGAAACCGAGCAGTTTGGACATCCTTTCGAAATGTAGATACTTTCGCACCCGTAGTCGATTACACGGTGCGTCCCAATCGTCGCCTGACTCCAGGGCTACAGTGTGCTCAGGACCATCTTCTCGAGCCCGCCCAGAGTGGCACAGTGGGCACGCTGCAAAAAATTCTGCGGCAACGCTTCTCGGCTCATTCACAGCAATTGGTCAAGCCCCAAAGACTGCAGGAATGGCCCCATGTGCTCTCGTACCAGCGACCGTGTCAGGGCCACGTAAGCTTCCTTAGGCTCAAGAAAGCCCACGAGATCGTCTAAGTCTGCGCCGGGCTCTAGCCCCGCCTCGAGCGCCGCAACGGTGTGACGAATAGCGGCCATCACGATTCTTCGATGTCGGGCCCGCATCTGAAGAAGCTCTAGCCGAGCAAGGCCGCAGTGGTGAATCGTCGCCAAGCCCTTCTGACTTGGAACGCCGTTAATCACAACAGGTTCTATGCGACCGTCGGCTCTGAACTCCAAATGGTCATTCGGATCATCCAAGGTAGGGTTCAGCAACAGCGCATCCTCCTGCACCATTCCTTTCGGCCCCGATGCGCGGCAAGACTCATCGGCGACGGGAAAAAAATTAGCCTTGCCGATGACTCTCCCAACCTCGTCGTAGTCCAGCTGGGTCCGCGGACGGTTGCAGTCTGCACAGGAAAGCAGCAAGTTGGACCACTTCCCTGCCAACCAGAAATACCCAGGTAATTTAGTGGGGGCACCCGTAGTGGAGTCCTTTACGATGACCTTTCCCTTTGGACGATAGTGTTCGATGTCGCCAGACTGCGTCCCCGCCAAAAGCGACTCGCAGTACACGCACTTTCGTCCAAAAACCTGATCCAGCGCCCTCCTAGATTCTGCCGTAGAGTACGCTGTAAAAGTCAGCTTCTCATTCTTCTTTAAGGCAACGAGATTCGCCCTGAGCTCTTTGGCTGCAGCCTTGGCGAGACTTGGCGGCGCACTTCCCTTCGGACGTTCAATCTTGATCAAGAGGAACCTCCAACGCAGGTGCAATCTCCATCATCAACCTGCGAAGCTTCGCAACCGTGTTATCAGAGAGGCTGGACACCTTGATCGACGATACTTGTGGGATCTGGGGCGGCCCCTCGTTATCCAGCAGTCGCAGAGCTAGCCGTTCTCTGCGCGAAGACCCCAAGTAGCGCGCATCGGTCAACTCTTGAATGATCTCATCCAGCCGGCTCTCATCCAACTTGCTGCGACCATTCACCTGAATTAGGCCCTCGTACTCCTTGACCAAGTCCTCTATGACTGGATCAAGAGTACTGTGAAGCCCAAAATGCTCGGAAGTAAGCAACTGTTCTACGCGCAGATTACTAACGGAAGGTAGATCTTCTAAAGCGTAGATCTCTCCGTGTTTGTCGCGTCGAAGTACAGCCACTTCTCCACCGAGAAGCCCACGCAGGCATAGCGGATCGTGCGTGCTGAAAATAAACTGGATTTGCGGAAAGGCCTCGCGCAAAGCGCTAACGCATCGCAATCGCCAAGCAGGGTGAAAATGGTTCCCGAGTTCGTCAACAAGGACTACGCCCTGTGCATCTTCCATGGACTCATGCGCGAGATACATCACCTGCATGATGTCGACGGCCATGCCCAGCATTGATTGATAGCCATCACTTAATTCACTGATCTTACGATCGGAATTTTCCGTGAATTGAACGCGCAACCCTTCTCCCACCACTTCTCGCACAACTTCCAAATGCTTCTCGATGGGAAGCAACCGACGCAGCACCTTGTTGACATCCTCCACGCATTTTGGTTCCAGCGCAGCAAGCCAAGCCTCGGCGTCCGTTAGCGGCATGAAGGGATCGAAAAGGTTGTCGATCTTGGCATGAGGTTCACCATGTCGCGGCTTATGCCTACCTCGCGGGAGCAGCCTGGTCGCGCCATAGGCGAGGACAAGCGATTGGGACGTGTCCGTGCTGAACTCGATCGCCCGATTCCGAAGCAAGGTCATCACAATATCGGGCTGTCCAACTATGGAAACCCTCACTTCGCCCTTGTAAGTATTAGGGAAGAGGAAATCCTTGCTAGTGAGTCGAAGTCGCTTTGCATATTTCTTGCCCGCCAACGCCATGGCGATCGCGCGCAATACCGTGCTCTTGCCGACGCCATTCTCGCCCAACAACGCAAAGCACGGCGCCCTGGCTGACTGAGATTGACTCAAGTCCAAGTTCAGAAGACGAATGGGGCCGAAGTTCTCGATTCTGACACGCTCAATATAGCGCGGGACGGCTCGGTAGTTCTCAAGGTTGCGTGCTTTCTCGGTGGAGACGTCAGCGCGATTCTTACTCGCAGCATTCTGGGCGTCAGATGCCGCAAGACTTTCTTGAACAAAAGTCTGATTGGATTCACGGCGGAGCAACTGTCGCCAAACTGCGGCATAGCCTCCCTGAGACGACGCTCTCTCCAAACGCTCCGCTGCGGATGCGGCAACGAACCTCTTCGCTTCAGACCGGCGAGCTTCGACAAGCGCAGCGCGGTTCAGAGCCAACGTCTCCACAGTGGCTATCCCGCGCTCGGTCCGACCGGCGACTACTCCGTCCGGCAGAAATGCTAAGTGATCGTCAGGAGCATCGAAAGGATCGCAAGGATCGAGCAGCATAGGGCGCTCGAACTGAACGATGGCGTCGTAAGGCATTCCATCTTGGGCACGCTCGCCCAAGACAGGAAAGCGGCTCGCTTTGTTGCGATTGCATGTGGGGCAAGCGAGGTACAAGTTGCGCCAGTCGGCAGCAAGATGCGAATACACAGCGGGGCTGCTCGGGCTTGAGTCGCTGGTCCGTCGGGGGCGAAAGAGTTCTATTTCACCCTCCGCAATAACGCCTAGAGGTGATTCGCAATAGCAGCACTGCCCGACGAAAACAATACTGAGGATGTCGCGGAACTCCCTGTACCGGGCACCCAAGATTTTCTGGAGGCCCACGGGGAGCTCGTGAGTTCCTCTCGTGCGCCTGTCAAACAATGAATCGGGTACTGCATCCGCGAGAAATGGTGTCATGAACGACGGACAGGGGGGCCGAACAATGGGCGTCACTTGCTATCCTCTACTCGTACAAATTCTGTCCGAGCTGGAGACGTCTACCGTCGACGCCCCCAACCAAGCTCACTTCACGAACGCACGCGATAGGCCCCAAAGGTCCTTTTCTTATTCCCACTCGATCATCAACAAGCCACGCAAGTCCGCGTGGTTAAAGGGTTTGGCTTTGATCGACATAGGCCCATACCGCCGCTTTTACCGTCAGGGAAACACGCCCTTTCCTGGCGCGGGTTTGCGCGGCATCGGCTCATCATCAATCAGCTTTAATCATACCGAACAAGGGGCCGAACTTCATCCTCTCGCCTCGCGCTGTGATTCCGCATACGAGAGCTTCTTTCGACCCATCATGCGATGCGATGCCGAACCCAAGTGGCTGCCTCTTCAACGGAAGACATGACCCGGCACGGGAAATCGCGTTCGATGCTCAAGTGCCGCTGCGTCAGAAGCGTGTGCATAGGCCCGTCCGTCAAAAGGACATCGCAGTAGCCTAACGCAGCGCCGGCATGATGAAAGTCGAATATGTCGTTGGCATTCAGCTTCTGCGTGCGATTCCAGCGTAGCGCCGCATGCAACAGAGCACCAACTTGCAGCGTGCGCAGAGCACGCCGACCGACTGGCTTCCGGACTGCTGCCCGTAGCAAGCCGAGACACTGCCTCGTGATTCCTTCCCGCTCATCTGCTGAAGGTTGGATGCCGAGGCCGAGCGACTTCACGGCCATGTCGTGCAGCACCTCGGCGGCGATCGGAGCTGCGAGTTCCAAGACACCATTAATCTCGTCGCGATAGACCTGCGCGAAGCTCTTCATCGACGGAGCGTGCGCCGCGTTGTCACGATTCAGCCGATCGGCAATGTCGACGAATGGCGAGGCGGGCGGCCAAGCGTCCCCGATGGTCTCAACCATCGTCGATAAAGAAACCTCCCAGAGGTGGTCGAAGAACGCCTTCTGAATGACGAGTCGCTCATCCTCTGGGAAGGCTGTGGCCACTGGATGCTGGACACCCAGGATGTACGGGACCTTGGTCCAGACCAAGTGTTCCAATGGATGAACGCTGTGCCCAACATTCGCATGGAGGAAATGCGCCACTTCCGTTGCCACGCGCGTCGGTTCGGGACTAAGCGTGATGCCGCAGCTCAGCTCGTCAATCAGTTCGGCCGTTGCACCCCGGGTTACTGGGTCCGACTGCTTCATTAGGGCGTGTTAACACTAATGGCGACGGCGACGATTGCGCCAGAAAATCTCCGACATGGAGATCACGCCCGAACAATTCGCTACCATTGAACACTGCCTGCCCAGGCAGCGTGGCAACGTCAGCCTGAGCAATCTGCAGGTGGTCAATGCGATCCTCTATGTGGCCGAACATGGTTGCAAGTGGCGCGGACTGCCCAAACGCTTCGGCAACTGGCACACGATTTACACGCGCATGAATCGCTGGACCAAAGCTGGCGTCCTGGATCGCATGTTCGAGGAGTTGCAGCGTGCGCAAGTCGTGCGTATCAGGATCGAAGCCGTCTCGCTGGACTCCACAAGCATCAAGGTCCATCCCGACGGCACAGGGGCACTAAAAAAAAGTCCGCAGTCCATCGGAAAGTCCCGAGGCGGATGGAACACCAAGATTCATATGGTTGCCGCGGATGCTCGAACGGCCGTGACGTTTTGCCTCTCGCCTGGGCAGGCGCACGACGCACCCGAAGGCCGGCGCCTGCTCAGCAGTCTTGGGCCGACCAGCAGACCGGTGCATTTGTTGATGGACCGTGCCTACGAAGGCAACGAGACACGGCAGCTGGCACTGGATCTGGGTTTCATTCCGGTGGTGCCACCAATGAAGACGCGGATCGAACCGTGGGACTACGACCGCGAGATGTACAAGCGCCGCAATGAGGTGGAGCGGTTGTTCCGTCGACTCAAAGGCTATCGCCGTATCTTCTCGCGGTTCGAGAAACTCGACCTCATGTTCCTGGGCTTCATCAGCTTCGTGCTCGTCGCTGATGGACTGAGGATGTGTTAACAGGCCCTAGTAAACGGCAGCGGATTTATCGAGCTTTGTTGGTTTTGCCCACCAGAGGTGGGTATAGGAAGTTCAACCGCCCTTTTTTGGCGAGTCTGGCGGGTAGGAAGCGGCCGCGCAAGCGCCGCTTTGGGCACAGATCGGGCACAGATCGGGGGTTCATGCGTGGGTTTTCGACATCGCGGGGCCGCGCAGCGGCTCAGTGCGTAGCCATTTCTCACCGAATCCCGGCACAGGGCCGAGCGCAGCCCTGCGGGGTCGTGGCCGCATCGGATCGGACTCTGGCTTGGCTGCCGGCTGTGTGGCCGGCACCTCGT